>NZ_JBBMQL010000015.1:0-75857 GCF_038900015.1 Sulfitobacter sp. AS92
GCATCGTTCGGATGCGCTGCCGTTTTTCGTAATGAACGCTCGCTCTTAGCCAGCTTTGGCCATGCGCTTACGCTCATGCGGGTCAAGGAAACGCTTGCGCAGACGGATCGCGTTGGGCGTCACTTCGACCAACTCATCATCGTCGATATAGGCAATGGCTTCTTCGAGGCTCAGCGTGATCGGCGTGGTCAGGCGGACCGCTTCGTCGGTGCCCGAGGCGCGGACGTTGGTCAGCTTCTTGCCCTTCAGCGGGTTCACTTCGAGGTCATTCTCACGGGAATGCTCGCCGATGATCATGCCGGTATAGACGTCAGCCTGTGCGCCGATCATCATCTTGCCGCGCTCTTCGAGGTTCCACAGAGCGAAGGCGACCGAAGTGCCGTTTTCCATGGAGATCAGAACGCCAGCGCGGCGGCCCGGGATTGGGCCTTTGTGCGGCGCCCAAGAGTGGAAGACGCGGTTGATGACGCCTGTGCCGCGCGTGTCGGTCAGGAATTCACCGTGATAGCCGATCAGCCCGCGCGATGGCACATGGGCGATGATCCGGGTCTTACCGGCGCCAGCGGGTTTCATCTCGACCAACTCGCCTTTACGGATGCCGGTGATCTTTTCGATCACGGCGCCAGAGTATTCGTCATCCACGTCGATGGTGGCTTCTTCGATGGGCTCATGGCGGACGCCGTCGATCTCTTGGAACAGAACCTGCGGGCGGGAGATCGAAAGCTCAAAACCCTCGCGGCGCATGTTCTCGATCAGAACGCCCATCTGCAATTCGCCACGACCGGCAACTTCAAAGGCGTCGCCGCCCGGCGTGTCGGAGATTTTGATCGCGACGTTGGATTCGGCTTCTTTCATCAGGCGCTCGCGGATGACGCGGGATTGAACTTTCTTGCCGTCACGGCCCGCCAGCGGGCTGTCGTTGATGCCGAAGGTCACGGTGATGGTGGGCGGGTCAATCGGCTGGGCAGGGATCGCTTCGCTGACCGATGCATCGGCCAACGTGTCGGCCACGGTCGCCTTGGTCATGCCAGCGATGGAGACGATGTCACCCGCTTCGGCCAATTCGATGGCGGTTTGGTCCAAGCCGCGGAAGGCGAGGATTTTAGTGCAGCGGAAGTTCTCGATCAGCGTGCCATCGCGCGACATCGCCTTGATCGTCTGGCCTGCCTTCAGCGTGCCGGTTTCCACGCGACCGGTCAGCAGACGGCCCAAGAAGGGATCGCCGCCGAGCGTGGTGGCCAACATGGTGAAGGGCTTGTCTGCGTTTTCGATCTGCTTGGGCGCGGGAACATGCGTTAGGATCAGGTCGAACAGAGCCGTGAGGTCTTTGCGCGGACCGTCGAGTTCCAAATCGGCCCAGCCGGAGCGACCGGAGGCATACATATGCGGGAATTCAAGCTGCTCGTCCGTGGCGTCGAGGCTGGCGAAGAGGTCAAAGCATTCGTCGAGCGCGCGGTCGGGCTCTGCGTCGGTTTTGTCGACTTTGTTCAGCACAACGATCGGGCGCAGGCCCAGCTTCAGCGCTTTGGAAGTCACGAATTTGGTCTGCGGCATCGGGCCTTCAGCGGCGTCTACCAATAGGACCACACCGTCGACCATCGACAGGATACGCTCAACCTCGCCGCCGAAGTCGGCGTGGCCGGGGGTGTCGACGATGTTAATGCGGGTGTTGTTCCAGACGACCGAGGTCGGCTTGGCGAAGATTGTGATACCGCGCTCGCGCTCCAGATCGTTGCTGTCCATGGCACGCTCAGTCGTGGCCTGGTTTTCACGGTAGGTGCCGGATTGTTTCAGAAGCTCGTCCACCAGCGTCGTTTTGCCGTGGTCGACGTGTGCGATAATTGCGATGTTGCGCAGGTCCATTAAGTCAGCCTTTGGATAGGGGAGTGGCGCGCCAGCCTCGGGCTGCGCGAATAATTGCGCCGCCCATACCGCGCCACGGCTGCAATTGCTAGCCCTAATGCCCGATGGTCGCCGCTTGCGCGGTCCGTCGCTGCGCACCTGCCACTTTAATGGGTGGTGGTGCCGGAAAAGAGATGAATTACCAGAATACCAGCGATGATAAAGCTAAGGCCCAGCAGGGCCGGACCATCAAGCCGTTGATCAAAGAGCAGATAGCCAATCGCGGCGATGCACACGATGCCGAGGCCCGACCAAATGGCATAGACGATCCCAACGGGCATGACCTTGAGCGCCAGCGCCATGAAGTAAAACGACACAAGGTAGAACACCACCACCGCCACCGATGGCCAAAGGCGGGTAAACTGCTGCGAAGCCTGCAGGGCGGTCGTGCCGATGGTTTCCGCAACAATTGCGATGAACAGCCACAGGTAATGCATGAGGTGACGCCTTATTCAGAGGGGTAGTTGCGTGGTTTCTTTAATCTCTTCCATGACAAAACTGGCCGAGACATCCGATAGCGGCACTTTGCGTATGAGATCTTGGTACAGTTGATCGTATCCCGCCATATCCGCAACCCGCGCGCGGATCAAATAGTCCAGATCACCGGTCATGCGGTACACGCCGAGGATTTCAGGCATTGATCGGGTGGCCTTGGAAAATTGTTCTAGCCAGTCGGGCGCATGGGCATTGGTGCGCACTTGAATAAAGACACTCAGGCCAAGGCCAAGTTTCGCAGCATCCAAGAGCGTTACGCGGCTTTTGATGATGCCTGCCTTTTCCAACGTACGAATACGGCGCCAGCAGGCGTTGCGGGATAGGTTCACCGCAGCACCAAGCGCTTCGAGTGATTGGGCCGCATCACGTTGCAGTTCGGTCAGAATGCGACGGTCAATTTCATCAAGTGTTGTCATTCAGGCAATTTGGCGGGAAATCTTCCCACAGACAAGAAAAACAGCGCAATGATTTGAGAAAACGTCACAGGGCGGCTGGTCTATGCTGGCGACAAGCCAATTTCAGGAGTTTCCCATGATCGCACGCATCTTTTTCGACCACCCCGCCAAAGTGGACGAGACATTTTTTGAACATATGGCATTTGCGTTGAAATTTTCCGGTCTGCTGTTTGCAGCGGCAGGGGCGGCTTTGGTGCATGCGCTGATCCCTTGTTTGTTCGAAAAGACGGCAAGCGGAATCATCGCGAAGCTTTACGCGCGGACCCATAACCGGGGTCAGTGAGAGGGGACGCCGGTTTGCAGGCCTGCATTCAACATCCTGTCCCAATCGGCGATGAAGGCTAGCGACTGCCCGCGGGTTGGCGATGCTCGGTGACCTCATCCCACTTTATGATTCAGCTTTGACGCACCTTCTTAAGGTCACACCCGCCCTACCAGTTCGCATACCCCGAGGGCGGAAGCGCCCAAGAAAAAGGGCCGCATCCCTGCGGCCCCTTGTCATCTCAGCATCCGACCGGCTCAGCCCGCCAGTGCCTTGTTCAGGTTCTCATCGACCTTTTCCAAGAAGCCCATGGTGGTGAGCCAGCTTTGGTCCGGCCCAACCAACAGCGCGAGGTCTTTGGTCATTTGACCCGATTCCACCGTGTCTACCACGACCTTTTCCAGCGTTTCCGCAAAGTTGATCAGCGCCGTGTTCTCGTCCAGCTTGCCACGGTGCTTCAACCCGCCAGTCCATGCGTAGATCGACGCGATCGAGTTGGTTGAGGTTTCCTCGCCCTTCTGGTGCTGGCGGAAGTGGCGCGTTACGGTCCCGTGGGCGGCTTCGGCCTCGACGATCTTGCCGTCGGGGGTCATCAATTGGCTGGTCATCAACCCGAGCGAGCCAAAGCCCTGTGCCACAGTATCGGACTGCACATCGCCGTCGTAATTTTTACAAGCCCAGACATAGCCGCCCGACCACTTCATCGCTGCCGCGACCATGTCGTCGATTAGGCGGTGCTCGTACCAGATGCCTTTCTTCTTGAAGTCCTCGGCGAACTCAGCTTCGAAGATTTCTTCAAAAATGTCCTTAAACCGACCGTCATAGGCTTTCAAAATGGTGTTCTTGGTCGACAGATAGACGGGCCAGCCCCGGTTCAACCCGTAGTTCATCGACGCCCGCGCAAAATCGCGGATCGAATCATCGAGGTTGTACATCGCCATAGTCACCCCGGCGGAGGGCGCGTCGAAGACCTCTTTCTCGATGGTCTCGCCATCTTCGCCGACGAACTTGATCGTTAGCTTGCCCTTGCCCGGAAAGCGGAAGTCGGTGGCGCGATATTGGTCGCCAAAGGCATGGCGGCCCACGACGATCGGCTGGGTCCAACCCGGCACAAGGCGCGGCACGTTTTTGCAAATGATCGGCTCGCGGAAGATCACACCGCCAAGGATGTTACGGATCGTGCCATTGGGGCTGCGGTACATGCGCTTGAGGCCGAACTCTTCGACGCGGGCCTCGTCAGGCGTGATGGTCGCGCATTTCACACCCACGCCGTATTTTTGGATCGCATGGGCGGCGTCAACGGTGATCTGATCGCCGGTCTCGTCTCGGACTTCCATGCCAAGATCGTAATATTTCAGGTCCACGTCGAGATAGGGCAGGATTAGCTTTTTCTTGATAAAATCCCAGATAATGCGGGTCATTTCATCGCCGTCTAGTTCGACGATGGGGTTCTCTACCTTAATCTTCGACATGACGAATTCCTTTGTTTTGAGGGGTGCCTATGCGCATGCTCTAGCCTACTCGGGGCCAAAGAGGAAGATGGTATACCACGGTATGCCGAAGGGCCGCGCTTAGGCGCCGACCCCGGCGAAAAACGCACTGATCCGGGTCCGGGCATAGGACCAAAGGGCCGGGGCGCCGACGGCGATCTTGCGGCCGACCTTCTCTTCGATCTGCGCTTCAGAAACCTTGTATTCTGTCCAGCTGCCACCGCCGGAGGCGAGGTTCTGCATGGGCGGCTGGAAACGGTCCAGCGATTTGGCAAAACGCGCTGCGGGGCTCTCGGCAGCCTCGAACTCTTCCCAGATGCTGCGAAGGTCATTGCGCAGATCGTCAGGCAGCAAGCCAAAGATACGGGTCGCAGCGATTTGTTCCTGCGCTTCCATATCGGCAGCGTCATAGTCGCCAAAGATCGGATTATCGCCCGCGTCAATCTCGACAAGATCGTGCAGAATCAGCATCTTGATGACGCGGTTGATGTCCACCTCCGGCCCGGCCTGATCGGCCAGCACCAGCGCGTAGAGTGTCAGGTGCCATGAGTGTTCGGCGGAGTTTTCAGCGCGACTTGCATCGCACAGGGTGGTGCCGCGCAGAATGGTCTTGAGCTTATCGGCCTCGTTCAGAAAGGCGATCTGCTGGTCAAGCCGTGCGGTCATGCGCCTGCTTTGCCGCGATGCGCGCGCAGTTTGCAGGCAAGAAAGACGCGGGCCTTATCATTGGCCATCCGCGTACGGATCGCCGTCAAAAAGGCTTCTTCAAGTGTTTGTGACGAGGCGCCAAGCACCTCGCCAACTTCCATAAACAGCCGTTCTTCACCGGTCTCAGCCTGCACGGCGAGGCACTCCTCGGCAAGCTTGTTGGCCAGTTCGAGAACGACTGCATCCGCCATCAGCGCGTGGATTCCGTCAGACGGCGTTTCACATAGTCGCTGGTCGAGGTGATCAACGTGTCCATATGCGGCTCTTCAAAGAAGTGCCCGGCGCCTTCGATCTCCTGATGGGTGATCGTGATGCCCTTTTGCTCATGCAGCTTGCCGACCAAATTGGTGGTGTCAGCAGGCGGTGCCACGCGGTCGGCGGTGCCGTTAATAACCAGACCAGAGGCCGGGCAGGGCGCAAGGAACGAAAAGTCGTACATATTCGCGGGCGGCGAGACCGAAATGAAGCCGGTGATCTCAGGCCGACGCATCAGCAGTTGCATGCCGATCCACGCGCCAAAGGAAAAACCAGCAACCCAGCAATGCTTGGAGTTGTTGTTCATCGACTGAAGGTAGTCGAGCGCCGAGGCCGCATCGGACAATTCGCCAATGCCTTGGTCGTATTCGCCTTGGCTGCGACCAACGCCACGGAAGTTAAAGCGCAACACGGTGAAACCCATGTTGTAGAACGCATAGTGCAGGTTATAGACAACCTTGTGATTCATCGTCCCGCCGAACTGCGGATGCGGATGCAGCACGATGGCAATCGGGGCGTCACGTTCTTTTTGTGGGTGGTAGCGGCCTTCAAGGCGGCCTTCGGGTCCGGGAAAAATAACCTCGGGCATGGGTGTCCCTGTCTGGGGGTTCAAAGATCACTGCGAATAGTTGACGAATTCGCTAGGCCACCTTAGAACGGTTCTAATCTGGTTCCGCGCAGTCTCGCGTGGATCAGTATTTGGACTTAGGCATTTAAGCCGCCCGCGTCAATCAAATGGCGTGGCGAGTGAGGGTAAGACGATGAAGCTATCCACCAAAGGGCGCTACGCGATGGTCGCTTTGGCCGATATTGCCCTGCAGCCCGAAGGCTCGCTCGTGTCGCTTGGCGACATTGCCGAGCGGCAGTCGGTGTCGTTGCCCTATCTGGAGCAGTTGTTCGTTAAGCTTCGTCGCGCTGAGCTGGTGGCGTCTGTCCGCGGGCCGGGCGGCGGCTATCGACTGGCACGGCCTGCGACCGATATTCGCGTGGTCGATGTGCTGGCGGCGGTAGATGAGACGGTTGATGCGATGCACAAGGGCGCGGGCGCTTCCGGCGGGCTCTCGGGCAGCCGTGCGCAATCGCTGACCAACCGGCTGTGGCAGGGGCTGAGTGCGCATGTCTACGTCTTTTTGCACCAGACACGGCTGTCGGATGTGGTGGACAACGAATTGGTCCCATGCCCTGCGGTGCCCAACCTTTTTGCCGTGGTGGACGAGCCGTGAGAACTTATCTCGACCATAACGCGACCACGCCGCTGCGCGTGGAGGCGCGCGCGGCGATGATCGCGGCGATGGATTTGCCCGGTAACCCGTCTTCGGTGCATGCCGAAGGGCGCGCGGCGAAGGCGGTGGTTGAGCGTGCCCGGGCGCAGGTGGCGGGGTTGGTCGGTTGTGATCCAGTCGACGTTATCTTTACCTCTGGCGCTACAGAGGCAGCAGCACTTGCCGCTTCTCTGGGCGCACGGGTTGTCACCTCGGCAGTGGAGCATGATGCGGTCCTGTCTTGGGGGCAGGCGGGTCGGCTGGGCGTTGATGCTCAGGGTATTTGGGATGGGAATTTGAGCCCTGCGGAAGGGGCCGATTTGGTCTCTCTGCAAGCGGCCAATAGCGAAACCGGTGTGCTCCAGCAGACCATGCCACTGGCGCAGCACTGTTGGGCGATGGAGAAGTCTCCCTTCGTGTTGGTCGATGCTGTGCAGGCACTTGGTAAGACCTCATTCAGAATGGCAACATCAGGCGCGGATTTCATTCTTGTCTCGGCGCATAAACTCGGCGGGCCAAAGGGTGTTGGCGCGCTGATCGTAAAGCGGGGCATCGATGTCGCCGCTCAACTGCGCGGAGGCGGACAGGAAATGGGACGCCGCTCTGGGACGGAGAACATCCCTGGCATCGCGGGGTTTGGCGCAGCGGCAGAAGCAGCTGCGGCGGATGTGGCTGCAGGGCGTTGGAAAGAAGTAGCCGAACTGCGCGATTTGCTGGAAGCAACCCTTGCAGATGCCTCAAAGCTGACTATTTTTGTAGGAAAAGATGCGCCGCGTTTGCCCAACACCTCCTGCATCGTCACGCCGGGCTGGAAGGGTGAGACGCAGGTGATGCAAATGGATCTTGCCGGATTTGCCATTTCGGCCGGCTCGGCCTGCTCCAGCGGCAAAGTGCGCGCCAGTGCTGTGTTGCGCGCCATGGGCTTTGATGAAACACAGGCCGCCAGCGCGATCCGGGTGTCGCTGGGCCTGCAAACCACCCGGGAAGATATCCTGCGGTTCGCGACAAGCTGGACCGCAAAAATGAAAAAGCACGAAACGCGGGCCGCCTGAGCGCCCCCACGGAAAGGAACGAGACCTTGGATAATATGACCCTGAAAGAAAAAGATGGCGTCAAGGAAGGCGTCGACCAGGAGACCGTGGACGCCGTGCGCGAAGTCGGCGGCAAATACAAATACGGTTGGTCCACAGACATTGAGATGGATTATGCCCCCATGGGGCTGAACCCCGATATCGTGCGCCTGATCTCGGAAAAGAACGAAGAGCCCGAGTGGATGACCGAATGGCGCCTCGCGGCCTATGACCGTTGGTTGACCAAAAAAGAGCCCACATGGGCGATGGTCGATTACCCGGAGATCGACTTCCAGAAGCAGTATTACTATGCCCGGCCCAAGAGCATGGCGACGAAGCCGAAATCGCTCGATGATGTCGATCCCAAATTGCTGGACACCTATAAGAAACTGGGCATCCCGCTGAAGGAACAGATGATCCTCGCCGGTGTCGAAGGGGCCGAAGACGCGCCCGCCGAGGGCCGCAAGGTTGCTGTTGATGCGGTGTTCGATTCCGTTTCTGTCGGCACAACCTTTCAGGAAGAGCTGAAAAAGGCTGGCGTAATCTTCTGCTCGATCTCCGAGGCGATCCGCGAGCATCCCGAGCTGGTGCGCAAGTACCTTGGCTCGGTCGTGCCGGTGAACGACAATTTCTATGCGACACTGAACTCCGCTGTCTTTTCTGACGGGTCGTTCGTTTATGTGCCGCCGGGCGTGCGCTGCCCGATGGAACTGTCGACCTATTTCCGCATCAACGCTGAAAACACTGGCCAGTTTGAGCGGACATTGATCATCGCCGACAAGGGCTCTTATGTCAGCTACCTCGAAGGTTGCACCGCGCCGCAGCGGGATGAGAGCCAGCTGCACGCGGCGGTCGTGGAAATCATCATCGAAGAAGATGCCGAGGTGAAATATTCCACCGTTCAGAACTGGTATCCCGGGGATGAGAACGGCAAGGGCGGCATCTATAACTTCGTGACCAAGCGTGCCGATTGCCGAGGCGACCGGGCCAAGGTGATGTGGACGCAGGTCGAAACCGGCTCTGCCGTGACGTGGAAATACCCGTCCTGCATTCTGCGGGGCGACGACAGCCAAGGCGAGTTCTATTCCATCGCCATCGCCAACAACATGCAGCAGGCCGACACCGGCACCAAGATGATCCACCTCGGCAAGCGCACCAAGTCGCGCATCGTGTCCAAGGGCATCTCGGCGGGCAAGGCGCAGAACACCTACCGTGGTCTGGTATCGATGCACCCCAAGGCCAAGGAATCGCGCAACTATACACAGTGTGACAGCTTGCTGATCGGGTCGGAATGTGGGGCGCACACGGTGCCTTATATCGAGGTCAAGAATAACAGCAGCCGGGTAGAACATGAGGCGACAACCTCCAAGGTGGACGACGACCAAATGTTCTACTGCCGCTCGCGCGGGATGGACGAGGAAGAGGCCGTGGCGCTTGTCGTGAACGGTTTCTGCAAGGACGTTCTGCAGGCCTTGCCGATGGAATTTGCCATGGAAGCTCAAGCACTTGTGGCGATCTCACTGGAAGGCTCTGTCGGCTAATGAGCCTTGATGCCGCGCATACGCCTCTTCGCCTGCATTGGTGGAAAGCGCAGCCGAACTTCGGCGATGCGCTGAGCCCGCTGATCCTGAGCCATGTCTCAGGGCGGCGGGTGGTGCATGCGTCTGTTGATGACGCGGATGTCTTTGCGCTTGGTTCGCTTTTGCAGCTTGTCCGGCGTAATTTTGACAAGCCGCGCGAAGCAGGCAAACCGATGATCTGGGGCAGCGGGTTGCTGCGTCCGCCCGGCGGGCGGGGTTTTCTCAAAAACGTTGAGGTGGCATTGCTGCGGGGGCCTATCACAGCGGCTCTTTTGGGAATTGAAACCGATGCTTTCGGTGATCCCGGTCTGCTGGTTAATGAAGTGCTTCCTGCTGAAGGTGCGCGCACTGACAAGATCGGCATCGTCCCGCATCACACGCTGGCGGATGACCCTAAGCTGCTGGAATTGGTCGCATCAGACAGCGCCTATGTGCTGATTGATCCGCGAAGCCCGGCTGAGGTTGTCTGTCCCGCGATCGCGTCTTGCGCACATGTTTTTGCTTCTTCCCTCCATGGGTTGATTACCGCAGATGCCTATGGGGTCGCCAACACATGGGTCGCACCCGAGGGGCAGGGTCGGCTCAAGTTCCACGATTATGCGGCATCTGTGGGCCGGGCTATGCGCGCACCGATTGCTTTGACCGAGATTGCCAGCGCCTCTAAACCAGACGCAGCACTGACCTATCAAGATGGCATCGACGCCTGTCGCACTGCGTTGGTGGATCACTTTCCCGCCGCGCTCTGCGCCCGTCAGGGGGCGGCATGAACTTTAGCACGCAGGGGCAAGCCCCTGTTCAAACACTGAAATAACTGACATTGCGGCGCGAACGCGCGCCAGAAGGAGACCGAAATGCTGAGCATCAAAAACCTGCACGTAAAATTGGAAGAAGAGGACAAGCAGATCCTCAAAGGCGTCGATCTGGAAGTCGAAGCCGGCAAGGTGCACGCTATCATGGGGCCGAACGGCTCGGGCAAGTCGACGCTAAGCTATGTGCTGTCGGGCAAAGATGGCTATGAGGTCACCGACGGTTCCGCGACGCTTGAAGGCAACGATCTGCTTGATCTAGAGCCCGAAGAGCGCGCCGCGGCGGGCCTCTTCCTTGCTTTCCAGTACCCGGTGGAGATCCCCGGCGTCGGCAACATGACTTTCCTGCGCACCGCGGTGAACGCACAGCGCAAAGCCCGCGGCGAAGAGGAAATGTCGGCTGCTGACTTTCTCAAGGTGATCCGCGCCAAGGCGAAAGATCTGAAGATCGACGCGGATATGCTGAAGCGCCCTGTGAACATGGGCTTCTCCGGTGGCGAGAAAAAGCGCAACGAGATTCTGCAAATGGCTATGCTTGAGCCAAAGATGTGCATCTTGGATGAGACAGATTCAGGCCTTGACGTAGACGCGATGAAACTGGTCGCCGAAGGCGTGAACGCACTGCGCACTGAGGGTCGTGGTTTCCTCGTCATCACCCACTACCAGCGTCTTCTGGACCACATCACACCAGATGTCGTGCACATCATGTCCGACGGCCGCATCATCAAGACGGGTGGCCCCGAGCTGGCGCTGGAAGTTGAAAACAACGGTTACGCCGACATCCTCGCCGAGGTGGTGTAATGGCCGAAGCGAAACTGCAAGAAACCGCAACCGAGGCGATGATCGCATCGCTCGATATGCCACAGGGTGGCTGGGCGCAAACGGCGCGTGAAGACGCTCTGGCACGGGTTCGCACCATGGGCTTGCCGCAGCGTCGCGATGAATACTGGAAGTTCACGCGTCCTGACACGCTGACCCAAGCCGAGGCACTGCCCGCTGCGATCTTTGATCATGGTGACGCGCCGCTCTTTGACGACACCGAGCGTTTGCGGATCGTTTTCGTCGACGGTGTCTTTGACGCGGAAGCCTCCGACGATCTGTCATTGGAAGGTGTTAAAATCGAACGGCTGGCTGCTGCCAACACCGATTTGCACTGGGCGCGTGATCTCTATGGCGCGCTGGAAAAGAACGGCCAAACGCCTGTCGCACGGCCCCTCGCGGCGCTGAACACGGCCTTTGCGACGGACGGAGTGCTGATCCATGTGACCGGCAAGCCGAGTAAGCCGATCAATCTGGTTTATCACCATAAATCAGAGACTTCCGACGCGATGTTGCACCATGTTGTCAAGCTTGACACGGGTGCTGAAGTGACCCTGTTGGAGAACGGCCCAGCTGCGGCACGCTTTAACACCGTCATGGAAGTCGACGTTGCCGACACTGCGCGTTTCCACCATGTGCGTGCTCAGGGGCGCGACCATGAACGCCGAGCAGCGACGCATCTTTTCACCCGGTTGGGCGCCGAGTCGCTGTTTAAAAGCTTTACCGTCACCGTGAACGGCGCGATGACGCGCAATGAATGCGTGATCGAATTGACCGGCGATGATGCCTCGGCCCATGTGGCTGGCGCTTGTGTTGGCGATGGCGATTTTCACCATGACGACACGGTGTTCATTACCCATGACGCGGTGAACTGCGAAAGCCGTCAGGTCTATAAAAAGGTGCTTCGCAACGGGGCCACGGGCGTGTTTCAGGGAAAAATCCTTGTTAAAGAAGGCGCGCAGAAGACTGATGGCTACCAGATCAGCCAGTCGCTGCTGCTGGACGGAGACAGCCAGTTCCTCGCCAAGCCAGAGCTTGAGATCTACGCCGATGACGTGGCCTGTTCGCATGGTTCCACCTCGGGTGCGATCGACGAAGAAGCGCTGTTCTACCTGCGCGCGCGGGGCGTTTCTCATGCCGAGGCGACGGACCTTTTAACACTCGCCTTCCTTGCCGAAGCGGTTGAGGAGATTGAAGCCGAAGGTCTGCGCGAAGAGATCAACGGGCGTCTCAGCTCGTGGTTGGAGCGTCGTAGCAGCTGATGGCTGTCACCAGCGATATCGTTGCGACCTATCGCGGCCCCGGCAAAGTCATGTCGGGGCTGTTGGCGCAGGGCCGTAACGAAGTGCGCGTGTTGATGTTCGCGCTGATGGCAGGGTTGCTGATTTTTGTTGCCATGTCGCCCTATCAAGCGCGCGCCGCTCATCTTGATCCTGAAGGGCCGCTTTCGGTTCGCCAGTATTGGAGCGCGTTTTTCTGGATTTTTGTGATGCCTCTGTTGCTCTATGGCTTTGCCGCGATGGTCTGGGCGATCAGCCGCATCGCGGGGCAGCGGCTCACCGGCTACGCGGTGCGGTTGACGTTGGTTTGGTCGCTTCTCGCCTCCGCGCCGATCCTGCTGCTGCTGGGCCTTGCGCTAGGCTTTATCGGGCCGGGCGTGCAGGCGCAGATCGTGGGCGTGGTTTGGTTGGTGGTATTCTTCTGGTTCTGGATCTCTGGCCTGCTTGCGGCGCAGCGGGGCTGAGATGGACATTGCTTCCCTGACCCAACTTGCGCAAACCACGCTGCGCAGCCCCCGTGCAGCGGCGCGGACGATCGCGGCCCTGCCGTTGGGGCGAGAGGTGATTTGGACATCGCTCGCCTTGGTTGCGGCGCTGAACGCGCTGGTGATCTCGGCGATGTTTTTGATCGCGCCCCCCGCCATGGCGCTCCCGACCTATTTTCAATCGCCACTTGTGCTATTTGCGCTGCTGGCCGGGTTGATGCTGCTCTATGTGTACGCGCTCTCTTGGGTCGGCAGGGCTATGGGCGGGCAGGGCGCGGTTGACCCGCTTTTGGCCGCTGTTGTGTGGCTGCAAGCGCTGCGACTCTGTGCGCAGCTGGGGATCCTTCTGCTGACCTTGGCCCTGCCACTTGTCGCGCTGCTGGCCTCTTTCGTCGTTACCTTTTGGGGTCTGTGGATCCTGCTGAATTTCGTGGCCGAACTGCTGCATTTGCCGGGGCTGTTGCACGCTGCCGCCGTGCTGGCAGGGGCCGCGCTTGGGGTCTTGCTGGGTCTTGGCCTCTTGCTGTCTTTGTTCGGGCTCACCGCCCAAGGAGTTTAAGTCATGTTCGACGTTGAAGCCGTCCGGGCGCAGTTTCCGATCCTTGGCCGCGAGGTGAATGGCAAGCCGCTAGTCTATCTCGACAATGGCGCATCGGCGCAGAAGCCACAGGTGGTGATCGATGCGATCACGCAGGCCTACGCGCAGGAATATTCTAATGTTCACCGTGGCTTGCATTACCTTTCTAATCTAGCGACCGATAAATATGAAAGCGTCCGCGGCACGGTTGCGCGCTTTCTGAATGCCGGTTCAGAAGATGAGATCGTGCTGAACACCGGTGCGACCATGGGGATCAATACCGTCGCCTATGGCTGGGCGATGCCGCGAATGCAGGCGGGTGATGAGATCGTTCTATCGGTGATGGAGCATCACGCAAATATCGTACCATGGCATTTCCTGCGTGAACGGCAGGGCGTCGTGCTGAAATGGGTCGATGTCGATGCAACCGGCGCGCTGGACCCACAGGCGGTGATTGACGCGATCGGGCCGAAGACCAAGATTGTTGCAATTTCTCATCTTTCCAATGTTTTAGGAACCAAGGTTGATGTGAAAGTCATCACCGCCGCGGCGCATGCAAAAGGCGTTCCGGTGCTGGTTGATGGCTCGCAGGGCGCTGTGCATATGCCGGTGGATGTGCAGGACATCGGGTGTGATTTTTATGCTGTCACCGGGCACAAGCTCTATGGCCCCTCGGGCTCGGGCGCGATCTACATCAAATCCGAACGTATGGCCGAAATGCGCCCCTTCATCGGTGGCGGCGATATGATCCGCGAGGTCACGAAAGACGCCGTAAGTTACAACGACCCGCCGATGATGTTCGAGGCCGGTACGCCCGGCATCGTCGCCACCATTGGCCTGGGTGTGGCTCTAGATTTCATGATGGATCTGGGGATGGAAAATATCGCCGCGCATGAAGACGATCTGCGCGACTACGCCGTCTCCCGGCTGGGTGGTTTGAACTGGCTGAACCTGCAGGGCACGACGCCCGACAAAGCGGCCATCTTCAGCTTTACTTTGGACGGTGCGGCCCATGCCCATGACATCTCAACCGTGCTCGACAAAAAGGGCGTGGCGGTGCGGGCAGGGCATCATTGCGCAGCACCTTTGATGACGCACTTGGGCGTCTCGGCCACCTGCCGCGCGTCCTTTGGCATGTATAACACCCGCGCCGAGGTCGACACATTGGTTGATGCGCTTGAATTGGCACATGATCTTTTCGCCTAAGCCCATTTTCGCCGCCCTCGCACCCTGATTTCCCATTGCAGGAGCGGCGCGCTCTGGCTATACCGCCCCTCAGTGGACCCTTAGCTCAGCTGGATAGAGCGCTGCCCTCCGAAGGCAGAGGCCAGAGGTTCGAATCCTCTAGGGTCCGCCATTTTCCTCGTTATTGTTACCCATCATTACCTCGCAGCTGAGTGTTCGGATGGTTTTCATTTTGTGCATCTGGATGGAGTGCTTAGTCTCGGGAGCGAGAGGTCGCTGGTTCGAATCCAGCTGGGTTCCCAATCCTTTATACTAACCAATCACGACCTGATTTTTGCGTTCCACCCTGGGCAACGTTTAGACCTTCAGTCGCCGGCGTAGTGGGAGTAAATGCATACAAGATCAGCGGCTGCTTGGGCAATGTCAGCCTATCATGGGCTGCGGGTGCTCGGTCAATTGCGGGGACGCTGGCTGGCTTGATATCTGGCGCGAACAAAAGTCAAATGTAATACTGTCGACGAACGCGCCACTGGGTAGATACAAAACGCCGACGACTACCGTATGCTCGTTGAGATGACAGCTTTCCGGATAGTTTATCCGGGGGTCAACTTTTCTTCATGTTGATGTTTTGAGCCAGTATCTCACCCAACCGGACGACCTCGCCAGTCAACATGTCCAAGTCGGACGGGAGGGTCCGATGATTATTTATTGCAGCGCGCAAGCAATGTCGTCCTCTTACCGTCGTGTCCGAAACCGCGGCGATGCCGGTCTCCTGCAGGCGCACCATTATCTCTGTGTTTAATTGTTTGAGGGAAGCTTCCGAAAGTCCTCCCGGATCGTATCGAAAGCAGACAATATTTATGACGCCCGGAAAACATAGCTCCAAGTTTGGTGTCGCAACAATCCGGTCGGACAGATGACGGGCGTGGGCGAGATCCTGATCGATCAGCCGCCCGAATTTCGCAAGTCCGTGTTCCTTCAGTGCCATCCAGACCTTCAGCGCCCGGAACCCGCGCGACGTTTGCAAGCCAAAGTCGTGCAGCCACGCCCCCGAGGCAATGCCCCGCGGTGCCGCCTCAAGATACTCGGGCGTGACCGTGAATGCGCCCAGATGCGCGTCTGCGTCTTTCACCAAGGCGCAGCCGACCTCAAAGGGGGCATGCAGCCACTTGTGTGGATCTATAGCGATCGAGTTGGCTCGTGCGATCCCGTTTACCATTGCGCGCCCTTTCGGTGCGATGGCCAGAAGTCCGCCGATGCAGCCGTCGACGTGCATCCAAAGACCTTCCTCGGCGCAGAGGTCGGCGATGGCTTCAAGGTCGTCAATCGCTCCAGTATTCACAGTCCCCGCTGTCGCAATCACGCAGGCAGGGTGCAGGCCGGAGGCTCGGTCTTCGGCAATGGCTGTGCGCAGGGCAGAAAGATCCATTCGGCAGTTAGCGCCGGACGGAATACGCCGCAATGCATTGTTTCCGAGCCCCATCGCTTCAACCGCGATGCGGTGGCAGGAGTGGACCTGATCCGAGCCGTAAAAGCGCATCGGTACGGAAAGAGCGCCGACACCCTCATTGCGCAGATCAATACCAGACATGACGTTGCGCGCCACAGTCAGTCCGATCAGGTTCGCCATTGAGCCGCCCGAGACCAGCGTGCCGCTTGCCTCCGCCGGATAGCCGATCATTTCTTTCATCCAGCCTACGACTTGCTTGTCGATTTCAGCCGCTGCATGATCACCGCCGCCGAGGTTCGATCCGAGAATGGCGGCGAGGAAATCGCCCATCGCCCCGGTGAAGTTGCTTGCCCCCATATACCACATCCAGAACCGCGGATGGATATTGCCCATCGGGTAGGGAAAAACCTCTGTCATCACCTGCTGGTAGACTTCGGGCAGAGGCGTGCCTGCATGAGGCACGCCCTCGTTAAACTGCCTGCGCACCTGTGGCGGCATGTCCTGCCAGACGGGGCGGGATCGGACATCTCGGATGTAATCAATGGCGTCGTCGACCATTTGATGCGCAATCGCGCGGTGCGTTTCCCAGTCAGCGGGATCAAGAGTTTCCGATGTTTTCGACATGGTTCAAAGAAACTCCCTTATGAGACCGGAAAACCCAGCAGGACTGCTCCGGCAGTAATCAGCAGGCAGGCGGAAACCAATCCGAAATAGCGCCACTGAGGGATTAGCTTTTCGATCAGCACATAGGCCGCGAGGCCACCGATCCAGGCAAGGTTCATCACGCCTCCTACGAATAGAAGTGCCATCAGTGCCCAGCAGCAGCCGAGACAATAGCCGCCGTGTTGAAGCCCCATCGAGAGGGCGCCGCGCGGCCCCGGCCGCCAATGGCCGATCACGAACTGAAGCGGCGATTGGCAGTGTTTTAGGCAGGCGTTCTTGGCGGGTGTAAGCTGATAGATCCCCGCCACCAACAGCAGCAGTCCCGCCAGCATTTGAGAATTGGCTCGCATGCCGTTGAGAAGCCCTATCTGGGTCAGTTGCCATTGCATGAGCGTGGCCAGCACGCTGAAACCGCCCCAAACTAGAATATAACCCGAAACGAAAAGGGCAGTGCTCCCCGGCCTGCTTGCCCGCTTCGCGACCGAAGAGAACAGCAGGATCATCGGCGCGGCCGAAGGTAGCATCATCGCCACCATCATCACCCATCACATAATGAACATCAGCACTGCCTGTGCGGGGGACCAGCCCGGCGTCAGTGCGGTTTCCATAGGCGTCGACATGGAGGGCATCTCCATGCCGGCGCCGGTCAACAGGTAGCCCCACGAAAGCAAGGTCACCGCTGCAAGGCCGAAGGCGACCAACACCTGATCCCGGTACAGCAACCGTTCTAATGGGCTTAACCCGCCAGCCATCTCAATGGACTGTTTCGATGATGCCGCTGTTCGACAGATGCAGCTCATTGAATTGGGCGTAGGTGTCGGTGTTGTTGGGAAGGTCGATCAGGCCGTGGGTGCGTGTCGTCCCGTTGCCCATCTCGGCGACCCGGTAGCCGAAGCCGCCGATTGTGTCGATCCGCACCCGGTGAGGATTGCCGGTCACGGGATTGAGGATCGGACGCGCCTCCAGATCAAAGACGTCGTCGACATGGACCTCTCCAGTCCGGGCTTTGATGTCGGACGTATAAGAGATCTTCTTGTAAAGGGTTTCCTCCTTGTGCGGAGACATCATTGAGAAGACCCACCACATGGTCGCCATCTCGTCGGTGTCATCGCCGCGCATGATCTTTTCCAAGGCCTCACGCTGCTCGGGCGAGGCACGTTCGTCGATGATCATCTGCATGCGTCCTTCACCCTTGTGAATGGGGCCGGGCCATTTCACGACCATGGCCATGTTCAGCCCGTCGAGCGTGACTTCTCCGTAGTGACCTTTGTCGACATGAAAGCTGAGCGCCGCTTCGCATGTGCCGTGGGTTGGCAGTGCATTGAACTGGCAAGGGCAGCCATAGGCGCAATTGCAGTTGGTCAGCTCAGAGCCGTGAATTTCCCATTGTGTCATGGTCGTTTCTCCTGATGAGGTGAAATATGATCGTTAAACTTTCCTTCAGTTTTGGGCGGAGCATTTTTACGGTTCGCGTGGTTCAACCGAAATGCAGCGTCTTCTCTGTCATTCCGCCGCGAACTGAGCACAGGGGGTGGATTGCGACAGTGCCAATTCTTCGCCGTCCATGTCGTCGGCGATACTTTCGAAGAGCGGTGTCGTCATATAGCGCTCGCCGGTGTCCGGTAGCATGCACAGGATGACCGAACCTTGCGGCGCAGCTTCGGCCACTTTGACAGCCACAGCAAAAGTTCCCCCGCCAGAAATGCCCGTCAGGATGCCTTCTTTGCTGGCCAGTTCAAGAGCCCAGGCTACCGCGTCCGCACCCGTGACCGGCAGCAGTTCATCATAGTTATTGTTTGCGAGCGCCGTTTGCAGCACCTGCGGAATGAAATCCGGTGTCCAACCTTGGATGGGATGTGGCTCAAATGCTGGGTGACTGGCGGCGGGAGCACTACCGTCCTCCCGCTCTTGCCGCCCACCACTGCCGAGAAGTTGCGCATTGGCAGGTTCGGTCAGGATGATCCGAGTGTCGGGCCGCTCGCGTCGCAAATGTGTCGAGACGCCAGCAAAGGTACCGCCCGTTCCATAGCCGGTGACGAAAACGTCAAGCCGCGACCCAGCAAAATCAGCAACAATCTCGCGCGCTGTCGTTGCCTCGTGAATGGCGGCATTGGCCGGGGTCTCGAACTGGCTGGCAAGAAACCAACCGTGCGCCTCTGCAAGTTCCACCGCCTTGCGATACATGCCAAAACCTTTCTCCGCGCGGGGCGTCAGAACGACTTTAGCGCCGAAAATTCGCATCAGCTTGCGTCGTTCGATAGAAAAACTGTCGGCCATCGTCACAACGAGAGGATAACCTTTCTGGGCGCAGACCATGGCAAGGCCGATGCCCGTATTACCGCTGGAGGCCTCGACAACCGTTTGACCGGGTTTGAGTGCTCCGGAACGTTCCGCTGCCTCAATAATACCAATCGCAAGCCTGTCCTTGACGGAAGCTCCCGGATTGAAGGCCTCCACTTTGACATAGAGCGTCACATGGGACGGACCGAGGTTGTTGATGCGAACAGTGGGCGTGTCACCAATCGTGTCGAGGATCGAGTTATATAGGTGCCTTCGCCCTTGAGTCGTCCTGATCCGCGTATCGAGGGGCATGCCTCGCTCCTTTTCCAATATGGATGTTTAAGTTTTCATGGTATCACCGATGCATCACTCCTGCGTGGGAGGCACCGTGGAAACTTCCGTGGAATCTGACCCAAACATGCGGTCGAGCGGGACTGACGCGCTCGATATTCGTCTGCTCGGAACAGTGCGCGTGACGCGTAATGGCATGTCTGTGCCCCTGCCTAAGTCGCGAAAACTACGCGCTCTGCTTGCTATCCTTGTTACAGAAGGTCAGCCTGTGGGGCGCTCGCGTTTATGCGACCTGCTTTGGGATTTGCCGAATGATCCCAGAGCCGAGCTACGTTGGCATTTAAGTAAATTGAGGAAATCTATCGACACACCGGAGCGTCCACGCATCATCACTCTCGAAGATGCTATTGGCATTGATCTTGCAGGGTGTTCCGTTGACGCGCTTGAACTGGTGGAGTTAGAAAAAGGCTTGCCGACTACGCTGCCAGAACTTTCGGTCTTTGCAGATCGGCATCGAGAGGTATTTCTTGGCGACATGGAGCTGTCTGGCACGGCTACCTCAGTCTGGCTGTCTGCTCAAAGGCGCCGCTTTTCTTCTGCATCACGCGCATTAGCAAGGGCGCTTGCGAAGGCGACCCCTTTCGATGATCCAGCGTTTCCAAGAACTGTCGAGCAATGGCTCGATCTCGCTCCGTTTGAAATTGAGGGGCATCGCCTGCTCCTTTCATATCTCATCGGGCATGGTCGGTTCGCCGAAGCTGATACGCATCTGAAGACAACTGAAGAACTTTTTTCTGACAAGGGGCTGCCATTGACTGGGCTGCGTGAAGCAGCAAAAGACGCCCGATCAATGGGCGGCGTCGTGGTGGCGGGAAGTGTTTATCCTGCCGAAGTCATTCAACCTAATGACGACGCAAACTCTACCGCTAATTTTCAGAATAGACGCTCTTCACTGGCGGTGATGCCCTTCTTCGCCGTGCAGAGTGATCAGCTATATATCGAGATGGCCGACGGATTGACGCATGATGTCATCGTCCGTTTGGCAAAGCTCAGATGTATCTCCGTTATTGCCCGTGCGTCGGTTCAAGCGCTGGCGAACCACGGACTTGATCCGGCTGAAGCAGGTATAACGCTTGGCGTCGACTATGTGGCAACTGGGACCTTACGCCAGCAATCGTCCACCTTGTGGTTCGAGCTTGAACTCGTCGAAACCTCATGCGCCAGCATTGTCTGGACAGATGTTTGCGAAATTGCCAATGCGAACCTTATGGGGGCGTTAAGCAATCTGGGCAACTGGATTGCCTCGGCACTAATGGGCGAGATAGAGCAATCCGAGCGCAATCGCGCCATTCTTCGTCCGCCGTCCTCGCTTGACGCTTGGGGGTCACATCACCGTGGCCTCTGGCACATGTATCGCTTTACGAAGCACGACAACGCACAGGCTCAGCTCTGTTTTGAACGCGCTAAGACTCTCGATCCTACATTCTCCAGGGCGTTTGCAGGGCTGTCGTTTACACACTGGCAGAGTGCCTTTCAGAACTGGTCCGACCCTGTCGTGGAGGCCAATCTCGCCTATGCAACAGCAGCACAAAGTCTCTTAGCTGACGAGAAAGATCCCGCAGCGCACTGGGCAATGGGACGTGCGCTTTGGTTGCGTAAAGAGAACGACGCGGCCGTTGTTTCATTGCGCGAGTCAGTCGACCTTAGTCCCAACTTTGCTTTGGGCCATTATTCTTTGGCGTTTGTTGAATCCCAGACCGGAGACCCCCATGCGGCAATCCGATCGTCAGATCTCTCGCGTTCGCTCAGTCCATATGACCCGCTTATGTTCGGCATCTTGGGCAGTCGTGCAATCGCCCACTTCCGGCTCAAGGAATTCGAAGAGGCTGCCGTATGGGCGAAGCGCGCGGCTGCGCGACCTAATGCGCACGTCAATATTTATGGGTTGGCAGCGATCTGTCTTTCGGTCGCAGGCAGGGTGTCAGAAGGGCGCGAGCTGACCAGCGCCATCCATGCAATGCAGGCTGGCTACGGCATCGATAACTTCTTGGCGGCTTTTCATTTTGAACCAGACCAAGCCAAACTCCTACGATCAGCAGCAGCTCAGATCTTTCTTAGCTAATTGTCTAAACCTTGATTTTACACGCTGAATTCCATGAGGGTAAACACGTCCTCTTCCGCGATAGTTTGCGACTATGGGTTCGTAAGGGGCAACACTGCTCGCAACCCATCCGTAGGAGGCAGAGACACGGTCCCACCGCAAAGCCACCCTAAAGATGAAATCGTTACGCATAAAAAAGACCCCGCGCAGCGATGCTGACGGGGTCTTTTAGAAAGCTTGAGTGGATTACCGGCGGCGGCGTCCGCCGGTGCGGCCTGCGCGGCCCCGGCCTTCGTGACCGGCTTTGGGGGCGACCTTGTTGAACTCAATCCACGCGCTGCCGTGTGGGTCACGGTCAAAGAGGAAGTTGGCGGCACGGATCGCCTCCATCTCTTTGCCCGGGCGGGGTTTGGTGGAGCCGAGGTTAAAGAGCGTCGCGAAGGTCTCATCATCCATTTCTTCGGGAAGGATGATGCCCGCAGCGGCCATCTCAGCGCGTTTTTCTGCAATTTTCACAGCATTCAGCGGTACGGCCACCGGGTTCATGATGGCGCTGGTCATACCCGCGCCCATCGCCATGGGTAGGAAGGCGTTGTTGATCCCGTGGCGGTTGGGCAGACCGAAAGAGATGTTGGAGGCACCGCAAGTGGTGTTCACGCCCAATTCCTCACGCAGGCGGCGCACAAGTGTAAAGACCTGATGGCCTGCTGTTGCCATCGCGCCGATTGGCATGACCAGCGGATCGACCACGATATCATGTGCCGGGATGCCAAAATCGGCAGCGCGTTCGACGATCTTTTTCGCGACGGCAAAGCGCACATCCGGGTCTTCGGAGATGCCGGTATCATCGTTGGAGATCGCCACCACTGGCACGTTGTATTTCTTGACCAGCGGCAGCACGAGTTCGAGCCGTTCTTCTTCGCCGGTGACAGAGTTCAACAGCGGGCGGCCTTCGCAAGCCTCAAGCCCTGCTTCGAGTGCGCCGGGCACAGAACTGTCGATACAGATCGGCGCGTCGACAGCGTTTTGCACGACCTTGATCAGTTCCGGCATCAGCATCGGCTCGACAAAGTTGTTGTCGGCATAGCGTGGGTCTTCGGCCATCTTGTTGGAAAAGACCGCGCCCGAGTTCACATCCAAAACCGTGGCCCCTGCGGCGACCTGTGCGATGGCATCGGCCTCGACCCGCGAAAAATCGCCTCGCTCTAGCTCTTGGCTTAGGATCTTGCGGCCCGTGGGGTTGATCCGCTCTCCGATCACGCAGAACGGCTCGTCAAAGCCGATCACGGCGGTCTTGGTTTTGGATTCGATGACGGTTCTGGTCATGTAAGTCTGTCCTTCAGGCTGCGTCGGCTGGCACCCCAGAGGCGCCGCCATTTTCTTGTACCCATGTGGCACTGGTCTTGATCCCGCCCAGCGGGAAAACATGCACATGGCTGATGTTGAAGTCCGGGTTCGCCGCTTTGTAAGCGGCCAATTCACTGATCACATCTGCCGGCTCATATGGCAACAGCAGCTTGGTGACATCCATCGCGCGTTTCTGCAGCACCTTTAGTGAAGGGCCGACACCGCAGGCGATGGCGAATTTAATGAGGGTTTGCAGCTTGGCAGGCCCAGCGATGCCGATATGGATGGGCAGAGTGATACCTGCGGCTTTAAGGCTGTCGGCCCATTCGATGATCGGCTGCGCCTCAAAGGCGAATTGCGTGGCGATGGCCATTTCCGCATCGGTGCGAGTCTGGAAATCGTTCTTCCACTTCATCGCCGCATCCACATTCAGGCGGCCCCCGTCAGCGTCAATGTCGCGGTTCCCCTCCGGGTGGCCCGCCACATGCAGCCGGGTAAAGCCAGCCTCATCAAACAGACCCGTCTCCAGCAGCTGCATGGAGTCGCTGAATTCCCCCACGGGAGTGGTGACACCGCCCGCCAGCAACAGCGCCTGGCGCACGTCAGCCTCACCCTGATAGCGGGCGATCCAATCGGCAAGCGTGGCGCGGTCTTTGATAATACGCGCCGGAAAATGCGGCATGACTTTAAAGCCATCGGCGTTTAGCCGCGCTGCGGTGGCGACCATATCCTCGATCGGGGTGCCGTCGATATGGGCGATATAGACACGGGTGCCTTCAGGCAGCAGAGCGCGGAAATCTTCGACCTTCTCGGCGGTGCGGGGCATCACTTCGATCGAATAATCCCTCAACAGCGCCTCAACTTCGGCCACCGGCGCCTGTGGGGCGGCGGTTTCTTTCTTGCGGAAGTTCAAAAGTGCCATGAGCGTGTCCTTGATCATAGGGCTGGCAGGCTATGCCCAGCCGTCATTGTTAATCAGTTGCTTGATCCGGTCGCGGTCGTATTCCGCATCAATCCGGGCGGCTGCGGCATCGGCAACAGCATCAGGGTCGCCTTCAACCTCAAAGGGTTCCGCCTTACGCCATTCCGCCAGATAGGCGTCGGTATCCCCGGCGCCGACCTTCATTGCAGCGCGGTCAATTGCCTGCTCAAAGCGTTCGGGCAGGGGGCGTTTGGACCCACGGCGACCTTTGCCGACGATGACCTGAGCCGGAATATCGCGCCAATAAACGATTGTAACTGCGGGCATGGGACGATTCCTCCGGTCCGGTTAAGCCTGTCTAACGAGGGTCGCGGTCAGGACAGGGCCGTTTTTCGACGAAACACGACCCATCCGCGACTTGATGGCGGTGATAGCGCATCGGGCGGTCCATCACGAGGGCTGCGCGTCCCCATTATTCTCAAGATCATTGTGAGGTGGGGGTGGGATCACGCAGAAGGAAACGCTGCGGAATTTGGCCCACGCTGCCGCGACCTCTTGCACCGGCCCTGCGCAGAGAATACCGTGGGGATAACTCGATATGAAAGGCGCGTAACCATGGCGCCACAGCGTCCCAAAGGTGCGGGTGCGCTCGATAAGGACATTCCGGCTCTGAGCCCCGCGCCAGTTCCGCCCAGATCTAATGAGCTATATGCGGCCCTTGATCTGGGTACAAATAGCTGCCGCATGTTAATCGCCCAGCCACGTGGCAGCGGTTTCCATGTGGTGGACAGTTTCTCAAAATCGGTGCAATTGGGTGCCGGTTTGGAAAAAACCGGGCGATTGTCGCGCGGATCCATGGCGCGCACCATTCAGGCATTGCGTATTTGTCAGCAGAAACTGCGGCGCAACAAGGTGCAGAACATGCGGCTTGTGGCGACCGAGGCCTGTCGTCGCGCGCATAACGGCGCGGAATTCATGCGCCGCATCCAGCGCGAGACTGGCCTTAAGCTCGACATCATCCGCCCTGAGGAAGAAGCGCAGCTTGCCGTGATCTCCTGCGCGCCTTTGGTGAGCCGGAAGACGGAAAATCTGCTGGTGGTCGATATCGGTGGCGGCTCGACCGAGTTGGTTTGGATTGATATTTCAAAAGTTCCCAAGGCCGACCGCGCGCGTTCTATCATGCGCCTGCAGGGTGGATTCAATCAGGCGAAGTCTGATGTGCCCTCGGCGCGGGTGGTGGATTGGATTAGCGTGCCCTTGGGGGTGGCGACGTTGCGTGATCAATTCTCTGACGTAGAGGATGACGCGGCCCGTTTCGCGCTGATGAGCTGGTTTTTCGAAGAGAACCTCACTGATTTTACGCCCTATCAGACGATCCAGTCGCAAAAGCGGTTTCAGATCGTCGGCACCTCGGGCACCGTGACCACCGTGGCAGCGAGCCACTTGAACCTAAAGCGCTATGACCGCACCAAGGTCGACGGGCTCAGCATGAGCAGTGCGCAGATCGACAAGGTGATCCATTCTTATATTGCCATGGGACCGGGCGGGCGCCGCGCCGATCCGCGTATCGGGCAGGACCGCGCGGCGTTAATCATGTCGGGCGCCGCAATCTTGCAGGCACTGATGCGCTGCTGGCCGACGGATCGGTTGTCAGTTGCGGATCGCGGTCTGCGCGAAGGCCTGCTATATGCACAGATGAGCGCCGATGGCGTATTAGAAGAAGGGGTCTTTTGATGACCAAGACACCGGACGGAAAGAACACCTCAGGGCGCGGTCAGCGCGACCTTAAGGTAAAGGTTAAATCCGCACGCGGGCGCAAACTTAGCTCGACCCGCTGGTTGCAGCGGCAATTGAATGATCCTTATGTCAAACGCGCGCAGGCCGAAGGCTATCGCGGGCGCGCGGCTTATAAGATTATGGAGTTGGACGATAAATTTCGGTTCCTCGTGCCCGGTGCACGGATCGTCGATCTGGGCGCGGCCCCGGGCGGCTGGTGTCAGGTGGCCGTCAAGCGCTGTAATGTGCTGGGCGAGCGGTCGGGCAAACAGGTGGGCACCATTCTTGGCGTCGACCTTCAAGAGATGGAGCCGATCGCAGGATGCGAATTGCACCAGCTTGATTTCATGGAAGACGACGCCGACCTGAAGGTCAAAGAATGGCTCGGCGGTAAGGCAGATGTGGTCATGTCCGACATGGCGGCGTCGGCGTCGGGGCATAAACAGACCGATCACTTGCGGATCATCGCGCTGTGCGAAGCGGCGGCCTACTTTGCCTTTGATGTCCTCGAAGACGGTGGCACTTTCGTGGCCAAGGTTCTGGCTGGGGGGGCTGAGGGTGAGTTGCAAAAGCTGCTAAAGATGCGCTTTACCAAGGTCGCAAACATCAAACCACCGGCCAGCCGTGCGGATTCTTCAGAGAAATTCGTTGTGGCCACAGGGTTTAAGGGCAACGAGTCCTAAGGCAATTCGGGCGTTCATAAGTGGTAAACCAATCCGCGGCTAGGGTGTAATCCTCCCGCGGTCTCTGGGCCGCCATTCATATGAGGGCTTCCCGATGGTACGACACCTGCCAATTGTATCGCTCATTTTCGTCCTATGTTCTGTCGTCAAACTCTCTGCGTCTGAAGTGCCTGGAACGCTGAATGATTATATTGATAGGGAATTGCTGACTTGGGTGAACGACGCCCGGATCGTCGACGCGATTGCTGAGCAGAATCTTCGACACCGCCAGATGAATATCCTAGCAGCCGCACCGGTGGCAGTAATACGGCCCGCTGCGCCATCATCGCAGACGAAGGTCGCGACGGCCGCACCGGTCGTGGCCTTTTTAAAAAACCAAATTGCGCGATCTGACGGTCAAATCGCCGAAGTAAAGCTGTTGGACGCCTACGGACTGACCGTTATCACCAGCGGTACGGCGTCGGTCTATTTTAAAGGGGGTAAGCCAAAAAGCAGCAATCGCTTTTCGCCGCCTTCAGGGGTGTTTGTGATCGATCAAGTTGCCATTGACGATAGCACAAAGGCGCATCAAAGCCGTGTGTCGATGCCCATTACAGAGCCATCGAACGGCACGATCATTGGGGTAATAACGGTCGAGCTTGAGGCCGCATCTTTCTTCTGATGCCGCTGTACCAGCCTGCGCATTACGCCCCAAACCTGCTTTCGCCTTGTTAAAGGGATAGGGTATAGGGAGCGCGCAGCAGTTTTTCGAAGCTCTAGACCTACGGCTTCATCTACCAAACGATGTGCGATCGCCAACCGCGCGCTGGTCTGTGCCGCCCGTTCGGCGTGGCACAGTATCTCAAACAAGCGGCGGTGGCGGCTTGTATTCAGTGGCGCGGTTTGGTGCGGCATCTCTTGCTTCCGGACGGTTAATAATCGCAAATCTTCAGATTTTATACAAATAAGACCGATAAATACGGCGTCCTTGAGGGGCGAAAATGGCGAGCGTGGGGAAAAATTCGGGTGGTGGGCAGACCTTTATCGAAGACTATCAAATTTAACCAAACAATCCTTCATCGATAAAGACCTTGGCCTCAGCGCGGGAAAGGGCAATTCTGCGGTCCACCCCCCCACGGAGAAAAATGATGCCCCCCCCTCGTTATTTCGCGCCCACTGGCGGCCACCCGGATCAAAAAACTTTGTTGTCTGACCGCGCCGTTTTCACCGAAGCCTACGCCGTTCTGCCCCGCGGCACGATGCGCGATATCGTAACCTCATTTTTGCCATTCTGGGAAGATACGCGGCTCTGGGTCATCGCGCGCCCCTTGAGCGGTTTTGCTGAGACATTTTCGCAATATATCATGGAGGTGCAGCCCGGTGGTGGCTCCGAGCGGCCTGAATTGGATAAAGAGGCGCAAGGGGTGCTCTTCGTGGTCGAAGGTGGTTTCACTCTAACCCTTGAAGGGGAAAGCCACGCGATGCGCGAAGGCAGCTATGCCTATATTCCGGCGGGGACGAATTGGGCGCTAAAGAACGACAGTGGCGCGGTCACGCGGTTCCATTGGATCCGCAAAGCCTATGAGGCGGTAGAGGGGCTGGATCATCCCGATCCGCTGATCCTGAACGAGCAGGACATCGAACCGAACGTTATGCCTGACACGGATGGGGTCTGGGCGACGACGCGGTTTGTTGACCCCAGCGATCTGCGCCATGACATGCATGTTACAATCGTCACGCTGCAACCCGGTGGGGTGATCCCCTTTTGTGAGACCCATGTGATGGAGCATGGGCTTTACGTTCTAGAGGGCAAGGCGGTTTACCGGCTTAATCAAGATTGGGTCGAGGTTGAGGCCGGCGATTTCATGTGGCTGCGCGCTTTTTGCCCGCAGGCCTGCTATGCGGGCGGACCGGGGCCGTTTCGGTATTTGCTCTATAAGGACGTGAACCGGCATATGAAGCTGCGCTGAGGGCCAGCGGCTGCCCGTGGGGTGGAAACATCAGTCGATCCAAGCCACACTATTGAGCGGCCAATATGCGACGTCGCAAGGGTGCGCAAATCTTCATCAAATCGCCAGCCCTCCAGTACGGGCAGGCGATGGCCCGGCGCCTGTGGCTTGATTCCGGGCCAGGGTGAGCGTCAGAGATTGTAGGAATGAGAAGGGGCACTCAACCGGTGCCCCTTCCTTTCTGTTCAAACCCGCTTTTCAAGCGATCCATTGCCAGTGCCCGATAGGCCGCCCGAAACCTCTTCCGTCGCCTCATCCGACAATTGCTCGGGTAGCAACAGGTTCAACACAATCGCGATCAATGCCGCTGGCAGTAGCCCGCTTGTCATCAGCACCCGAAGCGTATCAGGCAGATATTGTACCGCTTTCGGGTCCAACTGCAGCCCCAGACCGATCGACAGCGAGATGGCAAAGATCACCATGTTGCGCCGGTTCCAGTTCACGTCCGACAGCATCGAGATGCCCGCGGCGACAACCATGCCGAACATCACAATTACACCGCCGCCCAAGACTTCGATGGGAATGGTGCGGATCACCGCGCCGACTTTGGGCACCAACCCGCAGAGGATTAGGAACAGTGCGCCAATCGTCACCACATGGCGGCTCATCACGCCGGTCATTGCAATCAGACCAACGTTCTGGCTGAAGGACGTGTTCGGAAAGCCGCCAAAGACCCCGGCAATCGCGCTGCCCAGACCGTCCGCATATGTGGCACCCGTGATCTCAGCATCCGTTGCCTCGCGCCCCGCACCGCCCTTGGTGATGCCAGAGACATCGCCGACGGTTTCGACTGCCGAGACAAAGGCCATAAGGCAAAACCCCACAACGGCGGCGAAGCTGAACTCGAACCCATAGGCAAAAGGAATAGGCAGCGCCACAGCGGCGGCGCGGTCCCAACTGGTCGCGATGCCGTCGACCGTGACCATGCCCACGGCCAGCGCATAGACATAGCCCACCGCGATACCGATCACGACGGCAGAGACCGAGAGCATGCCACGGGTAAAGAACTTCAATCCCAGCGTGGCGAAAATCACGATCAGAGCAGCGGACCAGTTGAGGAGGCTGCCATATTCCGGCTGATCCATCGCCGGAACGCCCCCAGCGGCATATTGGATGCCCACTTTGACCAGCGCGAGGCCGATCATCGTGACGACCAACCCAGTCACAAGCGGCGGGAGGGCAAAGCGAATGCGGCCAATGAAAGTACCCAGCAGCGTATGGAACAACCCACCAACCAGCACACCGCCAAACAGCGCGGGCAGCGCTTCGACGCCTTTGCCAGCAACCAGGGGGATCATAATCGGCAGAAAGGCAAAGCTGGTGCCTTGCACGATGGGGAGCCGTGCACCCACGGGCCCCATGCCGATGGTTTGAAACAGCGTGGCGATCCCGGCAAAGAGCATCGACATCTGGATCAGATAGGTCATGTCGGGAAAACCCTGCGCCCCGGCATCCGAGCCAAAGCCAAAACCCGCAGCCCCCGCCACGATGATCGCAGGCGTCACGTTGGAGACAAACATCGCTAGCACATGCTGGATGCCCAAGGGCACCGCCTTGGCCAGCGCGGGGGTATAGTTGGGGTCGCGCAGTTGCTCAGGCGTGCCCAGTGAAGCGTCAGTCATTTCGTTCTCCCTTGTGACCGATTGCGCCTGCCGCTTCTGTTGAGGGCATGACGGGTTATTCTGCGGCGTCGACCACCTCCCAGGCTGTGTCGAACCAATGTTCTTCGAGATTGTCACCGTCCCCGATCCGATCCACCACGGCGAAAAGACCGGGCGCGCTGAGCGGGCAGCAGACCGCGTGCCAAGTGTTGCGGCGGTAATTCACGCCCTGACCGGGACCAGCAAGGAAGGCTTGCGGCCTGCCGGGTTTGCCTGCGTCATCGGGTGCAACCACGACCAAATACGGGTTTTGATGCATCGGTAAAAAGGCCTGCGCGCCGAGCGGATGCCGCTCTACCATATCAAGGACGAAGGGCAGGGCGCGGGGCGTGGCGTCGAATACGCTGATGCCCGCGCGGCCTTCGCCGAAATCGAGGTCGGCCAAATCATGATGCCGTCCACACATCCCCTGATTGATCATCTTGTCTGGTGCGCCGCGCACTTCCAGCACCTCGCCAAAGGGCGCAAAGGCCTCGGGAGTGAGGGGCTGCAGGATCAGCTGACGTTTCATGGCAGCATGTCTTTCAGCCGCAGGTGCGCGATGCGTTCAACCTGACGGCAAGCCTCGGCGAATTCGGTGCCGCGGTCGTTGTTAATGCGGCGTTCAAACGCGGCGAGGATGCCCGCCTTGTCGTGGTCGCGCACCGCGATGATGAAGGGAAAGCCGTGTTTCTCAACGTAGCTGTTGTTGAGACGGGTGAAAGTGTCGCGTTCAGCATCCGTCAGCGCATCCAATCCTGCGGCGGCCTGTTCGGAGGTGCTCTCTGCCGTCAGGCGTTGCGCCTGCGCGAGCTTGCCTGCCAGATCGGGGTGGGCCTGAAGTACGCCGAGCCGTTGCTCATCGCTCGCACTGCGGAAGATCCGCGCCAGTGCATTGTGCAGCCCAACGGCCGTATCATGCCCGGTGCCGAGTTCCAGCGCATGCGCACCCTCAGCGATCCAAGGGGAATGCTCAAAAATGCTACCGTATTTGGCGACGAAAGTCTTTCGGTCCATCTGGCTTGGCCGTTCGCGACGCTCATGCGGGTGAGTTTCGGCCCAATGGTCCGCGATCTGTTCACGGGTGGCGAACCAGACGCCTTCGTGGCTTTGGGCATATTCGATGAACTGGCGCAGCGCCTCGACCCGTCCGGGGCGCCCAATCAAACGGCAGTGCAGGCCAACCGATAACATCTTTGCGGAACCTTTGGCCCCCTCACGGTAAAGCGCGTCAAAGCTGGCCTTGAGATAGTCAGAGAACTGGGCGCCTGCGTTGAAACCCTGCGGGGTGGCAAAGCGCATGTCGTTGCAGTCGAGCGTGTAGGGCACGATCAACTGGTCACGCGCGCCGATCTCTACCCAATAGGGCAGGTCATCGGCATAGGCGTCGGCAACATAGGCGAACTGTCCTGTCTCAGCCGCCAGACGTATGGTGTTTTCCGATGAACGCCCACAGTAGAATCCGCGTGGGGCACTGCCTGTCACTTCGGTGTGCAGGCGGATCGCCTCGGCGATGGCCGCGCGCTCCTCCTCTGCGGGCATGTCCTTGTGCTCGATCCATTTGAGGCCATGCGTCGCCATTTCCCAGCCTGCGTCGATCATCGCGGCGGTCTGCACGGGCGAACGGGCCAGCGCAGTAGCAACACCGTAAACCGTGATCGGCAAGTCCTTCATCAAGCGGTGCAGCCGCCAAAATCCGGCGCGCGCGCCGTATTCATAGATTGATTCCATATTGGCATGACGCTGCCCCGGCCATTGAGCGGCGCCGACGATCTCAGACAGAAACGCCTCGGAAGCCGCGTCGCCATGCAGGATGTTATTCTCCCCGCCTTCTTCGTAATTTAGCACAAGTTGCACGGCGATCTTCGCACCATTAGGCCACTGCGCGTTCGGGGGTGTCGGGCCGTAACCCTGCATGTCGCGGGGGTAGCGAGTCATGTCGTTCTCCTTCTGTCGTTCTCTGTCTAAACCGGAAGGTCTTGCATTGCTTTCAATTAATTCCTGAAAGACTATCGTGAAAAGGGCTCTTTCACTTAATGGTGCACCAAGCGATCAAGGGTTAGGCACGGAGGGTATGATGACAGGCTATCTGACAACACATGTATTGGACACGGCACGCGGTTGTCCGGCAGCGGGGCTGAAGATCGAGCTGTTCCGCTTGGAAGGCGAGAACCGCACCCATCTGCGGAGTTTGACCACCAATGCCGATGGCCGCACGGATGAGCAGATCCTGCCTGCCGAGGAATTTCAGACCGGGACGTATGAGCTGCTGTTCCACTGCGGGGCCTATCTCGACGCCAATGGCACCCCCGCCGAAGAACCGCGTTTTCTTGATGTCGTCCCGTTGCGCTTTGGCATGTCGGAGGCCGCGCATTACCATGTGCCGCTGCTACTTTCACCCTTCGGCTATTCGACTTACCGCGGCAGCTAACCGACCCTAAGCGCGTCCTCCATCCGGGCGATCATAAAGTCCATGAACAGCCGGGTTTTCGGGTCTTGGTGGCGGCGGTGTGTGTAGAGACACGCCATTTGAACGGGCAGGGGTGGTGTGTCTTCAACCACCCGCACCAAGGCACCGCTGCGCAGGTGGTCGGCGATCTCGAACAGCGGTTTCATGGCGATGCCCGCGCCCGCGAGCGCCCAATCGGTCAGCACATCACCGTCGTCGCTTTCAAACCGTCCACGCACGTCGTATTTCGCCGCGCCTTCCGGGCCTTGAAGTTGCCATTGAAACTCTGTCGCGCCGGGAAAGCGGAGGTTTAGGCAGTTGTGCTGGCCTCGGTCAATCTCGGCTCCGCTGCGGGGGTGTCCGTGGGCCGCAACATAGGCCGGGCTGGCGCAGAGCACACGTTCGCAATCGGCCACTTTCCGGATGCGCAGGGTGGAATCTTCGGGCCGCCCGAGGAAGAAGGCCACGTCGAGCCCCTCGGCGGTCAGGTCCAGCTTGCGATCGCTCAGGCGTAAGCGCACGTCAACCAGCGGATAAGCTGCTGCAAACGCTGGAACATGCGGCGCGATCAGTCTGCGGCCGACGCCCAAAGGGGCTGCGACATGTAGCGTGCCGCGGGGGTTGTCGGTGACATCCTCGATGCCCGCTTCGGCTTCGGCGACGGAGGCGAGGATCTTGCAGGCCCCGTCATAGAAAATCCGCCCCTGTTCGGTCGCCGACAGGCTGCGCGTGGTGCGCTGAAACAGGCGTACGCCCAGATGCCCCTCCAACTGCGTGATCCGCGCTGATGCCACCGCGGGCGAAACGCGTTGATCGCGCGCTGCTGCCGACATGCTGCCAAGTTCATAGACGCGCACGAAAGTACGGATGTTGTCGAAATAGGACATTTATCGGGAACTTTTGATAGAGTTTAGGGAATGACAAATCTAGCGGTAAAATCCGCGATTGAATAGTCTGGCCTGTGAATCATCCGGAGAGAACACCATGCACGATATCGCCATCATGTGGGATTGGATCGGCTTTGCCGTCCGTTGGGTGCATGTTATCACCGCCATGGCGTGGATCGGCGCGTCGTTCTACTTCATTGCGCTTGATCTGGGGCTGCGCAAAGTGCCGCATCTGCCCGCAGGCGCTTTTGGTGAGGAATGGCAGGTTCATGGGGGCGGGTTCTACCACATCCAAAAGTATTTGGTCGCGCCCGAAAATATGCCCGAGCACCTGATCTGGCATAAGTGGCAAAGCTATTCGACGTGGCTTTCGGGCGCGGCGCTGCTGATGGTGGTCTACTGGGCCGGGGCGGAATTGTATCTCATTGACCCGTCAAAAGCAGACCTGTCGACTTTACAAGGCATTCTGATCTCTGCCGGGTCGCTGACGTTGGGATGGTTGATCTATGACGCCTTATGCAAATCAAAGCTCGGCAACCGCCCCACGGCGTTGATGCTGCTTCTCTTCGTGCTGCTGGTGGCAATGGCTTGGGGCTATAACCAAGTGTTCACTGGCCGTGCCGCACTGCTGCATCTGGGGGCATTCACGGCCACGATCATGACGGCCAACGTTTTTTTCATCATCATGCCGAACCAGCGCATCGTGGTGAAAGACCTGCAAGAGGGTCGTACGCCCGATGCCAAATACGGCAAGATCGCCAAGCTGCGCTCGACCCACAACAACTACCTAACACTGCCGGTAATCTTCTTGATGCTCAGCAATCATTACCCGCTGGCCTTTGCGACGGAATACAACTGGCTAATCGCGGCGCTGGTGTTTCTGATGGGGGTGACGATCCGGCATTACTTCAACACCATGCACGCCACCGGCAAGGGGCCGCATTGGACATGGGGTGTGACAGCGCTGCTGTTCGTGGCGATCATGTGGCTCTCAACCGCGCCACTGATGCAGGATGACATCGAGGCGGCTGAAGCGCGGCCGCTGACCAAAACCGAACAGATTTTTGCCAGCGCCCAAGGGTTTGAGGATGTGTCCAACATCGTGCCGGGCCGCTGCGGCATGTGCCACGCGCGCGAACCATTCTACGATGGCATCCACCGCGCGCCCAAAGGGTTGTTGCTGGAGACACCGTCTGACATCGCCCGCGCTGCGCGGGAAATCTATGTTCAGGCGGGGGTAACCAACGCCATGCCGCCTGCAAATGTGTCCTTCATGGAAGAAGAAGAACGCCGCACGATCATGCGGTGGTATCGTGATGGGGCCGCCAATCAGCCCTTCAGCCTTGCCGGGAAGTAATCGGTAGGCTCACTCGAACTCCATCTGCTCAAAGACCCGTCCTGCGTTCTTGGTGGCCAATTCCTCGAACGTGTCCAATCCTTTGTAGGGCGTTTGATCGACGTAATAGGCCTCGGCCAGTCCGCCACCTGAATCCAGATGCGCGCCGATTTGTTCGCGCAGATAAACCAGATAGTCGTGGGTGTAGCGCCGGACCTGATCCATATTGGTCGGATGCCCATGGCCGGGGATCACATAGATCGCCCCTAGCGGTTCAAAAGCGGTTTCCCATGTCTCGATCCAATCCGCCGTCATCGTATCAGGGAAAATCGGCAGCATACGTTCGTGAAACGCCAAATCGCCAGAAATGACGAGGCGCTGTTTGGGCAGCCAGATCACAATATCACCGGGGCTATGCGCGGGGCCAAGGTGGCGCGCCTCAATACGGAAATCGCCCATCTCGACGATATACTCATCCTCGAAAGTTTCAGTCGGCAGTTGGACCTCTGTGCCCTCGGCGCGGTCCCGATTGTAGCGCTGCATCCCTTCTAAAATGCTGCCGCCAAAGCTTTCGACTTCATGGGCCGCATCCACATGCGCAACAATGGGCACGCCTTGTTCGGCCCAATAGCCGTTGCCCAGAACCGCATGGCCCTGACCGTTCTCATTAAACACCAGCTTTACCGGCTGATCAGTCACGGCTTTGATCTCATCATGCAGCGCCTTGGCCAGTCCATAGGCGGCACCACCGTTGATGACGACAACGCCGTCGCCGGTCACGACAAAGCTTAAGTTGTTGTTATGGCCTGCGTTCTCATAGGTCGGCGGCGCTGTTGCACCGATGGCGGAAAAGACGCCTGGAATGACCTCATAGGGTTTGTCATAGAGCAAAGAGCCGGGGTATTTATCCGCAATATCTTCGCTCGCCATGACGCTGGTGGCGGTAAGCAGCGCGGCGGTGACAAGAAGCTTTTTCATTGATCGGCCCTCACGAAACGATAGCTATCCCCATCTCGTGCGACCCGGCCCAGCCCGCCGTTCGGCAGGTGGAACCCCATCAGCAACGTCTGCTCATGCGCAAGCTTGTCGAGAAGTCGCAGGCGGGTCTGTGCGCCAAGGTCAGGGTCTTGGTCCGCTCCGCTGGCCCAACCGGGACGGGCAAAGGCAAGGTGGTGGTTGCCAATGGCATCGCCGCCAATCATCAGGGCGTCACTATCGTCGCCGACCATGAATGACATATGTCCAGGCGTATGACCAAAGCTTGCTTGGGCCATGATACCGGGCAGAGCTTCGGCTGCATCGGAAAAATGGCTCATCCTGTCTTCAATCGCGTCCAACCGCCGTGCAGCGCCTACGGCAAAGGCCGCGCGGGTTTCACCGATCGTGTCGACGGTCGCCGGATCACGCCAATAGTCCCACTCGACCTGACCCATGTGGTAGTTTGCATTGGGGAACACCAGATCATCAAAATCGTCCAACACGCCCCAAAGGTGATCCGGGTGGCCGTGGGTAAAGACAACATCTGTCACCGCGTCCGCCGCAACGCCCGCAGCGTCCAGATTATCCAAAAGGGTGCCGGCAGAAGGCATGAAGGTGGGGCCGGAACCTGCATCGAACAGCACCACGCGCTCTGCATTGCGCAACAGGGTCAGATTGCAGGGCGGCTCCAGTTGGTCTTGGGGGAGATCGAACGAAGCGAGGGCCTGCGCCAATTCGTCCTGCGGCAAACCGTCGAAGAAAAAGCTGCGCGGCAAGACCAAGTTGCCATCACTTACACTGATAAACTCGTAATCGCCGACCTGCGCCGTGGTCTTTGCAAAGGCACGCAGCGGACCTTGAGCCACTGCCGCACCGCCCAGCCCGGCGAGTACCATACGTCTGGTGAGCTTCATCTTATTCCCCTCCCGCCATTCATTCCGATTCGTGAATATAATCATCCCCTGATCCAAGAGTCGCAAGGGTGAATGCGCCGCCATGCGCTAGGCCCGGAAAACAAAGCAGCTATGCATCTTCGTGCCTTGCATCACGGGGCGTGTTTCTGTCTACGGAGCGCTACCCGAAACCCACGCCAATCCGGACAAAAAATGACCAATACAGACATTCAAGGTGCCTCAATTGCCTTCGACAGGGTCGGAAAGGCCTATGCCAAGGCGGGCGGGGCGGCTGTGAACGCGCTTGAGGGAGTCTCTCTTGATGTGGCTTCCGGCTCCATCACCGGGATCATCGGGCGTTCGGGGGCGGGAAAGTCCACTTTGCTACGGATGGTCAATGGGTTAGAGCGGCCCACATCGGGCAATGTGTTGGTTGGCGGACAGGATGTCGGCGCTGCCAAAGGTGCCAAGCTGCGCATGATCCGCCGTGACGTGGGCATGATATTTCAACACTTCAATCTGCTGTCATCGCGCACGGTTGCAGGCAACATCGCTTTGCCGCTCGAAGTGGCCGGAGTACCATCGGCTCAGATTAAACCACGCGTGGCTGATTTGATAGATCGGGTTGGCCTCAGCGCGCAGGCGGGCCGCTATCCGGCGGAACTGTCGGGCGGTCAGAAACAACGTATCGGCATTGCGCGCGCGCTGGCCACCGGGCCAAAGGTGCTGCTCTCTGACGAGGCGACCTCGGCGCTGGACCCCGAGACCACCCAGACAGTTCTGGCACTGCTAAAGGACATTAATCGCGATCTGGGACTCACAATCCTTTTGATTACCCACGAGATGGCCGTGGTGCGCGATATTGCGAGCCACGTGGCGGTGATCGACGCCGGGAAGATCGTGGAGCATGGCGCTACCTATGACATTTTCACTGCGCCACAACACGCGACAACCCGGTCGTTTCTGTCGGGCGTGACCGGCGTCACGCTGCCTGCTTTCGTCAAAGAACGCTTGACCCAAACCGCGCCCGAAGTGGATGGCGAAGAGGTGGTCCGCGTGACCTTTGCCGGGGCGCATGCCACCGACCCGATGCTGGCACGACTGACGCAGGATATGGGCATCCCGGTCAATATCCTTGCCGGCGCGGTCGAAGAAATTGGCACGCGGCCTTTTGGTAACCTGTTGGTTTCAATGCCAATCGCGCAGGCGGGCCAAGCACGGGCTTTTCTTGAACAACATGGGCTTCTGACGGAGGTGCTCGGCTATGTCGGCTAACCTTATTAATCTACTCCTCGAAGCGACGGGGCAAACGCTTTACATGGTCGCCATTTCAGCGATCCTCGGCACGCTATTTGGTCTGCCATTGGGGCTGTTTTTGGCCACGTCCCAGCGTGGTGAGCTACTGTCAGCACCTTGGGTGAACAAGATCCTCGGGTTGGTGGTAAACGCCACCCGCTCCGTGCCGTTTATCATTCTTGTGGTGGCCATTATCCCTTTTACCCGTATGGTTGCAGGCACCTCCATCGGAACCACGGCCGCCATCGTGCCGCTGACGATTGCAACGGTGCCCTTCATCGCGCGACTGGTTGAGAATGCAATCCGCGAGGTTGATTCCGGCCTGATCGAAGCCGCCCGTGCAATGGGTGCGACCCCGGTGCAGATTATCCGTAAAGTGTTGCTGCCCGAAGCGTTGCCCGGCATCACGCTGGGCCTCACGCTCGCCATTGTTAGTCTCATTGGCTATTCCGCGATGGTTGGTGCCGTTGGCGGTGAAGGCCTTGGCGATTTGGGTATTCGCTATGGATATCAGCGTTTTATGCCCGATGTCATGGCCATCGTCGTTATCATCCTTATCGTTTTGGTGCAGCTTGTGCAGTCCATCGGTGAGCGTATCGCCACCGCCGTGGACAAGCGCGCCACGAAAAGCGGTGGGCAATAAGACCCTTACCCCCAACACCCGATCTCTCAATCTAAGGAGACTACTATGCTTCGTTTTACCACACTCACTTCCGTTTTGGCGCTGATGGCTACGGGCCTCGCAGCCGAAGAAATCAAAGTCGGCGTATCCCCGGGTGAACATGCCGAGATCATGGAAGAGGTCGCCCGCATCGCCGAACCGATGGGGCTCGACATCGATGTGATCGAATTCTCTGACTACGTTGTGCCGAACCAAGCGTTGGCAGATGGCGATATTCAGGCTAACTCGTTCCAGCACGTGCCTTACCTTGAGGCGCAAATGAAGGACCGTGGATTTGAGCTGAGCGTTGTCGGCACCACGATCACCACCCCCATGGGTGTCTACTCCGACAAAATCACCGACATTGCCGATCTCGAAGAAGGGGCCACCTTCGGCATCCCGAATGACCCAACCAACGGTGGCCGCGCGCTTTTGGTTCTGCAGGAGCTTGGCATGATCAAGGTTGATGAGGCCGCCGGTCTGGTGCCGACTGTGCTCGACATCACCGAGAACCCGAAAAACCTGTCGTTCAAAGAGCTCGACGCCGCGCAACTGCCGCGTTCGCTGGCTGATTTGACCGCCGCCTTGATCAACACGAACTACGCCATTGCATCGGGCCTTAGCCCCAAGGAAGATTCCATCGCGATGGAGAGTGCCGAAAACCCTTACGTGAACGTCATTGCCGTGCGCAAAGGTGACGAGGAAGCTGCTTGGGTAGAAACACTGCTCAAAGCCTACCACTCCGACGAGTTGAAGACCTTTATCGACGAGAGCTATCAGGGCACTGTTATCACCTCTTGGTAAGGCACCGCTCTGCGAGCCTGCGAAACTTGACTTGACCCGCCCCGCGCGGGTCAAGCGCACTTTGGCCCCGGCTGGGCGCCAGTTTAGACGTGGAAAAACTCCTTCTCTGCAAAGGTCGAGTTTGACGGTCCCCCAAAATTATTAAATTTCTGTTTAGGATATTAGACCACTGTCTGTTTATGGTCATGAAGAAGGCCGCGCATCCGACTGAACAAATTTCAAGCAAAGCCCTTAACTTCGCAATTATATTGCGTTGCAACGCGAAAATTTTGTTGAAAATTTCAATTTCGCTCGTATCGTGAAATCATGTTGGATATTTTCACATAATCCGGGACTGCCCCATGCTATTCTTATTTGGGGCCAATGGTCGCGACACATGTGGATTGAACGTTCGATCAGAAGAAACGACCATAACAGACCTAGGGAGAATATCATGAAGACCGTAAAACTGATGAGCACCGCCGCCAGCCTGCTTGTGCTGGGTGTCACCCAGTCCGCCGCGCAAGACCTCACCGTTGGGTATTTCCTCGAATGGCCTATGCCGTTCCAATACGCCAAGTCAGAGGGAATGTATGACGAGGCGCTCGGGACAACCGTGAATTGGGTCAGTTTTGATTCAGGCACCGCGATGTCTGCAGCGATGGCCTCGGGGGACGTCCATATGTCGGTGAGCCAGGGCGTGCCGCCCTTCGTCGTTGCGACCTCGGCGGGCCAAGATATCCAAATTCTTGACGTGGCAGTCAGCTATTCTGAAAACGACAACTGCGTCGTCCGCGAGGAATTGGAGATCGACAAATCCTCCGTTGCCGAGCTTGCGGGCAAGAAAGTCGCTGTGCCGCTTGGCACTGCTGCGCATTATAGTTTTCTCAAGCAAATGAGCCATTTCGGCGTCGATGTTGGATCGCTTGATGTGGTCGATATGGCCCCACCGGACGGTGCTGCGGCCATCGCGCAGGGCTCGGTCGATATGGCGTGCGGTTGGGGCGGCTCGCTGCGACGCATGTTGGAGCATGGCAATATTCTGATGACCGGCGCAGAGAAAGAAGAACTGGGCATCCTCGTCTTTGACGTGACCTCTGGCCCAGCCTCTTGGGTGGCAGAAAACTCTGACACGGTGGCCTCGTTCCTAAAGGTCACGGCAGAGGCCAACGCGATGTGGGCGGATGAGGCCAATCACGCCAAGATGCTGCCTATCATCGCTAAGGATGCGGGCATGGACGAAGACGCCACCATGGAAACGATTGCGACCTTCACCTTCCCATCCGTGGAGGAGCAGTTGAGCGCGAAGTGGCTAGATGGGGGGGCGCAGGAGTTCATGAAAGGCGTGGCCGATGTCTTTGTCGAGGCGGGCGCAATCGATGCGGCGCTTGATAGCTATGAAGATTCGGTAAATACCGGCCCGCTGCAATCCGCGAGCGATATGTAAGCCAAAACCGCACGAAAATGGCCGCCCCCCCTTGCCCTGCGCGTTTAAGAAAGCGCCGGGGAGGGGGGGCGACCTTACAAAAATAATAGAGGGGCAGCAGGGCCGCATGTCGGGACTAAAAATCGAAAATCTGTCGATGCGGTTTGACTTGCCCAATGGCAGTCATGTCCAAGCACTTGAGAATGTATCGCTTGACCTTGCTGAGGGCGAGTTGATGTCGGTGCTGGGCCCATCGGGCTGCGGCAAGACGACCTTGCTTAACATTGTGGCGGGGTTTTTGGCGCCGACCTCTGGCAGGATGATCCTTAACGGTCACGACGTTACTGGGCCAGATGCAGAGCGCGGCATGGTCTTTCAGCAAGGCGCGCTGTTTGAGTGGATGTCGGTGCGCGAAAACGTGAGTTTTGGTCCGCGTATGAAGGGGCAGAGCGAAAAGCAATATGGCGCGGAGGTTGACCATTTGCTGAATGTTGTTGGGCTTCGAGACTTTAAGGAAAAGGCGATTTACGAGCTCTCCGGCGGGATGCAGCAACGTGTCGCGCTCGCGCGCTGCTTGGCGAATGATCCTGATGTGATCTTGATGGATGAACCTTTGGGCGCGCTTGATGCGCTGACCCGCGAAAAGATGCAGAGCCTTGTGCTCAAACTTTGGAAAGAGACGGGCAAGACCATCATTCTCATCACCCACTCGGTCGAGGAAGCACTGCTGCTGGGTGAGCGCCTGCTGGTCATGGCCCCGCGTCCGGGGCGCATCCACCGCGAATACCGCCTCCCTTTCGCTGATCTTGGCGTGGGTCACGACCTGCGAGAGGTTAAGAAACATCCTGAATTTGCCGAAAGACGCGAAGAGATTCTCGGAATGATCTGGGACATGGAAGAAGAAATAATGGGCCGGACGGAGGACGCATAATGGTTATCCTACTCATATACATCGTTATCTTTGTAGCCTCATTCTTTCTGGTGCGCCTTGCCGTCGACCAAACGGCGAACGGCTTTGTCGCGCGCAAGACAGTTACCTTTGGCGATGAAAGTGCGGTGACCTCAAACCGTTTTGCCAGCGTGATTTCAATTTTGACGATCTTTCTGCTTTGGGGCGCCTTCACCGGCTCCTCGCTGTTGCCAAGTTTTATGCACGCGCCCGGCCCCTTTGAAGGGGTCGCGCAGATGACCTACACGGCCGAAGCAGATGACGGCAGTCGCGATGATGCGACGATCTCTGTCCTGGTGCATCCTGTCGGCGAAGACGCCAAAGCGCCGCAGGTCGATCCGGGTGAGGGTTGGGCCAAGAATGATGCTTTTACCATTGGCGCTTGGCGCTCGGGTCTTTTGCGCGTCGATCAGAACGATGAGAAAGACCGCGACATTGGTCACCGGGTGGTGGCGGTGAATGGTCAAGAGATTGTTCCCGGTGGTGAGGTGCTGACCGAATTTGGCCGTGTTGGCATGTCCCCCAAGGGCACTCTAAATTTTGAACCGGCAAAGGGCTGGCAGATGGAGCCGATCTGGTTGCCGCCGCCAGAAGCCGTTGTCGCACGACTGGGTGAGATTTCCAGCCAAGGTTACCGTGACAGCACCCTGTGGGAGCATCTGGGATATTCATTGTTCCGTGTTGTCGTGGGCTTTGCCCTTGGCGCGTTGGTGGGCATTCCGCTGGGCTATGCCATGGGCCTGTCCGGTTGGTTCCGCGGTTGGTTCGATCCGATCGTTGAATTCATGCGCCCGGTGCCACCGCTGGCACTGATCCCGCTGGTGATCATCTGGGCGGGGATTGGCGAGGTTGGCAAAATTATCCTGCTGTTCCTTGCGGCCCTTTGGATCATGGCCATCGCTGCCCGCTCTGGCGTGTCGGGGGTGAATATTACCAAGGTGCATGCGGCCTATTCGCTGGGTGCATCTAAAGCGCAGATCATGCGTCACGTGATTGTGCCGAACTCCTTGCCCGAAATCTTTACGGGTGCGCGTGTGGCAATGGGGGTCTGTTGGGGTACCGTGGTTGCCGCTGAATTGGTCGCGGCAGAGAAGGGCGCGGGCATGATGATCATGGTCGCCTCGAAATTCCAGCTCACCGATATCGTGCTGATGGGTATCATCCTTATCGGCGTCATCGGTTTCGGCATCGATATGGTGATGCGCAAGGCCGAGCGGGTTCTGGTGCCTTGGAAAGGGCGGTCATAACGCCGCCCACCGCGCCGCTCCGCGCTAAGTAAAAGTCTTGCCAGCTGTTGGATTCCACGCCACAGTGAAAAAATGGAGCAAATTTTCACATGACCAACGAGAGTTCGCGCACCTCTGACGCCGTGACGCCGCGGTCACTTGGCGCGGATTTGCGCGCAATTCGCAAGGGGCGCAAATTAACCCTAACCGACATGGCCGAGGCGTTAGATCGTTCTGTCGGCTGGGTCAGCCAAGTCGAGCGCGATATCTCAACCCCCTCCATTGCCGATCTACGTCGGATCGCAGAGGTGTTGGGCGTGCCGATCTCTTTGCTATTTGGCGAAGCGGCAGTGCCCCCCGAAGAGCGCGGATATGTCGTGCGCGCAGGTGCCAGACGGGCCATGGGAAGTGCTGCAGACGGCCTCACAGAAGAATTGCTCTCGCCCGATCTGACCGACAGTTTTGAAGTGATATATTCTACTTTCGCCCCCTATGCGGGGTTGGAAGCGCCCATCAAGCGAGAGACCCAGGAGGTCGGCTTCGTCATTTCGGGGCGGTTGAACCTGATGATCGGAGAGCGCAGCTTCAGTGTCGGCTCTGGCGATAGTTTCCGCATCAGGGGTGAGTATTATACTTGGGATAACCCTTTCGACACGCCCGCCGTACTAGTTTGGGTCATTTCTCCGCCGGTTTACTGAACAAACACTGAAAATCGACGGCCAGCTCAATGGCGAAGCGTAGGATGAGGAGCGAAACATGACGGATCTTCCAACAACTGCGCGGGTTGTGATCATCGGGGGCGGCGTTGTGGGGGTGTCGACGCTGTTTCACCTCGCCCGCGCGGGTTGGACCGATTGCGTGCTCCTCGAGAAGAATGAATTGACCGCGGGCTCTACCTGGCATGCGGCGGGCAATTGCCCGAACTTTTCAAACTCTTGGGCGGTGATGAACATGCAGCGCTATGGACTTGAGATGTACCGCGGCTTGGGCGATGCGGTGGGCTACCCGATCAACTATCATGTGACGGGCGCTTTGCGGCTGGCCCATAGCCGCACGCGCATGCAAGAGTTTGAACATGTCGCTTCCATGGCCCGCGCACAAGGGCTGGGGATGGAGATGTGCACCCCTGCCGAGTTGAAAGAGCATAACCCTTTCATAGAGTTGCATGACCTTGCGGGCGGCCTGTGGGATCCGTTGGACGGTGACATCGACCCCGCGCAATTGACCCAAGCCCTTGCCAAGGGCGCACGGGAGGCAGGAGGGCAGATCCACCGGTTTACTCCTGCCACGGGGATTGATCGGGACGGCGATGAATGGATCGTAAAGACAGGGAAAGGCGATATTCGCTGCGAAAAGGTCGTCAACGCTGCGGGGTACTACGCGCAGCGGGTGGGCGAATGGTTCCGCCCGCATGGCGGTCGCCGGGTGCCCGCCGTGGTGATGAGCCATCAGTATTTCCTGACAGAAGAAATCCCAGAATTGGCCACTTGGACCGCTGAGAAAGGTCACAAGATGCCGATGGTTCGCGATGTCGACAGCTCGTACTACCTGCGGCAAGACAAAAACGGCCTGAACCTCGGCCCCTATGAGCGCAATTGCAAAGCGCATTGGGTCACACCCGATGATCCCATGCCCGAAGATTTCAGCTTTCAGCTTTACCCCGATGATCTGGACCGTTTGGAGTGGTATATCGAAGATGCCATGGCGCGAATGCCGCTTTTAGGCAGCAGCGGTGTCGGGCGGGTCATCAACGGGCCAATCCCCTATGCGCCTGATGGCTTGCCAATGCTTGGCCCGATGCCCGGCGTGCCGAATGCGTTCGAGGCGCATAGCTTCACTTTTGGCATCGCGCAGGGCGGCGGCGCAGGCAAGGTCATGGCCGAATGGATTATGCAAGGCGAGACAGAGTGGGACATGTGGGATGTCGACCCGCGCCGCTTTACCGCGCATGCCGATCACAGATTCACCCTCGCCAAGGCGCTTGAGACCTATGGCCATGAATATGCGATGCATTTCCTGCATCATGCTTGGCCCGCCGGGCGGAACCGCAAGCTGTCCCCGCTGCATGACCGTCTGCGCAAAGCGGGCGGGCAGATGGGTGCCTACAACGGGTGGGAGCGGGCGAATTGGTTTGCAGAGCCCGACGACGACACATCAGAGCAAGCCACCCAGACATGGGACCGCGGCGGCCCGTGGGCGACACGCGTCCGCGAGGAAGTCGCGGCGGTGCGCGATCATGTCGGCGTTTTGGACCTGCCGGGGTTCTCGCGGTTTGCCCTGTCGGGGGATGGGGCAGCGGATTGGCTGCTGGGCCAGATCGCTGGCGCGCTGCCCAAAGTCGGGCGGATGACGCTGGGCTATTTTCCCGACAGTCGCGGGCGTGTGCTAAGTGAAATGTCGATCCTGCGGCACGCAGAAGAAGAATTTACGCTGATCACCGCCGCTCCGGCGCAATGGCATGACTATGAACTGCTGCGAAATGCACTTCCTTCGAGGGGGGTGATCACTTTGGCGGATCGGACTGATGCGGTCTCGACACAGATCCTCTGTGGGCCGAAATCTCGTGCGGTTTTGACGCAGCTGGCGCCGGACGCCGACCTGTCCCTGCCTTGGCTCAGCCTTCAAGACGCTTCGGTTCATGGCAAGCCTGCACTGCTCGCGCGGGTCTGTTTTGCGGGAGAATTGGGCTGGGAGATTCATGCAGCCCCGACAGATATGCCCGCGATCTATGATGCGGTGATTACAGCGGGGGCCAAGCCCTTTGGGATGTTCGCCCTCAATTCCATGCGCCTTGAGAAGGGATATCGGACGTGGAAGGGCGATCTTTCGCAGGAGTACACCCTGCTGGAGGCGGGACTGGACCGATTTGTGAGGCTTGATAAGCCACAAGATTTTCCCGGCAAAGCAGCGCTGGTCGCAGAGCAGGCGGCGGGGTCAAAGCGTCGTTTCGTGACGCTGATCGTTGAGGGCAATGCGCAAGATGCGCCAGCGATGGCGACGCTGCGGCTGAAGGGAGAGGCCGTGGGCGAAGTGACCAGCGGCGGCTATGGCTACCGGGTCGATGGCTCCATCGCGCTAGGGATGGTGCAGGACCAGGCCGCCGCGGCGGGCACCGAGCTTATGGTTGAGATTTTTGGCCAGAGTTACCGCGCGGTAGTGCAGCCTGACGCACCGCTTTGGGACAGCCAAAACGCGCGCATTCGGGCGCAGGAGGTCTAAGATGGTGCAATTACCCCAAAAGGCCCGCGCGGTCATCATCGGCGGGGGCGTCATTGGTTGCTCGGTCGCTTATCACCTAACGAAACTCGGCTGGACCGATGTCGTTCTGTTGGAACGCAAGCAGCTGACCTCAGGCACCACATGGCATGCGGCAGGGTTAATAGCACAGCTTCGCGCGACACAGAATATGACGCGTTTGGCGAAGTATTCCCAAGAACTCTACGGCGCGCTGGAGGCAGAGACCGGTGTCGCCACGGGGTTCAAACGTGTCGGTTCGATCACGGCGGCCCTGACTGAGGAACGCAAAGAAGAGATCCTGCGCCAAGCGGCCATGGCCCGGGCCTTTGGCGTAGAGGTGGAGGAAATCACCCCGCAAGAGGTGCGTGAGAAATACCCGCATGTCGAGACCCAAGGCATGACCGGTGCCGTCTATTTGCCCAAAGACGGGCAGGGCGATCCGGCCAATATCGCCCTAGCGCTGGCCAAAGGTGCGCGGGCGCGTGGGGCCATCGTGGCCGAGCGGGTCAAGGCCACTGGGGTTGCCCGTGAGGGGCGGCGCATTGCTGCGGTAGATTGGGCCGGTGAAGACGGCAGCGCGGGGCGGATAGAGACAGAGCACGTCATTAACTGCGCGGGCATGTGGGGGCGTGAGGTGGGCGAGATGCTGGGCAGCAATGTGCCTCTGCAAGCCTGCGAGCATTTTTATATCGTCACCGAAGCAATACCCGGCCTGCGCGAACTGCCAGTGCTGCGGATCCCCGATGAATTTGCCTATTACAAAGAGGATGCGGGCAAAATACTGCTTGGCGCTTTCGAACCTGTGGCCAAACCTTGGGCGCTGAATGGTATTCCTGAGAGCTTTGAATTCGATCAACTGCCCGAGGATTTCGACCATTTCGAGCCGATCCTTGAGATGGCTGTCCAACGACTACCTTTGCTGGCTAACGCGGGGATACACACTTTCTTTAATGGTCCGGAAAGCTTTACCCCCGATGATGCCTATCACCTGGGCCAAACCCCTGAGATGGACAATGTCTGGGTCGCCGCTGGATTTAATTCTATCGGTATTCAATCGGCGGGCGGTGCGGGTATGGCGCTGGCGCAATGGATGGAGGACGGGGAGAAACCCTTTGATTTGGGTGATGTAGATATCGCGCGGATGCAGCCCTTTCAGGGCAACAAGACATATCTTGCCAAACGGTCGACCGAAACGCTGGGGCTGCTTTACGCCGATCACTTTCCCTATCGCCAGAAGGCCACCGCCCGGGGCATCCGGCGCAGTCCGATCCATGCGCATCTGCTGGAGTATGGTGCGGTGATGGGCGAATTTGCGGGCTGGGAGCGGGCGAATTGGTTCGCTGATGAGGGGCAGAAGCGGGAATACGACTATTCTTGGGGCCGCCAGAACTGGTTTGTAAATCAGGCCGCAGAACACGCTGCCATTCGAGAGGGCGTAGGGCTGTATGATATGTCGTCCTTCGGCAAGATCCGGGTCGAGGGGCCGGAGGCCGAAGCCTTCATGAACCATGTCTGCGGCGCACAGATGGCGGTGCCAGTGGGAAAGATTGTCTATACGCAATTCCTCAACCCTCGCGGCGGGATTGAAGCGGATATCACTGTGACCCGGTTGAGTGAAACTGCCTATCTAGTCGTGACCCCCGCAGCGACGCGTCTGGCCGATGAGACGTGGCTGCGCCGCCATGCGGGCGAGCGTCGGGTGGTTATTACCGATGTAACCGCGGGCGAGGCTGTGCTGGCGGTTATGGGTCCAAACGCGCGGCAGCTGTTACAGGCAATTTCGCCGAATGATTTCTCTAACGTGGTGCACCCCTTTGGTATGGCGCGCGAAATTGAGATTGGGATGGGTCTCGCTCGGGCGCACAGGGTTTCATACGTGGGCGAGCTTGGATGGGAAGTCTACGTCAGCACCGAAATGGCGGCGCATGTGTTTGAGGTTTTGATGGAAGCAGGCGCGGCGTTCGGGCTGAAACTCTGTGGTCTGCACGCGATGGACAGTTGCCGGATTGAAAAGGGCTTTCGTCACTTTGGCCATGACATCACCTGCGAGGATCATGTGCTAGAGGCTGGGTTAGGCTTTGCTGTTAAGACCGATAAGGCTGATTTCATTGGCCGCGACGCGGTGCTGCGCAAAAAAGAGGAGGGGCTGAAACTGCGGATGCTGCAATTCCGCTTAAAAGACCCTGAACCCTTGCTTTATCATGCCGAGCCGATCCTGCGCGATGGTCGTATCGCGGGCTATCTCAGCTCGGGCAACTATGGGCACCATCTGGGGGGGGCGATTGGCCTTGGCTATGTACCCTGCGAAGGGCAAAGCGTGGCTGATCTACTGGGCTCGACGTATAAGATCGACATCGCGGGCCGCCGCGTCAGGGCCGAGGCGAGCCTGAAACCGATGTATGATCCCGGCGGGGTCCGCAGCAAGGGGTAGGGCCAACCACCTATTCTTAAGAAAAGCCCGCACCCAACCCGTTGATCCAGTATCTTTTGATTTAGATCAAAGCAGCACGTTGAGCCTCATGCGATCCGTCTCCCAAAGATGAAGGGATTCGGGATATGTTCGATACGCTCAAGTTGATCGTGCTTGCGCTCATTGTGTTATTGGCGGCACTGGGCGCGGATTGGGCGCGCGATCCGGCTTATATGGTCCATGCCCTACTGATCATGTTCGTGGCGGCGGGGTTGTTTTTCTGGCAGCTGCGCCAAGTGCCGGTCGAGGATCGTCAGCCGGTGATTTCAACACGGCCAGAGGGCTATATGGATGGCCCCATCCGCTATGGTGTCATCGCCACGGCGTTCTGGGGTGTCGTTGGGTTTCTCGTGGGCACCTTCATCGCCTTTCAACTCGCCTTTCCCGCGCTGAACATCGAATGGGCCCAGCCCTATGCCAATTTTGGCCGTCTGCGCCCCCTGCACACCAGCGCGGTGATTTTCGCCTTTGGCGGCAATGCCTTGATCGCCACGTCTTTCTACATTGTGCAGCGCACCTCTTCGGCGCGGCTTTGGGGCGGGAACGCGGCTTGGTTCGTCTTTTGGGGGTACCAGCTGTTCATCGTTCTGGCCGCCACGGGCTATCTGTTGGGGGCCACGCAATCGAAAGAATATGCCGAGCCGGAATGGTACGTCGACATCTGGCTGACCATCGTTTGGCTGACCTACCTCGCTGTGTTTTTCGGCACGATCCTGAAGCGGCGCGAGCGGCATATCTATGTGGCGAACTGGTTCTTTCTGGCCTTCATCATCACCGTGGCGATGCTGCATGTGGTCAACAATCTGGCGATCCCGGTGTCGATCTGGGGTTCTAAATCGGTGCAGGTCTTTGCGGGCGTTCAGGATGCCATGACCCAGTGGTGGTACGGCCATAACGCCGTAGGGTTTTTCCTCACCGCCGGTTTTTTGGGGATGATGTATTACTTCGTACCGAAACAGGCGGGCCGCCCGGTCTATAGCTACAAACTGTCGATCATCCACTTCTGGGCGCTGATCTTTCTCTATATCTGGGCCGGGCCGCACCACCTGCATTACACCGCGCTGCCCGATTGGGCTGCAACGCTGGGCATGGTGTTTTCGATCATCCTGTGGATGCCCAGCTGGGGCGGTATGATCAACGGTCTGATGACCCTTGAGGGCGCGTGGGACAAGATCCGTACCGATCCGATCATCCGCATGTTCGTGGCCTCACTCGCCTTCTACGGCATGTCGACCTTTGAGGGGCCGATGATGTCGATCCGGGCGGTGAACTCGCTGAGCCACTACACAGACTGGACCATCGGCCATGTGCATTCCGGCGCGCTTGGCTGGAACGGGCTAATTACCTTCGGGGCGCTTTACTTCCTGACACCACGGCTCTGGGGGCGGGCGCAGATGCATTCGCTTGCGGCGATCAACCTGCACTTCTGGCTCGCGACTGTGGGCATCGTGCTCTACGCGGCGTCGATGTGGGTGTCGGGCATCATGGAAGGTCTGATGTGGCGCGAGGTGGATGCCAACGGCTTTTTGGTCAACAGCTTTGCCGACACCGTCGAAGCTAAATACTTAATGTATGTGGTCCGTGGTCTGGGCGGGGTTCTCTACCTCGCGGGCGGTCTCGTGATGGTCTGGAACATGTGGATGACCATCCGCGCCCCCGAAGCCCGCCCCATTTCCGTCGCCCTGCCAGCGGAGTAAGATCAATGGCCAAGAACCCCCAAAGCCCGAACTATGACCCAGCTGACGATCCCAAGGTGGTGACCGCCGGCGAAGGTCTAACGCACGGCGCAATCCCGAACGAGTTGCCGCCCGAGACGCAAACGATCACCTTTCACCAGCGGTTTGAGCGTAACGCGACCTTGCTGCTCATCGCCTCGCTTGGTGTTGTCAGCATCGGTGGGATCGTCGAAATCGCGCCGCTCTTTTGGCTGGAGAACACCATCGAAGAGGTCGAAGGGATGCGCCCCTATTCGCCGCTGGAACTCGCGGGGCGCGAAATCTACGTGCGCGAAGGGTGCTATGTCTGTCACAGCCAGATGATCCGCCCGATGCGCGACGAGACAGAGCGCTATGGCCATTACAGCCTTGCCGCGGAATCGATGTATGACCACCCGTTTCAATGGGGCTCCAAACGCACGGGCCCGGATCTGGCGCGGGTCGGGGGGCGCTATTCGGATGAGTGGCATGTCGATCACCTAAGGGATCCGCAGTCGGTCGTGCCGGAAAGTGTGATGCCGAAGTATGCCTTCTTGATGGATGCCAAGCTGGAAGGCGACGACGTGACCGATCTGGTGGCGACCCACCGCATGGTCGGCGTGCCTTACAACGATGAAATGATTGCCAGCGCCAGTGGGGATTTTCGCGTGCAGGTTGATCCTTTTGGCGATTACGACGGGCTGCTTGCACGCTACCCCGGCGCGCAAGTGCGCAACTTTGACGGCCAGCCTGGTGTCAGCGAGATGGACGCGCTGATCGCCTATTTGCAAATGCTCGGAACGCTGGTCGATTTCTCGACCTTCGTGCCCGACGCCAACCGCTAAGGAGCCTGCCATGGACACCTATTCTTTCCTGCGTGAACTGGCCGATAGCTGGGCGCTGCTGATCCTGACGCTGATCTTTCTGGGAGTCATCGGTTGGGCCTACCGTCCGGGGTCGCGCGCCCTGCATGACGACGCGGCAGATGTGCCTTTTCGGAACGAAGACCCCGATCAATCCCGCAACGACCATGCCCGCCATGACGGAGCTTGCAAATGACCGACAATCGCAAGATCGACCCCGAAACCGGGACCGAGACCACCGGACACAGTTGGGATGGTATCGAAGAGCTGAACACGCCCTTGCCGCGCTGGTGGCTTTGGACCTTTTACGCAACGATCGTTTGGGGTGTGATCTATACGATCCTTTATCCCGCATGGCCGATGGTTTCAGGCGCGACAGCGGGGCTTTTGGGCTATTCGACCCGGGGTGAGGTTGCCGCCGAAATTGCGCGCGTTGACCTGTCGAATGCCGATCTGACCGAAAGCCTCGTAAACGTCGATCTTGGGGTGCTGAAAGATAATGACGAGTTGCACCGCTTCGCCGTTCAGGCTGGGCGTTCGGTCTTTGCCGCCAACTGTTCGCAATGCCACGGTGCGGGGGCAGGGGGTGTGGTGGCTTCAGGCTATCCCAACCTCTTGGACGATGACTGGCTCTGGGGCGGCACGATGGAGGATATCGCCTATACCGTGCGCCACGGCATCCGGAATGAGGAAGACGACGACGCGCGTTTCTCAGAGATGCCGCCCTTCGACTGGATGGAAAACGCGGAGCTGGATGCCGTTGCGCATTTCGTGCGCAGTCTGTCGGGGCTTGATCATAATGAAGCGGCGGCACAGGCAGGTGCGGAAGTTTTCGCCGATAATTGCACCTCGTGCCACGGCGAGAAAGGCTTAGGAGACCGTGAGATCGGTGCCCCCAATCTTGCTGATGCGATCTGGCTGCGGGGCGGCAGCCATGGCGCGATCCTACGCCAACTTAATGCGCCGCGTATGGGGGTGATGCCGCCGTGGCAGGCGCGTTTAGGCGAAGCCGAAGTGCGCGCCGTGACCGCTTATGTCCACGGTTTGGGCGGCGGTGAGGCTGCTGTCGGTGATTTCGATGATATGCCCGCAGACTAACCCGGTTCAAAAGAGGATCGGCAGTTTGATGCAGATCAAAGCGGCCTGCATCCCAAGGGTGTAGGCCGGAAGACGTAACCCGGAGCCAACCGCCCATGTCAAACGCCGCCCCCCCGCTTTTCGCCGCGCGTGAGCCGATTTTCCCCCGCCGGGTCAGCGGTTTCTTTCGGCGGTTGAAATGGGTCATCCTGATCCTGACGCTGGGGGTCTATTATATCACCCCTTGGATACGCTGGGATCGCGGCCCGAACCTGCCAGACCAGGCCGTTCTAGTCGATCTAGCGGGCCGGCGTTTCCATTTCTTCTGGATCGAGATTTGGCCCCATGAATTCTATTTCGTGGCCGGTCTGTTGATCATGGCAGGGCTTGGGCTGTTTCTGTTCACCTCCGCCCTGGGCCGAGTTTGGTGTGGTTACGCCTGCCCACAAACCGTTTGGTCAGATCTCTTCATGACCGTCGAGCGCTGGATCGAGGGCGACCGCAACGCGCGCATCCGTCTGCACAACGCACCGTGGAGCCTGCGCAAGGCGCGGCTGCGTCTGACCAAATGGGTGGTCTGGCTGGTTATTGCGGTGGCGACGGGCGGCGCTTGGGTCTTTTACTTTGCCGATGCGCCCAGCTTGGCGCGTGACCTTGTGACCCTGCAGGCGGCACCCGTGGCCTATGCGACCATCGCAATTCTCACCGCCACGACATTCATCTTTGGCGGTTTCATGCGCGAACAGGTCTGCATCTACATGTGCCCTTGGCCGCGCATTCAAGGCGCGATGATGGACCCTGGCACGCTCACCGTTGGCTACCGCAAATGGCGTGGGGAGCCGCGGGGTAAGGGTGGGGTGAAGCGTCAGCAAGCCGCTGTCGAGGCGATCGGCAGCGGCGATGCCGTGGCGCGCTATGGTGCGGCGCTGGACAAAAACTCCGCCGGAGGCCGCCAGTCGCGCAGTGGCGAGGTATTGGGCGATTGCATCGACTGCAACGCCTGCGTTGCGGTCTGCCCCATGGGCATCGACATCCGCGAGGGCCAGCAGATGGAGTGTATTACCTGCGCTCTGTGTATTGATGCCTGCGACGATGTGATGGCCAAGATCGGACGTCCGCGTGGCTTGATTGACTACCTCGCGCTGGATGATGAGCCGCCGACCGCACCCCAGCAAAGCGCCGCCGTCGCGGGACTTGCAGAGGCGCCCGCGGGTGATGTTGCCGGGGCCACGCAGCCTCCGTGGCAGCCCAAACCGCTCTGGCAGCACATCTTTCGCCCCAGAACGATCTTTTACACCACGGCTTGGGCCGCCATCGGGGTGGCGCTTGTGGTTGCGCTATTCATCCGACCCGAGATCGACATGACCATCGCCCCGGTCCGCAACCCAACGTTTGTTACCCTGTCTGACGGATCAATCCGCAACGCCTATGACATCCGACTGCGCAACAAACATGGCGAGGCGCGGGATTTTCGATTGTCGCAGGTGGGGGATGCCGGTCTGCAACTGGCCCTAGAGGGCGCGTTGGACAGGGTGGTCGAAGTGCCCGCTGATACCAGCCGTCTACAACGTGTTTATGTGATCGCCCCCCCGCAGACCCACGCCGCCGGGCAGTCGCGCAGTGATCTGCGCCTCTGGGTCGAAGACATCACCTCGGGCGAGCGGGCGTATGGAAATACCATTTTCAATGGAAAGGAAGGTCTTGATGAACACGGTGCAGACTGAACGACCGCTAACCGGATGGCACGTCTTGGCGATGTTTGTCGGCGGTTTCACTATCATCATTTCGGTGAACATTGCTCTGGCGGTCAGCGCGGTGAAGACCTTTCCGGGCATGGAAACAGACTCCAGCTATGTCGCCTCGCAGAATTTTGACACGGACCGCGCAGCACAGGATGCATTGGGTTGGGCCGTGCAGACGGATTTGACTGAGACGGCCTTGCGGTTGGCGGTGCAGAAGGCGGGGGGCGCTGTGGTAAAGCCCCAGATCATTACGGCGACGTTGGGGCGCGCGACGACTGTCGCCGATGATATAACGCCTGAGTTCAAATGGGATGGCCGGGCGTGGACTGCTTTGGTGACTGCCGGGCCGGGGAACTGGAATTTGCGGATCGAAATGCACGCTGCTGATGGAACACTCTTTCGCCGCCGTATCCCTCTGAGGGTTGTGCGATGACCCTCGCCGCCTGTCCCGGCTGTGTTGCGGTGGCCCCCTCGGTCGACGCTGCGGCGAACAAAGCATCGGGCGGCGCGGCCGCTCTTCATCTTGCGCTGCCGCAGATCCGGTGCGCGGCTTGTATTGCCGGGGTGGAAGGGGTTTTGGCCAAATTACCTTCGGTTCAGTCAGCACGGGTAAACCTTGGGGCCAAGCGGGTTCGCATTGTTTTAGCGCATGGGTATGATGCAGACGGAGCGCTGAAGGCGCTCAATGATGCGGGCTTTGAGGCGCATGAGTTGGACGCCACGGCCCTGCGCCCAATGGGTGATGACACAGGCCGCCGCCTGCTGGCCCGGGCCGCCGTGGCAGGCTTTGCCATGATGAATGTGATGGCGGTATCTGTCGCGGTCTGGTCTGGGGCGGGCGATATCACGCGGGTGATGTTTCACTGGGTTTCTGCGGCTATCGCACTGCCCGCTTTGGCCTTTTCAGCGGTGCCGTTCTTTGCTTCGGCAGCCGTGGCGCTGCGGGCCGGGCGGATGAACATGGACGTGCCAATCGCGCTGGCGATTCTGCTGGCGGCTGCGACCTCACTTTATGAGACCTTCGCGGCAACCGGCGCGCATACGTGGTTCGACGCGGCGCTGTCGTTGACCTTTTTCCTATTGGTAGGGCGCTATCTTGAGCACCGCGCAAGGGCCACGGCGCGGTCCGCAGCGGCAGAGCTGACGGCACTGGAATTGCCACGCGCGACCCGTTTGACCCCGGTTGGCCGCGAAACCGTTGACGTGGCCACCTTGATGCCCGAAGACCGCATCGCTTTGGCCGTAGGTGCCCGCGCGCCGGTGGATGGCATCGCGCTTGGTGCCGCAATGGTCGACCGATCGGCCCTGACAGGGGAGGCGGAGCCCATCGTCTTGACGGCAGGCGACCCGGTCTGCGCGGGCGAGGTGATCTTGGGCTCTCCGCTTACCCTGCGCGTCGTGCGTCGGGCCGAAGACAGCACCCTGCGCCGTTTGGCGGCTTTGGTCGAAGTGGCCGAAACCGGCAAACACCGCTACAGCGGGATCGCGGATCGGGCCGCACGGCTATATGCGCCGGTGGTGCACGGGCTGGCGGCTGTGGCATTTGTCGTTTGGTGGGGGCTGACGGGGGATCTGCATCACGCGATTGCAGTGGCGACGGCGACGCTTATCATCACCTGCCCCTGCGCATTGGCGCTGGCTATTCCGGCGGTGACAGCGGCGATGACAGGGCGGCTGTTCCGCGATGGTGTGTTGCTGAAGTCCCCGACTGCGCTGGAGCGATTGGCCGAAATCGACACGGTTTTGTTCGACAAGACGGGCACGCTGACGGAAGGTGTGGCGCGGCTGCCCGAACTTGATGCAACGGCGGCTTCGGTGGCGCTTGGCCTTGCACGGGTGTCGGACCACCCGGCTTCGCGTGCATTGGCCGCCGCCCTTCACAATCACCGGCCCGCGGACTTGAGCGAGCTTCATGAAGTGCCGGGCGAGGGGGTCTTCGGCTTATGGAACGGGGCGCAGGTGTGGCTGGGCAGGGGGCAGGACGGGCCAGAACTTCACTTGCCCGACCGTTGCATTCCGCTGCCGCTTCTTGAAACCCCACGCCCGGGCGCCGCAGAGGTGGTCCAAGCGCTTCGTGGGCGGGGTCTAACTGTGGCTATGGTTACAGGCGACACAGACGCGCGCGCTGCTGCACTGGCCGCGACGCTGGGGATTGATAGAGTTCATGCCGGTGTCCGGCCTGAGGACAAAGCCGATCTGGTGCGCCAGATGGCGGACCGCGGCAAGCTGGTGTTGATGGTGGGCGACGGGCTGAATGATACAGCTGCCCTTGCAGGCGCGCATGCCTCTCTCGCGCCGGCCACGGCACTTGATGCGGCGCGGGTCGCCTCTGATGGGGTGATGCTGGGCGGCGATCTTTTGGCTATAGATGAGACTTTGCGACTGGCCCGCCGGGCGCGCAGCCGCATTCGTCAGAACTTGGCATTGGCCGCGGCCTATAACGCAGTGGCGATCCCTGTGGCCGTCATGGGCTATGCCACGCCGCTGATGGCGGCGGTGGTGATGTCGACCTCTTCCATCCTTGTGGTTCTGAATGCGGTGCGCCGATGAACATCCTGATTGTCTTGATACCTGTCTCTGTTTGCCTTGGCGCTGCAGGGCTTGCGGCCTGCCTGTGGACGTTGCGCCATGGTCAATACGATGATCTTGAAGGCGACGCTGCGCGCATTTTGTTGGAAAGTGATATGCCCGCTCAGGCGGAAGGTCATCAGTCAGAAATGGACAGGGATGCGTGGGAATAACGTTCGGGGCAGACCGCAATCCCCGCCGGGGATGCGCGGTCAACGAAGCCAATGCGACCCTCAGTCAGCAACCTGAGACGCCGCGCCCAGTGCAGTCATATCCTTGATCAGCACAGTCTGCGTGGTTTCTAGAACAATAATGTTATCTTTGCGCAGCCGTGTCAGTGTCCGGCTGACCGTCTCGATTGTAAGACCTAAAAAATCCGCAATATCGCCGCGGGTCATGGGCAGGGCGCAGGTTGTGTACTTGCCAATCGGCGTGCCTGTGCGTTCTGCCAGCGTGATCAGAAAGGACGCGACCTTTTCCAGCGCAGATTTTCGGGCAAGCATCATGAAATGATCCTGCATCGCAGAGATTTCGCGCAAGGCGGCGTCGAGAAGCCGTTTATGCGTCTCATGGCCGCCATCAAAGCTGTCGAGCGCATGGCGGCGATATGCGATCACCTCTGCCGTCTGGATAGCCTCGCAATTGCTGTGATGCAAAGTGCCGTTGGGAAAACCGATAATGTCACCGGGGAGGCCAAAAGCTATGACTTGACGCCGACCGTTGTCGAGCACGCGGGTGAGACGAAACACACCTGCGGTGATTTCATAGATATTGTTGGCGATATCGCCTTCGCGGAAAAGATGGGAGCCGATGGCCTGCTGTTTGCGCTGTGATCCGGCCTCGGGGCTGAGCGTGTATGGGCGCAGCTCCGGTGAATTTGTCGCGGGGGTAAACTCATTGGATAATGTTACATACATGGCGAACGTCCTTCTTGGGGCGCTGTCACATTCTCAGGCGGACGTCGCAGAAAGACCTGCGTCGATGTATCGCTTTGTATCGCTTTGTCGCAGGCAGCTGTGGCATGGGTGGTGCTTGTGGAGGTTGCGGACTATACAAAATTAACTTTTGTGGATGATGATCGTGGCCGCGAAGAAGATCCTTGTTGTAGACGATGATGCCAAAATCCGGACGCTCCTGAGGCGCTGCCTTGAGGGGGACGGGTATGCCGTGGCTGAGGCGCATAATGCGCAAAGCGTGCGCGCGGCATTCATGGCGGAACAGTTCGATCTGGTGACCTTGGATCTCAACCTTGGTGCGGAGGATGGGTTGGACATCGCACGCGCGCTTCAGCGCGATTACGATGTGCCGATTTTTATGGTCACGGGCAAGGACGACGTAATTGATCGCGTGGTCGGACTGGAGCTGGGTGCGGATGATTATCTGACCAAACCGTTCCACGTTCGAGAGGTCTTGGCCCGTGTCAAATCTGTCTTGCGCCGAAGCGGGAAACGCGAGGCGGATGCGCCTGCGCCGGTTCAAACCGACGCTTGGCTTGCGCTTGATGGTCTTAAAATCGATCTAGACCGAATGCTGCTGCTAGACCGTGATGGGCAGGATTGCGACTTTACGACCGCTGATTTCAAACTCTTGGCGGCGTTTTTGAAACACGCCAAGAAGCCGCTCTCGCGTGACCGGTTGATGGATTTGATTGATGGGCAAAATTGGGCACCCTTGGATCGTACGATCGACAATCAAGTGGCGCGTCTGCGCAAAAAGGTTGAGCGTGATCCGGCACGTCCGCTTTTGATCAAGACGGTGCGGGGGGTCGGCTATGTGCTGACCGAAAGCCCCACTCCTGTCGCGCATTAGTCTTGCAATAGGGCGCGGAACGCCTCAGCCAAATCCGCTTGCCTGTAGGGTTTGCGCAGTATTGCGAAAGCGTAATCTTCCTCCTCCCCCCGCAAAATGTTTTCGGAGAACCCTGAGGTGATCAATATCCGCAGATGTGGCATCTCTTGGGCGACCCGCGTGGCCAAGGCGTGACCCGAGAGGTCACCGGGCATCACCAAATCGGTAAAGACCACGTCAATATCGTCTCGCGACTTCAACGTTTCCCAAGCGGCATCGCCGGTTGTCGCTGTAACGCATTCAAAGCCTAAGGTTTTTAGCCGCGTTTCAGACAGCCGCAAAACCATCGGATCATCTTCGACCAAAAGCACACGCAGGCCAGCGCCGATCCCGTCGTGACGCTTAAGGTCAACGCCCGGTGCGGGGTTTTGCCGGGAAGTGTCTACGAGGACGGGGAAATATAAGCTGATCGTCGTTCCTTTGCCCAGTTCGCTGTAAATCGCGATATGGCCGCCGGATTGTTTGATAAACCCATAGACCATCGACAGGCCCAGTCCGGTCCCTTGACCAACGGGTTTGGTTGAGAAGAACGGCTCCATCGCGCGGGCGCGGGTTTCAGCAGACATGCCTTCGCCCGTATCGGCGATCGACAGACGAATGTAATTGCCCATGTCGATGCCAATTTCTTGCGCGACATAAGTGTCGTCCAATTGCATGTTCCGCGTCTCCAAGGTGATCTTTCCACCCGACGGCATGGCGTCTTGCGCGTTAAGCGCGATGTTCAAGACGGCAGTCTGAAGCTGGGTCGCGTCGACTTTGGCCTGCCACAGATCATCCGCAAAGGCCGTCTCGACCGCGATATGCGCGCCGATGGTCCGGTTCAACATCGCCACCGCCTTTGAGACTTCGGCATTTAGATCAATAACTTCGGCATTCAATGTGCTTTTGCGCGCAAAGACCATGAGCCGAGAGGTCAGGTCTGCGCCAACCTCAGCCGCTTCAAGAGCGTCCGAAATCAGCGCGCCACTTTTTGCAGCGGTCTCAGACATCTCTAAAAGCTCAAGGTTGCCAATCACAACGGTCAGCAGATTGTTGAAGTCATGGGCAATGCCACCGGTCATCTGGCCGATGGCGTCCATTCTTTGCGAGCGGGCGGTTGCCTCTTCGGCGGCCTTTCTGCGGGAGAGATCATGCATGATGCCGACGAAGGCGACCTCGCCAGAGATATCGGCGCGACCTACGGATAAATGCAGTGGGAAAACGCTGCCGTCTGCGCGGATGCCTTCAACATCGCGGCCCACGCCGATGATCCGCTTCTCGCCGGTTTCAAGGTGGTGGCGCAGGAACCCGTCGTGCTGCACGGCCATCGCATGGGGCATGAGCATACGCACGTTTTGGCCCACCAATATATCTGCGGAATGGCCGAAAAGCATCGCTGCTGCCTTGTTCACGCGCAGGATGTTGCCCGCGTGATCGGCCACAACCATCGCGTCAACGGCAGCATCCAAAAGGGCCAGCAGGACGGGGCTTTCATCATTGATCTTCATGCAAGGTTTCCGTCAGTGATGGGCGTAAAGAACAGCAAACGCGCACGGCCATATATGTGCAACCTATCCGATACCGCGAAACAGGGCAGGGCTTCAATGTGCACCGGGGGGCCTTAACCTCGCTGTTCCTTTCAGACCCTCGACGCGCCTACCATTGGATTGCTTCCAGATATTCGAGCAGATTGGCAAAATCGGTTTCCAACACCTCCCCGTCGGCGCCGCCATTCGGGTAGACGTGGCGCAGCCCCACGGCCGAAAAATTAGGCATGGGAGAACTGGGGTCGTCTTTTTCCAGTTGCCCCATGACAAAGCGGCTGACGAATTCCCGGGGGAAATACCCATCATTGCGTTGTTTCAGTCCGGCTAAATCTGGCGGCACAACATCCAAGTGCAGCGAGGCAGGACCAGCCCCTTCAGCCCGCGCACCATGGCAGGCGGCACATTCTTTGACATAGACACGCTGGCCTTCGCGTACCCTATCGGCATCCTCCGCCGGGCCGTCTGAACAGGCAGAGAGCAGGGCGCTAGAAAGTCCGATGAGGGCGATGAAGCGAAAGCGCATAACGGGGTATACCTTTGGATCAGAGGGAGTCGTTCGGGCGATTAGTGAGACAAAAGGACAGCGCATGTATCTTGTTCGATCAGCGTTCGCGTGGTGCCGCCAAAGACCATTTCACGCAAGCGGGAGTGGTCATAGGCGCCCATAACGATCAGGTCTGCCCCGGCTTCTTTGGCACGGTTCATGATGGCCACCCCAATTTCTTGCCCACCGCTTGAATATTGCTGAACCGCGACGCGGCATCCTTGATGGGACAGCCACGCCGCCACGTCTGTGCCGGGGTTCTCGCCGTCATCGGCAGATGTCGAGACCGGATCAAAGAGCGCCACAGTAACCTCTCGTGCCGCGCGCAATATTGGCAACGCGGCGCGGAGCGCCCGAGCGGCGGGAATACCCGCTTTCCACGCAACAAAGACTGACTGAGGAGACAGGGCGGCTTCGACATTTGTGGCATTCAGCACCACGGGCGCGGCAGAATCGAACAGGGCCGCGTGCATAATGTCGTCGAACAAGCGCTCGTCCTTGCGAAGATCGACCCCCATAACAAGTGCATCGCAAGTCAGCCCCGCCCGCGCCACTGCATTTCGAAGGCCCGAAACCTCGCCACAAACCGCGCGCACATCTGCGCTCGTGCCTTGGTCAGCAAGGTATTGAGACATCTTCTCACGCCGCACATCAAGGGCTTCGCGTGCCGCGTCCACATCCGCTTGCCAGCCTACTGGCAGAGAATAGGAACTCAGCTCTCCGATACCGATGGAATAGACCGGAACAGGGGGGACTTCGCTCAACAGCAAAACGATAAGATGTGCGCTATGGGCTTGTGCCACTTGGCTGATCGGTTCCAGTTGATTTGGCTGGGCATCGACCCCAAGAACGACGGTGAGTGTTAGATTCTGCATTGCGGCGCTCCTTGTGTGACCACGTGCAACATGACGTGGCCGCGGGGCAGCAGCATTGATCTGGATCAACTCTGGCGCGCAGGTCATCGCGCCGGTAGAGATGTTGTTTCGCTACAACCGTGTGCATGGCTCTGCCAAGATGGGTTCGACTCTACCTTGAGGGAAAATACCGAAGGTGTCGGTTGTGCTCGCCAATAGGACAGACGATATGATAGGTTTGCATCCTATGCACAGTGGCTAGATCGGCTAAGGTAGGACGAAAGCTGAGATATTTGCATTGGGCGGTAGCACTTTGCCATATGAGTACCGCGGAGCTCATGCCGTCGGCTCCGCCCGCAAATGCCGCCTCTTTGCGCCGGTTTAGAACCACGGTATAGGAATGCCGTCTAAGTTTTTTTGGACCGAATGGAGAGCAGGATGTCTACAGTCGAACGTTGTGCAGTCAACACCACCGGGTCTGGCGACGAGGCTATCGTATTTTTGCACGGTTACGGTTGTGACAGTGGCATGTGGCGCAAGGTAGCCCCCTTCTTTGAAAAGGATTCCCGTGTCGTTACCTATGATCTCATGGGGTACGGGAAGTCTGAGGCAACGCATTATGACATGGCCCGCTATGCCACATTGGATGGTCATGCGGATGACTTGATCGCGATATTGGATGAACTTCAATTGAAAGACGTCGTTGCCGTCGGCCATTCTGTAAGCGCGATGACAATCGGGCTGGCCGCCACACGTCGCCCGGATTTGATAGGGAAACTGGTGATGATTTGCCCGTCACCCAGTTATGCCAACGATAACTCCTATGTCGGCGGCTTCGAGCAGCGCGATCTTGTTGGGCTGCTGAATGTTCTCGATGTAAATTATCTGGGGTGGGCGCATGAGATGGCGCCGCAGATTATGGGGGCAGCAGACCGTCCAGAACTCGGCCAGGAATTAACAGATAGCTTTTGCCAAACGGATCCGGATATCGCGAAACACTTTGCAAGGGTTACGTTTCTCAGCGACCATCGTAACGACGTGAAGGCAATTGCTCAGCCTACCTTGGTTTTGCAATGCAAAGACGATATTCTGGTGCCACCCTCTGTCTGGACTTGGTTGACAGAAAATATGCAGGATGTGGAGTTGACTGTGCTGGACGCAACGGGTCACTGCCCACACATGAGCTATCCAGAAGAGACGATAAAGGTGCTTGCTGACTTTGTGCGGCCGCGCATCAATATATGAGCGATAGTTCCGAATGCCTAACGGATTTTGACCAATGGCCCTGCGGTCTCGCGGTCATGGACGCGTCGGGTCAACTTGAAAAAACGAATGCTTTCCTACGGCAGTGGCTGGGGATGGATGCTGCTGAGCAGGGCGCTGACGTTCGCTTCGTGGATATTCTGTCGCGGGCGGGTCGCATTTATTTCGAAACGCATCTGCGCCCACTTCTGCTTGTGAACGGTCACTTTTCAGAAGTATCTCTTGAACTTGAACGCCCTGACGGCACGCGCGTGGCTGTTTTCATGAATGGGCGTGCTACACTGTCAAAGGGCCGCATGGTGAGTGCCCATTTCAGCATGTTCCGCAATGAGCAACGCCAAGCGTTTGAACACGAACTGGTGGCAAAGCGGCGCGAAAGTGAAGCATTCAAAGTGCTCGTCGGGTCGTCACCCTATGCCATCATGTCGGTGAGCATGGACCGGACTATTCGCGCATGGAATCCTGCTGCCGAGCAGTTGTTTGGCTACGCCGAAGCAGAAGTCATCGGACAGAAATTTGACGAGATTTTAGTGCCGCCAGGTGATCGGAAAAGTCTCGGGGAGGATTTGCAGCGCATTACCTCTGGCGAGACTGTGAGAAGTGAGACGGAGAGGCTCCATAAGAATGGTCACCGGGTGCAGGTGGAGCGAAGCATTGCAGCCATTCATGATGTGACCCAAGAGTATAGTGGCTTTGTCGCAACCTACAGCGACATCAGTGCCCGCAAGGCATCTGAGGCTCATATTCAAATCCTATTGCAAGAAGTTAATCACCGATCCAAGAACCTGATTGCGGTCGTGCAAGTTATCGCCCGGCAGACAGCGCGGATGTACGAAGGATCAGAGTTTTTTTCAGCGTTTAGCAAGCGTTTGGCCAGTTTGACGTCAAATCAAGATACCCTGCTCAATAGCCGGGGAAACCATGCTGATTTAGAAACGCTGGCCCGGTCCCAATTCGCACATCTAGTTACCCCCGAAGACCCTCGTATAACGGTAAGTGGTCCGACTGTTCAGATGAACGAGGCGACATCACAAGCTATTGGTATGGCACTTTTTGAGTTGGCAACAAACGCTGCGAAATATGGCGGGTTATCGAAGGATACCGGCGCGGTCACTCTGTCTTGGGTGGTTGCGCAAGAACCGGACCCGAAACTCGAAATTTCTTGGGTTGAATCAGGTGGTCCGTCTGTTTCTGCACCGGAAAGAATGGGCTTTGGTTCTCAAGTGACCGGTCCTATTCTCCAAGGAATTACGTCAGGGGAAACAAAGCGTGAATTCCACCCAGACGGATTTCGCTGGTTTTTCAGTGCACCTCTCGCAAAGATGACAGAGTAGAAGGTTCTGAGTAGGTTCATAAACTTCAACATGATAGTCCTTCTCGGTTCCAAGCCCCATCCAGCCAAGCGGGGCTTTGTCGTTTAGAACCATCTCAATTCGCGCGCCTTGGTGTAATTGGCGCAGTCGGTTGGGCAGAGAAGTCGTCAAGCTAAGCCGAGATTAGGCATTATCATCGGTATCTGCCCATCTGGGCGGATTGCACAATACTACATAATTTCAGGAGTATAGTGGCGGAGAGACAGGGATTCGAACCCTGGGAACCCGTGAAGGCTCAACGGTTTTCGAGACCGCCCCGTTCGACCACTCCGGCACCTCTCCGCGGGGGTCTGGGTGGCCCGTTTAGTCGTGTTTTCAAGCAGTGGCAAGAGGGGTTTTGCGCATCAAGGGAAAGTTAGGGGTTTTTCATTGCGCCGGGGCTGGGAAGGCCTAAGTTCAAAGGGAGAATTCTTCGAAAGGACAGCCCATGTTCCGTAAAAATCGTTCAATCGCTGCTCCGTTGTTTATGGCATTCGTCGTGTTGGTTGCCCTTGCCATCCCGCTGCGCGCAGCTGAGCGCGGGGCGTTGGAGCGCTTTTTGCAGGTGACCGGCTTTGACGTCGCATTGGACAGCATTCGGCTTTCCGCCGATTCCGCCCCTGAAATGCTGGGGCTGCAGACCGAGGACTTCGGTTCGGAATGGTCTCGTTTGGTGCAGGACGTGTTTGATACCGACCTGATGCACGATATGGCCACGGATATTCTGGCCGAAACATTAAGCGACGATCAACTGGACCACGCGGCTGATTTTTATGCCAGCGATCTTGGCAAGCGTTTGGTCGAAGTCGAGAATAAAGCGCATATGACCGAGGATGACGGATTAAAGGCTGAAAGCGGTGCCGCGATTATCGCAGGGCTCGCAGGGATCGAGTCCCCGCGGTTGGAGACTCTGCGGCGCCTCAATGTGGCGAGCGATGTCGAAGAAATCTCGGTCCGGGCCATACAGGAGGTACAGATACGGTTCCTTCTTGCAGCTGCCGGGGCCGGGGTCATCGAGCTGCAGATGGAAGAGCCGGATCTGCGTGAGGCGATGCGCGCGCAGGCAGGTGAATTGGGCGCCCAAATTGCCGAAAATGCGCTGGCCAATGCCGCCTATACCTACCAATCCTTTTCGGATGATGACCTTGAAGCCTATGCCGAAGCGCTGGAGCATCCGAAAATGCAGCAGGTCTATACGCTGATGAATGCCGTTCAATACGAGATCATGGCCAATCGTTTTGAGGCTGTGGCCGCCCGTTTGGCCGCCATGCAGCCCAGTCAGGATCTTTAATGCGCGCGTGGATCTTCGCGCCCGTTTTGTGGCTGTTGACGTTGCCCGCTTGGGCAGATGCGCGAATGACCGTGCTTGTCGATCTGTTGGAGCTTCGGCAAGCGGCGGCGATCCTTAGTGACGAGGGGCGCGCCCATGCGGATGCGTTGAACCAAGACATGTTGGGCGGGCAGGGCGGTCCGGGCTGGCAGATGCAGGTCGATAGCATCCACGATGCAGACCGGATGGTCGAGATGGTCCGCCGCGCCCTCGAAGAAACGATGCAGCCTGCCGAGGTGGAAAGCGCGATCGCCTTTTACGCATCAGACTTGGGCGGTCGGATCATCGCTCTTGAGAATGCCGCCCGCGCTGCCATCTCCGAACGTGAAGTCGAGCAGATCGCCCGGGCCAACTACGGCGTGCTGGCGGGCGATGGTGATCCCCGAATTGCGCTGGTTGGCCGATTGATCGATGCAGCCGACATGGTCGACCGTAATGTGAGCACGGCCTTGAACAGCAATTACCAGTTCCTGCGCGGAATGCGCGATGGTGGCGCTTTGGAGGACAGCGATGAAGAGCTGTTGGCCGATATCGGCACCGATCTGGACGCGGTGACCGAAGATACCTCTGTCTGGGTGTACGCCTATATGTTGCTGGCCTATTATCCACTGGATGACGCCGAGGTCGCGCGTTATGCCACCTTTGCCGAAACAGATGCGGGACGCGCGTTGAACCGCGCGTTGTTCGATGGGTTTGGCCGAGCATATGAAGATACTTCCTATGCGTTGGGCCGGGCAGTGGCGTTAAATATGGTGGCCGAAGACCTTTGACAGTCGTCTCGCCGCCGAGCCCGAAAACCTGCTTGACTTAAGCCCCCATTCCGAAGATAAGCCCGCATCCCGGCGGGTAATCCGTCTTAGGGATTGATTTTTAATGACGCCCCATGGGCGCGCTGTTCGAGGCGGATTGGCTGGAAGGCCATTCCACAACACCCACCGGGGGCCACAGAACGCGGATGACAGAAAAGGAAGACGCATGTTTGCGGTCATCAAGACAGGCGGCAAGCAATACAAAGTACAATCCGGCGATATGCTGCGGGTTGAACGTATTGCGGCCAATGCTGGCGAAACAGTCCAGTTTAACGAAGTGCTGATGCTGGGCGGCGATAGCCCCGTGCTCGGCGCGCCTATGGTTAAAGATGCAGGCGTTCAGGCCGAAGTCGTTGACCAGATCAAAGGCGAAAAGGTTATCAACTTCGTCAAGCGTCGCCGGAAGCACTCTTCCAAGCGTACCAAAGGTCATCGTCAGAAACTGACCTTGATCAAGATCACCGACATCCTGTCCTCGGGCGCGGATAAGTCGGGCGTTGCTGCTGCCATCGGCACCGGCTCCGTAAGCGCTGCTGCTGTTGCTGCGATCACCGGCAAGTCCGATGACGCTGCAAAGCCAGCCAAGAACAAGAAGGCTGCCGCACCTAAGGCGAAAGCCGAAAAAGCCGCGCCGAAGGCCAAGAAAGCCGACGCGGGTTCCGACGACCTGAAAGAGCTGAGCGGCGTTGGCCCGGCACTTGAGAAGAAGCTGCACGAAGCGGGTATCACCTCCTTCGCTCAGATCGCAGCATGGACCGAAGCGGATATCGCTGAAGTTGACGAGAAACTGTCTTTCAAAGGCCGTATCCAGCGTGAAGGCTGGGTCGATCAGGCCAATGAAAAGACCAAAGGCTAAGGAGAGACCGAGATGGCACATAAAAAAGCAGGCGGTTCATCCCGTAACGGGCGCGACTCAGCTGGTCGTCGCCTTGGCGTTAAGAAATATGGCGGCGAAGCCGTTATCCCTGGCAACATCATCGTGCGTCAGCGCGGCACCAAGTTTTGGCCAGCGAACGGCGTTGGCATGGGCAAAGATCACACGATCTTCGCAACCGTCGATGGCGCAGTGACCTTCCACAAGGGTCTGAAAAACCGCACGTTTATTTCGGTTCTGCCACGCGCGGAGGCCGCTGAATAAGCCGTACCCCAAAGGGTTTGAAAAAATCAGGGATCGGCGATACCGCCGGTCCCTTTTCTTATGTCGGGAAGCTTCCCATGTTTTTATTATCAGTTAATGGGCCTTTCACGCCCGAACGCTGTAAAGCGCTCAGCGGGGCAAAAAAGCGTAGATTTGGCGAAAACGTTACATTCGGTTGGGAGGAATATACCGGATTTAACTTAGCCACGTTGTTCGGGGGCTCGGCCGCCCATTTAGGCCATACCCCGATTTTTAGTCTGTTCGGAGGAGGAACATGACGATGCAGATGGATTCCATAGTTAACCAACCCTTGATTGAAACCGATCGATTTGACCTGCGCCCTGTGCGCCGCTCGGATATGGGCCTGATTGAGATGTATGCCAGCGACCCCCGTGTGGCCAAATCGACATCCTCGATCCCGCATCCGCTGCCGCCCGGCAGCGTCGAGGCATATATCACCCGGGCCATGGCAGATGATAGGGAAGAATCCGTCTGGGTCATGGATGGTACGCGCGAGGAAAGCTCTGAAGTCATGGGGGTAATTTCCCTGACCCGGCTTGATCGCAACCAGTCCGAAGTCGGCTATTGGGTCGCTCCCGCTTTTTGGAACACCCATCTCGCCTCTGACGCAGTGCAGGCGCTGGTCGATGCCAATCCTCTGGGCAATGACGCGCTTTTTGCCTCTGTTTTCCACGATAACCCGGCCTCGGCCAAGGTGCTGACCAACGCCGGATTTGTCTATCTCGGCGACGCGGAAATCTATTGCTTGGCCCGCGATGCTGCCGTACCCACATGGACCTATAGCCGCAAGCTATAGGACCGTTTACCGCGCCTGAAAGGCAAGACCATGAAGTTTCTCGACCTGTGCAAAGTCTACATCCGATCCGGTGGCGGTGGGGGCGGCTGCGTGTCGTTCCGGCGCGAGAAATACATCGAATATGGCGGCCCTGACGGCGGTGATGGCGGAACGGGCGGCTCGGTTTGGGCCGAAGCGGTGGATGGGCTTAATACGCTGATCGACTTTCGCTACCAGCAGCACTTCTTCGCCAAGAACGGCCAGCCCGGCATGGGCAAACAGCGGACCGGTAAGGATGGCGACGATATCATCCTGCGTGTGCCCGTAGGCACCGAGATTCTTGACGAAGATCAGGAGACGGTGATTTGCGATCTGACCGAACTGGGCCAGCGCGTGCAACTGGCGCGTGGCGGCAATGGCGGTTGGGGGAACCTGCATTTCAAGTCATCCACCAACCAAGCACCACGGCGCTCAAACCCCGGCCAAGAAGGTGTCGAACGCACGCTTTGGCTGCGGCTGAAACTGATTGCGGATGTTGGTCTTTTGGGACTCCCGAATGCGGGTAAATCGACCTTTTTGGCGGCCACGTCGAATGCGCGGCCCAAGATTGCAGATTACCCTTTCACCACCCTACACCCGAACCTTGGGGTGGTCGGCGTGGATAACACAGAATTCGTCGTCGCCGATATTCCCGGCCTCATCGAAGGGGCCTCCGAAGGCCGGGGGCTTGGCGATCTTTTCCTTGGCCACGTAGAGCGTTGCGCGGTGTTGTTACACCTGATCGACGGCACATCTGAAACCGTTGCAGAAGACTATCGTACCATCATCGGCGAGCTGGAAGCCTACGGTGGTGAACTGGCAGAAAAACCGCGTGTAACTGTGTTAAACAAAGTTGATGCTTTGGATGAAGAAGAGCGCGTAGACCGATTGAAAGAATTGGAAAAAGCCTCTGGTGGCGATGTCATGATGATGTCCGGCGTGGCTGGGGAAGGTGTCACAGAAGTGCTTCGCACCCTGCGCCAAAATATCGACGATGACCGTCTGCGTTACCGCACCTCTGAGGAAGAAGAGACTTGGCAACCCTGAGCACCGCCCGCCGTGTCGTTATCAAGATCGGCTCCGCGCTTTTAGTCGACCGCAACAGCGGCACCTTGCGCCGTGATTGGCTGAGTGGTTTGGCGCAAGATGTGTTGTGGCTCAAAGGGTTGGGCTGCGATGTTGTACTGGTTTCGTCAGGCTCCATTGCGCTTGGCCGCGGCGTTCTGGGTTTGCCGTCGACCGTCTTAGCGCTGGAACAGGCGCAGGCGGCGGCAGCGGTCGGACAAATTCGCCTGGCACGCGCCTATGAAGAAGTTCTGGAGCCCCATGGTATCACCACGGCACAGGTACTTGTGACGCTCGAAGACAGCGCCAATCGGCGCCGCTACCTAAACAGCCGCGCGACGCTGGAGCAGTTGCTTTCCCTCAGTGTGGTGCCGATCGTCAACGAGAATGACACGGTTGCCACCGATGAAATCCGCTTTGGTGACAACGACCGTCTTGCTGCGCAGATTGCTGTAACAGTGGGTGCGGATCAGTTGATCCTGCTGTCAGATGTTGACGGTTTCTACAGCGCCAATCCTACGCAGGATCCAGACGCCAAACGCTATGGTGTAATCGACACGATCACGCCCGAGATTGAAGCAATGGCAGGTGATGCGGGGTCTGGCCTGTCAAAAGGGGGCATGAAGACCAAGTTGATGGCCGCGCGCACTGCGACAGCAGCGGGTTGCGCGATGGCAATCACAGACGGATTTGTCATGCGTCCGCTTTCTGCTTTGGAAGCCGGCGCAAACGCTACTTGGTTTAGCGCTCAGAGCGATCCGCAAGCCGCGCGCAAGCGCTGGATTGCAGCGATGAAGCCGCGCGGCGGGGTGACCCTTGATGCAGGCGCGGTCTCTGCTCTGGCACGGGGGACGTCTTTGTTGCCAGCAGGGGTGACGGCGGTCGCGGGTAAATTTGAACGTGGTGACAGTATCGCCATGTTCGACCCCGCAGGTCATGCTGTGGGTCATGGCCTTAGCCGCTATTCTGCGGAGGAGATCAATCAGATCAAAGGCCGCAAGAGTACAGAGATCGAAGCGATATTGGGCTATCCGGGACGCGCGGCGCTCGTCCACCGGGACGACATGGCGCTATAGGCGCAGGCAACATCAAGACAGGGACATAAGGCTATGAATAAAATCGAAAATATTCCCGAATTGATGGCCGATATTGGCGCCCGCGCCCGGACGGCTGCGGCGCAATTGGCCACAGCAAGTGCAGAACGTAAACACGCGGCATTGATTGGCGCTGCCGAAGCTGTGTGGAAATGCCGGGCTGAGATTATCGACGCCAATGCCAAAGACCTTGATTATGGCCGCGACAAGGGCTTGTCAGACGCCATGATGGACCGTTTGATGCTCGACGAAGACCGCATTCGTGGCATGGTCGACGGATTGCGGTCCGTCGCGGAACAAGCTGATCCTGTTGGTGAAATCATCGCGGAATGGGACCAGCCGACAGGGTTGAACATCCAGCGCGTGCGCACGCCTTTGGGGGTTATTGGCGTCATTTATGAATCGCGCCCCAATGTAACGGCCGACGCAGGAGCGCTCTGCCTCAAAGCGGGAAATGCGGTCATTTTGCGCGGCGGATCTGAGAGCTTTCATTCGTCGCGCGCAATCCACCGCTGTTTGCAGCAAGGGCTGCGGGATGCGGGCATGCCTGAAGATGCAGTTCAACTGGTGCCAACGCGCGACCGCGCTGCGGTGCGCGAGATGCTTACCATGACCGATACCATTGATGTGATCGTGCCCCGTGGCGGCAAGGGGCTTGTTGGGCTTGTTCAACGAGAGGCTCGAGTGCCTGTCTTTGCTCACCTTGAGGGGATCGTGCACATCTACATTGATGCCGACGCTGACCCAGAAAAAGCGTTGAAGGTGGTGCTGAACGCCAAGACACGGCGCACCGGTATCTGCGGCGCGGCTGAATGCCTGTTGATCCACCAAGATATCGCGAAAACAATTGGGCAAGGCGTGATCCGTGCGTTGATCGATGCGGGCGTCGAAGTGCGCGCCGATACGGTTTTGCAAGATATTACCGGCACGGTGCCTGCGCATGAGACTGACTGGGGGCAGGAATACCTCGACATGATCGTTGCGGCGCGCACGGTACCGGATGTCGGGGCCGCCATGGCCCATATCAGGGAGTATGGGTCGGGTCATACGGATTGTATTTTGACCGAGAACAGCCAAACCGCGGCTGAATTTTTGAACGGGCTGGATTCCGCAATTCTGATGCACAATGCATCGACCCAATTTGCCGATGGCGGCGAGTTTGGGATGGGGGCAGAGATTGGGATCGCCACGGGCAAACTTCATGCGCGCGGCCCGGTTGGGGCCACGCAGTTGACGAGCTTTAAGTATATTGTACGCGGTGACGGGACGGTGCGCAGCTAACGCTTAAAAGGACACGGTCAGAACCGTTTCCGTGTTAGTCAGGCTGATTTCTTTGCCTTGCGCCCGGGCAAGGATCGGCAGCAGCGCGAATTGAACCTGCGCGGGCTGAAGCTGCATGTCTTGATCTGCTTTGGACAGCAATGCCCAAAGCTCAGGCTCTACGGCGATTTTATCGGCTTCAGCTTGCAGCCGCCATTTGCCTGCCTGCTCGGCAATGGTGATAAGCCCCCCATGATGCAAAGCCGTTTCCATACACATTAGCGAAAGGAATGCCATCCGCACGCAGTCACGCGACTGCGGAACCGTGATTTGCCATTCAATTTCGATCCGTGTGTCGGTGTAAAGGTCGCGTAATATCGACGTCACCTCACCTTGGCCCATGGTCTGATCACCAGAAGCACCAAAGGCTATGCGGAAAAAGCGAATGCGCGCAGAGGCGCTTTCCACGCTTTGGCCAATCAACTCAAGCTCTGGCCCCGGAGCGGCCCCGGTGCCCGCCATGTTGAGCAGTTCTAGCCCGTTGTTGATGGCACCAATGGGCGATATTAAGTCATGGCAGATACGGCTGCCGATGAGCGTAGGTAGGTCGAGATTAATTGGGCCCATCATGGCCTCCCTGAATGATTGGAAAAGGCATGGATGATCTAAATGCGCTGCTTAGCCCCGGCATGTTGGTCATGCATCCGCTACACCCCGAATGGGGCGCGGGCCAGGTACAAAGCAACATTGGCGGCAAAGTGACGGTCAATTTTCGTGACCAGGGCAAGATGGTCATAGACAGCTTTCGCTTAGAATTAATACCGGTCTTTGATGAGGGATGACCCTTTCCAAATCCTTAATGGTGGAGCAAATTTTCAGATATGCAACTATAAGGAGAGTACCTGAAAGTTGTCGCTCTGGCAAGTGTTGCGCCTTAGGGTCTGATTGCCTATCAGGCAGAAACTTTGTTTTGGGCACAGGATTGGCCGATGCCGCGGGGCGTTGCAGCAGATTTTCAGGTCAGACTGGCGCAGACAGACGCCGATGTGCAGGCCGCGCAACGGCTGCGCTATGAGGTCTTCGTTCAAGAGCTTGGTGGCAGCGGCGCGATGGTGGACCATGCAGCGGAACTTGAGCGGGACCGCTTTGATCCCTTCTTTGACCACCTGCTGTTGACGGATCTACGGAACGGTAAACTGGCTGGCGTCTACCGGGTGATGCGTGCAGACATGGCGGCGCGGGCAGGGGGCTTCTACTCAGAGGCTGAATATGATCTTACGCCGCTGGTTCAATCGGGGCGCAAGCTTTTGGAATTAGGGCGATCTTGTCTTGACCCGGCTTACCGCGGAGGTGCTGCGATGCACCACCTGTGGGGCGCATTGGCACGCTATGTGGCAGAGCATGAGATCGAAGTTCTGTTCGGCGTGGCGAGCTTTCATGGCACCGATACGGCGACCTTGGCCGAGCCGCTCTCGCTGCTGCATCACCGGCACCTTGCACCGCCTGAATTGCGCGTGCGCGCTCGGGAATTCGCACCGATGGATCTGATCGCTGAGCCCGACCTCGACCGTCGCAAAGCCATGCTTGCAGTGCCAAGCTTGATCAAAGCCTACCTCCGACTGGGAGGGTGTGTGGGCGAGGGGGCATATATTGACCGCGCCTTTAACACCACAGATGTTTGCCTGATCCTTGATACGAAACAGATGAGTGCGCGCCAATCGCGGATTTACGGCGGGAGCGCTGCATGACCACAACTTGGGACAGTGACCAGCCACCGCCCAACCTGCGCCTGACCCTCGTCGGCATGCTGAGGGTAGTCCTACGCGGTGCGCTCCTCGCGCTTTTGGTTTTTGCCGGCCTTTTAATCCTGTTGCTGCTACGGCTGATCGAGCGACCGATCTTTGGGCTGCACCGGCCCGTGACGCCCTTTATCACACAGACCGTCTGTCGCGCGGCCTTCTGGGTACTGGGAATGCGCTTTTCCCGCCAAGGCACACCGATGGAGCGGCGCGGCGCGGTGGTGGCAAACCATACGTCATGGCTGGATATTTTCGCGCTGAATGCGGCAAAACGGATTTACTTTGTCTCTAAATCCGAAGTGGCAGGGTGGCCCGGCATCGGTTGGTTGGCAAGGGCCACAGGCACCGTATTCATCCGCCGCGACCGGGCCGAGGCGCGCAGCCAGACCGAGGTCTTTCGCACCCGGTTGATGGCAGGGCATAAGCTGTTGTTCTTCCCCGAAGGCACCAGCACCGATGGGCTGCAAGTGCTGCCCTTTAAGACGACGCTCTTCGAGGCCTTCTTTGATCCCGAACTGCGCGAAGAGATCGCGGTGCAACCGGTGAGCGTGATCTATCATGCGCCCCAGGGCGAGGATGGGCGCTTTTACGGATGGTGGGGGGACATGTCTTTTGGGGTGCATCTGCTTACGACATTGGCCGCGCGAAAACAGGGGGCAGTTGAGGTAATCTATCACCCGCCCTTGCCCGTGGCCGATTTCGCGGGCCGCAAAGCACTGGCGCAAGCCTGCGAAGCGGCAGTGCGGGCAGGGCATAGCACCGGCCAGACTAGCCACCAATAAGCCCCTTGCGCTACGACGCATGCTGGCATATACGCGCCCCACTTGAACCCGCAGTCGGGGTTGGGCCTTTTGGGGAGAAATCCCAAAACGTCCGCCGGTTGGCAGCATATCGCTGTCATACCCCCGATGAGGCTAAACCGGAAAGGTATAAAGACATGGCTCTTCCTGAGTTCTCCATGCGCCAACTGCTTGAAGCAGGCGTACACTTTGGTCACCAGACACAGCGCTGGAACCCCCGCATGGGCCCGTACATCTACGGCGCACGCAACGGCATCCACATCATGGACCTCACGCAAACCGTTCCTATGCTGGACGATGCGCTGAAAATCATCCGTGACACCGTCGCCAAAGGCGGCAGCGTTCTCTTCGTTGGCACCAAGCGTCAGGCTGCTCAGCCGATCGCCGAAGCCGCAGAGAAATGCGCACAGTATTACATGAACCACCGTTGGCTCGGCGGCACGCTGACCAACTGGCAGACCGTTTCGCAGTCGATCAACCGTCTGAAAAACATCGATGAGCAGTCCGAGCGCGGCTTTGAAGGCCTGACCAAGAAAGAGCGTCTTGGCATGGAGCGCGACCAGTACAAACTGGAAGCATCGCTGGGCGGTATCCGTGAAATGGGCGGTCGTCCTGACCTTCTGTTCGTCATCGACGTGAAAAAAGAAGCACTGGCAATCGCCGAAGCCAACAAACTGGGCATCCCAGTTGTGGCCGTGGTTGACACCAACTGCTCGCCCGACGGCGTTGACTACATCATCCCAGGCAACGACGACGCGGCACGCGCCATCTCGCTTTACTGCGATCTGGCAGCACGCGCAGCACTCGACGGCATGTCGGCTCAGCTGGGTGCGGCAGGCGTTGACCTTGGCGCGATGGAAGAAGCACCGCAGGAAGAAGCGGTAAACGAAGAAAGCACTGGCGTCGAAATCGGCAATGCGTCCGATGAGACCGTGCACAACGATGCCATGGGCAAAGACGCACCGCTGGACATCGAATCCAAAAAAGAGACCGTCGCAAAAGCCGAAGGCTAAGCGTCACGGACCTGAAACACGGGGCAGGGTAACCTGCCCCGATTTCCAATATTTGCGGGCCTCGGGCCTGCCCCCTTATTTCCAAAGGAGACCCACGAGATGGCAATCACAGCATCCATGGTCAAGGAACTGCGCGACACCACCGGCGCAGGCATGATGGACGCCAAAAAGGCACTGACAGAAAGCAATGGCGACATGGAAGCCGCCGTTGACTGGCTGCGCACCAAAGGTCTGGCCAAAGCGGCGAAGAAATCCGGTCGTACAGCAGCCGAAGGTCTTGTGGCCGTTAAGGTTGAAGGCGGTCACGGTGTCGCGGTTGAAGTGAACTCCGAAACCGACTTCGTTGGCAAGAACGCTGAATTCCAGTCCATGGTCAGCAACATTGCCGACGCGGCGCTGAAAGCCGATGACGTCGAAGCGCTGAAAGCGGCTGAGATCAATGGCAAATCCGTTGAAACCACGCTGACCGACGCCATCGCCAAAATCGGCGAGAACATGTCGCTGCGCCGCATGGAAAGCATCGACGGCGAGACCGTTGTTTCCTACGTGCACAACGCAGCCGCACCCGGCATGGGCAAAATCGGCGTCCTGGTTGCCATGAACGGTGGCAACGAAGAGTTCGGCAAGCAGGTTGCGATGCACATCGCCGCTGTGAACCCGGCGTCGCTCTCCGAGGCGGATCTGGACGCGGCCGTTGTCGAGAAAGAAAAGCAGGTCCAGATGGACATCGCCCGCGAAAGCGGTAAGCCCGAAGCCGTGATCGAAAAGATGATCGTTGGCCGGATGCAGAAGTACATGTCCGAAGTGACATTGCTGAACCAGTCCTTCGTTGTGAACCCTGATCTGACCGTTGGCAAAGCAGCAGAAGAGATCGGCGCGACCATCACAGGTTTCGTGCGTCTGGAAGTTGGCGAAGGCATTGAAGTTGTCAAAGAAGACTTCGCCGCAGAAGTGGCCAAGGCTGCAAAAGGCTAAGCCTTTCTATCTTAGTTATAAAAGGGGCGGCGCATGGGAATGCGC
>NZ_JBBMQL010000016.1:0-73408 GCF_038900015.1 Sulfitobacter sp. AS92
GCCCGATTGGGGCGGCTCTTTTCGACACTACGCGGCGTAGCCTTAGCGGCGCGATACCAGCGTGTTCATCTGTCCTTCAACGCGAATCTCCCGCACACCGCTCAGCGTCTGATTGGTCAGACGGCGCGCGGCGATCACTTCGCGGGTGGGATTGCTGCCTTGCGGGGTTGCTTTGTCGGGGCGCATCCCTTCCAGACGGTAGGTCAGCACCCCATCTACGGGCTGTTCGTCAAGCGTCGCAGGTGTCAGACGCACCGCATAGATGCCCTGCCGCGCGGCCAGCCCGGTGGCCCGCAGGATCGCACCGCCCGGCACCGGCTCAATGGTCAGGTCGGTGATCTGCTCAAAGGGGCGGCCCTCATAAGTGTCGACCTTAACCGCGCGTTTGGCAAACAGTCCGCTACGCTGTGGAATCAACGGATTAGCGTTTTCCTCAGAGGCCGCCGGGACCGAACGCGAAGGGCCGAACCAATTCATCGGATTGATGCGGCTGTCACGCACCGTGCCGCAGGCGGATACCAAAAGGGTCGAGGCCAAAAGAGCGAGGAGTGTCTTGCGCATGGGATCCGCCGTTAAGTTAACTTGTCTTGTGCTACCGCATCACGCCAGCCATGGGAAGGGGGTGGACCTTTGCGCATCGGCATCCTACCTGTCAGGCAGTGAAATTCACCAAAGAGAGTGTACCAATGGCCACGCCCGCCTTTGAAGAACTGGTCGAAGATTTCGAGTTTTTGGAAGACTGGGAAGACCGCTATCGCCATGTGATCGACCTTGGCAAAGCGATGGACCCACTGGCTGAGCCTCTGCGCGTGCCTGCGACCAAAGTGGACGGCTGTGCCAGTCAGGTCTGGCTGCATGCGCAGTTCGACGGTGGGAAACTGCATTTCGACGGGGCCAGTGATGCGATGATCGTGTCGGGATTGATCGCGGTATTGCGCAGGCTGTTCAACGGGTTGGCGCCTGCCGAAGTTGGCAAAGTCGACGCAAAAGCGGAGTTGGGGCGGTTGGGATTGAACGACCACCTTTCGGCGCAACGTTCCAACGGGCTGCGGGCGATGATTGAACGCATCCGCGAAACGGCTGCACAAGAAGCGTAACGGCTAGAGACCGCGCAGCGCAGTCTCCAGATCCCCATAGCCGGTAAAACGTCGTTCGAAGGCGAGACCCAAACGGTCAGCGCACTCACGCGCCTTTTCAGTGAGTGCCGGATTGTCGGTCTGCGCCTGATAGACGAGTTTTTCGTAATTGCCAAAATACATATCGCGCAGTTCAGGATGCCGGTCGAGCCCCATAGGTTTGATAATGAACGCCTCAAACTGCCGCACCAGAAAATCGGTGAGGTAGAAGGTGGTGATCTCATCTTCTGAGGTTTTGGCGAAGCTCTCGTTGCCTTGGAAGAAGCTATAGCAATGTGGCCCTGCGACCATCTGTACGCCCATCTCTTCGCAGGCCCGTTCCAGCCCGCCGCCCGTCCCGCAATCGGCATAGACGACAAAGAAGTCATCATAGTCCGCGCGGTGCTTCGCGACCGTCTCGCGCACCGCTTGGGTGATCTTTTCGGGGTAGAGATGGTATTTCGCAGGCAAGCAGGTCAGATCCAGGTGGGTCCAGCCGTTCGCGGCTTTCAAATCCAGTATCTCACGGGCCAGTGCACCGCAGGCGATCAGCAAGATGCGGCCCGCGCGGGTGGGCGCGAGCCCCTCTTGGGTGAGGGTCCGATCGTCTGGAAGGTTGCTGTCGCTCATAGCGTCACCATCGCATGTCATCGACGCCAACGCAAAGCAGGGACGGCAGGTCAGGCGTTGGCAGAATTATGTTTCCGGCCCATCCAGTCTTTCGCTGTTTCCACTGCGACCGCTGCATCGCGGCAATAGGCGTCAGCGCCAATGGCTTTGCCGAACTCTTCGTTCAGCGGTGCACCACCGACCAGCACGATATAGTCATCGCGCTTGCCCTGTTCGATCAGCGTGTCGATCACAACTTTCATATAGGGCATGGTCGTGGTCAGCAGGGCGGACATGCCGAGGATGTCGGCCTGTTCCGTCTCAAGCGCTTCTAGATAGGCTTCGACCGCGTTGTTGATGCCCAGATCGACAACTTCGAAACCCGCGCCTTCCATCATCATGCCGACGAGGTTTTTGCCGATGTCGTGGATGTCGCCTTTGACCGTGCCGATAACCATTTTGCCCACCCGAGGCGCGCCGGTTTCGGCCAAGAGCGGTTTGAGGATGGCCATACCGCCCTTCATTGCGTTGGCCGCCAGCAGCACTTCGGGCACAAAGAGGATACCATCGCGGAAATCCGCGCCCACGATGGTCATGCCACCAACCAACGCTTTGGTTAAGACTTCGTAGGGTTCCCAGCCGCGACCGAGCAAGATTTGAACGGCCTCTTCGATCTCTTCTTTAAGACCATCATAGAGGTCATCGAACATTTGTTGGACAAGTTCTTCGTCGTCCAACTCGGCCAGGATGATATCGTCTTCTTCTGACATGGTGTTTCCTTCTGCTGGGCGTGCAGGTGCATGACACTTGGGCCCTTGTCTCACGGAACGTTTGCGCCGGGGTCGCGGTTTGCGACATCGGCCGCGCCTTGCGCGACGCCTTGGCGGCAAACTACTGCTTTTTGCGGTGTAAGGACAAGGTGTTGAGGGGGAGATACTTGCTGATGTTCGCGCAATGTTCTAACCTTCTTTCATGGATAGGGAAGACCAGCGATTCCGCGTGCTTGGCCGCGCGGCAGGCAGCAATGATGCGGGCCGGTTTGAGCGTCATGCCCGCGTGGCGGAAGATGACGGTTGGACCCGCGAAGACGAGCTTCCGGTGCTGCGAACCCAGACCAGCATCGAAGTGCCGCGCAAGGTTATCACCTACAACCGCTCACCGGATCTGCCTTTTGATCGGTCTATCAACCCGTACCGCGGCTGCGAGCATGGCTGCGTCTATTGTTTTGCGCGGCCCAGCCACGCCTATCTTGGCCTGTCGCCGGGGCTCGATTTTGAAACGCAATTGATCGCCCGCCCCGACGCGCCACGGGTTCTGGCGCGGGAACTGCACGCGAAACGCTATGAGGTCGCGCCCATCGCCATCGGCACCAATACCGACCCGTATCAGCCAATTGAAAAGACCCACGGCATCATGCGTGAATGCCTTAAGGTGCTGTCAGAGTTCAATCACCCGGTGGCGATTGTCACCAAAGGCAGCCTGATCGAGCGTGACATTGACATTCTGAGCGATATGGCCGAGCGGGGTCTCGCAGCAGTGGGGATTTCGGTGACCACGCTCGATGCCCGCCTCAGCCGGTTGATGGAGCCGCGCGCGCCAGCGCCGCAGCGGCGGTTGCAGGTGATCCGGAAGCTGTCAGAGGCTGGGGTGCCGGTACGGATCATGGCCTCTCCGATGGTCCCGGCGCTAACTGATCCAGAGTTGGAGGCGATCCTGACCGCTGGTCGCGATGCCGGGGCGCGTCATGCCAGTTGGATCATGCTGCGTTTGCCGCGGGAGGTTTCGCCGCTGGTGCAAGAGTGGCTCGCCACTCATTACCCCGACCGTGCTGAGCGGATCATGGGGCGGCTGCGCGATATGCATGGTGGGAAGGAATACGATGCGAGCTGGCATAAACGCATGCGGGGCGAGGGGCCCTATGCGCAGATGGTGGCGCAGCGTTTTGATTTAGCAGTCAAACGTTTGGGGCTGACCCGCGCAGGCGTGCCGCTGCGCTGCGATCTGTTTCGACCGCCCTCCGAAAAGGGCGATCAACTGAGCTTGTTCTGAGCGTTCAGCCCCGGCGACGGCCCCGGCGCGGGGCACGCACTGGGCCTTGACCGTCGGTTCCATCGCTCTCTGACGAGAACTCGCCGATCTCTTCGCGGATCTGCTCCAGCGTCGGGGCCGGGCCTTTTTCGGTGCTGTCGAGGGCGTCGCGCATTGCCACCAGATGCTCGGGCAGGGTGCCGCAGCAGCCGCCGATGATGCTCGCACCCGCGTCACGCGCCATAGTCGCATAGCGTGCCATCAACTCAGGCGTGCCGTCATAGTGAATATGGCCTTCAACGTATTTCGGAATGCCCGCGTTGCCCTTGGAAATGATCGGCAACGTGCCATTCTTGGCGGCGAAACCGAGCACCGTGCGCAGCAGGTCCGATGCGCCCGTGCCGCAGTTGGCACCGTAAGCCAGCGGTGTGTTGTCCAGCCCATGCACCATGTCGACCATGCCTTCGGAGGTCAGGCCCATCATCGTGCGGCCCGCGGTGTCAAAGCTCATCGTGCCGCACCACGGCAGGCCCGCCAGCGCGAAGCCTTCGGCGGCGGCGCGGTATTCTTCGGGGGCGCTGATCGTTTCCAGCCAACCAATGTCGGCACCGCCTGCCTTGAGGCCATCAGCGGTCTCATGGAACATCTCAACGGCGAGGGAGTGGGACAGGGTGCCGACCGGCTCCATGATCTCACCCGTGGGGCCAACGGAGCCTGCCACAATGACTTTGCGTTCTGCGGTATCAGCCACCTCGCGCGCCAGTTCGGCGGAGACGCGGCTCAATTCATGCACCCGCTTTTCGGCGCCGTGAAGCTTGAGCCGCGAGGCATTGGCCCCAAAGGAGTTGGTCAGAAACAGATCACTGCCCGAATCCACCGCGAAACGGTAAAGCTTGATGATCTTTTTCGGCTCATCGGTATTCCACATCTCGGGCGCGTCGCCTGACATCAGCCCCATGTTGAACAGATTGGTGCCCGTGGCCCCATCCGCGAGCAATGTGCCCTTTTCAGCCAAAAGATCGGTGAATGCGTTGCTCATGGGGGCTCCTGTAGGGTCTGGGAATTTCGCCTGATGTCATGATGCCACTATGGGGGCAATCTCATAATATTCATCTTCATTATGAGGGCAGGCGGGAAGGGTACCCCGGCGCGTGGCCGGGGTGGCGGAGGGTTACTTGGTCTCGCTCATCAGTTGCGCTTTGGCTTCTGCCATCAGCGCCTGCATCTTGGCGCGGATCGTTGCCTCATCGGCGCGGTCGCCTAGATCGCCCGAGACTTTGCGATAAACATCCTCGTCTCCCGCTTCTTCGAAATCAGATTTTACCACCTCTTTGGCGTAGTCATCGGCATCGCTGCCGGATTTGCCTAAAAGTTCAGCAGCCCAAAGGCCCAAGAGTTTGTTGCGGCGCGCATCGGCGCGGAACTGCATCTCAGCATCATGTGCGAATTTGCTTTCAAAGGCATTTTCACGTTCGTCAAACTTGCTCATAGCGGGTCTCCGATTGCTGGTGTTACTCTAATCATATGCGGTCGCCTCCGCGTTCTCACAAGTGGCGCGTCAAAGGTGACGGGCCATGCTTGCAGCAGCGGGGTGGTTGCACTAAGAGAAGCGCAAGCGGCGGGGATGTTCCCGGCCCCCTGTTGGAAAGGATGCCCATGGCCCGGCGCAACAAGATCTACGAAGGCAAGGCAAAGATCCTCTATGAAGGTCCTGAGCCCGGTACCATCGTGCAATATTTCAAAGACGATGCCACCGCCTTTAACGCCGAGAAGAAAGCCACGATCGAGGGCAAGGGCGTGTTGAACAACCGCCTGTCCGAGTTCTTTATGACCGGGCTGAACAACATCGGCGTGCCGACGCATTTCATCAAACGCCTGAACATGCGCGAACAGCTCGTGCGGCAGGTTGAGATCATTCCGTTGGAAGTGATTGTGCGCAACTACGCCGCCGGCTCCATGTCCAAGCGTCTTGGCATCGAAGAGGGCACGCAACTGCCGCGCCCGATTGTTGAGTATTGCTACAAAGACGACGCGCTTGGTGATCCGCTGGTCACCGAAGAGCATATCGCCGCCTTTGGCTGGGCCACCCAGCAAGACATGGACGATATCCTGAGCCTCGCGCTGCGGGTCAACGACTTCATGTCGGGCGTGATGATGGCCGTCGGCATCAAGCTGGTGGACTTCAAGATTGAGATTGGCCGCGTCTATGACGGTGATTTCCAGCGCTTGATCGTCGCCGATGAGATCAGCCCCGACAGCTGCCGCCTGTGGGACATTGAGACGGGCCAGAAGCTCGACAAAGATGTGTTCCGCCGGGATCTAGGCTCGCTCACCGATGCCTATACCGAAGTGGCCAAACGTCTGGGCGTGATGCCGAAAAACAATCAGCCGGTGACCAAGCCGACGTTGATCAACTAACGCGGCTTCGCCGTTTAATTTGCAGAAGTTACAAAGGGGTGTCGCGCCATGAAAGCACGGGTGCATGTGATGCTGAAGAACGGGGTGCTCGACCCTCAGGGCGAAGCTGTCCGCCACGCGCTCGGAGCCTTGGGCTTTGACGGGGTGAATGGTGTGCGTCAGGGCAAGGTGATCGAGTTGGACCTTGCCGAGGGCACGTCTGAGGCCGAAGTGACCGCCATGTGCGAAAAGCTCTTGGCCAATACGGTGATCGAATCCTATTCGGTGGAGCTGGCCTGATGCACGCAGCGGTAGTTGTCTTTCCCGGGTCCAATTGCGACCGCGACCTTGCCGTGGCTTTCAAAGCCGCGGGCGCCAAGGTTTCCATGGTCTGGCACAAGGACAGCGAACTGCCGCAAGGCGTTGATATCGTAGGGATCCCCGGCGGGTTCTCCTATGGGGATTACCTGCGCTGCGGGGCGATTGCCGCGAATTCCCCGATCTGTCGCACTGTGGCGGCTCATGCAGAGCGTGGCGGCTATGTGCTGGGCATTTGCAACGGCTTTCAGGTGCTGACGGAAACCGGCCTTCTGCCTGGCGCGCTGCTGCGCAATGCTGGACTGAAATACATCTGCAAGACCGTGGGTCTTAAGGTTGAGACCACAGCCAGCGATTACACCAGCGGCTACGACGCCGGTCAGGTGATCAACATTCCGATCGCGCACCATGATGGTAATTACTTCGCCGATGATGAGACCATCGCGAAATTGCGCGGCGAAGATCGTGTCGCTTTCAGCTATGCCGAGAACCCGAATGGCGCGCGTGATGATATCGCGGGCATTCTATCGGAAAACCGGCGCGTGCTGGGCATGATGCCGCACCCTGAGCGGGCAGCCGAAGCGGCACATGGCAACACCGACGGGGCGGCGCTCTTTCGCGCATTGACCGGCGCGCTGCAGACTGCCTGACTTGAGTGCATCGCGCGTAAGGCGTAGGTTGTCGTGATGAGCGATGCATCCCGTCCCGAACGCAGCAGTATGGCCGTATCTTGGCGGGTGCGGTTTGCAATTGCGTCGCTGATGATTTTGGCGGTGGTGACGATTTCGATCACCAACAAACTGCTGACCGACCGTTTTACCGAAAGCACCCGCAACCGGGCAGAGTTGCGGATCGCGCTCTACAGCGGCAACCTGCTCGCAGAGTTGCGGCAAAACGCCATCGTGCCACAGCTTCTGGCGCGGGATCCCACGTTGATCGGTGCGCTGCAGTCGGCGGATTATTCGCTGTCGACGCAGCGGCTTATCTCCTTCGTAGAGGAGATCGGCGCGGCGTCATTGATGCTTTATGACATCGACGGGCGCACGGTGGCTGCGACGGACCGCAACCGCCTCGGCTCAGCACATAAATCCGAGCCGTATTTTGTCGATGCCATCCGCTCCAACGCCACGATTTTCTCGACCATTCAGCGTGAACAGGGGGGCTACCGTTTCCTCTATTCAAGGCGAATGCAATCGGGGGGGGAGACGCTTGGGGTGATTGCCGTCGAGGTCGATCTGCAAAAGTTCGAGCGGGCGTGGGCTGGGATCTCTGACGCGGTCATCGTGATGGACAGCACTGGCGAGATCATTCTGGCAACCGAACCCCGCTGGCGGGGTCTGACAGAGCCTGAAGCACTGGCCAACCACACGCCGCAAAGTGCTATCGAGCGCGCCATTCAGGCCACGACGGATTGGACGGCGCTGCCGCCTGATGCCTATTTGCAGGGCGAAGCGGTGATGCGCCTCGAAAACCGGATACCGTTCCGGGGCTGGCGCATGAGCAGCTACACCACCTATGCCTCGGTTCGGGAAAAAGTGAACGGCGTCTTGGCGCTGGAGGTGATGGGCTTTGCAATCCTGCTTGCCCTGGCATTCTACTTCCTCAGCCGCCGCACCGCCGGGAGGCTGGCTATATTCCAACGAGAATCGGCCAAACTGCGCGCGCTGAACCTTGCCCTCCAACGTGAGATTGCTGAGCGCAAGCGGGTGCAACAGACCCTCGCAGTGGCGGAGCAGACGCTTGAGCAATCGTCAAAACTGGCCGCTTTGGGGGAAATGTCCGCCGCCGTGAGCCACGAGTTGAATCAACCGCTTGCGGCGATGAAAACCTATCTGGCGGGTGCCCGGCTGTTGTTAAAGCGGAACCGGCAGGACGAGGCGCTCTCGTCTTTTGGTCGCATCGACGATCTGATTGAGCGTATGGGCGCGATCACACGACAGCTTAAATCCTATGCCCGTAAGGGGCAGGAGGCGTTCTCTCCGGTGGATATGGGGGCGGCGCTGGCGTCTTCACTGTCGATGATGGAGCCGCAGTTGCGCCAGCGGCAGGTTCAGATCAGTCGAATTCTACCCGACAATCCCGTTCTGGTGATGGGAGACCGTATGCGGATCGAACAAGTTATGGTAAACTTGCTAAGAAACGCATTGGACGCGACTAAATCGGAACGAAACCCGCAGGTAGACATTATACTATCAGCGGGGGAGACGGCGACATTGACCGTGCGCGACAATGGTCCGGGTATTGAGGATTTAGACGCGCTGTTCGAACCTTTCTACACGACCAAACAGCCCGGCGATGGTGTGGGGCTGGGTCTTGCCATTTCATCGGGGATCGTAAACGACCTTGGTGGACGGCTCATGGCGCGCAACGGACAGAACGGTGGCGCTGTTTTTGAAATGCAGCTGCCTATATTGGCAGATGAAACGAAGATTGAAGCGGCGGAGTAAACGCATGGCTCAGGCAATGAAAATCGCGATTGTAGATGATGAACGGGACATGCGGCAGTCGATCAGCCAGTGGCTGGCTCTGTCAGGCTATGACACTGAAACCTTCGGCAGCGCCGAAGATGCGCTGAAAACGTTGGGGCCGGATTATCCGGGCATCGTCATCTCCGACATTAAGATGCCGGGCATGGACGGGATGCAATTCCTGAAAAAACTGATGGGCAGCGACTCGGCCCTGCCGGTCATCATGATCACCGGCCATGGCGATGTGCCGATGGCAGTTGAAGCGATGCGCGTCGGCGCGTTCGACTTCCTTGAAAAACCTTTTAACCCCGACCGGATGAGCGAGCTGGCTAAGAAAGCCACCAATGCGCGTCGTCTGGTGATGGACAACCGCGCTTTGCGGCGTGAACTGTCCGATGGCGGCCAACTGATGAAAAAGCTGATCGGGCAGTCGCCAGTAATGGAACGGTTGCGCGAGGATATCCTGGATCTAGGGCAGGCCGATGGTCACGTACTGATCGACGGTGAGACCGGGACCGGTAAGACTTTGGTGGCCCATGCGCTCCATGCAGTTGGCAGCCGCGCAGGTAAGAAGTTTGTCCTCGTATCCTGTGGCGCGTTGGAAGAAGACGCGCTGGCGAAACGGCTTTTTGGCCCGATGCAGCCTGAGGATGCACAGCTGCCCGCGATAGAAGAAGCGCGCGGTGGAACGCTGGTGTTGGAAGACATCGAAGCGCTATCTGAGAGCCTGCAGGCACGTTTGCTCAGCGCTATTAACGAGCAGGGCACACCAGCCGAGACGCGAATCGTTGCGATCTCAAACCTGCAAGAGGCGGGCCGCACATCTGAAGACGCACTACGCTCTGACCTCTTCTACCGTCTGGCGGCGCTACGCATTACCGTACCACCGCTGCGCCAGCGGGGCGAAGACATCCTGACGCTTTTCACCCGCCTGAGCGATCAGTTCGCGGATGAATACGGGTGCGACGCACCGCAGGTCTCGGCCCAAGAGGCCGCGCAACTGTTGCAGGCCCCTTGGCCCGGCAATGTGCGCCAACTGATCAACGTGGCCGAACGCGCGGTGCTGCAATCGCGCCGTGGGTCGGGCACGATTGCATCGCTGTTGATGAGTGACCATGACGAGATGCAGCCGGTGATGACCACCGAAGGTAAGCCGTTGAAAGAATACGTCGAAGCCTTTGAGCGCATGTTGATCGACAATACCATGCGCCGTCACAAAGGCTCTATCGCCAGCGTTATGGATGAGCTTTGCCTGCCGCGCCGGACCTTGAACGAGAAGATGGCCAAATATGGATTGCAGCGGTCAGACTACCTCTGAACGCGCCTGTGATCTTTGAGGGCAGCGCGGCTTAACCGCTGCGCTGCTCTGCGATCTCAATGGCTTTGCCGTTCTGATCGGTGATGCATGACCAGCTTGCAGCCCCGGGTACATTCACCACATAGCGGTAAAGTTCGACGATTGGCCGGCTGGTGTTGATCGCGACGCCGGATGTGCCGGTCTGTTGACCTACCGCTGCCACACAGCTTTTTTGCCCACGCAGGTTTGCCAATGCTGCCGGGTCGTCGGCCACGGCGATCTCGTCGCAGGCGGCAAGGCCAAAAAAGGTTAGACACAGCGCCGGGCGCAGAAATTTTTGCATGGGATGCGGTCCTTCAAGACTGGGGGCCGCACGGCGCGGCAAGGCATATCTATTGCGTCACTCCAGCAGGAGCCTCGGCGACAGTCTGAATGTTTCCAAGCGCATCCAGCTTGTCAACCGAGCCAAGTTAAACCGCATTTGACTGTTGCTCTTTCGATTGACCATTGTGTTTCACCCCCTAAAGCCCTTAACTAACCGGATAAGTCCCGTAACGCCCGACTGGCGTATGACGACTTTTGACAGTTTCGCTGCTGCGTCACTCCGACACCGGGGGGCAGGCAGACCGATTGGGCCGGAAACGGCCGAAGAACCGCTGATATTCGCAAGGGCTAGCCCGACCGAAGCACAGCTAAATTAATGGATGCAAGCGGTGCGACAAGCCCTTGTGTCGGAGAAGAACCGCGATGACGCGCGCAGTTGCTCAGAGCAGACAGACCGGGGCCAGCACTGGCCTCGCTGTTGTTGCCGCGTCCTCCATCGCCCTGACAAGTCACACCTCCCAGCCCGATGCCCCACCAGGGGCCTTCCGCGCGCGGGTGCTGTGCATAATGGATCTATGTCTAAGAAAATGCTTATCGATGCCACCCACGCCGAGGAAACTCGCGTTGTGGTCGTGGATGGAAACAAGGTCGAGGAATTCGATTTTGAATCAGAAAACAAACGCCAGCTTGCCGGCAATATTTATCTAGCCAAGGTTACGCGCGTTGAGCCGTCCCTTCAGGCGGCCTTTGTGGATTATGGCGGCAACCGTCATGGCTTCCTCGCATTCTCGGAAATTCACCCCGATTATTACCAGATTCCCGTGGCCGACCGACAGGCGCTGCTGGAAGAAGAGCGCGCCTATGCTGAGGCACAAGCCGCCAAGGATGAGGATGACGAAAAGCCCAAACGCACCCGCTCTCGTTCGCGTGGCCGGTCCAAAAGCCAAGCCGCTGAGACCAACAGTGATGATGCAGTAGCCACGTCCGAGGTTTCCGACGAAAGCAGCGACCAGATCGCCGGGATGGAAACGGTTGACCTCGACAGCGAAGAGGGCAGTTCGCCCATGGAGCGTGTCGCAGAAACGCCTGTGGAAGAGCCCGAAGGCAACGGCGATGATGGCGACGCGTTCGAAGCAACCGACGCCACAGAAAATAACGCCAACGAGGCGAACGGCAGCGATGCCACGGCCAAGGACGATTCCATCGAATCCGTGGCTGACGAAGACGACAGCGAAGACATTCGCCCCGTGCGAAAGCCGCGCCCGCGTCGGTACAAAATCCAAGAAGTGATCAAGGTGCGCCAGATCCTTCTGGTGCAGGTCGTCAAAGAAGAGCGTGGCAACAAAGGTGCCGCACTCACGACTTACCTCAGCCTTGCTGGCCGCTACTGTGTCTTGATGCCCAACACCGCACGTGGTGGTGGCATCAGCCGCAAGATCACCAATGCCGTCGACCGCAAGAAGCTTAAGGAAATCGCGACCGAAATCGAAGTGCCGAAAGGCGCAGGCCTGATCGTGCGGACCGCCGGTGCCAAACGCACCAAGGCCGAGATCAAGCGCGATTACGAATACCTCCAGCGCCTCTGGGAGCAGATCCGCGAGCTGACGCTGAAGTCGATCGCGCCTGCCAAAATCTACGAAGAAGGCGACCTGATCAAACGCTCGATCCGCGACCTCTATAACCGCGAGATTGACGAGATTCACGTTGAAGGCGAACGCGGTTATCGCATCGCAAAGGACTTCATGAAGATGATCATGCCGTCCCACGCCAAGAACGTGAAGCTCTACAACGAAAGCCTGCCGCTGTTCGCGCGCTATCAGGTGGAAAGCTACCTGTCGGGCATGTTCAACCCCACGGTGCAACTGCCCTCGGGCGGCTATATTGTGATCGGCGTCACCGAAGCGCTGGTCGCGATTGACGTCAACTCTGGCCGGGCGACCAAAGAAGGCTCGATCGAGCAGACCGCGACCAAGACCAACCTTGAGGCCGCCGCCGAGGTGGCGCGCCAGTTGCGTCTGCGTGACCTTGCCGGGCTGATCGTCATCGACTTCATCGACATGGACGAGCGGAAAAACAACGCCGCCGTCGAAAAGATGATGAAAGACAAGCTCAAAACCGACCGCGCGCGCATTCAGGTGGGCCGCATCTCGGGCTTTGGTCTGATGGAAATGTCGCGCCAGCGTCTGCGCCCCGGTATGATCGAGGCGACCACTCAGCCTTGTCACGCCTGCCACGGCACCGGTCTGGTGCGCTCGGACGATAACCTCGCGCTGTCGATCATTCGCCAGATCGAAGAAGAGGGCACCCGCCGCCGTTCGCGCGAAGTGCTGGTGCGTGCGCCCGTGGGCATCGCCAACTTCTTGATGAACCAAAAGCGTGAACATATCGCCAATATCGAAATGCGCTATGGTATGTCTGTGCGGATCGAAGGCGACCCATCCTTGGTGAGCCCGGATTTCCACATCGAGAAGTTCAAAACTGCTACCCGCACCGTGCCGCCTGTGTCGGATCACGTCGTGTCGGTCGATACATCGTTGATGGATCAGATCGACGAGGACGAGAGCGCTGCCGAGGCTGAAGTTGAAGAGGCACCTGCCGCTCAGGACGCCAGCCAGTCCGAAGACGGGAATGGCAACGGCAACGCAAATGGCAATGGGGAAGAGGGCGATGGCGAGGGTAAATCCAAGCGCCGCCGCCGTCGTCGTCGCAGCCGAGGTGGCCGTGGCCGCAATGGTAATGGTGAGCAGCAAAATGGCGCAGAAGACCAGAACGACGGTCAGCAGCAGGACGCCGCACAATCCGATGACGCGGAAAAGAGCCAGCCGGTAGAGGCAGAGACGCCCCAAGCCGAAGGTGAAGCCGCGCCTGCTGCCGAAGAAAAGCCTAAGCCCAAGAGCCGTAGCCGGTCGCGCAAGCCCAAGGCCGAAATCGCGCCAGAGGCCGAGCCGGCGCCCGAAGCGCTTGCTGCCGCCGAGGGCGAAACGCCCAAGGTTGCCGCTGAAGCCGAGGCGGAAGAGACGCCCAAGCCCAAGGCACGACGAAGCCGTGGCAGCCGGGCCAAAAAACCTGCTGCCGATGCACTGGCAGAGGGCAATGTGACAGTCGATCCGGTGCCCACCGAAGACGCTGCCGAACCTGCAGCAAAGCCCAAGCGCCGCAGCCGCGCCAAGGCGAAACCGGTAGAGCCGGTTGCCGAAGCAACGCCTGACGCAATGGCCGACGCAGCAGCAACGCCTGACGCAATGGCTGACGTGCTGCCGACCGAAGCACCGATTGCAACGCCGGCCCCGGAAACGGCGCCGATCGCGCAAGAACCAAAGCCAGAGCCCACACCTGAGCCCGCTGCCGAGGCACCTGTTGCAGAGGCCGCAGCCGAGGCACCTGTTGCAGAGGCCGCACCTGAGCCTGCAGCCGAACAGGTGCAGGAACAGCCCGCTGAGAAGCCCAAGCCCAAACGTCGGGGCTGGTGGTCGCTGGGCAGCTAAATCACGGCGCAGAAAATAGAAACGGCGGGCCCTCAAGCCCGCCGTTTTTGATTCTCGTACGGATAAATTTCAGGGATTAGTCGCCCCGTGCTTTGCGCTTAGCCGCCTTTGGTGATGATATAGAGTTCAGCCTTACCCTCGGTCCGGGTTTCGGTCAGCTCATGCCCGGCCTCTGCACAGAAGTGCGGCACGTCAATCACGGCGGCAGGATCATCGGCAAGCATGTGCAGCTGATCGCCCAGTCCCAAAGCAACCAGTCGCTTGCGTGCTTTTAGCACAGGCAGGGGGCACAAAAGCCCTGTGGCATCTAGTTTCTCGATTTTCATAAGCTCAGTTAATCCAAGAGTTTCTCAAGGTCCACGATCTTGTGACAATATGACAGGTGACGCCGGGGCTCAGGCGGTCTAGGACTTGGGCATGTTTGATATTAGCCTCCTCGACGCTGGGCTCTTGCCCGCCATGACAATCGCCCTGATCGCCGGGATTTTCAGCTTTCTGTCGCCCTGCGTTCTGCCCATTGTGCCACCCTATCTGGCCTATATGGGCGGCGTGTCGATCAACGACATGTCCAGCCAGTCCAGCGCCCGGCGGCGCGCGGTCGTGGCGGCGCTGTTCTTCGTGCTGGGGCTGAGCACGGTCTTCATCCTTTTGGGCTTTACCGCCTCGGCTTTCGGGATGTTCTTTCTGCAGAATCAGGCGCTCTTCGCCAAAATCTCTGGCGTAGTGATTATCGTCTTCGGCCTGCATTTTGTGGGTCTGTTCCGCATTCCGTTCCTTGATCAAGAGGCGCGTTTGGACGCAGGTGATAAAGGGGGATCGAGTTTCGGCGCCTATGTTCTGGGGCTGGCTTTCGCCTTTGGCTGGACGCCTTGCATCGGCCCGCAGCTCGGCGCGATCCTGTCGCTGGCGGCAAGTGAGGCCTCAGTCTCTCGCGGGACGCTATTGTTGGGCGTCTATGCGGCAGGTCTTGGTATTCCTTTCCTATTGGCGGCGATGTTCATCACCCGCGCGATGACACTGATGAACCGGATCAAACCCCATATGAAGCTGATTGAGCGGATCATGGGCGGGCTGCTAGTACTTGTCGGTTTGGCGCTGCTGACCGGGGCGTTCACGACCTTCTCCTTCTGGCTGCTTGAGACATTTCCGATCCTCGCCACCGTGGGATAAAGCCTTATTCTTGCCCCGAATTACGGCTAGACTGTGCCGGACAAGGGGTTGGGCATGAGCGCTAGCAATAAAGGGCAGGTCAAGACGCGCCGGGTGTTCTACATCCCCGGCTATGATCCGATTCACCCCCGCCGCTACCGCGAGCTTTACCGCAAGGAAGGCGCGGCGCAGGCGGCGATATCTGGCTATGAGATCGGTTTGAAGCCCAAGGCGGGCAAGGGCAACTACGGCTGGCGCGTCGATGCTGAGATTGACGGCCGTCAGGTCACCTCGCAGGTTGAGGTGTTGGTCTGGTCCGACATCGTGCGCGAAAGCATGAGCAATTCGATCCCCGCGACCTATTGGCAATTGCTCCGCACCGCTTGGGTCTACATCGGCTCGGGCGCGCTTTGGCGGCTGATGCGGCTGCGCAAGGGGCCTGTGATTGCGGCGCTCTATCCGGTGGGGATGTTGATTTTGCAGGCGCTGTTGGCGCTGGCGGTTGCCCTGCTGACCTATCGCCTCCTCGGAATGTTGAACGACCATTGGGCGCCGCGGCTGGCTTTTGCGGCTGTCGGCGTGGGTTTGGGTATCGCGCTGCTCCGCTGGTTCAAGAAAAAAGATGGCAAATTTTTCGCCTATTACCTCATGCATGACTACGCCTATTCCGCCGCCACGCGGGGTGCGAACCCGCCGGAGTTGGAAGCCCGCATGGAGCGGTTTGGCCACGACATCGCCGCCGCCTTGGCCGAGGACGTTGACGAGGTGCTGGTTGTCGGCCATTCCTCCGGCGCACATCTGGGGGTTTCGGTACTGGCTGACCTGATCCGCGCGGGCAGGGTGCCCGAACACGGTCCGGCATTGGGGTTCCTCTCGCTCGGACAGGTGGTGCCAATGGTCTCCTTCCTGCCCCGCGCCGACCGGTTGCGCGCCGACCTGCGCTATCTCTCAACACGCGATGAACTTGCGTGGGTTGATGTCACCGCGCCCGGAGATGGCTGCGCCTTTGCGCTTTGCGATCCGGTGTCGGTGTCAGGTGTGGCCCCCGACGGCAAACGCTGGCCGCTGGTCTTTTCGGCTGCCTTCACCCAAACGCTCAGCCCCGCACGTTGGAAAGCGCTGCGCTGGCGGTTCTTTCGACTGCATTTCCAGTATCTCTGCGCCTTCGACCGCCCGCGCGACTATGACTATTTCCAGATCACCGCCGGGCCACAGACCTTGGCCGCGCGCTATGACGGGCGGCCCGCGTCGAAATCCCGGATCGACCACGCGGTCAGCAAATACACCTCCGTCGCCGCATGACCCAACCGCCCAAGCCCCCCGCGCGGCCCGACCGTGTGTCGCTCTGGCGCTATGCCAAACTGTTTCGCGCCGATATCCTCTCGGCTCAACCTGCGCGGCTTTATCGGGCGTGGATGGCGGAGTTCAAAACTCCGTTTTTCCGAAGCTACCTGATGAATCAGCCCGAACTGGTCAAAACGGTTCTGAAAGACCGGCCCGATGATTTTCCGAAGTCCGACCGGATCGGCGAGGGGCTGCGTCCGCTCTTGGGCAACTCCGTCTTCCTGACCAATGGCGAGACTTGGAAACGCCAGCGCCGCATCATTGATCCGGCGTTTGAAGGTGGTCGCTTGCGCGAAACCTTTCCCGCCATGTGGGACGCGGCAGAGGCAGCTGCTAAGCGGCTTGAGGGACAAGCGGGGCAGGTGGTCGAGATCGAGTCTGAGACCAGCCACGCCGCCGCCGATGTGATCTTTCGCACACTGTTTTCGCTGCCGATTGAGCATGACGTCGCCCGCGCGGTATTTAATGAGTTTCGCAACTATCAACGCAGCCAGCCGATCCTGAACCTCGGTGCGCTTTTGCCGCTGCCGCGTTGGATGCCGCGCCTGTTTCGGCGCGATACACGGGCCAGCGCCGCGCGGATCAGGGCGCTGATCACTGACCTGACCCGAGAACGGATGGCGCAGATCAAGGCAGGCTCCGCGCCCGACGATCTGGCCACCAAGATCATGACCCAGGCCGACCCCGAAACTGGCGAGAGGTTTGACACAAAGGAAATGGTCGATCAGGTCGCGATTTTCTTCCTCGCGGGCCATGAAACGAGTGCCTCCGCACTGGCTTGGGCGCTTTATCTGATGGCCACGCACCCCGAGTGGCAAGAGCGGTTGGCCGTGGAAGCACAGGCGCTTGAGACCTGCGATTTTTCTGTCATGTCGAAACTCAAGCTCAGCCGGGATGTCTTTCGCGAGACGCTGCGCCTTTATCCGCCCGTGCCGATGATGGTGCGCGAAAACAGCTGTCCTGAACGCTTCCGGGATCGAGATGTGAAGAAAGGCGCGCAACTGGTGCTCAGCCCGTGGCATCTGCATCGGCACGAACGGCTTTGGGACAACCCCGACGGTTTTGACCCGACCCGCTGGCAAACCGAGAACGGCAAACAGTGCCAGCGCGAGGCCTTCATTCCATTCTCCGCCGGGCCGCGGGTCTGTACCGGTGCAGGATTCGCGATGGTCGAAGGGCCGCTGATCCTGTCACGCATCCTGCGCGACTTCCGCCTGACGGCGCGGCCCGACCGTGTGCCTGTGCCCGTCGCACATTTGACCGTCCGTTCAGATAAGGGCATTTGGTTAGCGCTATCAAAGCGCTAGCCTTCTATCATCGGCTTTGCGTTTCGATTAGAAACGCTGCAAACGGAATCAACAATAGGACGTGGGTGACATGGGCTACGACAAGGCGCAACTTGAGCAAATGAACAGCGGCAAGGGCTTCATCGCGGCGCTCGATCAATCGGGTGGCTCCACCCCCAAGGCGCTAAGCCTCTATGGCGTGGAACCGTCGGATTACAACGGCGACGAAGAAATGTTCAAAGCCGTCCACGACATGCGCGCGCGGATTATTCTGGCCGAAGATTTCACCTCTGACAAAGTGATCGGTGCGATCCTTTTTGAGCGCACGATGGATGACACGATCAACGGCAAGCCGGTCGCGCAACTGCTCTGGGAAGACCGGGGTGTGGTGCCTTTCCTGAAGATCGACAAGGGTCTTGAGGAAGCCAACAACGGCGTGCAGATGATGAAGCCGATCATGGAAATCGACGATCTGCTGGCCCGCGCGGTAAAACACGGCATCTTCGGCACCAAAGAGCGGTCAGTCATTCACGAGGCCAATGAGAACGGCATCGCCGCCGTGGTGGCGCAGCAGTTCGAACTGGCCAAACAGGTCTGCGCAGCGGGTCTGGTGCCGATCATCGAGCCAGAGGTGGACATCAACTCCAAGACCAAGCCAGAGGCTGAAGAGATCCTTCGTGGCGAGATCGAAAAGCACCTGAACGCGCTGCCTGAAGGAGAGATGGTGATGCTGAAGCTGACGATCCCCGAAAAGGCAGGTCTCTACGACGGTCTGGCGGGTCACGCCAACGTGCTGCGCGTCGTTGCGCTATCGGGCGGCTACTCCACGGCGGAAGCCTGCGAACGGCTGGGCAAGAACCCGACGATGATCGCCAGCTTCTCGCGCGCCCTGACCGAAGGGCTGAACGTCAAGATGACAGATGCGGAGTTCAACGAGGCACTTGGTCAGAACATCGACAAGATCTACCAAGCTTCGATTTGTTGAGCGGAATTTTTTGAAAATTCCGGGGCCGTTTTCTTTTAAAGAAAACGGCTAGGCGATGCGTCGGATGGGTTCTCTATTGCAAAATATGATGACCTGTCCGGCGTTTTCCACAGCTTGAAAACCACGACGTTTCAACTCGCGTTCGAATTCTCGCCGTCCGACAAATTTCTCAATATCGCGCGCTTTACGTCGAATAACCTGACCGCGAATGGCCGCCTTTGAGGCGAAAATATCATCCAGCCAAGCGGCAGGTGAAAGAGGGGATGCAAGGGCCATGGCCCGACGCTAATCTGCCTTTGGTAAACGTTCCTTTAACGATCGCAACACGAACAGGCGGATTGCCCCGGCAAGCCCGATGTCCAGCCCGCGCGCCGCGTCGATCTCGGTCACCAGCGCATTGATCGGCAGCCCCCGCGCGGCAGCAATGGCGCGGAACTCATCCCAAAATTCATCTTCGAGAGAGATTGATGTCCGGTGACCCCGAAGGGTCACCGAATGTTTGCGAGGCCGCGCGTTCATGTCTCGCGCTTATGCGCTTCCAGATTGCGGGCGATCTGTTCGGCGCGAGCCTTCAGCGCTTCTTTCTGCGCTTTGGTCTGGCCAAAGCCCACGGCATTCTCGTCCGCGCGGGCCTTGCGGGACGAACGGTCCCGCTCTTTCTTTACCTTGTTGAGGTTGATGGGCGCACTCATTTTGGTCCGATCATATTTTCGGGCCGCACGACCCGTTCAAAGGTTTCGGCATCCACGAAGCCCAGTGCGATGGCCTCTTCTTTCAGTGTGGTGCCGTTCTTATGCGCGGTCTTGGCGACCTTGGTGGCATTGTCATAGCCGATTTCGGGCGCGAGCGCGGTCACTAGCATCAGCGACTCGCGCATCAGCTTTTCGATCCGGTCCGCGTCTGCCTTGAGGTCAACCATAAGATTGTCGGTAAAGGCCGATGCTGCGTCACCCAAAAGTTGCATAGATTGCAACACGTTATAGGCCATCATTGGTTTATAAACGTTCAGTTCGAAATGCCCCTGAGAGCCGGCGAAACCGACGGCCGCGTCATTGCCCATCACCTGAATGCAGACCTGTGTCAGCGCTTCGCACTGGGTTGGGTTCACCTTGCCCGGCATGATGGACGAGCCGGGCTCATTCTCAGGCAAGATTAGCTCTCCCAGACCGCAGCGCGGACCGGATCCCAGAAGGCGGATGTCATTGGCGATCTTGAACAGTGAGGCCGACACGGTTTTCAGCGCGCCAGAGATTTCCACCATCGCGTCATGCGCGGCCAGCGCTTCGAATTTGTTCGGCGCAGTGACGAAGGGCAGGCCGGTGATCTCGGCCATGTTATGCGCCACGGTCTCGGCCCAGCCCTTTTTGGTATTCAGCCCGGTGCCAACGGCGGTGCCGCCTTGCGCAAGCTCATAAATGCGACCAAGCGCGTCGCGTACACGAGCGATGCTCATGGCGACCTGATGGGTGTAGCCGGAGAATTCTTGGCTCAGTGTCAGAGGCGTCGCATCCTGCGTGTGGGTGCGGCCAATCTTGATGATGCCGTCGAATTCCTCGACTTTCTTTTGCAGCGCGCCGTGCAGCTTCTCCAGCCCCGGCAGCAGCACGTCCCGCGCCGTCATCGCGGTGGCGATGTGCATGGCGGTGGGGAAAGTGTCGTTCGACGACTGGCCCATGTTGCAATGGTCATTGGGGTGCACCGGGTCTTTCGAGCCGATGGTGCCGCCCATGAGCTCAATCGCGCGGTTGGCGATGACTTCATTCGCGTTCATGTTGGACTGCGTGCCCGAACCGGTCTGCCAGACCACCAGCGGGAAGTTGTCGTCGAATTTGCCTTCAAAGACTTCGCCAGCGGCCTGAATGATTGCTTTACCGCGTTCTTCGTCCAGCGAGCCTTGGGCCACATTCGCCTGCGCACAGGCTTTCTTGATCACGCCAAGCGCGCGGACAATGGCGATCGGCTGCTTTTCCCAGCCAATCGGGAAGTTGATGATCGAGCGCTGTGTCTGCGCGCCCCAATATTTATCGGAGGGAACTTCGAGCGGACCAAAGCTGTCGGTTTCGGTGCGGGTATCGGCCATTATACGGCTCCTGCTGTGACTTATCGTTGTCCAGCGGTTTACCTGCGCGATGCGGCCTGCGCAATGCAGGGATGGCGCTAACGGAGCAGTTGCCCTTACTTCCGGAACGAATCCAGCGAGACGATCTCGGCGTCTTTGGAAGGCTCTTCCGCGACTTCCAGCTCGTCCTCGTCAGTCTGATCAAGCGTGCTCTCTTCGCTGTCGTCGTCTTCCTCTTCGCTTTCCTGCTGCTCAAACCGCAGGCCGAACTCAACCGAAGGGTCCACGAATGTGCGGATCGCGTCGTAAGGAATATAAAGCGGCTCTGGCGCGTCGCCAAAGTTCAGGGTGATCGCAAAGCCGTCAGGCGTGACGTCCAGTCCGTCGTACCAATGCTGCATGACCACAGTCATTTCGCCCGGATAACGATCTGACAGCCAATCGGCCAGTTCCGCGTCAGGATGCGATGTATCGAAGGTGATAAAGAAGTGGTGATTCCCCGGCAGGCCATTGTCAGAAATATCCTGCAAAACCTTGCGGATCAGACCCCGCATGGCTTCGTGCATTAGGTTGCCGTAATCAATGCTGCGGCTCATTCTTCTCTCCGGTACGGGCGATGGGCAGGGGTAAGCATACCCCATTCACGGGCGAGTGAAAGGGGGCGCAGCGCTAAATCACGCTCAACACGAGTGCTAGGGCCGCAAGCAGAGCCATCGAGAAGACAAATCCACGCTTCAGCACCAGCATCAGCACGGCGGCCGCCACGGTGAGCGCTGCGGCCATGGGGCTAAAACTCTCCCAAACCGGCGCGGGCAGGGCGAGTATGATGCCGGGGGTCACCCGGTCAAACAGCACATGCAGCGCAAACCAGACGGATAGGTTGGCGATGACGCCCACAACAGCTGCAGTAATGGCACGTAGAGCCCCCGCGATACGCGGTTGGGACGAAAGCGCTTCAAGGTATGGCCCGGCAAGGAATATCCACAAAAAACAGGGCGTGAAGGTCACCCAAAGCGCCAGAAGGCCGGCTGTAATTGCCCCCAGCGGGCCGCTTTGAGCAAAGCCAGCCAGCATACCAACGAACTGCGTGACAAGGATCAGCGGACCGGGAGTGGTCTCGGCCAATCCAAGCGCATCGATCATTTGATCGGTGTCGATCCAGCCGAAATCCTGCACGACCGTCTGGGTCATATAGGCCAGAACCGCATAGGCGCCGCCGAAAGTCACCACGGCAAGCTTGGAAAAGAACAGCCCCAGTTGCAAAAGGAATTCATCACCCAAAAGCGCAACCAACAGGAGAGGCGCAGCCCAGAGAAAGCCCCAAGTGAGCAAGGTACGCAGGCTGTGAGCGGGGGCTAAATGCACGCCTTCCGACGTACCCCCAGGGTCACCCGCGATCATGCCGATGGCGCCGGCGACAAGGATGATGAGAGGGAACGGAAGCCCCAATACGAAGAGCGCAATGAATGACCCAAGGGCCAGTGCCCAGCCAAAACCGCCTTTGAGCGTCTTGGAAGAAACCTTCAGAAGCGCCTGAAAGACCACGACAATCACTGCCGCCTTAATACCTAAGAACGCGCTCTGCACCAAGGGCAGTTGGCCATACCACGCATAGAGCAGCGCCAGTACCGCAATGAAGAGCGCCCCCGGAACGACAAAGAGCAACCCGCCCAGAAGCCCGCCTGCCACACCGCGCAAGCGCCATCCCGCGTAAGTCGCGAGTTGCATCGCTTCGGGGCCGGGCAGGAGCATGCACAACGACAGAGCACGCAGGAATGTCTGTTCGCTGAGCCACGGCCGATCCTCAACCAGCTCGCGATGCATGACGGCAATCTGCGCGGCGGGCCCGCCAAACGACATCAGGCCGATCCGGCCAAACACACGGGTCATTTCGGGCCATGTTGGCGGGATCATTGCGCGCGTCCCGCCGGCCAATCATGGGTCTCGCCTGCACCATCTCGCGCCCACCGGTATAGCGCGTCGTAAAGCACCATGCCCGCCTCAAGCTGCGCCAGATCATCGCGGTATTGGCGGGAAAGGCCCACCGAGATCGCCAACAGACCAGCGGCCTCGGGGGCGAGGTCATGGCGGTTGGTATCTGCCCCGCGTACGACGGCGGCAAGTCGCACAAGCGCCTGCGTTTGCAGATTAAATTCAGCCAGCATTGTGTCGAAGGTGCAGAGTTCGCCCCGGTGCGACCAGTGTACATCTTCAATGTCGAAAGGCGTGGCGTCGAACTTTTCGGCGACGGCCATGACCTGATCCGGCGCGACAAAAAGGAACCGTGCGCCCGGGTCCACGAAACGTCGGATCAGCCAAGGGCAGGCGATGCGGTCGATCTTTGGCCGGTGACGGGTAACCCAGAGCGTCGCGCCGTCCTGTAGCGGAGGCAGCGCGTCAAATGGGATGCGGGGCGCCGCTGGCAAATCCCGCCAGCCGTACATGCCGCCAGACAGAAACTGCGCGTTGATACCATCTGCGCGCAGCCGTGCGGCGAGCCCTTGGCTCAGCTTTAGTCCGCGCTGGCAGACAACGATGCAAGAACGTCCTTCAAGCCTTTGTTTCAAAGCGTCTATGTCGCTATGGGGATGACGAAAGGAACCGGGGATCAAATAGGGGTCTTCGGCAAAGTCGGGTTCAATACAACTATCCACGATAACCGGTGCATCTGGCGTGCCGATCAGGCGTAGAAGCTGGGCGGGGGTGATTTCACTTGGGGCGGGCATAGGGCATCCTTTGCTTTCGTAACAGGATGCGATCCTCGGGCCGAAGCCTCACGGGGCAATCGCGGACCCCATATATCTGGGATAAACCGCAAAAACGCCTTGGTCAATGCTCAACCGAAAAGGGTGAAGGATGGGGAATAAGTGCAGGTTTCTGTTGCCAGGTACCTGCGAACCCCGCCTTAGGTCGCTAAACCGAAGGACTTAGATTTCAGTCGCTGAAACCGCTTACGCGGCCATCGCAACTGGAGCACGATTGTCATTTGCAATTGTACATTTTGTACCGATAACGGTGGTAACTCACCGAAACAAAGCAACCCCTTTAGACGTTCGTCGATCCTATTTCGGCCCCATAATCCCCAAATGAAGGATAATTGGTGGAGCCGCCGGGTACCGCCCCCGGGTCCGAACCGCTTATTACGAGCGCGTTTATGTCCATAGTCCCGAAGGACAAGATTAAAGTAGGACTACAGGGGGCGAATTGCAAGGGGCGCGGCTCTGGGAAATGTCGGAATAAACAGTGCCTCGTAAACCGTTGTGTTTCGGATAATTTACTTCTCTGGCCCCAAACCAGATGCTTCGTTCTTTCCGGTGTTTCGCGCAGACCGCGCCGCAAACACGCTCTGCGCCAACTCCTGAGTCTCCGCCTCAAGCGCGCTCAAACCAGCCGTAACCGCCATGCCATCCCGTTCCTCAGCAGCATTGGCGATATCTTCGTGCAGTGCCACAATGCGCGCACGGTCCCGCGCAGTGAAAGTGATCATATTCATCAACGGCTGCATGGCCTCGACAGCGCCTGCAAGTTGATAACTCAGCACCGGATTGGCCGCCCCGTCGACCAGCGCGCGGTGAAACGCCACATCAGAGGCGCAGAAGGCCTCATCGGTCAGTCCCGGCTGCGCCTGCCTATGGATTTCCGCGCGCATATTGGCAAGGTGATCCGCAGTCCGCCTTTTGGCCGAAAGGGGCGCGCAGGCACGCTCGAGGGCATATCGTGCCTCGCAAGCGGTCTCAAAGCTAACGGCATTCATCGACAAAAGCAGCGTAGAGGTGGTGATCTGCTGGTCGTAGGCGTCGGGAAAGCTCAAACGATTAACAAAAGCACCGCCCGTCGCGCCGCGCTGTGTCCGGATCAACGACTGTGCCGCAAGACGCTTGAGCGCCTCACGCACGGTCGGACGTGAGACCTCAAACTGTTCGGCCAGCTCGGCCTCAGACGGCAGACGCTGGTCAACAATCAGTCGTCCGCCAACGATGGCGTCACGAATGGCAGTGGCGATCTGGGCCGACAGATCGGCAGGGTTGCTTGGGTCAATTTTCATATGTCTTACAATTAATGTTTGCGGGGACTTTAATTGTCTGACATTAAATTCACAAGAGCTTGCACGGGAGGGGCGCGAGATGTCTGCAGTGGTACGATCCACAATGTGGTTGGGGTTTTTTGCTCTAATCCTCGCCGCTTGGTGGATGATGTATGCCATGGCGATGCAGATGGACGTTGATCTAATTGGCCGCCCCGGCGCATTGGGCGAACGGATGCGTCAGATGGATCCGGGCATGGACATGTATATGCCCATGGCGCGTTTCTTACCGCTTTTCGTCATGTGGGGAGCCATGATGGCAGCAATGATGGTGCCCACGCTGGTGCCAACGCTGCGCGCATACGAAGACCTCATGATATCTGCCAATGGCACCTGGTTGGGCTGGATCGCGGTCCTTGGAGGCTATTTCTCGGTCTGGCTTGCTTTCGCTTCCGGGATCGCTTTGCTGCAACTGTTGCTGCTGCAGGGCGGGGTGATCGACATGTTGGGGATTGCAAAGTCGCGTTGGACGGCTGCCGCGCTGCTGCTGGCCGTGGGTCTATTCCAATTCACCCGCGTCAAAGAGATTTGCCATGGCGTCTGCCATTCTCCAATGATGTATTTCATGGGCAATTGGCGCCCCGGCGCCAGGGGCGGCTTTCGCATGGGGCTGGGCCTTGGCACCTTCTGCGCTGGTTGTTGCTGGGGCTTTATGGTGCTGGGTTTTGCAGGCGGGGTGATGAACCTTGCCTGGATGGGGTTGGCGACATTTTTCATGGTTCTCGAAAAGCTGCCTCAAGTTGGACATTACGTAACAAAACCAATGGGTTTCGCCCTTCTTCTCGGCGCAGGCGTCGTGGCGGGTTGGCCCATGATATCAGGAGGATGATATGCCAAACAGAGAGATGATACCCGCCAATTGGGCCATAAAAGGGGAGCTTTTTCTGAACTGCTCTTGTGACGTATTTTGCCCCTGCGTGGTTAGCCTTGGCGCACATCTTCCGACCGAGGGCCACTGCCACGCATGGATGGGCATCGTGATTGATGAGGGCCAATTCGAGGGCGAGGACCTGGCCGGGCTGAACGTTGGCCTGCTGGTCGACATTCCCGGTCGTATGGGCGAAGGCAATTGGAAGGTTGCGGCGTATGTGGATGAACGCGCAAGCGAGGCAGCCTATGACGGGCTCCTTAAGATTTTCAGCGGTGCGGCGGGTGGCACCACAGGACTGTTTACGATGCTGGTGAGCGAGATCATCGGGGCCGAACGCGCACCGGTTGAGATAATTCGCGATGGCAACCGCAGGGTCATCAACATTGGCCGCCAGATCAACGGCGAGATCGAACTGCTTGCAGGAGCTGAACCGGATCAGCCAGTGACCATCACCAATTCCAAATACTGGATGGGCCCGAATATCGTCGCGGCACGGGGCGTGAAATCCAAGGTGCGCGATTATGGGCGGATCTGGGATTTTGGTGGCAAATCGGCTGAAGTTTGTGCGATCGACTGGCAAGGCGAAAAATGATCACGCCCGGTTACGCCAAGGAAATGGCATCGTATAACGCTTGGCAAAACAGTCAGTTGTCAGACGTTACTCAAGTTATGCATGAGGAATCGTTAACGCAGGATCGCGGCGCGTTTTTTGGCTCGATCCTTGGCACCCTTAACCATCTGCTTTGGTGTGACCAGCTTTGGTTGTCGCGGTTTGATCCAGCCCTACCAAAGCCCCGCGGAGCAGATACAGAGATGTGCGCGACCGCAGCGGCTTGGACCGCCGCGCGGCAAGACTGTGACACAGCCATTCTAACTTGGGCACGCGGGTTGGGCCAAGCGCAGCTAGATGCGGAAATATCTTGGTATTCCGGTATATTGCAGAGTGATGTTACCACGGCAATGGCGCAGACTGTGATGCATTTTTTCAACCATCAAACCCATCATCGGGGGCAGGTTCATGCCATGCTGACAAGCGCCGGGCAGGACGCTCCGGTAACTGATTTGATCTTTATGCCGAAGGATGGCTAATGGCTGAACTTTCCCCCTCACGCCGTATCCGGCGCACGCCGTTCTCTGCAGGTGTGGAGGCCGCGGGTGTAAAGGCCTACACGGTTTACAATCGGATGCTGTTGCCGACGGTTTTTGAAAGCACGGAAGCTGACTATCACCACTTAAAGAAAGCGGTCCAAGTCTGGGATGTTGCTTGTGAAAGACAGGTAGAGTTGCGTGGACCCGATGCATCGCGTTTGATGCAAATGCTGACCCCCCGCGACCTGCGTGAGGTTACCCCGGGGCGCTGTGTCTATGTTCCAATCGTTGATGAGACGGGTGGGATGCTTAATGATCCTCTGGCGGTGAAACTCGCAGAGGACCGTTGGTGGATCTCGATTGCTGACAGTGATTTATTGCTTTGGGCCAAGGGGATATGCAACGGCTATCGTCTTGATGTTTTGGTCGATGAGCCCGACGTGAACCTGTTGGCCGTGCAGGGGCCAAAGGCCGAAGACCTTGTTGCGCGAATTTTTGGCGATGCGGTGCGAGACGTGAAGTTCTTCCGGTTCGGCGCGTTTCAGTTCCAAGGCCGCACCATGAACGTTGCGCGCTCAGGCTACTCCAAACAGGGGGGCTTTGAGATCTACACTGAGGGCGCGGATATCGCTATGCCGCTGTGGGAGGCCCTGTTTGACGCAGGGCGCGATTTAGATGTGCGCGCGGGTTGTCCCAATCTGATCGAGCGGATCGAGGGGGGATTATTGAGTTATGGCAATGACATGACGGATGACAACACCCCCCATGAATGTGGTCTCGGCAAACTATGCGACACGCAGGCGGCAATGGGCTGTATCGGCAGAGATGCGCTGCTCCGGGTGGCCAAAGAGGGACCGGTGCAACAGATACGGCCCATGGAAATCGCGGGTGACCCGGTCCCGCTCTGTGATCGTGCTTGGCCGCTGATGGCGGGAGACAAGCGCGTGGGGCAGATGACCTCGACCGTCTGGTCACCCGATTTTGAAGTGAATGTCGCCATTGGGATGGTGCGCATGACCCATTGGGATCCGGGCACGCGGTTGCAGGTCCAAACACCCGAAGGCGTGCGAGACGTGACCGTGCGTGAAAGTTTCTGGGCCTGATACCCACCATATTGAAACCTGAAAAGGAGATGAGCGATGAGCTTTAATGCGTTGATTGTGAACAAAGACGACGAAGGTAAAACCCATGCTGAGGTGACACAGATCACCGAAGATCAACTGCCCGATGCCGAGGTCACGGTGGCTGTTGAGTATTCGACCGTAAATTACAAAGACGGGCTCTGCATCGGGCCGGGCGGCGGATTGGTCCGCAACTACCCCCATGTGCCGGGGATCGACTTTGCCGGCACTGTAGAGACCTCAAGTGACGACCGCTACAAGCCGGGTGACAAGGTCGTGCTGACCGGCTGGCGTGTGGGTGAGGCGCATTGGGGCGGCTACTCCCAAAAGGCGCGGGTCGAGGCTGACTGGCTGGTGCCGCTGCCCGATGGGCTCGATACGCGACAGGCGATGGCTGTGGGCACAGCGGGCTTTACTGCGATGCTGGCTGTCATGGCCCTTGAGGATCATGGCATCAAGAAGGGGCCGGTGCTGGTCACGGGCGCCGCGGGTGGTGTGGGTTCGGTTGCGACGGCAATCCTTGCCAACCTCGGCTACGACGTGGCCGCAGTCACCGGGCGCCCCGAAACCGAAGATTACCTCAAGGGCCTTGGGGCGACCCGGATCGTCGCGCGGGACGAGATCAATGAGACGGTCAAACGCCCCCTCGAAGGAGAGATGTGGGGTGGCTGCGTCGATGCCGTGGGTGGCGCGATGCTGGCGCGGGTGCTGGGGCAAATGGAATATGGCGCAAGTGTCGCAGCCGTGGGTCTCGCCGGGGGCGCTGCATTGCCCGCGACAGTCATCCCATTCCTGTTGCGTGGTGTGAACCTTCTGGGCATCGACAGCGTTCTGCAGCCCTATGACAACCGTCTGCGCGCGTGGGAGCGGGTGGCCAAAGACCTGCCGATGGAGAAGCTGGAGGCAATGGTGCAACCCGCCAGCCTAAGCGATCTGCCCAAGCTTGGGGCGGACATCCTGAACGGTCAGGTCAAAGGCCGTGTGGTCGTCGACGTAAACGCCTGATATTGCCTAGGCTCGGGGCGGTGTGGTTAATGATCTGCGCCGCCCCGGCTGCCAAAAGGAGAGCATGATGGCCGACTATGACGACGACAACATCTTCGCCAAGATCCTGCGTGACGAGATCCCCAGCTTTAAGGTCTATGAAGACGACAAGACCTATTGTTTTATGGACATCATGCCGCGCGCCGAAGGGCACTGTCTGGTGATCCCCAAGTCGCCTTGCCGTAACATGCTGGATGCAAGTCCGACACAGTTGGCCGATTGTCTGGCGACGGTGCAAAAGGTCAGCAACGCCTGCCTGCGTGCATTTGGTGCCGACGGGATCACGGTTCAGCAGTTTAACGAAGCCGCGGGCGGACAAGAGGTGTTCCACCTGCATTACCATATTCTGCCCCGCCACGAGGGCGACAAGCTGCGCCCACCGGGTGTGCAAGGCGACATGGACCGGATTCGCGAACAGGCCGATGCCATTGCAGCCGCGCTCGGGGCAGGGTAACCCCCTCAAACTTACGTCGCAGCAGATAACGAATGGGTCGTTTTAGCCAAGTTCTCAAGGCACTTGGATGCAAAAGCTTGCCCAATGGTCGCAAGCCTCTATCCTGTTGCGCACGGATGAAAAAAACAGAGGCCATGTTTTCGCATGGCGATCTGTCATCAAAGAGGGAACAGATAATGAGCGATACAAGTTCGCACGGCATCCCCGAGCCTGAGGGCAAGGCGGATGTAATCGATACCGATTATGAGATCGGTCAAGACAATATTGAACGGCAGATCGGGCCGTTCGGGTTGGACATTCACAACCCGGTCTTCCTAATTTCGGGGATCGCTGTCGTGATCTTCGTATTCTACACGATTGCTTTGCCAGAGCAGGCCGCCGGCGTTTTCTCGGCAATGTTCGACTTTACCACTAAGAACTTTGACTGGTTCTTGATTGGGGCCGCCGATTTGGTGGTGATTTTTGCGTTGCTGCTGATTGTGACGCCTTTTGGCAATGTCCGCCTTGGCGGCAACGAAGCGGTGGCTGACTACACCTATCTGGGCTGGTTTGCGATGCTCTTCGCCGCTGGCATGGGCATCGGCCTGATGTTCTATGGCGTGTCTGAACCGCTGACCCATTTCTCGACTTCGATGGGTGAGATCACGACCGAGAACGGTTCGCGCACTGACTGGGCGCCTTTGGGGGCCGCAACAGGTGACGAAGCCGGAGCGCTGCGCCTTGGCATGGCGGCAACGATTTATCACTGGGGTCTCCACCCTTGGGCGATCTATGCTGTTGTCGCGCTGGCACTGGCGCTTTTCACCTACAACAAAGGATTGCCGCTGACGATCCGCTCAGCGTTCTATCCGGTATTGGGTGAACGCGTCTGGGGCTGGCCTGGGCATATCATTGATATCATCGCAGTTTTTGCCACGCTTTTCGGTTTGGCGACATCGCTTGGCCTTGGCGCAACGCAGGCCAACGCTGGCCTGAACGAACTCTTCGGCGTGCCGATGGGAACGACCTCAGAAATCGTGCTGATCTCGTTGATCACGGCTGTGGCGCTGATTTCGGTTCTGCGCGGCCTTGATGGCGGTGTGAAGGTGTTGAGCGAGATTAACATGGGTCTCGCCGCACTGCTGGCGCTGTTCACGTTGATCGTCGGACCGACGGTATTCTTGCTCACGTTCTTCTGGGACTCTTTGGTCGCTTACGTTGAGTATCTTCCCGCGCTGGCCAACCCCTTTGGCCGTGAAGACGTGAACTTTAGCCAAGGCTGGACAGCGTTCTATTGGGCGTGGTGGATCAGCTGGTCACCTTTCGTTGGCATGTTTATCGCCCGCGTCAGCCGAGGCCGTACCGTGCGCGAATTCATCGTTTGCGTGCTGTTGATCCCATCTGTTGTCTGCGTGCTTTGGATGTCGATCTTTGGTGGTACCGCGATCCATCAGGTGCTGAATGACGGCTACACAGGCGCACAGGATGCCGGCCTGCCGCTGCAGCTTTTCAAAATGCTGGATCAACTGCCACTGGCGTCGATCACCTCGTTCATCGGCATCGTGCTGGTGGTGGTGTTCTTTGTCACCTCGTCTGACTCTGGCAGCCTCGTGATCGATACGATCACCGCTGGCGGTAAAGTCGACGCGCCCGTGCCACAGCGTGTGTTCTGGTGCATCTTTGAAGGTGCCGTGGCGATTGCTCTGTTGATCGGCGGCGGCTTGGCAGCGTTGCAATCCATGGTGATTTCCACCGGGTTGCTGTTCACGCTGCTTTTGCTCTTCATGTGCTACTGCATCTTCCGCGGTCTGCAAGATGAGCGCAAAATTCGCTAGCCTTTAGCGGATATACAAATTTAGAACGGCGGCTCTTCGGGGCCGCCGTTTTTCTTTGACCGCTTGACCTTAGGCGCATCCCGGTGGACCTTCCCGCCATGCATATTGATTCCGACTGGGTCCGCGCCCAATTCCCCGCCTTCGCCGAGCCGAGCCTTCAGGGCCATGCTTTCTTTGAGAACGCCGGCGGGTCTTATACCTGCCAGCAGGTTATCGACCGGTTGCATCGTTTCTACACCCAGCGAAAGGTGCAGCCCTACGGCCCCTATGAAGCGAGCCGCTTGGGCGGGGAGGAAATGGACGAGGCGCGCAGCCGCATGGCGGCGATCCTTGGTGTGACACCAGAGGAGCTAAGCTTTGGCCCTTCGACCACGCAAAACACCTATGTGCTGGCGCAGGCCTTTGGCCAGATGATGCAGCCAGGTGAGGCGATCATCGTGACCAACCAAGACCACGAGGCCAACAGCGGCCCGTGGCGGCGCTTGGCCGAGCGAGGCATTGAAATTCGCGAGTGGCAGGTCGATCCGGAGACAGGGCATCTGGACCCGGCGGACCTTGAAGACCTTCTGGACGAAAACGTGCGGCTGGTCTGTTTTCCGCATTGCTCCAACGTGGTTGGAGAGATCAACCCAGTGACCGAGATCACCGCACTTGCTCATGCGGCGGGGGCGTTTGTCTGTGTAGATGGTGTTTCTTACGCGCCGCACGGCTTTGCCGATGTCGGGGAGTTGGGGCCGGATATTTATCTATTCTCGGCCTACAAGACTTTTGGGCCGCATCAAGGCGTGATGATCATACGCCGCGCGCTTGCAGAGTTGCTGCCGAACCAAGCGCATCACTTCAACGGCGATGTGCTGTATAAACGCTTCACGCCCGCAGGGCCGGATCACGCACAGATTGCGGCCAGCGCGGGCATGGCGGATTATATCGACGCATTCTATGCCCATCACATTGGTGGCCAAGCCGACGCCACGGCACGCGGTGTTGCCGTCCATGATGCTATGCGCGCCTATGAGACTTCGCTGCTGCAACCTCTGCTCGACGCGATGGCTGCGCGCAATTCGGTGCGGGTGATCGGCCCCACCGATGCGGGAAAACGCGCGCCGACTGTCGCACTGGCGCTCGACCGTCCCGGTGCTGATATGGCGCAGGCATTGGCCGAGCGGGGCATCATGGCGGGTGGCGGCACCTTTTACGCGGGCCGGGCACTTGGTGCGATGGGCGTGGATGAAGGCAAGGGCGTTTTGCGTCTCAGCTTCACCCACTACACGAGCTCGGGCGAGATGGATAAACTGCTGAACGCGTTAGATGATCTGCTCTGAGCCTTGACCCCGTCGCGGGGGCGCTATGTTTCGGGGTCAAGCTAGGAGCAAGCCCCGAACGTGAGTGAGAATTCCCCCATTATCATGTGGTTCCGCCGCGACCTGCGGCTGAGCGATCACCCTGCAATGGCGGCAGCCTGCAAGACGGGCCGCCCGGTGATCCCGCTGTTCATTCACGATGATCAATCGCAAGGGTTGGGCGCCGCGCCGAAGTTTCGGCTAGGGTTGGCTTTAGGCTGTCTTGCTGAAACGCTGAAAGAGAAGGGCAGCGACCTGATCCTGCGGCGCGGGGATGCGCTCGATGTTCTGCGCGATGTGATCACGCAAACCGGGGCAGGGGCGGTTTATTGGAGCCGGCTTTATGATCCTGCGGCCATCGCCCGTGACAGCCAAGTCAAAGAGGCCTTAAAGGACGAGGGTACTGAGACTTGTAGCTTTGCCGGTCATCTTATGTTCGAGCCTTGGACAGTCGAGACCAAAACCGGTGGCTATTACAAAGTCTTCACCCCCTATTGGAAAACGGTGCGCGGACGCGATGTAGCAGAGCCGCTGGCCACCCCGGATGAAATCATGTCGCCCGAAGGTTGGCCTGAAAGCGACGCGCTTGACGATTGGCAGATGGACGCAGAGATGCGGCGCGGACGTGACGTGGTGCGGCCCTTCGTTCGTCTGGGCGAGGCAGCGGCGCAATCGCGGCTCGGGACTTTCATAGCGCATATTGTTGTTGGCTATGACGAAAGTCGTGACAAACCTGGCGAAGATGGCACCTCGACCCTCTCAGAAAACCTGTCGTTAGGCGAAATCAGCCCCGCACAGTGTTGGCACGCGGGCCAGCGCGCCATGCAAGAGGGCAAACGCGGGGCGGAGACGTTCCTCAAGGAATTGGCGTGGCGCGAGTTTGCCTATCACTTGATGTACCACACGCCGCGCATCCTCGACCAAAACTGGCGCGAGGAATGGCAGGCCTTCCCTTGGAACGAGGACGAGCGCCGTGCCGAGGTGCTGGCGTGGAAACAGGGGCGCACCGGCGAGCCTTTTGTCGATGCCGCCATGCGCGAATTGCAGGTGACGGGGCGGATGCACAATCGGGGGCGCATGATCGTGGCCAGCTATCTGACCAAACACCTGATGTGCCATTGGCGCATCGGTCAAAAATGGTTCGAAGAACACCTGATCGACTGGGATCCGGCGAATAACGCGATGGGCTGGCAGTGGGCGGCAGGCTCCGGCCCCGATGCGACGCCGTTCTTTCGCATTTTTAACCCCGAGACCCAACTTGATCGCTTCGACAAGGACCGCGACTATACCCGTCGCTGGATCGCCGAGGGCCGCCCCAAACCGAGCAAAGACGCGCTCGCCTATTTCGACGCCATTCCGCGCCGCTGGGGTCGCAGCCCCGATGACGACTACCCCGATCCAATTGTCGATCTCTCGGAAGGCCGCGAACGGGCGCTGGATGCCTATCGGAACCGTGATTTTTAAACTTTTTGCGAAACTGCAACCCGCGGTTACAGTGGGTGCCAAGAACAAGAACGGAACCGAGGTATGAAGCTAACGACGACCGAGGGGCAGAAGGGTCTGCCGCGCTATTTCCCGCAGGTCTTTGCCATGGCGCAGGCGATGCAGCATGGGCGGGTGGATTTCGTCTTGCCCGATGGCCGCGCGTTTCGGGCCGAGGGAACCAAGCCCGGCCCGGTGGCCGAGGTGCACATCCACAATGATGACCTCTTTGCCCGCCTGATCCGCGAGGGCGATTTGGGTTTCTGCGACGCATATCTTGATGAATGGTGGTCCACCCCAGACCTCCAAGCTTTCATGGATTTGGTGCATGCTGGTAACGAAACCGTTTATGACGGCTTCCCCGGCCAAGGGCTGCTGCGCCAGTTTGAGAAGTTCCGTTTTTGGCTGCAACGTAACAATCGCAAGCAGGCCAAACGCAACATCAGCAAGCACTATGATTTGGGCAATGAGTTCTACGGGCTTTGGCTGGATGAGACGATGACCTATTCCTCGGCCATGTTCGAGGACGGCGCGCAAATGTCGTTAGAGGCCGCGCAGACAGCCAAATACAAATCCATGGTCGACCAGATGGGAGTGCAACCGGGCGATCATGTGCTGGAGATCGGCTGCGGCTGGGGCGGTTTCGCTGAATATGCCGCCGCCGAACGGGGCTTGCATGTCACCGCCCTTACAATCAGCGCCGAGCAGTATAAATACGCGGTGGACCGGATCGAGAAAGCCGGGCTATCAGACCGTGTTACGTTTAAACTGCAAGACTATCGCGATGAGCGCGGGCTCTATGACGGCATCGCCAGTATCGAGATGTTTGAGGCGGTAGGCGAGCAATATTGGCCAATCTATTTCGAGACCGTGCGCCAGAGGTTGAAGCCCGGACGTGCGGCCACTTTGCAGATCATTACCGTCGATCACGCCCGCTGGGACGTCTATAAGCGCGGCGTCGACTTTATTCAGAAATACATCTTTCCGGGCGGCATGTTGCCCAGCCCCAAGGTGCTGCGCGAGCAGGTAGAACGCGCGGGTCTGGTGGTCGACCGCTCTGTCGAGTTCGGCAAGAGCTATGACATCACGCTGCGCCGCTGGCATGAGACCTTTAATCAAAAATGGGGCGAGATCACCGCGCTTGGCTTTGATGAACGATTTCGCCGGATGTGGAATTTTTACCTCACTTCCTGTGCTGCAACATTTGACAGTGGAAATTGCGATGTGACGCAGATTACGGTACGGCGACCTGTGTGACCGCCACTGCGGTCACCCCCCGCAAGGAGCCGAAATATGCCGACAGGTGCACGACTTATGGCCGCGATCTCGCTCGCGGTGCTGGCTTTTATCCTATCGGGGATGGTCGTGCCCTTGATGCCGGAAAGCACGGATTTCGGGTATTTCCTACCGCTGAACATCGTATTGGGCCTGCTGGTGGGCTGGTCCGTTATGGGCAGGCGTGCCGGGCGGGGCACTACGGCGGCGATTAACAATGGTCTGGCTGGGGTCTTTGTGCTCATGCTTTGGGCGATTTTCCTACAAGCGGCGAATGAGATGGTCCGACTGGCCTTGCGAAACCGCTATGACGATCCCTTTGAGGCTATTGTCGCCGTTTTCCAAATCGGAGCAGAGTTCGGCGTGATGATTGCCACTGTACCGATGGCCGTGGCGCTTGTAGTGGGGGCGGTGATCTCAGGTCTGTTGACCGAATTTGCTTATAATCGTTGGTCCTAACTACAATGCGACATTTGTTTATTTACGGAACTCTGCGGCATCTGCCGCTGCTAAATCTTGTGCTGGGCCGTCCCACAGAGGCGATAGACCTCAGCTCCGCCGTTTTGCCCGGCTACCGCGTTTTTGCTGCTGCGGAAGGCCCATTTCCCACTATCGCAAAGGATGACGGCTCTGAGACCGTGGGCCTGCTGCTGCGCGACCTCAGCGCAGATGATTTTACCCGGCTCGACTTTTACGAAGGCGCGTTTGACTACGATCTGGTGCCGGTGACATTGGCGGACGGGCAGGCGGCAGAGGTTTATCTGCCGCAGCCGGGGCGGTGGACCGCAGAGGGGCCGTGGTCATTAGAGCAATGGGAGGCCGATTGGGCCGAACTGTCGTGCCATGCGGCGCGCGAGGTGATGAGCTATATCGGCAAACGCCCCCGCGCCGAGGTTGACGCGATGTTCCCGATGATCCGCCGTCGGGCCTATCAGCAGGTGTTGGCCAAGCAGGGACAGCATGATCCGCGCACCTTGGGCGGCAAGATCGACATCACCCACCGCAGCCGCGCCTATGCGAATTTCTTTGCCCTTGATGAAATCTCTCTTCGGCATGAAACCTTCAAAGGCGGCATGTCAGCCCAGATTGACCGTGAAGTTTTCATCAGCGCGGATGCGGCGCTGGTGCTGCCCTATGATCCAGTGCGTGACTGCGTGCTGCTGGTGGAACAAATCCGCATGGGGCCGCTGGCACGAGGCGACGAGACCTGTTGGCAGTTAGAACCCATCGCAGGCCATATAGACCCCGGCGAGACACCGCAGGCCGCCGCCCGGCGCGAAGCTCTTGAAGAAGCTGGGATCACACTGGGCAAGCTGGAGCCGGTTGCCAACGTCTACGCCTCCCCCGGAAACGCGACCGAATTCTTTCACATTTTCGTGGGCTTGGCAGATTTACCGGACCTAATTACCGGCACGGGCGGTTTGGCCTCCGAAGGTGAGGATATCCGCTCACATCTGATGTCATTCGATGGATTGATGGCCTTGGCTGACGCGCAGGCGCTTGCCAATGCGCCTTTGGTGGCAAGCGCCTATTGGCTGGCCCGTCACCGCGAACGCTTGAGGTCCGAAGGCACGACAGCTAAACCGGATGGAACATGAATTGGGGGCAAACATGCAGGTTGCAAAAGATCTGGCCGAGGCCATTGGAAACACACCGCTGATCCGGCTGCGCGGCGCGAGCGAAGAGACCGGCTGCGAAATTCTTGGCAAAGCGGAATTCATGAACCCCGGTCAGTCGGTCAAGGACCGCGCGGCGCTGTTCATCATTCGCGACGCTATCGCAAGGGGCGAGTTGAAGCCCGGCGGCACCATTGTCGAAGGCACGGCTGGCAACACCGGCATCGGTCTGGCGTTGGTCGGCGCATCAATGGGGTTCAAAACCGTGATCGTCATCCCTGAGACCCAATCTCAGGAAAAGAAGGACATGCTGCGTCTTGCCGGTGCCGAACTGGTGCAGGTGCCCGCGGCCCCCTACAAGAACCCCAACAACTTCGTGCGCTATTCTGAACGTCTGGCCAAAGAACTCGCCAAGACCACGCCCGAAGGGGTGATCTGGGCCAACCAATTCGACAACACCGCCAACCGTCAGGCGCATGTAGAGACGACTGGCCCCGAGATCTGGGAACAGACTGGCGGTAAAGTGGATGGGTTCTGCTGCGCCGTAGGCTCTGGCGGTACGCTGGTTGGTGTCGCCATGGCGCTGCAGCCCAAGGGCGTGAAGATCGCGCTGGCCGACCCAGACGGCGCGGCGCTGCACAATTATTACACCGAAGGCGAGTTGAAGGCCGAGGGCAGTTCCATTGCCGAAGGCATCGGGCAGGGGCGGATCACCGCCAACCTCGAAGGCTTCAAGCCGGATTACAGCTATAACATCTCTGACGAAGAAGCCCTGCCAGTGGTCTTTGACCTACTGGAGAACGAAGGGCTTTGCCTTGGGGCGTCTTCGGGCGTCAACGTCGCGGGTGCCATGCGCATGGCAAAAGACATGGGGCCGGGGCATACGATTGTCACCGTGCTTTGTGATTTTGGCACGCGGTACCAATCCAAGCTCTTCAACCCAGAATTCCTGCGCGAGAAAGGGCTGCCAACGCCCGACTGGCTTGATGCCGCGCCGCAATCCATTCCAGGTGTTTTCGAGGATACATGACCCAAATACTCCGCTTCGCCCTAAGCCTCACCGCGTTGCTGGTCTGGCTGACCGGCGCTGCACTCGCTCAAGAACCGGTCCTGCCGGACTTTGACGAGTGGGAAACTGTCGCCTCGACCGCTGAAACAGCGGTAGATGATCCGGACACTACTGAAACCATGCTTGAGGTGCAGCGCGCCCGGCTGGTCGAGTACCGTGGAAAATTCGACTCTGCGCGCAATCTGAACGCGGCGCGGATCAGCACCCTGCGCGAACAGCTGGCCGCTCTTGGCACCGCTCCCGAAAGCGAAATCGCCGAGCCGGAATCGCCTGAGGTAGCTGCCAGCCGGGAGGAGCTAAACCGACAGCTCAACACTCTGCTAAATCCGGTTCAGCGCGCCGAAGCAGCATATCTACGTGCCGACGCCCTAATCGGCCAGATCGATGTAGCCCTACGCGATCTCCAGACCGAGCAGCTTCTGGAGGTCGTCCCGACGCCGCTTAATCCCGTGCATTGGCGCACGGCGATTGATGATCTGGCCACCGCAGCAGGTGAGATCGCCGCAGAAGCCCCCAACAATGCCAAAGCGGCGCGTCGGGATTTATTGTCATCACTTCCAGCGGTGCTGGCTTTTTCCGTTTTAGGCTTGGTGCTGATTCTTCGCGGGCATCATTGGTCGACTGCAATCGTCGGACGTCTGCAGCGGTTCGGCGCGCGGGGCTTTGGCATTTGGCGCTTTGTCGTTTCTTTGCTGCGGATCATCCTGCCCACAGTTGGACTGTTCTTGTTGGTCATGTCCGTGCTGGCAACTGGCTGGCTTGGTCCGCGTGGCGCTGCTTTGGTAAAGCTGATCCCGGTGATCGGCGGCGCGATGTTGGGTGTTCGCTGGGTGGCCGAGCGGGTATTTTCACGAGATGAAGACGAGGCGCTGATCCTCCTCCCCGCGACTGAGCGTAAGGCTGTCCGCTTTTACGTGAGCATCATCACCGGCACCATCATTCTAGGGGCGATCATCGATGCCATCTTTGACGGGCACCAACCTGCTGAGACCACTGAAGCGGTGTTGCGCCTGCCTGTCATGCTGCTTAGCGCCTTTGCTTTGTTCCGCATTGGTCGCATATTGCACGGCCACAACGACCCGCAGGTCGAAGAAACACCTGCCTCCGAAGAACCCCGCATTTCGACACTCAGCCGTGTCGTGCGCGGTCTGGGCCTTGGCGCAATGATCGTTGCTATCTTGTCGCCCCTCTTGCTGATCAGTGGCTATTACAACGCCGCTGTTTCGCTGCTGCCACCCTATGTTAGCACGCTGGTCCTGTTGGGGCTCGTCATGACGCTGCAACGGTTTTTGGCAGATGTTTACGGCGCAGTGACCGGGCAGGGGGTGCAGGCGCGTGACGCGCTGATGCCGGTGTTCTTTGGCTTGATCCTGCTGTTGCTGTCACTGCCAGTGATGGCGCTGGCGTGGGGCGCGCGGGTCACTGACCTGACGGAGCTTTGGGCGCTCTTTAGCCGCGGATTCGCTTTTGGCGAAACCCGTGTCCGCCCAACGGATTTCCTGTCTTTCGCGGTGATCTTTGTCATTGGCTATGCCGCAACCCGTCTGTTCCAGGGCGCGCTGCGTAGCAATGTGCTGCCTAAAACGCGGATGGACATCGGCGGGCAGAACGCCATCGTTTCGGGGATCGGCTATGTCGGTATTTTCCTTGCTGCGCTGCTGGCCATCACCGGGGCCGGGATCGACCTGTCGGCGCTGGCCTACGTCGCCGGTGCGCTTTCGGTGGGTATCGGTTTTGGTCTGCAAAACGTTGTGTCAAACTTCGTCTCGGGGATCATTTTGTTGATCGAGCGACCGATTTCCGAAGGCGACTGGATCGAAGTTGGCGGCCAGATGGGCTATGTGCGCGACATCTCTGTACGCTCGACAAGGATCGAAACCTTTGACCGCACCGATGTCATCGTCCCCAATGCAGACCTAATCAGCGGCACGGTCACCAACTACACGCGTGGCAATACCGTAGGCCGTCTGATCGTGCCTGTGGGTGTGGCCTATGGCACCGACACCAAGCGCGTCGAAGGCATCCTGCAAGAGATCGCAAAGGCGCAGCCGATCGTGCTCACCAACCCGCCGCCCGCAGTGCTTTTCCTGAACTTCGGCGCCGATGCACTTGAGTTTGAAGTCCGCTGCTACCTGCGTGACGTTAATTGGATGATGAAGGTCAAGAACGACATCAACCATGCCATCGCGGCCCGCTTTAAAGACGAAGAAATCGAGATTCCATTCGCCCAACGCGATCTGTGGCTGCGCAACCCTGAGGTGCTGAAGCCCGCAGCAACGACCGCATCAGACGTAGAAGACAAAAGCGAGACGGCGGAACCGCAAGCATGACGGGCGAACTATTCCGGCAGGAAACTTACTTGCGCGATGCACCCGCCCGTGTGGCGGCGCATACACCCGAGGGCGGCGTGATTTTGGAGAACTCGCTTTTCTACCCCACAGGGGGAGGTCAGCCGGGCGATAGCGGTTGGTTGACTTGGGACAGGCAGGAACTTTCCATCGCGACCACGGTACGGGACCGCGACAGCGGCCGCATCGCGCTAGTCCCGGCAGAGCCACGCGCTCTGCCGCCCATCGGCGCCTATGTAACCCAAGAACTTGACTGGGACCGGCGTCACAAGCACATGCGCGTGCACACGGCGCTACACCTGCTGTCGGTCGTGATCCCCCATCCGGTGACAGGCGGGCAAATCTCGGCCAGTCATGGGCGGCTCGATTTCAACATGCCCGACGCGCCGCAAGATCGCGGGGAGTTAGAAGAAGCGCTGAACCACTTTGTCTCGCTGGATGCGCGGGTCAGCGAGGATTGGATCACCGAGGCCGAGCTCGACGCAGCACCTGAGTTGATCAAGACCATGTCAGTCGCGCCTCCACGTGGGCGCGGAGATATTCGGCTGATCCGTATCGGAGAGCCGCAGGAGCCCATCGACCTACAACCCTGCGGCGGCACACATGTGGCGCGAACCGGCGAAATCGGCGCGCTTCGTCTTGGAAAGATTGAGAAAAAAGGTCGATTGAACCGTCGCGTTTACGTTCATCTTGGCGGTTGAATAAATTTATCCGCCTTGGGGGGATTTCGCTCTTGCAACTCACTGTCCCCCCAAGCTAAACCGCGCATCAACGGAGCGGTGGCCGAGTGGTCGAAGGCGCACGCCTGGAAAGTGTGTAGGCGGGAGACCGTCTCCAGGGTTCGAATCCCTGTCGCTCCGCCATTATATTTTTTGTCAGTATTGCAGGTATCAAGCCCATTTGGGCCGGTTGCATGAACATGCAAAAAAGCCCGGCACCTTTCGGGCCGGGCTTTTGCATTCCTATTACGATCTTCAGACCAGCGGTTCGTAGAGGACCACACGGGTGTTCATTGGAACCCGGTCATAAAGCTCGGCCATTTGGTCATTCACCAATCGCGCACAGCCGTTCGACACACGCTTGCCCAGTGTGCTGGGGTCATCTGTGCCATGAATGCGCAAGAACGTATCGCCCTGTTCTTCGGTAAACAGGTAAAGCCCACGCGAACCGAGCGGATTGTCCAGACCGCCTTCCATTCCGTCGGAATACTTCGCATATTTCTCCGGTTCGCGGTCGATCATATCTGGGGTCGGGGTCCAGCTTGGCCATTCTTTCTTGGCCCCAACGTAGAACTCACCGGATTCGTAAAGACCGGGACGGCCAACGCCCACGGTGTAACGCCATGCCATATTGTCAGGCAACGTCCAGTAAAGGGCAAAATTGTCCGGATCGACGTGGATCTCATAGGGTGGCGCGCCTGCAGCAATCGGTACCTTGCGCGGCATCATGTCTGGCGGCACATCATAGCTCGGCATTTCTTTCGGAGCATGTGCAAGCGCGGGTGTTGCGAGAGCTGTACTAAGTGCTGCGCCGCTTACCGCCGCGCCGGTGATGAAATGTCGTCTTCTCATTACGTCGTTCCCCTTTTCTTCGATCGAGTGTTGTGGGTGAAACCAATTTCGGGCCGCGTCGTTCCATCTTAAGCGAAGGATCACAAACTGTTGTGGTTTTGCCATTACTCAGCTGGGCGCGCTTTTCGCAATCGCGCCACCACGCCGTCCGCCCAGCGGTCGGCAGAGTGCCCAAAGCAATCATGCAGCGAATCCACAGCCGTCACGCTGCCAAGCGCCAGACGTCCCAACAGACAAAGACCCGATACGGGGCTTCCGCTTTGGTCGCGCAGGGTGCCGTCAGGCTCAGTCGCGGCGGCCAGATCGTCTGAGACTGCGACGATCAAGCCCTTTGTGATGAGACCGGGCAGGGGCGGAACTTTTATATTTGACAGCGCAGGCGCGGGCAGCACCGCGTCTATGATGAGAGAGACCTCGACCTGCTGACCTTCTACGCCCAGCATCCACCCTTGAGATTTTTCAATGATTTCTGGGTCTCCGGCGAAAGCCAGATCGGCTAGGCCTGCGTCGATCAAAGCCAAAAGCTCACGCGCGGAGGACAAGGGCGGGCCGTAGGAGTATCGTTTTAACCCTTCGTCGAAATCAATTAGGTGCTTCGCGGTTTCAGGGGTGGCGCATCCGGGATTGAAGGCCGCGCGCCATTCGTCCTGCCATTTGCGCCAGACCTGACCAAGCGCATAGCCGATGGTTGGCGCAGCATGGCCCGCAGCCAATGCAATCCCATGTCGCAATGCATCCATCGGCGCTTGACGGTCTTGCGCCCCGGGTTCAGCCCATTCTGTCGCCAGCCAATCCAAGACCTGCGTATCGTTCACACCTTGGGGCGCAAGAATGCGGGTCACGACCGGCGCCAACGCCCCGTTGATATGTGTTGCTGCCTCCTTTGGTGCCGTGCTCACCGCTGCGGCGGCTGCCCGGGCGAAGTGCGCGGTCTCTTCGGGTGTGGGCGCAAAAAGCGCGTCTAGGTCCGCGCCCTGCGGTTTGGGGAAGGGCGGCTGACCGTTGAGCGAGAACGGTAGAATGCAGGCAGGCTCTCGGCCAGAGGGGTGATACCCCGCTGCACTAAAGCGACCGCCCTGCGCGATGGTAAGGCTGCGAAACACATCGAAGGTTGATAGACCCAGTCCCCGAATGGCCACAGGTTTCCCCTGCCATTCCGACACTCGGTCGCATAATTCCGCTGCTGGATAGGCCGGCGCAACTTCCGCAGTAGATTGAGCTGCATGGGTCTGCCAACTGGCCCATTGGGCGTCCGGCTCAACCGGGGGTTGGCCAAGGGTAAGAAGGACCTCATCGTAATGCGCAGGCTGGCCGTTCTCTATATGGAGGCACCAGCCAGGTGCCTCCTGCGAGACCCGTTCCACATTTTTGCGCAATAACGTGATCTTAGCGTCGGACCTAGTAAATCCCCGCTTAAATAAATCATCGCGCCGCGCTTCGAGGTAGCGGCCCATGTCAGCGCGTGACGGAAAATGATCACAATCAAAGGGTTTGTCCTGCCAATCTGCGAAACTGCCCACGGCGGTTCCTTGAGGTGGCCGAATGGCAATATCTCGGTAGGGTATGTTGAGAAGACAATACTCCGGCTCCGACGGCGCGAAATTTGGTCCTGCGCCGGGGAAGGGGCTCGGCTCATAGATATCAATCTGCACGCGGCGCCCAGTTTCCCGCAACCGCTGAGACAACGCCTCTAGCGCGCCAAGCCCGCGCGGGCCGAAACCGATCACCGCAATTCTTGCCGTACCCTTTGCCCGCATGGCGCCGCCCCAGTTCATTCAGCGCAACCTTAAATCCGGGCCAACGGCGGGGAAAGTCCTGTCGCGCAACAAAAAAGGCACCCTAAGGTGCCCTAATCAAATCATATATCTAACTGCGTTGGCTGCGATCAACCGCCCCAGCTGCGAACGTTGCCGCAATCCATGTGGGTGAAGTTGGAACCAGAGTAACGCCCGACCCCACCGCCGGCGCAGGCGACTGCCGCGCGGGCCACTTGATGCACAGAGCGCGACGCCAGACGCAGGTCAGCGGCTTGGCCTTTTAGGTGCAGCGAATTTTTGGCCACACCGCTAGAGCGGGAGCGCAGCATCGCGTTGGTTTTAGGGCTACGGTAGCCAGAGAGGAGCATATAAGGCTCGTTCACGTCCAGCAGGTTATGCGATGCAGCCATGATATCGACGGTACGCAGGTCCATGTTCGTGACCTCATCCGTCCGCCAATCGCGCATAAAGTGGTTGATCTCAGCAAAGGCGTCTTTGATATAGTGGCCTTCGATCCAATAGATCATATCCAGTCGTTCACCTGTACGGCCGGAGTACATACGGATGCGGCGAATGTCGCCAGCGCCACGCAGGAAACCTGCCGCGTTGGAGAAGGTAGGGGCTGCTGCAACAGTGGTTGCTGCGAATGCACCCAAAAGGGCGCGTCGGGTCATACCCGAGGAGCTTTTGCCTGTCATGTGTCTCTGTCCCGTTGTCTGCCTAAGTTACCCAAGATGTTACATGGGCCATTCATCTCATCCCCAGATGCAACATTGTTATTGCATAGCGGGAAAATCTGACCAAGACCTGAATCGAAATGGTTCCCGACCGCATCAAATTTAGGCAAGTTTTTGCGCAAAGCGTTTAAAAAACCCAGTGTTTACAGGGAAAAGCGATGCGCGATGCGCACAATCAAAATGCAGAATTTTTCACGAACGGAAATTTGAATGGACTTGCGCGTCTATATATTGGCAAACCGAACAGGCGATAGGGTCGCTTGGCGGCAGAGATATATTCCACGGGGAACGACATGGCATTCAGCGCGACTTTTTCACGGCAATTGCCCAATCTAATTGCAGGGCTGGCCCTGATGATCGCGGCGCTGGTTCTACCTGGACCTGTTGCGGCGCAGGTCACAGCTTTCAAGCAAGCGGTCGCTGAGGCAGCAGCCCAAGACGATGATATTGCGGCCTTCTATCGTGAGAATGATTATACCGCGATCTGGACAGGAGCGGCCGACACACATCGCGCCCGACGTTCTGAATTGCTGCGCGCGATCAGCGCCGCGGATGATCATGGCCTGCCCGTTACCCGCTATAATCCAGACGCCGTCTTGGAAATGCTGCGCAATGCAAAATCCCCGCGCGACCGGGGATTCGCCGAAGTGGAACTTAGCCGGGTCTTCCTGCGCTATGCCCGGGACGTGCAGACCGGCGTCTTGATCCCCAAGCGGATCATCAGCCAAATCGTGCGCGAAATTCCTTACCGCGACCGCAAAACATACCTGCAAGACTTGCCGAAAACCTCGCCCGCCGCCTATTTCCGCGCGCTGCCGCCGCGCAGCCTTGAGTATAATGCGTTGCTCAAAGAAAAAATCGTGATGGAAAAGCTGTTGTCGCAGGGCGGGTGGGGCCCCTCGGTGCCCGCAGGCAAACTTGAGCCGGGCGATACCGGCAATGATGTGATCGCGCTGCGCAACCGCCTGATTGCCATGGGCTACCTTGAGCGCTCGAACGCCGTTGGCTATGACGCAACTCTCACCGATGCCGTGCGCCAGTTCCAAGAGGCCCATGGATTGAACACCGATGGCGTGGCCGGTCCGGCCACCATGAAGCAGATCAACATCGGTGTTGAGCAGCGGCTGCAATCGGTCATGGTCGCGTTGGAGCGCGAGCGTTGGTTCAACACCGACCGTGGCAAGCGTCATATCCTCGTAAACATCCCCGACTTCTCGGCCAAGATCATTGACGATGGAAAGACTACCTTCCAGACCCGCTCAGTTGTTGGCGCCGCACGCGAAGACCGCCCAACGCCCGAATTTTCCGATGTGATGGAACATATGGTGGTGAACCCAAGCTGGTACGTCCCGCGCTCCATCGTGACCGGGGAATACCTGCCGCAACTCAAGCAGAACCGTAATGCGGTGAGCCATATTGAAATCACCGACAGGAATGGACGGAAGGTGAACCGCGGTGCCGTAAACTTTAGCAAGTACACCGCTCGGACCTTCCCCTTTTCCATGCGCCAACCGCCCAGCAACACCAATGCGCTCGGGTTGGTGAAATTCATGTTCCCGAACAAGTATAACATCTACCTGCATGACACGCCCGCCAAGAGCCTGTTTGACCGGGACGTGCGCGCGTTTAGCCATGGTTGCGTCCGTCTGGCCGAACCCTTTGAGTTCGCCTATGCACTGATGGCGCCGCAATCTGCGGACCCCGAGGGTGAATTCCAAGCGGTGCTGCGCAGTGGCCGCGAGACCCGGATCGTTCTTGAGGAGCAGGTTCCCGTTCACCTGATCTACCGCACCGCCGTCACCAATGCCCGTGGCCACACCGAATACCGTGATGACGTCTATGGCCGGGATGCGCTGATCTGGAACGCGCTGGCCAAGGCGGGGGTGGCCTTGCGCGGCGTTCAGGGGTAACTCTCGGGCGCGCAACAAGTAAGGGCCGCCCGATATGACCTATAGTGTTCAGCAAATCGCCAAGGCCGTCGGCGCCAGCGCCGAGGGCGACATCGCACTCAAGGTCAGCGGCGTTGCCGAACCGGCCAGCGCCCAACGCGGCGAGTTGGCGCTGGCGATGGATCCGCGCTATGCCAGCAGCCTCTCTGATGGTGCCGCCGAAGTGGCGATGCTTTGGGAGGGGGCGGATTGGCGGGCACTGGGGCTGAAGGCCGCGATCCTGCCCAACCGCCCGCGCTATGCGCTTTCTGGCGTGACGCGATTGCTCGATAAAGGGCAGGGGTTCAAGCCGGGCATCCATCCTACAGCCGTGATCGACCCCGATGCGGTGCTTGGTGATAACGTCTCGGTCGGCCCGCTGGCGGTGATCTCTGCCGGGGCTACGATTGGCGCAGGGAGCGTGATCGGACCGCTGTGTTTTGTCGGCGTGGATTCGACATTGGGCGAGGGCTGTTTCCTGCGCGAACATGTCAGCATCGGCGCGCGCGTGACCATCGGTCCACGCTTCATCGCGCAGTCCGGCGTGCGTTTGGGCGGCGATGGTTTCTCTTTCGTGACGGCCGAGCTTTCCACGGTCGAAAAAGCCCGGCAAACGCTGGGCGATCAGGGCGACGCGGCACCGCAGCCTTGGACCCGCATTCATTCGCTCGGCGCTGTGACCATCGGCGCGGATGTGGAAATGGGCATGGGCTCCACCATCGACAATGGCACCATCCGCAACACCCGCGTGGGCGATGGCACGAAAATCGACAACCTTGTGCACATCGGCCACAACGCGGTGATCGGCAAAAACTGTTTGCTTTGCGGGCAGGCCGGTGTTGGCGGCTCGACCCGCGTGGGCGACAATGTTGTACTGGGCGGGCAGGTGGGTTTGGCCGATAACATCACCATCGGCGACCGGGTGATCGCAGGCGGCGGGACGATTGTATTGTCCAACGTACCCAAGGGCCGCACGATGCTCGGCTATCCCGCCACGCAGATGAGCAAGCAGACCGAAATCTACAAAGCGCTGCGCCGCTTGCCCAAACTGCTGCGTGATGTCGCAGCCTTGCAGAAGCTAGTTTCCAAAGCCGACAAGGCTGACTAAACCTGCCGCGGACATATGTGAGGGACGCCGCCATGAGCACTCAGGATCAGGTCATCACCATCCTCGCCGAACAGGCCATGATTGAGCCGGAGGATGTCACGCTCGACAGCACGCTGGAGGATCTGGGCATCGACAGCATGGGGGTCGTCGAAAGCATCTTCGCCATTGAAGAGACATTCGACATTAACGTGCCCTTCAACGCCAATAGCCCCAGCGAAAGCGATTTCGACATCTCGACCGTGCGCAGCATCGTCGCCGGGGTGGAGCGGCTGAAAGCCGAACAGAGCTAAGCCCATGAAGAGAGTTGTCATCACCGGCGCCGGCACGATCAACGCTCTGGGCCTGTCGGTGCCAGAGACGCTCGCCGCGATGCGCGAAGGGAAATGCGGCATCGGCCCGCTTGAGTTCCGCGATGTGGAGCGGCTGGCCATCCGGATCGGCGGGCAGGTGCGCGGATTTGAGGCCGAAGGGCGCTACAATCGCCAACAGATCGCCCTTTATGACCGTTTCACCCAATTCACCCTCGCCGCCGCACGCGAAGCGATTGAGCAGTCGGGGCTGACCTTTACCGATGAGTTGGCCGCCCGGGCCGGTGTGGTTCTGGGCACGGCGGGCGGTGGTGTGTCCACGTGGGACGACAACTACCGCGCGGTCTATGAAGAGGGCAAGAACCGGGTGCATCCATTCGTGGTGCCCAAACTGATGAACAACGCCGCCGCTAGCCATGTCAGCATGGAGTGGAACCTGCGCGGTCCGTCGTTTACCGTGTCGACCGCCTGCGCGTCGTCCAACCACGCGATGGCGCAGGCCTTTGCAATGGTCCGCTCTGGCATGAGCCCGGTGATGGTGACGGGCGGATCGGAATCGATGTTGTGTTTTGGTGGCGTGAAAGCATGGGAAGGGCTGCGCGTGATGAGCCGCGATGCTTGTCGCCCGTTCTCGGCCAACCGCAATGGTATGGTGCAGGGCGAGGGCGCAGGGGTCTTTGTTTTCGAGGAATATGAACACGCCCGCGCGCGAGGGGCCGATATCCTCTGCGAGGTCGCGGGTTTTGCGATGACCTCTGATGCCAGCGACATCGTTATGCCGTCCAAAGCTGGTGCCGCGCGTGCCATGCAGGGGGCGCTGACAGATGCGGGGATCAACCGCGAAGAGGTCGGCTATATCAACGCCCATGGCACCGGAACGGCGGCGAACGACAAGACCGAATGCGCGGCGGTCGCGGATGTTTTCGGCGCCCACGCGGATCAACTGATGATCTCGTCAACCAAATCGATGCACGGCCATGTGATCGGCGGCACCGGCGCGGTTGAGCTTTTGGCCTGTATCATGGCGCTGCGGGACGGGGTGATTGCGCCCACCATCGGCTATGAAGAACCCGATCCGGAATGCGCGCTGGATGTGGTGCCGAACGAGGCCCGTGACGCGAGGGTCGATGTGGCGCTCAGCAATGCCTTTGCCTTTGGCGGGATGAATGCTGTGCTGGCCCTGCGCCGCGCCTGAGTTATCAAGCAGAGACGAAAAGTGCCGCCCCCTGGGGGAGCGGCATTGATTTCGAAATTTGTCGCAGGTCTTACTGCTCGATAACTGAGACTTCGTCGTAGCTGGCGGTGAAGCCGTCGAGCGAAAGGGTTACTTTCACTTCTTGATCAGGGGCCAGTGCGGGCACGATGGTCATCACCGCTTGCTTGCCGCGCTTGAACGCCGCGATATCTGCATCTGTCAGGCCCATGCGCACGTAACAGCCCACCGGGTTGCAGAAGGCATAGGGATAACGGCGCGCCTTGCCACCGTCGACCGAGAGGGTGAGCTGCGCGGGCAGGGCGGTTTCCAACGGTACAACAACCGTGGCACCCGCTTTAGCCTGGCCACCGCCGGGCAGACGGAAGAGCGAGAATTCGGCGACGGGCGCGCCTTCACCATCCGCGAGCAGTTGATACATCTGGCAAGGATCGACCTCTTCTTCGGTCTTGATGCAGCGCATCTCCCAGGATCCGATCTCTTTCTTGGTGTAAGGTTTGCCCAGCTCGGGATCTTTGTTTGCGTCTTCGCCAAGGCTCAGTTGGCTCTCGACCTCAGATGCATTTCCACTGGTGCCGGGCTGGAGTTCGTCATCTGGCGTGGTGCTTTCCTCTGCAGCCGTTTCAGGTGCTGCGGTTTCAGGCGCGGCGGTCTCAGACGTTGTGGTATCTGTCGCGGTCTGGGCGAAAGCGGTGATTGGGGCCGTCAGTGCAAGCGCTGCACAAAGCGGCAGGGCGGTCATAAACTTTCTCATGTCATATCCACATTAGTTGCGTTACCGCCCCTTACCACGCTGCCCCGGGATTGTCAGTGGTCAAGGCCGCATTTCAATCATGGTTCGGGCAAATTCATGCCGAGTGAAGATGGCGCGATTTCCCTATGATGTCAGAGGCTTAGCTGCCGGAAACGCAAAAGGGGACGCAGCGCGCCCCCTTCCGTGTACTTTCTCCCCGTCGGACTGGGCCGACTTATTAATGCCACGTTAGGCAAGCGCGTGGTGCCGGTCAACAGTAAAAATGCGACAATCTGTCAGGGTGATGCGGCAGCCTGTGGTAGAAAAAGGGCCGCACCCGAAGGCGCGGCCAGTCTAACAGGGAGGAAGTATACCCCGCCCGGTAGAAGGACATATGGGCGGGATGTCTTCACTATGGCGCGCAAAGGTTAAGTTTGTATGCTCTACTGGAACGGACGAATGGCTAAAATTGACAGAAAGGCCCCAGCGTGAGCAGTGACATCTTTATCGGCGGCGGTGGTCCCGACTATGCGACCAAGCAATTTCTCGACCTCGGCTATGCCAACCGCCACGGGCTGATCGCCGGGGCTACCGGGACGGGCAAGACGGTCACGCTTCAAATCCTCGCCGAAGGCTTTGCCAATGCGGGCGTTCCAGTGTTTCTGTCGGATGTGAAGGGTGACCTCTCGGGCCTCGCTGTCGCGGGGAGCGAGGCTGCGAAACTGCACGGCCCCTTCACCGAACGCGCGGCGAAAATCGGGTTTGAAGACTACGCCTATCAATCCTTTCCTGTGACCTTTTGGGATCTCTTTGGGGAACAGGGGCATCCAGTCCGCACCACCGTGTCTGAGATGGGTCCATTGCTGATCGCTCAGCTTTTAGACCTCAGCGAAGCGCAGGAGGGTATTTTGAACATCGCCTTCCGCGTGGCCGATGAGGAAGGGATGCCGCTCCTGGACCTCAAAGACCTACAGGCACTGCTTGTATGGGTTGGAGAGAACGCCAAAGAACTGGCGCTACGCTATGGCAATGTTTCCGCCGCGTCCGTTGGCACGATCCAGCGGCGGCTGCTGGTGTTGGAAAACCAAGGCGGCGCGCAATTGTTTGGCGAACCGGCGCTGGCACTGTCGGACCTGATGCGCTGCGATGCCGACGGGCGCGGGCGGATCAACATTTTAGCCGCCGACAAGCTCATGGCCTCACCGAAACTCTACGCGACTTTCCTTCTATGGCTGATGTCCGAACTCTTTGAAGAACTGCCCGAGGTGGGCGACCCCGACAAGCCAAAGCTGGTCTTCTTCTTCGACGAGGCGCATCTGCTTTTCGACGACGCCCCCAAAGCGCTGGTCGATAAGGTCGAACAGGTGGCACGGCTGATCCGATCCAAGGGGGTTGGGGTCTATTTCGTCACTCAAAACCCCGCAGATGTGCCCGATGATATTCTGGGCCAGCTGGGCAACCGCATTCAACACGCGCTGCGTGCCTTTACCGCGCGCGACCGCAAAGAGCTGCGCCAAGCCGCGCAAACCTACCGCGAGAACCCGCGCTTTGACACCGAAGAGGCGATCCGCGAGGTGGGCGTGGGCGAGGCGGTGACCTCCATGCTGCAACGCAAGGGCGTGCCGGGTGTGGTGGAGCGCACCCTGATCCGGCCGCCGTCGTCGCAGCTCGGCCCCATCTCCATAGGTCAGCGTGCCGCTGTGCTGGCAGAGTCGGATCTTGCCGGGAAATACGACACGTTGAAAGACCGCGAGTCGGCCTATGAAATGCTGAAGGCCCGCGCGGAGGCCGCGGCGAAAGAGGCTGAGAAGATAGAGGCTGCCGCAGAGGCCGAAGACGAGGCCGCGCGTGAATTCCAGAAAGCCCGCCGCTATGGCGGGACGCGGAGCACAAAGAGCACCCGCAGTACGTCAAATGGGTTTGGCGATGCCATCGCCTCGGTTGTGATCAAGGAGCTGAAAGGCACCACAGGTCGCCGGATCGTCCGCGGCATCTTGGGCGGACTGTTCAAAGGGCGCTGAGGCAAGCGATGGACAAAGAAAAGGGGCGCGGTAGCAATACCGCGCCCCTTTCTCATAGGCCATCAACCTCTAATTTACCGCTCGGGGATCAACCCGCGCGGGCTAAACCGCAGCACCAGCAGAAGCACCATGCCCATCGTTAGCAGGCGCATATGCGCGGCACTCTCGATCAGATGCGCCTTCAGGGCAGAGCCTTCGGACATGCCAGCGGTGATGAGGCTCATCAGCCACAGACCCATTGGCTCGACCTGCACCCAAAGGAACCAGATCAAGAAGCCCCCAAGGATCGCACCGAAGTTGTTGCCCGACCCGCCGACGATCACCATGACCCAGATCAAGAAGGTAAAGCGCAGCGGCTGGTAGGTGCCCGGCGTCAACTGGCTGTCCATCGTGGTCATCATCGCCCCGGCAATGCCGCAGATCGCGGAGCCAAGGATGAAGACCTGCAAGTGCCGCGCGGTGACATCTTTGCCCATCGCTTCGGCTGCGACCTCGTTGTCACGGATCGCCCGCAGCATCCGGCCCCAAGGGGAATGCAGCGCACGCTGGCTCATCCACAGCAGGACGATCAGTACAACCGCAAAGAGCGCGATATAGAGCAATTTGACCCAGAGCGTCGATGCGTCCACCGGATCGAAGCCGAACCCGGCGGCGCGTTCGACAAAGCTGGGATCGTTCTGCAGATCGATCTCATAGGGCACCGGGCGCGGCAGGCCGATGACGTTTTTCACGCCCCGGCTCATCCAGTCTTCGTTTTTCAGCACCGCGATGATGATCTCGGCAATCCCCAGCGTGGCAATCGCGAGATAATCCGACCGCAGGCCCAAAGCCGTCTTGCCGATGAGCCATGCCGCACCTGCGGCAAAGAGACCACCTACGGGCCAAGAGATCAGCACCGGCAGGCCGAGACCACCGAGATAGCCGCTCTGCGCCGGATTGATCGCTTCGACCGCCTCGACCGCAGGGTCGAGCAGGGCGCGGAAGACGAAGAAGCCGATGACCAGTACCGCGATCACCGCCAGCGTGCGGGCCGTGCCGGGGGCCATGCGTTTCATCAGCATAACCGCCGCGACCACCGTGCCCGCGCCAAGCGCCAGCGCACCCAGAATGGCGAAGCCGCCGGTGGACCATGCGCCCTCGGTCGGGGGCATGGAGACCAGCACAGCCGCAAGACCGCCAAGCGCCACAAAGCCCATGATGCCGACGTTAAAGAGCCCCGCAAAACCCCATTGAAGGTTCACCCCCAACGCCATGATCGACGAGATCAGGCCCATGGCGATGATCAGCAGAGCGGAGTTCCAGCTTTGCTCAAACCCGGTGTAGATGATCATCAAAGCGATGATGCCGAAAAGGATCGTGTTTTTCACAGTCTGGGTCATACCGATTTCCCCTTGAACAGCCCGGTGGGCTTGATCAGCAGAACGATCAGAAGAATGACGAAGCTGACCGCAAATTTGTAATCTGTGCTCATGAGTTGGACCAAGCCGTCAGGTTCCATCCCCTCGGGCATGACGTAGCCCAGCACCTTTTTCCAAGCATAGGTGATTGTCACCTCGCTAAACGCGATGACGAAACCACCCGCAATTGCCCCCACAGGGCTGCCAAGCCCACCAACAATCGCCGCCGCAAAGATTGGCAAAAGAAGCTGGAAGTAGGTGAAGGGTTTGAATGACTTATCCAACCCGTAAAGCGTGCCTGCGATGGTCGCGAGTGCGGCCACGATCATCCAAGTGATCATCACCACCCGCTCAGGGTTGATGCCCGACAGCAGCGCCAGATCCTCGTTGTCCGAATAGGCGCGCATGGATTTGCCCGCGCGGGTCTTGTTAAGGAACCAAAACAGCACCGCCACAACGATGATTGCGGTGACAATGGTGATACCTTGGGTCGTTTTAAAGGCAAGCCCCTCGTCCAGACCGGTCATCTGTTTGAAGTCGCGCGCTGACATGATGAAGCGCTGGCCATCAAGAAAGTTCTGATCGTCCGCGCCGATGATGAAGCGTGTGATGCCGTTGTAGATGAAGGTCACGCCGAGGCTCACGATCACCAAAATCACCGGCTTGGCCTTTTGCTCACGGTAAAACTTATAGACCACGCGGTCCGTCCCCAAAAGCAGCAGAATACAAAAGCCGATGCCGAAGGGCAGGGCCAACAGCGCCGTTGGCAGCACGCCGAGGCTCAGCCCCATCGACTGGAACAGCCATGTGATGAGGATGGTCGCCATGGTGCCCATCGCCATCGTGTCGCCATGGGCGAAGTTGGAGAACCGCAGGATGCCGTAGACCAGCGTCACACCAAGCGCGCCAAGGGCGAGCTGCGATCCATAGGCGATGCCCGGAATGAGGACATAGTTCGAAAGTGCAATAAATGCGTTGAGCAGATCCATGTTCAGCCCCCCAGAAACGATTTGCGGACTTCGGGATCGGCCAAAAGCTCTTTGCCGGTGCCGGTAAAGGCGTTCGCCCCCTGCACGAGGACATAGCCCTTGTCCGCAATCTCAAGCGCCTGGCGGGCGTTTTGCTCAACCATCAAGATCGGGATGCCGGTGCGGGCTACCTCGATGATCCGGTCGAACAATTCATCCATGACGATGGGGCTGACGCCTGCGGTGGGCTCGTCGAGCATCAGGACTTTAGGCTGGGTCATCAGCGCCCTACCGACAGCGACCTGCTGGCGTTGACCGCCAGAGAGTTCGCCCGCCGCTTGCAGCCGCTTTTCCTTGAGGATCGGGAAGAGGTCATAGACCTGCGCCATCGTATCGCGGAAGTCATCACGGCGGATGAAGGCCCCCATCTCTAGGTTCTCTTCGACCGTCATCGAGGTGAAGATGTTGGAGGTCTGGGGCACAAAGCCCATGCCCTTGGCCACCCGGTCTTGGGGACTGAGGTTGGTGATGTCCTCCCCGTCCAGCCGCACGTGGCCCTTGCGCATGTCGAGCATGCCGAAGACGGCCTTCATGCCGGTGGATTTGCCCGCCCCGTTGGGGCCGACGATCACAGCGATCTCGCCGCGGTCCACCGCGATGGTGCAGTCGTGCAGAATGTCGGGGCCAGCGCCGTAGCCCGCTGTCATGCTGTCGCCGATCAGGAAGGGACCGCCGGGGGCGGGGTGGGTTTTTCCGCTGGCCTTTGGCATGATGCTGCCTTGGCCTTTTGCGTTGCCGACCGACCAATCTTTGTTGCCTCGGTCGCCGTAGGGATCATTGCTCATGCGCCTACCTTGTCCTTGTTCTTCAGGCCGGTGCCGAGATAGGCCTCGATCACCTGCTCGTTCGCCTTGATCTCATCCAGCGTGCCTTCGGCCAGCACGTGGCCCTCGGCCATACAGATCACCGGGTCGCAAAGGCGGCCAATGAAATCCATGTCATGCTCGATGACGACGAATGTGTAATTGCGTTCTTGGTTCAAGCGGATGATGGCGTCGCCAATGGTGTTGAGCAGTGTGCGGTTCACGCCCGCGCCAACCTCGTCCAGAAAGACGATCTTGGCATCCACCATCATGGTGCGGCCCAGTTCCAACAGCTTTTTCTGACCGCCTGAGATCTGCCCTGCCTTTTGCTCGGCCAGATGTTCGATGGTCAGAAATTCCAAGACCTCATCGGCCTTGGCTTTAAGCGCGCGTTCCTCATTGGCGATGCGCTTGGTGCCAAACCATGTGTTCCACAGCGTTTCGCCCGACTGGTCGCCGGGGACCATCATCAGGTTCTCGCGGCATGACATCGACGAAAACTCATGCGCGATCTGGAAAGTGCGCAGCAGGCCCTTGTGGAACAGCTCATGCGGCGGCAGGCCGGTGATGTCTTCGCCATCCATCGTGACCCGGCCCGAGGTGGGCTTTAGCACGCCTGCGATAACGTTAAAAAGCGTGGTTTTCCCCGCGCCGTTGGGGCCGATCAACCCAGTGATCGATCCCTTTTCAATAGACAGGCTGGCCCCGTCCACGGCGTGAAACCCGCCGAAGTGTTTGTGTACGTCGTCTACGACGATCATATGTCCATCCCCGTGTCCGCCACCTTGTGGCTGGTTTTTATTGGTCGCTATGCGGTTGGCCGCGCGAATATCGCGCTATCTTACCTGTTTACAGTCTGTTGATATTCTTGGAAGGGACCGCTGCGGTCCTTTTGAGAAGAAAGCTTGCTGCTGCCTTGTTAAAGGCAAATTGTACGCCGCTGCCGAAATCACGATCGGCATTATGCATGCCCAAAGCCTTGACCGGCACGGCCATCTTTTGCTTTTCCATCCTGTCCTCCCAGACGGGACGTGTTTTCCACGTCCTCAATAAAGGATTTGTACTGGCTGCCAGCGCGGAAGAAAAGCCGATTTCCTAGGCAAAAGGCCCGATCGCGATGCGACCGGGCCCCTGCGAGCGCTTCAAACGAAGGTCGAATCAGCGGTAGCCGATCGTCACCATCTTACCGTCTTTCATCTCAATCTCACGGTAGCTGCCCGCGCTTTCGCCCGGTCCGATCAGCTCAACCGCGGAGGCACCGACATAGTCGACATCGCCGCCGTCTTTGATGATCTGCAGCGCTTTGCCCAGCTCACCCGGCAGGATTTTCTCGCCCGGTGCGTTGGCAACTTCCATCACCTTTTCTTTGTACATGGCCGGATCGTTAGAGCCTGCCGCCTGCATCGCCAGCAACATTAATGCTGCCGCATCATAGGCTTCGGGAGAGAAGGCGTTTGTTGGCTCGAAACCAGCTTCTTCGCCCATCTTCTTGTAGTTGTCGGGGCCTTCGCCAGCCGCGCTTGGGTTCTGGCCAAAGGAGCCATCTGCGATTTCGGCAAACTTCTCTTCCAGCGTGTCGGAAACCATGCCGTCGGGGAACATGAATGTGTCGAACGCGCCTGCGTCCAATGCACCGTTCACAATGCCCGCGCCGCCTTGGTCGACGTAGCCCGCAACGATCAGCACTTCACCACCGGCCGAGGCCAGCGCGCCGATTTCGGCAGAGTAATCCGCTTTGCCGTCTTCATGCGAGGTATTGATCGTGACCGTGCCGCCGGATTCCTTGAACGCGGTTTCAAAGCTGTCGGCCAGACCCTTACCATAGTCGTTGTTGGTGTAGGTGACGGCGACTTCTTTGATGCCACGGTCGTTCAGGATGTCGGCCATGACCTGACCCTGACGCGCATCCGATGGCGACGTGCGGAAGAACAGACCATTGTCTTCGACAGTCGACAGCGCAGGCGATGTCGCGGAAGGCGAAATCATCACGATGCCGTTCGGAATGGCGACGTTTTGCAGCGAAGCCGTTGTCTCGCCCGAGCACATGCCGCCCACAATGCCGCTAACGCGATCAGAGGTGATCAGACGCTCAGCGGAAGCCACGGCGAGGCCCGCGTCGATGCAGCCGGTGTCGCCACGCTCGGACGAAACGGTGCCGCCATCGAGGAAGTTGCCGGATTCGTTGACTTCGGAAATCGCCAGTTCAGCACCAGCCGCCATGTCATTGGCCAGCGATTCCAGCGGGCCGGTGAAGCCGAGCAGAATGCCGATTTTGGTATCTTGGGCCTGCGCGCCAGTGGCAAGCAGAGCAACAGCCGTTGTGGCCATCAGAATTTTTTTCATTTGGTTCTCTCCCTTAGTTGAACTCTCGTTCTGATGGAACGTTAGGTCGGTGTTTCGGAAAAGAAAAGGCGATTTATCAAGTGTTTTTGACGGGCGGCTTTTCGCGTGCGGTAGGCCGCGCGGTGGAAATGACCGGCGTGCTGTCTACATCTTAGCCCAAGCCCTCAATCCAAAAGGAGCCTGCCCATGACTTTCGTAAAGCATATTGTCGCGACCGCTGCGATTGGCCTTAGCAGCGTTTACGCCGCAGACCCCGCGCGCGCGCAAAGCGCCATGACGATCCTGCCAATCGCCGAAGGCCTAGAAGCCCCTTGGGGCGTTGCACCCTTGCCGGGAGGGGGGCTGCTCGTGACGGAAAAGGCAGGGCGGTTGGTCTATGAGAAGGACGGCATACGGCATGAGGTGTCGAACCTGCCAGAGGTCGCGGTGGTCGGGCAGGGCGGTCTGCTCGACATCACATTGGCGCAGGATTTTGAGCAAAGTCGCGAGCTTTTCCTGACCTATGCCAAGCCGCAAGAGAACGGCGGCGCGGGCACTGCTCTTGCCTCTGCACGCCTGTCGGACGATGGCAGCCGCTTGGAAAACCTGACTGAGCTTTTTGCCATGAAACCCGGCAGCAGCGGCGGTCAGCATTTCGGCTCTCGCGTGGTTGAGGCGCCCGATGGCACCCTGCTGATGACTATCGGTGAGCGCGGCGACAGGCCCGCAGCCCAAGACCGCAGCAGGCATAACGGCAGCATCATCCGCGTGAACCGCGATGGTTCGATCCCGGATGACAACCCTTTCGTAGATACGCCAGACGTGCTTCCCGAGATTTGGTCCTACGGCCACCGCAACCCGCAGGGTGCAGGTCTTGACCTTGAAGGACGGCTTTGGGTGTCAGAGCATGGAGCCAAGGGCGGTGACGAGGTAAACCGCATCTCCAAGGGTTCGAATTACGGCTGGCCAGTGATCTCTTATGGGGAACATTACTCGGGCGAAAAGATCGGCGAGGGGTCTGCGAAAGAAGGAATGGAACAGCCCGAATTTTACTGGGATCCCTCCATCGCCCCTGCGGGTCTGATGGTCTACTCAGGCGCGCTTTTTCCTGAGTGGGAGGGCGATATCTTCGTAGGTTCGCTCAAGTTCGATTACATTGCTCGGTTGAGTGGCGACCCACTAGAAGAGGTGGAGCAGATCAAGACCGAGGAAACCGCCCGCGTGCGTGATGTGGTCGAAGGCCCGGAGGGCGGGATTTGGTTCATTTCCGAGGTCAATGGCACAGTCTACCGGATCACACCTTAATCTCCACATTGGAGGCTTTACACTGGCAGCCGCGACGATTGGCTGCCCCGCTCGCGATAGGGCGTGGTCTGGTAATGCGCGCGGTAGCATTTAGAGAAATGCGACGGCGAAGCGAAACCGCATGCCAGCGCCACGTTGATCACGCTCATATCCGTCTGCATCAACAGGTTACGCGCCTTTTGCAGACGCAACTCCATGTAATAGCGCTTGGGGCTGCGATTGAGGTAGCGGCGGAACAGCCGTTCCAACTGCCGGGTCGACATGCCCACGTCCCGCGCAAGGATCGAAGGACTGATCGGCTCTTCGATATTACGCTCCATCTGCTGGATGACTTGGCTAAGTTTGGGATGACGCACGCCGATTCGTGTCGGGACCGACAGGCGCTGCGTGTCTTGGTCAGTGCGGATTGAAGAATAGATCAACTGGTCAGCCACGGCATTGGCTGTCTCTTCGCCATGGTCATCGGCGATAAGCTTTAGCATTAGGTCAAGTGACGAGGTGCCACCAGCGGTGGTCAGCCTGTTGCCGTCCACCACGAAAACCGATTTCGTCAGTGCAACTTCTTCGAATTCCTCACCAAAGCTGTCTTGGTTCTCCCAATGGATCGTGGCGCGTTTGCCGTCCAACAGCCCGGCCTTGGCCAGCGTATGCGCGGCAGTACACAGCCCGCCAACCACCAACCCCTTGCGGGCCTCCCGGCGCAGCCATGCCAGCAGCTTCTTGGTGGTGGCCGCCTGTACGTCGATCCCTCCGCAGATCAAAATCGTATCGTCGCGGCCCAACTCTTCCAACCCGCCATCAAGCGCAAAAACCGCCCCCGAAGAGCTGACACAGGTGTCACCCGTCTCGCCCACGACCTGCCAATCATAGACTTCCCGGTCGAGCATACGGTTGGTGATACGCAGGCATTCCACAGCCGAGGCAAAACTCAGCAACGTGAAGTTCTCCAATAGCACGAAGATAAATCGCCGCGGCTTGTCGGAATGGGGGGGCATGCGGGTGGCCGGGCGCGGTGGTGACATCTCGGCGTCTTTCTACTCAGGTCGTCTCTGCCGACATGAGCCATGGCCGCCAGAACTTGCCCAAACATTGCCCACGGGCCTCTCGCCACGTCAATAGGCCGCATTTCGGTTCTGGTCACTTTCCCCGCGCCTTTGTATAAAGAAAGATCACGAAGCGCCGACACTCGGCGCTGTGGAGCGGAGTAGAAAGATGACAGACTGGAGCACCTCGAGCTGGCGCAGCAAACCGCGCGTCCAGATGCCCGATTACCCTGACCAAGCCGCATTGCAAGCGGTTGAGGCACAGCTGGCTCGCTATCCGGTCCTCGTTTTTGCAGGCGAAGCACGCCGACTGAAGAGACATCTGGCAGCGGCTGGCCGTGGCGAAGCGTTCCTTTTGCAGGGCGGCGATTGCGCCGAAAGCTTTGAGCAGTTCAGCTCGGACGCCATTCGCGACACATTCAAAGTGATGTTGCAGATGGCCATTGTCCTGACCCACGGGGCCAAGGTGCCCGTGATCAAGCTGGGCCGGATGGCTGGCCAATTCGCCAAACCGCGTTCGGCCCCGACCGAGACGGTTGATGGCGTGGAACTGCCCAGCTACCGCGGCGACATCATCAACGATCTGGCCTTCAACGCCGAGTCGCGCATCCCCGACCCGCAGAAGATGTTGCGCGCCTACACACAGGCTGCCGCCACGCTGAACCTGCTGCGCGCCTTCTCGACCGGGGGCTATGCCGACGTGCATCAGGTCCACGGCTGGACGCTGGGCTTCACCGATGACGAAAAAGCCGAGAAATACCGCGAGATTGCCAACCGCATCTCCGACACACTGGATTTCATGGCCGCTGCTGGCGTGACCGCCGAAACCGCGCATACGCTGCAGTCGGTAGAGTTCTACACCAGCCACGAGTCCCTGCTGCTGGAGTATGAAGAGGCGCTTTGCCGCCGTGACAGCCAGACCGGTAAATGGTTGGCAGGCTCGGGCCACATGATCTGGATCGGCGACCGCACGCGGCAGCCAGACGGCGCGCATGTGGAATTTGCCCGTGGTGTGCAAAACCCCATCGGCCTAAAATGCGGCCCCTCAATGACCAGTGATGACCTTAAAAAGCTGATGGCCAAGCTGAACCCGGACAACGAAGAAGGCCGTCTGACGTTGATCTCGCGCTTTGGTGCGGGGCAGGTGGGCGATCACCTGCCGCGTCTGGTCAAAGCGGTGCAGGAAGAGGGCGCGAATGTCGTCTGGACCTGCGACGCGATGCATGGCAACACGATCAAATCCTCGACCGGCTACAAGACCCGGCCATTCGATTCCGTGCTCCGCGAAGTGCATGAGTTCTTCGCCGTGCATAACGCCGAAGGTTCTGTCCCCGGTGGTGTGCATTTCGAAATGACCGGCCAAGACGTGACCGAATGCACCGGCGGCGTGCGGGCCGTCAGCGACGAAGACCTGTCGGACCGCTACCACACCGCCTGCGATCCGCGCCTGAACGCCAGCCAATCGCTGGAACTGGCGTTTTTGGTGGCTGAGGAACTGTCAAACCGGCGCGCGACGCAGGCGACACGAGCGGCCGGGTAACAGCAGCGTCGGGCTGAGAACGATTAAGATTAACGCCGCCCGCATTTTGCAGGGCGGCGTTTTCAATTTGATCAAGGCGTCGGAGCGGGGGTTATTCCTCCTCCGACTTCACCACGCGCAGATAGGGCGGCAACTGCGCCCGCTCAGAGCGGGTGAAGCGGCCTTTGTCCTCGGCAAAGGCAAATTCCTCTGGCAAGCTTTGTTCGGGGCGATGACTGGCATAGGTCAACGCCTTGGTCGCGCTTCCCAAAACGTTGTGCCGTGTTTCCTGCGCCAGATCAAAGCGGCGCGGGGTTTGACCAATCTCGCCTTGCACGACCAAACAGCCCAGCACACGGCTCACATCGCCGAGATCACTTTTAAGCGGCAACAGCAGCATCTGGCCGGTCAAAGCGGGGCGACCATAGGCGGCGGGCGCGCTAAGGTGCAGCGTGGTCTGGCCGGGCATCTGAAAGACTTCTTCAAGCGCTTCAGCCACGCGGGGGCGAGACTGCGTGCCGAAAAAAGCGGTAATCGGCATGCCGCGGACCTCCATCCCCATAAGATCGCGCAGATGCCCGCCTGCGATGCGCAACCGGCCGACGCCAACCGCGACACGTTCGAGAATAAAGGCAAACTCCAGCGCGGATTCGATCCCGCGTGGGTCAATATCAGACCGTCGCGGCATCAATCTGTTGCCGCGCAATGCTTCCCAATAAGCTTCGACCTGCGCCAGCGGGCCATAGCCAACATGCCTCCGATGATCTGACATGGCGACAACATTCTGCGCGGTTTGGCCTGCATTGTCCATCAAACTTACCCTTAAGGACTCGGCCAATACAGCTGCCGTCTGCGGGACGACAGCGACAGTGAAAGGCCCTAAACATTACCAAACTATTAATAACCATGTTTAAGACCACTTTCGTCTCTCTTTTAACTAAATGGTTAACGGGTCATCCACGGATGCTGGGTGGTGGCGGCGGGGTCGGGGGCTTGCCCCTCGCGGGGGTTTCGCCGTAAGGCAAGGTATGACCGCCCTAGCAAGGAACGCGCCGATGATCAGGTCCATGACAGGTTTCGCCTCTGCCTCCGGCACGCAGGACAGCTGGAGTTGGTCTTGGGAATTGCGTGCGGTCAACGGTAAGGGACTGGACCTGCGCCTGCGAATCCCCGATTGGATCGAAGGGCTAGAGGTCGCTTTGCGCAAGCAAATGACGGCAGATGTGGCGCGCGGAAACATCACCTGCAACCTGCGCATATCTTCGACCGAAAGTGCAGGCTCGCAGCAAGTCAACACGGCCCACGTTGACGCGCTTCTCGATGCACTGCACGAGATTGAGACCCGCGCCATGGACGCCGATGTGTCGCTGGCACCTTCGCGGGCGAGCGACATTCTGACCATGCGCGGTGTGCTGGAACAGACCGATCAGGTTCAAGACATTGACGGATTACGTGAAGCCTTGCTGTCCGAATTCCCTGCCGTGTTAAGCGACTTTAACGCCATGCGCCGTCAAGAAGGGGAAGTATTGGCCGAGATAATGCAGAACCAGCTTGGGGAAATTGAAAGCCTCGCGGCTCAGGCAGCAAGGCTTGCCAACGACCGCAAAGAAGACACCGCCGCCAATTTGCGCCGCAATCTCGCTCGGGTACTGGACAACAGCGAAGGCGCCGATGCGGACCGGGTGGTGCAGGAACTGGCGCTGATTGCCGTGAAGGCCGATGTCACCGAAGAGATCGACCGCCTTGCTGCCCATGTCGCCGCTGCACGCGCGCTGATCGAGCAGGGCGGCCCAGTAGGGCGCAAGCTCGATTTCCTGATGCAGGAGTTCAACCGCGAAGCCAACACGCTCTGCTCCAAGGCGCAGAGCACGGAATTAACGACTGTCGGTCTGGCCTTAAAGGCGGTCATCGACCAAATGCGCGAACAAGTACAGAATGTGGAGTAAGACGTGACCAAGCCTAGCCGACGCGGCCTTTTGATTATTCTCAGTTCCCCCTCCGGGGCGGGCAAATCGACCATGGCCCGCGCCCTGCGCGCATGGGATCCAACGATCAACTTCTCCGTCTCCGCCACCACCCGCGCGCCCCGTCCGGGCGAGGAAGATGGAAAGGACTACCGCTTCGTCGGCGAAGAAGGTTTCCGGCAGGCGGTGGCCGAAGGCGAGATGCTGGAACATGCGCATGTGTTCGGCAATTTCTACGGCTCTCCCAAAGCGCCGGTGCAGGCAGCGATTGATCAGGGGCAAGATATTCTCTTTGATATCGATTGGCAGGGCGCACAGCAGATCCGCAACTCGGACCTGAACACACACACGCTGTCGATCTTCCTGCTGCCGCCTTCCATTACAGAGCTGAAACGCCGCTTAGAGAGCCGCGGGCAAGACGATGCTGAGACGATTGCCAAGCGCATGGGCAAAAGCTGGGATGAGATCAGCCACTGGGATGGCTATGACTTTGTCCTGGTGAATGATGACCTCGACCAGACCGAAGCGCGGCTGAAATCCATCATCACCGCCGCGCGTCTGAGGCTAAGCCAGCAACCCGCGATTAAGGACCATGTCCGTCTTCTGCAATCTGAATTTGAGGAATTGAAATGACCCTTTACGCCCTCGCCGACGCCCGCCCCGAAGTCGCCCCTGACGCATGGGTCGCCCCTGATGCAAACGTCATTGGCAAGGTGACGCTTGGGCCCGAGGCCTCGGTCTGGTTCGGCAGCACCCTGCGCGGCGACAATGAGATGATCACCGTGGGGCGCGGCAGCAATGTGCAAGAGAACTGCGTCTTTCACACCGATATGGGCTATCCGCTCACCGTGGGCGAAGATTGCACCATCGGCCATAAGGTCATGCTGCACGGCTGCACCATCGGCGACAACAGCTTGATCGGCATGGGGGCCACGGTGCTGAACGGCGCCAAGATCGGCAAAAACTGCCTGATCGGGGCAGGGGCGTTGATTACCGAAAATAAGGTTATCCCCGACGGCTCCCTTGTGATGGGCGTACCTGGCAAAGTCGTGCGTGAGCTGGACGCCGAGGCGATCCAAAAGCTAACCGCCTCCGCCAAACACTATGCTGAAAACGCCGCGCGCTTCCGCCGCGATCTTAAACCGCTCTGACATGGCGACCACCGCCGTTACATTGTCCGATCTCGTCGCAGCGCTGCCGCTGCCCAGTGTGGCGATCAATGCCGAAGAACGGATCACGGTTCTGAATACGCCTGCCGAAGATTTGCTGGGCAAAGGGCTGATCGGCCGTCATTTCGTCACAGCTTTGCGCCAGCCGGCGCTGGTCAATGCTGTTGAACGCTGCCTGTCCGGCGAAGGGCCGTGCCAGGCGCGGTTCAACAGCATCGGCGGAGAGCATGGCACTACCTACGACGTGAGCCTGCGCCCCTTGGGCGACCACGGGATCGTCCTGCTTAGTTTCAACGATGTGACAGAGATGGCGCAGGCGGGACAGATGCGCCGCGATTTCGTGGCCAATGTCAGCCATGAGTTGCGCACCCCGCTGACCGCGCTCATCGGGTTTATTGAGACACTGCAAGGCCCGGCGCGCGATGATACCGCCGCGCGAGAGCGGTTTCTGGGCATCATGGCGCAAGAGGCCGAGCGCATGAACCGGCTGGTGGGAGAGCTGCTGTCCCTCAGCCGGGTGGAGGCAGAGGAACGCGTGCGCCCCGAAGCCCCGCTCGATGTGCGCGATGTCTTGGGCGGCACGCTGCGCAACCTTGGACCCTTGGCGACGGATAGTAATGTGACCCTGGTCCCTCAGTTGGGAGAAGAACCTGCGCATGTCTTGGGGGATGCGGACCAGTTGATGCAGGTCTTCACCAACCTGATCGAAAACGCGATTAAATACGGGGGGCGTGACAGTACGGTCGATATCTCGACTGAGATTGCCTCCTACGACCCCGCCATGCGCGGCCCGGCGGTGCACGTAAGCGTCCGGGACCACGGCCCCGGAATCGATGCCATTCACCTGCCACGTCTGACCGAGCGGTTCTACCGAGTCGACAGCCACCGCAGTCGTGCGCTTGGGGGGACCGGGCTGGGGTTGGCCATCGTAAAGCATATTATGAATCGCCACCGTGGGCGGCTCAAGATCACCAGCACCCCTGGTCAAGGCGCTGAATTCCGCGTGATTCTGCCGATGAAAACGGAATCTGACTGAATTTTGCAGAAATTTGGTGATTCACGTCGACTGTCATGAAACTGTAACGTTGCTGTCACAAAAGCACAGCATCGCTTTCATAAACGGGGCGCAGATCACCATGGGGTGGTCACTAATTCGCATCTGACAGGAGATATCATGTCACTCGCAAAACTCACCACTTCCGCCCTGGCCATTGCTGCCGTATCCGCAACTGCCGCTGCCGCGCGTGACCAAGTACAGGTTGCCGGTTCTTCGACCGTGCTGCCCTATGCCTCTATCGTCGCCGAAGCCTTTGGCGAAAACTTTGATTTCCCGACACCGGTCGTGGAATCGGGCGGCTCCTCGGCAGGCCTCAAGCGTTTCTGCGAAGGCGTGGGCGAGAACACCATCGACATTGCAAACGCCTCGCGTCAGATCAAAGACGCCGAAGTGGCGGTCTGTGCAGAAAACGGCGTGACCGATATCATCGAAGTCCGCGTTGGCTATGACGGCATCGTCTTCGCCTCCGACATCGATGGCAACACATTCGAATTCACCCCTACCGATTGGTACAAAGCCCTGAGCGCCAAGGTCGTCGTCGACGGCGAAGTGACCGAAAACCCCTATACAACTTGGGATCAGGTTAACCCCGCATTCCCCGCCCAGCCGATCCAAGCCTTCATTCCCGGCACCAAACACGGCACGCGCGAAGTCTTTGAGGAAAAAGTGATCCTCGCTGGCTGTGAAGAAACGGGCGATCTTGAAGCCTTTGCCGAAGCCGCGGGCGGCGACGAGAAGGCCGCCGAGAAAGAGTGCATCAGCCTGCGCACTGACGGTAAATCCGTAGACATCGACGGCGACTACACCGAGACACTGGCGCGGATCGAAAGCAACAAAGACGGCATCGGCGTCTTCGGTCTGGCCTTCTATGAGAACAACACTGACAAGCTGCAGGTAGCCACCATGGGCGGCGTAGAGCCAACCACCGAGAGCATCGCCTCGGGTGACTACCCAGTATCGCGTCCGCTGTTCTTCTACGTCAAGAAAGCCCACATCGGTGTGATCCCGGGCCTGAAGGAATATGCTGAATTCTTCGTCGCCGACGAAGTGGCTGGCCCCGACGGCCCGCTGGCCGAATACGGTCTGGTATCCGACCCCGAGCTGGCCGAGACCCAGTCCGTGGTTACAGATGAGACTGTGCTGGGCAACGGTTCCTAAACCTCACTACAACGACACCGGGGGCGGGTGACTGCCTCCGGTTTTTCGCTTTTTGATCCACCGGGGGACATGTGGGACAAATTCTATCATCAGGCGCGGTGCTGCCGCTGGTCATGCTGATCGCGGCTTTGGCACTGGGCGGGTACTTCCTTACGCGGGGTCGGGCTTTGGCTTCGGCCCAAGGCGACAGCCGCAACCTGCATTCGCTGCCCAGCTATTACGGCTATAACGCGGTGATGAGCGTCGCCGTGCCCGCACTTTTGGTCTTAGGTATTTGGCTGCTGGTTCAGCCGATGCTGGTGCAATCTTCGGTCGTGGAAATGATCCCTGCCGGAGCGGTGCCCGAAGGGTCATCCGTTAACCTACTGATGAGCGATGTGCGCCGTCTGGCAGATGGGCTTGATGCTGCGGTTTCTGCTGGGGTGATCAGCGTGGAGGATGCAGCAGATTTGTCTGCCGCAGACGATCTGCGCGCTTGGCTGGCCGAGCAGGGTGTGGCGATTGGCGGCGATATTAGTCCCGAGGTGCTTGGCGCCGCTCAGGCCTTCCGCGAGATGACGGCCAGGGGCAATTTCTGGCGCAACATCATCGTCGCTTTAATTGCTTTGGCCGGACTGCTCATTGTCCTGCGCGAAACCAACGCAGAGTTTCGCGCCCGCAACCGGGTCGAGGGCGGCATCAAGGCACTGCTGATCCTCGCCGCATCGTTGGCGATCCTCACCACCGTGGGCATCGTGCTGTCGATGCTGTTTGAGACGATTAACTTCTTTAACCTGCATCCTTGGACCGACTTTTTCTTCGGCTCTTCTTGGGCGCCCAACTTCCGCGGTGACAGTGATCTGTCGATCCTGCCGCTGCTTTGGGGGACGCTTTATATCTCGTTTATCGCGTTGTTGGTGGCCGTGCCCATCGGACTTTTCGCCGCGATCTACCTGAGCGAATATGCGGGGCCGAAAGTGCGTGCGACGGCCAAGCCGCTGCTGGAGATCCTCGCCGGTATTCCCACAATCGTCTACGGCCTCTTTGCGCTGCTAACCGTGGGCCCGTTCCTTGTTCAAGTGTTTGGTCGTGGTGACGAAGGGCTTTTGGGCGTCGAATGGATGTCGGGGGCGACCTCGGTCCTGACCGCCGGGCTGGTTATGGGCATCATGCTGATCCCCTTCGTCTCGTCCCTGTCCGATGACATCATCAACGCAGTGCCCCAGTCGCTGCGCGACGGGTCCTTCGGCTTAGGTGCCACCCATTCTGAGACGATCCGCCAGGTGGTCATCCCCGCAGCACTTCCCGGCATCGTCGGGGCCGTTCTGCTGGCTGCCAGCCGCGCCATCGGTGAGACGATGATCGTGGTGCTGGGGGCAGGGGCCATCGCCCGCATCTCCGGCAACCCACTTGAGGCCATGACCACCATCACCACCCGCATCGTCAGCCAGTTGACCGGGGACAGCGATTTCGCCAGCCCCGAAACGTTGGTCGCCTTTGCGCTTGGTCTGACCCTTTTCGTCCTGACCTTGGGCCTGAACGTGCTGGCCCTCTACATCGTGCGTAAATATCGGGAGCAGTACGAATGAGCGATATCCCTAATCCCGCAGCCCCCATGGCAGACCCCCGCGGCGCATCCTTGCTGGTGCAAGACGGGCGCACCAAACGCCGCAATGCCGCCGAGGGACGTTTCAAACTCTATGGTATTGCAGCCATCACCATCGGCCTGCTGATGCTGCTGACGCTGCTCTTTACCATCATCTCGCGCGGGACAGGCGCGTTCCAGCAGACCTATGTGACGCTTTCCGTGCCGCTTTTGGAAGACAAGCTCGACAAGAACGGCAATCGTGATCTGGAAGACATCAAAAAGGTCTCAACCTTCGGTTATTCCCCTCTGCTGAACGCTGCCTTCGAGAACAAGATTGAAGCCGCAGGCATCGAAAGCGACCTGAAGACCAAGGCTATGGCTGGCATCCTTTCAAAAGATGCCGCCGCACAGCTGCGCGACCATGTGCTTGCCAACCCGGGCCTAATCGGCAGCGATCCGGAGTTTGAGTTTCTCACCAACAGCCGCGTCGATGGCTATCTCAAGGGCCGTGTCACCCGTGAGAGCATCGCCAATGACAAGAACATCAGCGCCGAACAACTCGATCTGGTCGACGCGCTGATCGCCGATGGCAGCATTGAAAAACGCTTTAACCTCGACTTCATTACTGGCGCCGACGCCTCTGATGCGCGCCCCGAAGCGGCGGGCATGGGCGTGGCGATGATCGGTTCTTTTGCGATGATTCTTGTGGTGCTGGTGCTGGCGCTGCCCATCGGCGTTGCGGCCTCGATCTACCTTGAGGAGTTCGCACCGAAAAACTGGATCACCGACATCATTGAGGTGAATATCAGCAACCTCGCGGCGGTCCCGTCGATCGTCTTTGGTATCCTTGGCCTTGCGGTTTTTATCAATTACATGCACCTGCCAAACTCCGCACCCTTGGTCGGTGGTCTGGTGCTGACGCTGATGACCCTGCCGACGATCATCATCTCGACCCGCGCCTCGCTGAAATCCGTGCCGCCCTCGATCCGGGATGCGGCACTGGGAGTAGGAGCCTCGAAAATGCAATCGGTCTTCCACCATGTGCTGCCACTGGCCGCACCCGGCATCCTGACCGGCACCATCATCGGGCTGGCGCAAGCCCTTGGTGAAACAGCACCTTTGCTACTTATCGGCATGGTCGGCTTCATCGCCTCCAACCCGCCGGAGAGCATCGCCGAAGGGCTGATGTCCCCGAATTCCGCCATGCCGGCCCAGATTTACGAATGGGCCAAACGCGCCGACCCGGCCTTCTATGAACGTGCTTGGGGCGGTATCATCATCTTGCTGGTGTTCCTGATCTCGATGAATGCCATTGCCGTGCTGCTGCGCCGCCGCTTTGAGCGACGCTGGTAAACAAAGGACGGGACCCATGAAAGACAACAGATATTCGGAGAGTGACGTGACAACCCAACCCGTCAAGATCGCGGCCCGCAATGTGCAGGTCTACTACGGTGACAGCCACGCCATTCGCGACGTGGACATCGACATCAACGATAAAACAGTGACGGCCTTCATCGGCCCTTCGGGCTGCGGGAAGTCGACTTTTCTACGCTGTATCAATAGGATGAACGACACAATTGATGCAGCGCGCGTCACCGGTGATATTCGCATCGACGGCGAAGACATCTATGACAAACGCGTCGACCCGGTGCAGCTGCGGGCCAAGGTAGGCATGGTGTTCCAAAAGCCCAACCCGTTCCCCAAGTCGATCTATGACAACGTGGCCTATGGCCCGCGCATTCACGGGCTGGCGCGCAACAAATCTGATCTAGACGAGATTGTCGAACAGGCGCTCCGCCGTGGGGCGATCTGGAACGAGGTGAAGGACCGTCTGCATTCACCGGGCACGGGTCTGTCGGGTGGCCAGCAGCAGCGTCTGTGCATCGCTCGTGCCGTGGCCACGGAGCCCGAAGTGTTGTTGATGGATGAGCCTTGCTCGGCGCTTGACCCAATTGCCACCGCGCAAGTCGAGGAATTGATTGACGAATTGCGCCAGAACTACTCCGTCGTGATCGTCACGCACTCGATGCAACAGGCCGCGCGTGTGAGCCAGAAAACCGCCTTCTTCCACCTCGGCAACCTCGTGGAATATGGCGACACCGACGACATTTTCACGCGCCCCCAAGACCCGCGCACTGAAAGCTACATCACCGGCCGTATTGGATAATATCATGTCAGATCAACACATTGCATCAGCATTCGACCGCGATCTGGAAGCCGTCCAGGCACAGATCCTCAAAATGGGTGGCCTGGTCGAAGACGCCATCCGCCGCGGCGCGCAATCACTTGAAACCCGCGACGAAGAGCTCGCCAATGAGGTGCGGGCAGGGGACAAGGCCATTGATGGGCTGGAAGAGCAGATCAACGAAAGCGCCGCCCGCGTCATTGCATTGCGCGCGCCCACGGCGATTGACCTGCGGCTAACACTCAGCGTCATCAAGATTAGCGCTAACCTAGAACGTATTGGCGATTATGCAAAAAACATGGCCAAGCGGACCAGCGTGCTCAACCAGATGGAGCCGGTTAGCGACAGCACCGGTGCGATCCGCCGCATGGCTGGCGCGGTCGAGGCGATGCTGAAAGATGCGCTTGACGCCTATATCCAGCGCGACGCTGATCTGGCGCGCGACGTGATCACGCGCGACGAAGATGTCGATCAGATGTACAACGCGCTGTTCCGCGAATTCCTGACCTTCATGATGGAAGACCCGCGCAGCATCACGGCTTGCATGCACCTGCATTTCATCGCCAAAAACGTCGAGCGTATGGGCGACCATGTCACGGCCATTGCGGAACAGGTCGTCTATCTCGTAACCGGCGTCACGCCCGAGGAAGACCGGCCAAAAGCCGATCGCACCTCAGTGACTACGAAGGACTGAGACGATGGACGTAACACGGCCACAGGTTTTGCTGGTAGAAGATGAGCCCGCGCAACGTGAAGTTCTGGCCTATAACCTTGAAGCCGAAGGCTTTGAGGTGCGCCGCGCTGAGGATGGTGAAGAGGCCATGCTCTTGGTATCAGAGGCCGCACCTGATCTGGTGATCCTCGATTGGATGATGCCCTTGATGAGCGGCATAGAGGTGTGCCGCCAGCTTAAGACGCGCGAGAGCACGCGGCATATCCCGGTCATCATGCTGTCTGCGCGATCTGAGGAAGTCGATACCGTGCGCGGCCTTGAGACCGGCGCGGATGACTATGTGATCAAGCCATACAATCTGCGCGAACTCATGGCGCGCGTACGGACCCAGCTGCGTCGGACAAGACCCGCAGCCGCGGGCGCGCTGCTGAGCTTTGATGACATCCAGCTTGATCCAGAGCGTCACCGCGTGAGCCGCGCAGGTAGTGAGTTGAAGCTGGGACCAACGGAATACCGGCTGCTCACGACGTTGCTGGAAAAGCCCGGTCGGGTGTTCAGCCGAGATCAGCTTCTCGATCATGTTTGGGGGCGCGATATCTATGTCGATACCCGTACCGTGGATGTTCACATCGCACGGCTGCGCAAAGCGTTGACCCGCGAAGGCGGTGGCGATCCGATTAGGACTGTACGCGGCGCAGGATATGCATTGGGATAAGCGCTTTCGCGCACCGCACACTAGCGTTTAATTACATAATACCAATTATAAGTATCAATCCATATACTACGACCCATTGTTGCGATTTTCTCGCCACAGTAACATCTCAATGCCAGCTGACGCTGGACAGCGCCAGTTTCGCTCCGCTAACACTATCGAGATGATTGTAAGCGAGTAATTATGGCCTCTGTACTTATTTTAAACGGCCCGAACCTGAACCTGTTGGGCACGCGACAGCCTGAGGTCTATGGCAAAACGACTTTGGCGGATGTCGAAGCTCTCTGTGCATCGGAAGCTGCGCGGCTTGGATTGGATATGCAGTTTGCACAGTCCAACCATGAAGGCATGATGATTGATTTGATCCATCAAGCGCGCGGCCAGCACGATGGCATTGTCCTAAATGCCGGCGCATATACGCACACATCAATTGCCTTGATGGACGCCATCTCCTCGGTTGAGCTGCCTGTGGTGGAAGTGCATTTGAGCAATATTCATGCGCGAGAAACCTATCGCCACACCTCCTATATCGCGCCCGTTGCCCTGGGCCAAATTTGTGGTTTTGGCGCGCATGGCTATGTTTTGGCCCTTCAAGCCCTTCAACATCGCCTCGCAAACTAATGAATTTGCGCGACTATCTACACAAGATCGCACATAGCCCGACCATCGAAGAACTCTGGGATGCCCACACGCGACAGATGGCTGACTTCGGATTCGATCGGTTGATTTATGGCTTTACGCGCTACCGAACGCCGACGTCGCTGGGGGATCCGGCGGATTTTGTCATTCTGAGCAATCAAAGCTCGGAATACCTTAAAGGCTACCTCCACAGCGGGCTCTATTTCCATGCGCCCATGGTGCGTTGGGCGCTCAACAACGAAGGCGCTTGCAGCTGGGGCGCTTTGCGTGAAATCGCGCTCGGTGAAGGTCTGACCGAAGCCGAAAGCCGTGTCATTGAGTTTAACCGCTCTATGGATGTTACGGCTGGCTATACAATTAGCTTTCGTTCGATCTCAGCCCGGTCCAAAGGTGCGATTGCCCTGACGGCAAAGCGTGGCATGAGACAAGCGGACGTCGACGCAATCTGGACTGAGCATGGGGCCGACATTCAGCTGATGAATGAGATCGCCCACCTTAAAATTCTCTCCCTGCCCTATAGCAGCCCTAACCGCAGCCTCACGCGGCGCCAGCTGGAAGTGCTTGAATGGGTCGGAGATGGGAAGACCACGCAGGACATCGCCCTTCTGATGGGTCTGACTGCGGCCACTGTGGAAAAGCACTTGCGTCTTGCCCGCGAAGCGCTGTCGGTTGAGACGACGGCACAGGCTGTTCTAAAGGCTGCATTTGCGAACCAGATGTTTGTGATGGATACGTAATATATTAGGGTATGGAATACCTTACTGGTACCCAGAGTGGTAGATGGCCATGGTCCGCCAGTATCGCGGGTGTCCGCACCGGCGGTACGACGGTCCGTATATCCTTGTAATACCAAGGCTCTTTCCGGGCCGCCGGTCTCAGTCAGGTTTATTTTCACCTGGCTGACCGGATCCCTCCCCCTTTCAGCAATACCTGCTCGCAAGATGTCGCAATATGGCATCTGTGTTTAGCTAAACCGATTTCGGAGGCCGAATGCAAAAAGGGCGGCGCATTCCCATGCGC
>NZ_JBBMQL010000017.1:0-60917 GCF_038900015.1 Sulfitobacter sp. AS92
TCTCCGACGATTTGCCAGAAGCCAGCTTTTGCAACATTGCGATCCGCAGGCGAAGCGCCTGAACCAATTGATCATGGGCCCGCAGCGTGGCTGACATCTTGGCGTTTTCCGCCGCGATCTGAGCATTTTCAGCCTGCAATGCCGCGATCATCGCCTTCAATTCGGCGGGATCATTTGGAAGGTTTTTGGCTGAGTGCGACATGCGCCTGACTACCAAAAATCAGGCGCAAACACCATATAAATATAGCAGATCAGAAGCTAAAATCACCCCACGCGCGCAGGCGGAGCGCCCCAAGCGGGGCGTCGCCAGTCGATGCCTTCCCAGAGCATCGCAAGCTGTGCAGAGGTCAACCTCAAGGCACCGTCTTCCGCGCTCGGCCAAGGAAAGCGGCCACGTTCCAGAACCTTGTAATAGAGACAAAACCCCTGACCGTCCCAGTAAAGAAGCTTCACCCGGTCCCCGCGCCGACCCCGGAAAGCAAACACAGCACCGCCCGTGGGCTTCTGGCGTAATACATCTTGAGCCATGGCGGACAAACCTGCGATCCCTTTGCGCATGTCCGTCACACCGCACGCCAGATACACACGGACGCCAGTTCCAGGTCCAATCATGCTGCCTCAACTGCCCGAATAAGCTGCTGTACGCGCTCTAATGGCAGATCACTGGCACAGCGCAGCTTGCGACCATTTCCAAGCACGACTTCGATATCCAAGTGTTGCCGATCTCTTGACTGCTCCGGCTCCTCGCAAGAAGGCGAAGGCAGCGGCAGAAAAACCGTCTCCGAAGTCCGCGGCAAAACCCCTTTACGCCGAAGCTCCTGGCGCCACTGGTAGATATGCTGGCGTGTAATGTCATGACATCGCGCGACATCACTGACTGTTGCGCCATTTAAGCCAACCTCTCCAAGGATCGATAACTTCTCCTCTTCGCGCCAACGGCGCCTTCGCTCAACGCCGACAATCACTTCATGACGCATAGCTCATCCCATCTCATACGACGTCAGTAACGACGACAATAACGACAGTACTTAAGTGAGTATGGGTTCACGCGGCAGGCGGTAACAATTGGGCGCTTACGATACAGCTGCCGCGCGAAGGTTCTTCAAGCGAGCTGTTGGCACCAACGGCGTCCCAGACCGAATTCCCATCGACAAGAGCGGCGCCAACTTAGCTGGTCTGCAAAGTCTAAACGTCATCCTCAAATTCACGGGGGTTGGTCGGATCATCAACATCGTTCAATCCAAATACATCAACAATATCATCGAGCAGGATCATCGCTTCATTAAACGGATCACACGGTCGATGCTCGGCTTCAAAGCGTTCCATTCTGCGGCAGCAACGCTTGCTGGGATCGAAACCGCGCATATGATCCGTAAGGGCCAGCTAGCACAAACAGGCATCACGGCATTCAAGCAGTTCGCGTCCCTCGCTGCATAATTGTGTCCAGGGAAGACTCCTCTTCTGCCATGCGAAATCTATGCGACAGAACCCCTCGTCCCCGGTCAGGTGGTGTCGATCGTTACCCCTGGCGGTGGCGGCCGTAGCGATCCGGTCGAGCGTTTGGCAGAGGCGCGGGCGCGTGATGAGCGAGAAGGCCGCGCCTGAAAACCTCGCGCTCCCCACTCGGGTGGCGGATCTCACATTCATCTACACATGAACGAGTAATTGGTCTGTATGGCGCTGACCTATGGGGCGTTTAGGTCCGTAGCGCATATGCTGGACCCACCTAAATAAACATGAAGCATCGCTTGGTCGAATAATTTCGCTTAACAGTACTATCAATACTGTTGCTCTTAGCATCAGCGATGCGAACCCGGGTGTCTTTCGCAAGTCGTCGCCATTCCGTGAGGCGGTTCGGGCGCACCCCATGGCTTCCGGCAACACCGCGACCCGTTACTCCGGGTTCTAGGGTCTCCGCCACAATCCGGGCCTTGAGATCATCAGGCCAGCGCCGCCGACCCGTGGCGGAGACATCAACTCCGCCCGACCGGAAAGGCTCCAATGTATCCTCCATTGAGAAATTCCATCCCTGTTCCAAAACACGGACGGCTTCTAAAAAATGATGGATTTTGAAAAGGTGGGGGGCCAGCTGACGCCTACCGTCCATTTCACCCGATTGGTGCCGCCTCGGCTAGAGGTTTTTCCCCTCTTCTCCGCTTCCTACGCCGACGCGGATATGTTGCGGTGGCATTGCGATCTGAGAGCAGCCTGAACCGCTCCAAATCCGAATTGGCCTGATGTCGTTAGGTTTGCGAGCGGCAGCGTCAGACATTGGCGCGCAATCATCTTGAACACAAATTTGCATTGGTGACGTGAAATCACTGTCGGGGATTATAATTTCCAGGACCGGGCCGACTTCCGGAACATAGACATACCAGCCATCAATGAAGTCTGACGACAGGGGCGGCTCCATTCCGGAACCCCCAGTCTTGATCCGCGCATTGACCGGCGTGAACCCATCCACCGTGACGCGCCACGTTTCCTCCCATCCAGACCGTTCAATCGAATGCACCCACTTCAAGGTGAATGTCCTATCCGGAAGTTTAATCGCCAGAGGCTGGTGATCGGGTGTATTTGGACCGAAAAGACTGATGCACAGCAGAGCCAGCGCAGGCGTGTTCATTTGCCCGATTCCACGAGCGCCGGAGCCCTTACGGTACGGGACTTGAACCACAAGATTGCAATGAACGAAAACGCTATGACCAACCCGATTTCGTCCGTAAGTGGCTGCGCCAAAACCAGAAAAGATGCGCCCACAATCGCCCACAGGCGGTAGGGCCAACTTATCTGAACGCGCATGAAGCCGATTGCGGCTATTCCCCAAAGGCCTACAGCAATGGCAGCCTTGAAGCATACATACGCGACTGCAAGTGGATAACCGAAGTGTTCGGCAACCGGTCCTCCATCTTGCAACATCAGGACTGGAGAGTAAACGGCGATGAAGGGCACGACAAATCCAGCGATGGCGATCTTCATACATTGCAGACCAATGCGCATGCCAGATGCCTTCGCTATGGGCGCTGCGGCAAATGCAGCCAGGGCCACGGGCGGCGTCAAGTCGGCCATGATCCCAAAGTAGAAAACGAACATGTGCGATACCAGGAGCGGGACGCCCAATTGTTCAAGTGCCGGCCCCACTAGTGAGCTTGTGATAATGTAGTTAGGAATCGTCGGAATCCCCATTCCAAGCACAAGGCAAGCGAGCATCGTCAGAAGCAATGAAAGAAACAGGCTGTTCTCGCCAACATCGACGATGACGCGTGCAAAACTGTTCGCCGCACCTGTCAATGTCATGACACCGATGATGACACCGACGAGGGCGCAGGCCGTCGCCACAGGCAGTGCATTGCGGGCCCCTTCTTCCAGTGCCTCGATGCACAACCGCAAGGTAGCACCGCCGCCCTTGAAGAAGAATAGAAGGACAGCAAGCGCGGCGATCAACAGGAACGTTGCCTCAATCCCCCACTCTAGGAAGGCCGACGAAAAGAACGCAAGGGCAATCCAGAATGCTGTTCGTATCCAGACATTCGGCCAGTTCGCCGTCAAGCCCAATCCAAGGATCAAAAGCGCCGTGAATGCCAGTCCCATAGTGCCTGCAAAAAGTGGCGTGAAACCCATGAAAAGCATGGACACCAGGACAACCAGAGGGAGCAAAAGGTACCACTTCTCGCGCAGACGCTGTAGCGCGGTCGGTTGATCGTTGGGGATATCCATACCACCCAGACCCAGACGCGACGCTTCCAAATGCACCATCCACAGGACTGTTCCAAAATAAAGAAGGGCGGGAATAATCGCCGCGCGCACAACCTCAATATAAGGAATGTTCAGCGTCTCGGCCATGATGAAGGCCACTGCGCCCATGACGGGCGGCATGATCTGCCCGCCCATGGATGCTGTTGCCTCAACAGCACCTGAAAAAGTGGGCGAAAAGCCGGATCGCTTCATCAAGGGTATCGTGAATTGACCCGTGGTGACGACATTAGCAATTCCCGATCCGTTCACCGTGCCCATCATAGCTGATGACACGACGGCGACTTTGGCAGGACCGCCAGTTTTGTTGCCGACTGCACCCATTGCCAAGCCTGTAAACAATTCGACGATGCCGGCCCGCTCGAGAAATGAGCCGAAGACAATGAATAAAAAGATATATGTGGACGAAACGTAGGTAGGAATTCCGAAGATGCCTTCGGTTCCCAGGAACATCTGATCCACAACTTGCGAGAAGTCATAGCCGCGGTGATTCAATGGGCTGGGCAAGTATTGGCCCAGCAAACCGTACGCCAGAAAGAGCCCGCACACGATAGGCAACCCAATGCCCATCACCCGGCGCGCAGCTTCGAAAACCAATGCAACCATTGCGCATCCGACGATCAAATCGGAAGTGGTGGGCATGCCCGCGCGCAAGATAAGGTCACCCTCAAAAATCCAATGGTAGAATGCGAGCACGAAACCCGATGCGCCCAGACCGACATCGAGCCATTTCTTCCAACCGATTTTAAGATGCGCATGCAGCAAGAACACGAGAAGCAATACAAAGCCTACATGGATCGAGCGTATTACAAGCGAGCCCTCGATAATAATGCCCGCAGCCGTCAAAATCTGCCAGGACGAGAAGGCAATCGCGATAATGAATAAGGCACGTGCCATTATTCCACCGCGTTTGAAGCGATCCACCGGCGTCAACGGCACCTCGCTGTTCGCGGAGACCGGCGATGCGCCGGCAGGCGTTTGAGTAGACCCATTAGTCATGAATTCATCCTGTGGGAATGCGCCGCTACAAGAGCGATCTTCATGGTGTGGTTAAATCACGAACCTCCCATCCCGAGCTTGCACTGGAACGGGAAGACGCGAAAAACATCATATCATTCAGTTAGCACGCCAGTTTCTTTGTAGAAGCGCTCGGCGCCCGGGTGAAGCGGCAAAGGAAGGCCCTCGGTAGCGGTCTCCAGAGAGATTTCCCGTGCCGCCGAATGGGCGGACCTCAGATTGCTAATGTTATCGAACATCTGCTTGACCATTTCGTAGGCCAGCTCGTCAGAAACACCGCTATGGGACATAAGGTAGTTCTTGACCCCAATGATTGTGATATCATCGGGGTTTCCATCATACGTGCCGCCGGGAAGAGTGGCCGTGACATATCCAGCATCTTCTATGTTTGACAAAACGTCTTCAGGCAACGCCAAAACCTTGATGTCGACCGAGGTGGAAAGATCGCGAATGGCGGCAACTCCCAGACCCGATGAAATAAGCGAAGCGTCCAGCTGCCGGTTCTTCATCAATTGGACACTCTCTGCAAACGACAGATACTCAACCTGAGCGAAATCTTCATAGGTCAGGCCGGCTGCAGCGAAAATCGTGCGCGCATGTAGTTCGGTTCCCGATTTTGGCGCACCAACCGCGACGCGCTTGCCCGCGAGGTCGGCCAGACTGTTGATGTCCAGACCGTCCCGAGCAACGACTTGAAGGTAATTTGGGTAGACGGCAGCAAGAACGCGAAGCTTGTCCAAAGGCTTTGGGAAACCAGCTTCGGCTTCGCCGCGCCACGCCCGTCCGGCGCTGTCTGCAAACGCAACTTCCCCCCGTTCGGTCTGGAGCAGGTTCAAATTTTCAACTGATGCCTTCGTCGACTGTACCGAGGTCCGCACATCGGGAATCGTATCTTCGTAGATCGTGGAAAGGGCCACCCCGAGCGGGTAGTAGACACCGGATGTTCCCCCAGTGAGAATGTTCAAGAATGTTTCAGCTTTTGCTATGCTTGGGGCCCCCAAGGCAATGCATATTGCTGCTGTGATTAGTTTAGATTTCTTCATGTTTTCCTCCCTGAAAACTTTTAAAATTCCGCATTCCAGCCAATCAGGTTGACCACTGCAATATCTTTGCGTCGCAATACGATTTGTAGCGCATCGCTTGATTTCTTCCCTAGTGAAACCACGGGCTGCTTTTTAAAAGTGCCTGCCGCGCAAACCTGTAGAAATTACTTCACGGTCCATAGCTTAGCGAAGACCATCATTTCCAATCGCTTCTTCTTTCAAAAGTCCACCAAGGCGAGAATGAACCCTGCCGCCGTCTCCCATAACGAGAGAGAACAGAATTTCATCTGCTTTTGGTGCATCCTGAATGCCAACCTCGAATGAATTGAAATGGCTGCGAACATAGGAGGCGTGAATGTAGTGAACTGGAACCATCAGCCGATAGCCAGCCGACGCAACCGCTTTGTTAGCTGGAACCATTGCCTTGGGCTGGCCCAGAGCTTCGCGCATCGCCCAGCCCCCAGCTTCATGCCAAACGGCACCGTGCTCCATTTCACCGTTCAGACCTACGATCACCGCCTTGCTGTAAACTTCGACGCTCTCCTTTCCGAAGTAGTTGACCAACTCTTCCGCAAGGAGGCGCCCTAGGTTTCTGAGTTCCGCCATGAATGGCATCAAATCCTCTTGGTAGGTTCCAGCAAAGGGGTTCGTTATGACAGCGGAAGCAGCGGCAAGCCGTAGAGGTTTCGAGGGGGGCGGCCCATGTTCGTGGTGGGTTGTTTCAACCGTGAAGGCGCGCTTTCTAATGTTCACTAGTGTCATCGGGCCGCTTCCTTTTCTATGTCTGCTTCGGAAATCAACCGCAGGTATTTATGGATTTCCGTATTGTCTGCATCTGTTGTGAGAGACTGCGCAGCTTGATCCCAAAGATCGGCACAAGCTGACAGTTGTGCTGCATGAAAGTTCGACAGTTCCTGAAGCGATGCTGCTGTTCTCAAGTCTTTAGCTTGAAGTTGGAGTGAAAAACCGCCGGAGTATTTGCCGGAAATGATGAATTGTTCCAGTTTGGTTTCGGTTGCCACGTTGCGCCCACTTGAATTGTTCAGAATGTACGCAAAGACCGAAAGGTCCAATCCCAGATTTTCGGCTATGTTGACGGCCTCACTCGTCGCGAGCAGGCCAGCGGCATAAACGTAATTGTTCAGCGCCTTCATCGTGTGTGCAGAAGCAATACCGCCCGTAGAAACCAGGTTTGTTCCCATTTGTCCGAGAACGGGACGCAAACTTTCCAGACGATTCTTATCACAGCCGACCATAATCGTAAGTTGCCCTAGGACGGCCTTAGCGACAGAGCCAGACACCGGTGCATCGATCAGCTGGATCCCGCGGGGAGCCAGAAGCCGACCAAGTTGCAACGTCTCTGAAGGATTTGACGAACCCATATCAATGATCGTTGTGCCTGGTTGCAAGATGTCGATCAAACCGTCACTGATTTTGTCGCCTTTGACGACACGGTTAGTTGCCATGCTGTTTGGCAACATGACAATAACGTAGGTACAGCGTTCAAGTTCGGCCAAACTATCAGCCTTGTAAAGGTTATCCCCCCACGCTTCATGCTTGGAAAGAGCCTCAAAAGGCACGGCGCTCGAATCATAGGCAAGGACCCTGTGGTTGCCTTTGCGGGTCAAGTTCGCAGCCATGGGCAATCCCATTTTGCCGAGCCCTACGAATCCTATGTATTTGGTCATTTTCGGTAGGCTCCCAAGACAAAAACTTTGTTGGTACCCATCCTTAAGTCGACAGAAAGAGTTTGTCCTATTTGAATATGTACAAGTCTATACTGTTAGGTTATATGATCGAAGAATGAAGTTTAGTATCAGGCAGATGGAAGTTTTCAGGGCCGTCATGATTGCCGGCTCTATGAATGGTGCGTCGAGCATTTTGAATGTTTCACAACCTGCAATCAGCCGCACCATCGCGCATACTGAGCAGGTTCTATCGATGCGGCTATTTGACCGCAGAAAAGGGAAGCTCTTTCCTACACAGGAAGCCCAGCTTCTCTTTGAGCACGTGGTCCGTCTTTACGATGCGGCCATGCAGGTGAGCCGCTTTGCCGAGGACCTGTCAGAGCGGCCCACAGGAAAGCTATCCATCTGCGCCAGTCCCAGTCTCGCCCTCGGGTTCATTCCAAGTGTAGTCTCTGCCCATTTGAAGAAAAACCCAGACGTGTCGGTGAAGTATTGGACCGCCCTCATGGCTGAAGTTCCAGACGAGCTGATTTCACGCCAAGCCGATCTCGCCATCACCGTCTTAGCTATTGAGAATGAAAACCTCGAAGTGACCACTTTGGCCGAAGGACACATGGTTTGCGTCTTCAAATCTGGTCACCCCCTATCAAGCAGGAAAATCGTAAGCTTGACGGAACTATCGCATTACCAGTTGGTCAGCTACAACAGAGGTGTCCCCTTTGAGCGCCTGGTCTCGGACGCGTTTGCAAAATGCAAAGTCCAGCCGAGAATTGTCGCTGAAGTCCCTAGGGCTGAGCTGGCGCTTGCCTTGGTACGCGAAGATGTCGGGTATGCGCTGCTGGACCGTTTCGCCATCAATCATCTGTCGCTGGTAGATGTGGAAGTACGCCCATTGAAGGAAAAGATTTCCACTTCAGTTAGCCTCATTCGCTCTCGACATCATGAGCCCAATATTCATGTTAAAGCCTTTACCGAGCTTTTGCAGCAAGCAGCAATTGCAAACCTCTTTCTCGATTCTAATGTGCTTTTGCAAAGAACGCGTTCTGAAGGGCTGTAGAACAACGATACTCCGCGAGCTAAAACGCAACCATTTCTCGAACGAGAACATGCCTGGAGGCGACGGCTGGGTATTGCCAATTTGATGACCCGATTTGATCAATCTATGTCAGCCTCATGAGCTTTCCAACCCAAATGCCGCGCCTGAAAGGCTTCCGCTATCCCCGAGAGATCATCGCCTACGCGGTTTGGGCGTATCACCGCTTCGCACTGAGCACTGCAGATGTCGAAGACCTGATGGCAGAGCGAGGCGTGGTTGTCAGCCGGGAGGCGATCTGTGAACAAGGGGGGTGCGGACAAAAACTTGGACTGTTTTCACGGCATAAGGCCGAGGCTTTTACGGTACTCGATTGGGCTTCTGCCACCAAGGGACATCTTGATGCGCATCTCAGCATTACTTTACGAACGGCTTAACGTAGGAAGACGGGATCAGCCGCACCTCGTCCCCCAACTTGCCGATTTCGCGGCCCCAAAAGTGGGCACCCCCACAAGCCTCCATTGCGATCACCCAAGCTGGTAACTCATTAACGAACCCCAAAACCCGAGCGCGTCGCAGCTTTTTGCGAAACAATACCTTGCTAGATGCATCGGCACCGTGAACTTGGAACACATTCTTTGCGAGATCGAGACCAACAACCTCAGGCGCGTTAACGTGACAACCCCGTCGACCATGCATTAACATTGACACTGGACCACTCGGCAGGGGTAGGCCAAGTTCGCAGTGAGGCCGAGATAGCCACATTGTGCCATTCGACATCCAACCCAAAGGCTCCGGCTGGATGAAGGTCTGGCGGCAGATCCGTTCCCCATTATAGATCTGAAGGAACACTAAAATTGAAACTGCGAGAGCTGGAAGCGTTCGACGCTTATATGAAGTTAGGCACGATGAAGGCCGCATCCGAAGAGATCGGCATCAGCCAGCCGATGATTTCGAGGCTTCTGAACACGCTCGAAGCGAGGCTTGGGTTTACCCTGTTCGAGAAAAAGCGAAACCAGCTGAAACCGACACCTGAAGCGCATCTATACCACGCTTCGGTCATGCGTCTTATCTCGCAGCTACGCGAGACCACGCAGGATGCTGCCGCGATCGCGAACAACCAGCTTGGCAAAATCGTTATCGCCTCGCAGCCCACTTTTGTGGACACGTTTTTGCCCGATGCCATCCGCAGCTTTCACGAAAAGCACCCTGATGTCGGAGTACGCGTTCTTGACGTCGGTATGCAGGAATTGCTCCGGACCCTCGACAAGAATTTCTGCGATGTCGCCTTGGGAATCACGCTCGAGGCGGGAAACTACAGCGCGCGCGTCCGCAAGCTGGCGCGCTGTGAGGCGCGTTGCATCATGCACCGCGATCACCCGCTGGCAAAAGAGGTGAAGATTTCTGCGGACATGCTGTACGACCAAAACTTCGTCGACCTCATGCCCGACAGCCCCCTGCGCAAACGCATCGACGAGGTGATCCAAACTGAAAGCAAGGACCGGCGAACCGTCGCAGAGATGGGGACCATGCGCGCGTTGTGCGCTCTCGTGGATCGCGGAGTGGGCGTTGCGATTGTCGATCCCTTTGCTGAGCTGCTGCTCGAAGGCACCTCGGTCGTCTCGAAACGGCTGGTGCCCCGGATCGCATGGGACCTTGTCTTTCTGACACCCGATGGCGCGCCAGTCAGCCGGATATCAGAATCTATGTTTACGGAAATTCACTTCCAGGTCACGCGGCTCAAGGGGCTCGGCATCCTCGAGGAATAGCCCGCATCAAACGTTTTCAGCGTCCGGCTCTTTTTCGCTGGCGGTGCCATCCGCGACAGCCTTCCAATGCCAGCAGCGAACCTTGTGGCCCTCCGTCGCGGCATCAAGCGTCGGGGCCTGCGAGACACATTTATCGGTCCTGTAGGGACAGCGCGCAGCAAACCGGCATCCGTCCGGAACATCAAAGAGGGACGGCACCTTTCCCTTGATGGTGTAGAGATCCGCTTGGGGGTCGCTGTCAATGGTGGGCATCGCCTGCATGAGGCCCCTAGTGTAGGGATGCAGCGGTGCTTCGAAAAGGCTTTCGACCGTGCTGTTCTCGATCACTTGGCCCAGATACATAACGGCAACGCGATCGCAGACTTCGGCGACGACGCCCATATCGTGGGTAATGAAGATCACGCCCATGTCCAAATTGTTCTTCATCTGGATGATCAGGTCGAGAATCTGGGCTTGCGTCGTCACGTCTAGGGCCGTTGTTGGTTCATCCGCGATCAGAAGCTTGGGCTCACAAACAAGGGCCATCGCGATCATGATCCGCTGCCTCATGCCGCCCGACAGCTCGTGAGGGTACTCTTTCAAACGCTTTTCGGGTGAGGGGATGCCGGTTGCCGAAACCACTTTCAAGGCGGCTGCGGCCGCTTCCTTGTGGCTGTGGCGGCCGTGGGTTTGAAGCGCCTCGATGATCTGATCGCCGACAGTATAGATGGGATTGAGCGAACTGGTCGTATCCTGAAAAATCATCGAGATTTCCTTGCCCCTGATCTGGGACAGCCGGTTTTCGCCCACCGCGAGTAGGTTCTCGCCATTGAAAATGATCTCACCTTCAAAGTCTGTGATATCGGTGTTGAGCAGCTGCATGATTGCCTCCGACGTAACGCTCTTGCCGCAGCCCGATTCGCCGACAACGCCGAGGATCTCGTTGCGCTTTACATGGAACGACACGTCGTCCACGGCGGTGACGCGTCCTTTTTCGGTGTGAAAATGTGTTCGCAGATTGCGCACGTCGATAATCGGGGAAGCGGACATTCGAAGGCCCTTTCGTATTAGTGTTTAGACACGGCTTTATTCGTGTGAGGATCGAGGAAGTCGCGCAGACCGTCGCCCAGAATGTTCTGCCCCAGCACGATCCCGATGATCATCACGCCGGGAAAGACCGTCATCCACCACGCGGTGGTAATGACGTTCTTCCCATCGTAGAGGATATTGCCCAGACTGGGGTGCGGAGCCGGAATTCCCACCCCGAGAAAGCTCAGCATCGCCTCTGTGATGATGGAGACGGCAAAGACGAAACTGGCCTGAACGATTAGCGATGAGACGGTGTTAGGGAAAATGTGCCTCCAGATGATGCGAATTTGGCTCGCCCCAAGCGCATGGAGCGCCTCGACATAGGGCTGTTCCTTTACGACAAGCGCGTTCGATCGCACCACACGCGCGATCAGTGGCGTATAAACGACCACCAGCGTCAAGATCACGTTCTGCGTCGTCGGCCCGAAAACGGCAATTACTGAGATGGCCAACAAGATCGCAGGGAACGCCATGAGACCGTCCGTTATGCGCATCAGCAAATGGTCGAGTGGTTTGAGGTAGGCTGAATACAGGCCGATCGTCACGCCGATCACCGAAGACAACAACGCTACGCTGAAGCCGATCAGAAGTGAGGCCTGCGTGCCATACAAGACCCTAACGTAAATATCGCGTCCGAAATTGTCGGTGCCCATCCAGTGGTCCGCCGAAGGCGGCTTAAGCCGGTCGATGGGGGCGATGTCCAGTGGACCATGCTTGGAAATCAGCGGCCCCAAGAAAGCAAAGAGGCAAATCACGACAGTCAGGCCAAAGCCGCAGACGGCTAGCCTGTTCGCCATGAACCGCTTGATTGTAAGGCTGCGCTGCTCGCGTTTCAATCGGCTCTTGGTAGCCTTGAGGTTTTCGGCACTTCGGGTCGTGTCGGTCATTGGTCAAGCCTCACTCGTGGGTCGACGATTCCGTAGATCAGATCGATAATGAGATTTATTAGCACGTAGCCGAATGCAACGATCAGCACCGTTCCCTGGATCACCGGGAAGTCGCGGCGCTCAACGGAGTTGACGATCAGCTGTCCCAATCCGGGGATGTTGAAGACGAACTCGACCACCACGGCGCCAGCGATGAGCGTAGTGAAGGTCTGCCCAATGATCTCGAGGATGGGGATAAAGGCGTTGCGCAGCGTATGCTTGACCACGATGGCCGCACGCGGCAGTCCCTTGGCGCGGGCGGTTTTGACATAGGCATTGTTCATCACCTCAAGCATCGCGGCCCGCGTGATCCGTGTGATCAACGCCGCCTGAATGAACCCCAGCGAGATCGCCGGCAGCAGCAGAAACTTTAAATGCGTCAGCAAGCCGTCGGACAGGGGCGCGTAGCCCGCAACGGGAAGCCAGTTCAGGAACACCGCAAAGAATAGAATCAGCAAAAGCCCCATCAGAAAGCTCGGTACGGAAATGCCGACCAGGGCGAAACTCATCAGGGCACCGTCGATACCCTTCCCGCGGTTCAGGGCAGCAAAGACACCCATCGGCAGCGCAACGACGATGCCGATGATCTGCGCAAAGATGGCGAGAGACAACGTGGGCCAAAAATAGTCCAGAAAGACTGCAGTGACGGGCGTGCCGTTGTAGAGCGACGCGCCCAGATCGCCAGTGACTGCGTTGCCAAGCCACACGAAGAACTGTTGAAAGACTGGGCTATTGAGGCCTAACTCTTCGCGCAGACGGTCGACATCCGCGGCCGACGCATCGGGCCCGAGAATGACGCTGGCCGGATCACCTGGAGACAGATGCACAAGGGCGAAGACCACGACGGCAACAACCGCCAAGACTGGAATGAGTGACAGGATTCGTTTGATAATATAGCTGATCATGTGGCCTCCGGTCTGGAGTGCAGATGCGCGCGGTGCCCGCCCGTTTCTCCTGTTTTCTTTGTCGTACTTTTTATGAAATCGAGGATTGCCTCGGCGGCGGCCTCGGTAGATGTCCGCTTAGTTAAAAAATGCCCCTCACCCGCGATCCACCGCATCTCATGATCCTTACACGCACGGGTCAGGGCCTTCGCCATCGCTGAAGACTCCGAGGTGGGAACTCGCGTGTCGCTGTCGCCATGTAGAATAAGCACGGGGCAACGGATGTCGGCGACCTTGGTCAGCGGCGCGATGAGGTCGAAAAAATCGCCATGCGAGGCTGCGTCGCCGTATTCCATTTCCCGCAGCCTGCGGCGCCATGCAGGTGCCGTTTTGAGGAAATTACCGAGGTGCGACATGCCGGCAATCGAAACAGCATGACTCCAAAGCGTGGGATGATGCGTGATGGCCAGCAGGGTCATAAAGCCGCCATAGCTGTGGCCCATTATCCCGACCTGGCCTTGGCCCAGCCCATAGTGCAGGTACAAATGCTCTCTCAAGGCGATCACATCGTTCAGGGCATCCAGGCGCTTCTCTCCGTCATCGAGCGAAATAAATGCGCGCCCATAGCCTTCGCTTCCGCGGATGTTCGGCGCGATTACTGCGACACCACTTTTTACCAGGCTCTCAAGTATAGGGGAATGCGAACGCTCGAAAATGCTTTCGGGGCCGCCATGCAGATAGATAATCGCCTGTCGGCTGTCAGGGCGGCCCAGGAAGACAAATTCAATATCGCGCCCGTCAAAAGACGTGAAGCGATCGACCTCTTGGGCGCAATCCAGAGGCGCACTGCAAGAGAGCGCAGGCCTTTGCTCCAGATTCTCTAGCGAATGAAGCTGCACCTCGGGAGGGCCGAATGGACTAGACGTTACTGTTAGCAGGTCGTCTGGCCCGATAAAACACATCGAGTGCAAATGGACCGCATCGCCTGTGAGAGCTTGCGCTACGCCCTCGGCATCTAGCGCCGTTATCAAGATCTGAGACGCGCAAGCACTGCGCAGGGCAATGGCAATGCGGCCCGTCGGTGGGTGGAGACAAAATTCCTGCACGTCCTGATTTGGTCTCTCGAAGATAGTCCTCACCGCACCGCTGCCCAGATCCAGCGTATGAAGACCGATCCTTTCACCGCCAAGATCGCCCGAGAAAATGATCGCGCCTTCAGACAGACGGCGCATCTGAGCGATACGGCCTTGACCGGCAGCGAGGGCAGTGAGCGTCCCCGTGTCAGTGTCGAACAGACAAAACCGCCGGTCAATATTGGTCCGCTCTTCGAGCAACAACAGCCGGTGGGGCGACAGGGTAAGGGCCGATGTCAGAACCGCATCGATAGAGGCAAGCTCGTGGGGCTCGCCAGTTGAAACACCAGTTCGCATGATACGGTGGTGCGTTTCTGACGCGGCGTTAGCCAGATAAACGCCCTCCCCATCGATAAGGCAACCGGCGAAATAGTGATAGCTGTCTGCCGCCTCAATCCAAGGGGTAAGCGCGCCGTCATTGCGCAGAAGAAAAAGCTGCTCGCGTTCAGTGCTATCAGGATCACATGCGACAACCAGCCGAACTCCCGGCTCATCGACCAGCCAGAATCGGGTGACATTCAGCTCCGGCTCGGTCAGCGCACGGCGAGATTTGGTGCTCAATGCGTAGGTCCACAGCGCGGTCGACCCGGATTCATTGCTCAGGTAAAGTATGTCATGCGTCTGCGGATCCCACGTCAGCGAATGCAGCTGCGTGTGTCGCGAGATCGGTTCATCGCTCAGGTCAAGGAGGGTGACAGCGCGGTCATACATCTTCATACGCCGTCCTCGTAGAGGTGGCAGGCGACCTTGTGATTGTTGGAAATTGTCCGCGACGTCGGGACAACCATCCGGCAGATGTCTGTCGCGTGCGGGCACCTTGTATGAAAGCAGCACCCGCTCGGCGGATTGAGAGGCGATGGCACCTCGCCCGACAGCTTGATCCGCTGCTTTTCGTCTCTTGGGTTCGTCTTGGGCAGCGCCGAAATCAACGCCTGAGTGTAGGGGTGTTTCGGAGCGTCGAACAGTTCTTTGGCGGTGGCGACTTCTACCAGATTGCCCAGGTACATGACGCCGATCCTGTCAGAAATGTATTTCACCACCCCCAGATCGTGCGAAATGAACAGGTAGGAAAGATCGAATTCCTTGCGAATGCGCTTCATGAGGTTCAGCACCTGCGCCTGAATAGACACGTCGAGCGCTGAGACCGTCTCATCACAGATCACCACTTTGGGCGTAAGCGACAGCGCCCTCGCAAGATTTATTCTTTGCCGTTGTCCCCCAGATAGCTCATGGGGAAAACGGAAGAAATGCTCGCTAGATAGGCCGACGGTTTCAAGAAGCTCGATCACGCGGTCCGATCTTTCGTTGCGATGGCCGACCCCGTGAATGCTCATGGCCTCTTCCAAGATAGATCCGACCCGCATCTTGGGGTTCAGCGACGAATACGGGTCCTGAAACACCATCTGAAGTTCGCGGCGATACTTGCCAAACTCGTCCGGCGTCTTCTCGAAGATGTTCTCGCCTCGAAAATAGCAGGCACCGTCTGTAGGCTCGATCAGTCGCAAAAGCGTACGACCAAGCGTGCTCTTGCCGCAGCCGGATTCGCCGACCAGGCCAAATGTTTCGCCTGCCATGATGTCGAACGAAACTTTGTTCACCGCCTTCACATATGCGTTGGGTTTGAAAAAGCCTCGACGAATCGGAAAATGCTGCCGAATGTCCGTGGCGCGCAGCAGTGGCTCCGCAGCGGTTTGCTGGATCTCATTACCAGTGACAGCACGCGACATGGGACATTCCTTCAACTTTGGTTGGGGGGGCAAGGCGATGTTGGGGGTACCGCCTTGCTTCGCGTCGTTGACCTACTCGGCGACCGAGAGGTTTGAAAGAATGATGTTGTTGGACACAGTGAACCCTTCTATGTCCTTTGACAGACCATGGAGCGGCTTGTAGTTACCGTAGCGAATGTAGGTCGTGTATTTCATCAACTCTCCCTGAAGCTTAGTGAACAGATCCAGCGCTTTGTCCTGGTCTTCTGTCACGCGAATTTCCTCGATCAGACCATCGACTTCGGGGCTGTCGGTCCAGCCGGCATACTGATTGCGCGAGTGCAAGAAGATCGCGTTGATCGGGGTCGGCTCGAAGGTGAATTCGGACGCGAACATGTCCCAGGCTTCGGGATCCGCGCGATACTCGAGCAGCGTCGGCCAATCATATTCGGCCAGCTTCACGTTCAGGCCGACCTCCTGAAGCTGCTGCTGCACGATGATCGCCGCATAGAAATGCAGAGGATAGGCGCGCGTCACCAGGAATGTCAGCTCTTCGCCGTCATAGGAGGACTCTTCGATCAGCTTGCGAGCTTTCTCGGCATCGTTCTGATTGTAGTATTCCTTGCCGGCATTGTTATACCACAACACTTGGTTCGGCGAGGCGAGCGAATGCTCTAGTGAATAGAACTTTTCGTTGCCAAGGGCGCCGTAGAGGATCTCGTTCATATCGAGCGCGGCACTGACCGCCTGGCGCAGCTTGATGTCAGTGAAGGGTCCGCTCTTCTTGTTGAAGAACATGCCAACGAAGGCATAATCCTCGGCATGGACCTTCAGATCGTCCGAATTTAGAAGCTGTTCGGCATTGTCATGCGGTAGGCGCAGTGCAATGTCATACTGCCCCGAGCGCAGGCCTGAAACGCGGGTGGAATCGTCGGTCACGATTTCCATATAAACGTCGTCGACGCCTGGATTCTTGGAGCCGGCGAGGCCATTCGACGGCGTATCGACCGAGCTATAGTCCTCGTATTTGGCCAGGTGCATCTCTTGGTCGGTATCCCAATTCGCAACCTTGTAGGCGCCGGTGCCCACGTATTCGGTCACGCCCTGTGCCGGTGCGCTCTCGATGATCTCCAGCGGCATGATCCCGGCGAATTGCATCGGGTTGCCGATCACCGAAAGGGTCATCGGTGCCGCCTCTGCCAGCTGCAGCTCGAGGGTCAGATCGTCAACCTTTTGAAAAGTTGCGTCCGAAAGAGTACCGCGGGCGAGGATAGATTTTTCTTTCCAGCGGTTCATCGAGGCCACCGCATCGTCAGACGTGAGCGGCTCGCCGTTGTGAAAGGTTATCCCCTCGCGCAATTTGATAGTGTAGGTTTTACCGTCGTCGCTCACGTCAATGGACTCGGCCAAGACAAGCTCCGGCTCATAATCAGCGTTGAGCGTAACAAGCGGCTCGAAGATCTGAGCAGCAAAATCCATCGTGGAATAGGCCGTCGAGATGTGAGGGTCGATAGTCGGCGGAATGGTGTCGTATGCAATGCGCACCTCGGTCCGCTCCTGCGCGTGCGCACCGGCCGCCAACAGGGCGATTGAAGCGATGGCCGCTGATGCCTTCAGTTTACTAAGCATTGTCTTCTCCTCTGTTAATAATTTTGGTTACTTTTTCTCACGGACGTGTTGCGTGTCGTGCGGTCCAGCGACAGCAACGTTTGGGTCAGCACGTAGGCGCCGTTGATAGCATCATTCATTGTGATGCTCTCTTCGGGGCAGTGACTTCGGCCGTCGAGACAGGGTACAAAGAGCATCCCCGCCGGGCAAAGCCGGGTCATGTGCGCCGCATCGTGCCCCGCACCGCTCGGCATCTTTATAGAGCTAAAATCCAATGCCGCGGCGGAGCTGGCCACAGCGTCGACGATAGAATTTGCGCAATCTATTGGATCCGAGGCACTGAGCGGGCGGACGTGTATTTGCAACTTGTCGTTCTCGCAGACCGCCGCCTGCGCCCACTCGATCAGCGGCTCCAGAAAACCGTCCAGCCGTTCCTTGCTGTCGCTACGCACTTCGAGCGTCAACCGCGTCTCTCCAGGCACTGCGTTGGCGGCGTCGGGACTCACACTGATCTTCCCGACGGTAGCGACCAGATAGCATTCCGTAGATTGACCCTGCATCGCTTGTGCGCTTACCCGCTCCACGATCCTCGATGCGCCGACAAGCGCATCCTGCCGCAGGTCCATTGGTGTGGTCCCAGCGTGGTCGGCGCGGCCGGTGACGGTGATTTCGTAGCGCCTTATGCCGACGATGTTCGTGACGACGCCAATCTTGGTACCACTGGATTCGAGAACCCGCCCCTGTTCGATATGTAGCTCCAGGAAACCTGCAAATTCGGCCTCGCCGCGTAGCGCGCAATCTAGTTTTTCGGGAGCGCCTCCTGCGCGCCGAATGGCATCTTTCAGGCTTTCGCCCAATGTATTGGTCTGTTCTAGGAGTTCAGCAGACAGATTGCCGGACATAGCACGGCTGCCGACGCAGGAGACGCCATAGTCGCTGGGTTCTTCCGACAAGAAATCGATGACCTCAATCCCGTGGCGGGGCATGTCTCCGCTTTCAGCGATCGCTTGAGCCGCCTCGAGCGCGGCGATTACGCCAAGGATTCCATCGTATCGACCACCATCGACGACAGTGTCAATATGACTTCCGCTGGCCAGGATGCCTAAGCCCGGCTCCGACCCAGCAAGCGCGCCGATCAAGTTGCCACCAGCATCAATGCGCGTGGCCAAGCCCGCCTGCTTCATCTCATTTTGGAGCCAGTCACGCGCGGACGCGTACCGGTCAGTAAATGCCCGGCGTGTCCACGGACGCCCCGGCTCGGTAAAGTCGGAGAGCTTTCTTAGCCGATTTCGCAGCCGCTGTTCATTGAGCTTCATCTTACCGGTCAAGTTCCTTCTCGACTGCCACGGCTTGCGAAAGACAACTCCAAGTAGTCGACCGAGGCGGTTTAGTTATGGGTGAGTCAATTGCAGTAGGTACCGCTGACCCGTGCAATAGCCCTGAATTATACGCAGAAACTTCGCACCGTTAAAATTTGATTCAGTTTGCAGTTTTTGTCAAACAGATAAGTTAAGAAGTATTTTAGTTATACTGAGATTTAAATACAGTCATACTATTCTGGAAGCAAAATCTTATTATTTCTTCGGGGGACAGCGACTTATAACTTTGTGTCCGTTGTCAGACAAAATGGGACTTAAGAGCGGCTTGATCATTGGAGGCTTTGGTTTGGTTGCTTGATCGACCATTCCAGCGGCATGATTGGTTCCTCGGACCGGGCAAAGGACAGTTAAGCCGGTCTGCAGACCTAGTCTGCGCCGATTCCCGTGGACATCACGGTCCCAAAGGTAAGGGGGTCGCAGAAAGTTTCGCACATCCAATCGGTCAGTGCGCGAGCTTCTCATCCTTCTTCGGCAACTTGGGCCGGGCTTTGCCATCATGTTCAAGTTTACTGCTTCCCACGCTTTGCAATGGGCGTCATTCGGAATGATCCGTTCGGTGGAATAAATCCGGTGCGGTTCAGCATTGTCGTGGACCGCGGCCGCTTAGTTGCGCAGCTTGTGTTTGATCGAAGCATCTGACACAAGTCCTTGGGCCGTCTGGGGGTCCCCTGTGTGTTTCTACCTTAGCCCCGTGCCTTGCACCTGCTGGTGCATCTCCCAGAAGGATCATTACTGGCAAACTGCGCCCCTATGGAGCAGCAAAACGCGAGGTCGCGCCTAGCCTTGATTATTGGTCCCACAAGGGCTCAATAACCCTGCAGATAACAGCCATCTCCCTTTCGAAAACGAGAGCGGGTAATGCAGGGTTTCGATTGCCGGGTAGTTTACAACGCTTCGGCTCGATACAATCTACATCCCGCAACTCTTTCTCCGTACCAGCCCGGCGTAGTTCCACTCTCAGCATCCGCAACCATCGACACGAAGCATTCGAGGCGTAAAAAACTGCGGGAGATGTCGCTTGATCAACGGTCTGTATGCCAGCTTGCAAGCTCGGCGAGTTACCATGACAACTCCGCTTTCAGTTATGCGGAGAAAAGCGACTACCTCCAAGGGCCAGGGAATGGACTGAAGGCCGCCGCAGTTTTACCGCGGCCCATGGAAGTTCAAGCCAAAGTGGAATGGAGCGTCGATCGCCTTTGCAAGGGCGGCATCCTGCAAGGATCAGCGCTGCTACCTCTGCACGTGGCACCCCGGTCAGCACGACCTTCACCACCATGGCAACATGGGTCACTCGCGCCCCTTTCCCCACATCCAGCCATGCAACGATCTCGCCCGGCGCTACCGCTGGCAACGCTCGACCGAGAGCCTAGATCGATATCGGCCGTTCCACGGCGCGGTACCAAGCCATGTAGGTTTCACCGGCCGGTCTGGGCAAATCACCGGGGCGCAGAAGATGCACCGCGTCGCGTAGCTCCCCTGCGCGCTCAGGTCGACCAGAAAACACAACAAGGGCTGCGGCAGCCCGCAGCGCCGACCGGTCCCGCGACAAGGCTTGTGGGACGCCCTCGCGTAAGGGCACAACATGCTAGTAGTTGAGCGCCGTGCCCGACAAAAACGCAACATCGTTAGCGGTTTCCGCAGGTGTAGACGTGACCCAGGCGGTCATTCGGGGTAGCGTGTCGAGGTCGCTGATATGAGCCGGTTGGGCAAATGTCATGCCCTGAGATTACACTCACACGGCGCTTTCTGCCACATAATAGCTAAAGTAGCGCCCCACCTTTCTGTCGTTCGTTATGTCCAATAAGTTTACATTATCGGACATAAATAGATATGCTGCAGCGCAGTCGCAATACTCGTGAATTTTCAGGGGAAATATGGCCACAGAGAACGAGAAGTTGAGCTCAGCACGCCTAAGTACATCCCGAGATGCTCAGGGTGACGCGAGAGATCATGAGAAAAGTGATGGCATCACCCTGCCCTTGCATGTGGCTGGCTCAGGCACCCTTGATCAGCTGGTAGAAACCGCACGCGGCTATGCAAAGCAGGCAGCCTCTGAGAACACGCTGAAGGCCTATGCGAAAGACTGGGCGCACTTTGCCCGCTGGTGCAGACTGAAGGGAACAGACCCTTTGCCGCCGTCGTCTGAGATGATCGGGCTCTACCTTGCCAACTTGGCGGCACCCAGGGGAAAGGCCCCTGCCCTCTCAGTCTCGACCATCGAGCGCCGTCTTTCTGGTCTGAGCTGGAACTACAAGCAACGCGGCTTCAACCTCGAACGCAAGAACCGCCATATCGCCTCCGTGCTGGCCGGCATCAAACGCAAACACGCCCGTCCGCCGGTGCAGAAGGAGGCGATCCTGGCCGAGGACATTCTCGCGATGGTTGCCACCTTGCCCTACGACCTGCGCGGTCTGCGAGACCGGGCCATCCTACTGATCGGCTATGCGGGCGGTCTGCGTCGGTCCGAGATCGTCAGCTTGGATGTCCACAAAGACGACACACCGGATTCAGGCGGTTGGATCGAGATCCTAGAAGAGGGTGCCCTGCTCACGCTGAACGCCAAAACCGGCTGGCGTGAGGTTGAGATTGGTCGCGGGTCCAAGGACCAGACCTGCCCCGTGCACGCACTCGAACAATGGCTGTACTTCGCCAGGATCGACTTCGGTCCGGTATTTGTCGGCACCTCGCGGGATGGCAAAAGGGCTTCTGAGACGAGATTGAACGACAAGCATGTCGTGCGGCTGATCAAGCGCACGGTCTTGGACGCCGGAATTCGGTCCGAGTTGTCCGAAAAAAAGCGCGTCGCGCTGTTTGCAGGACATTCCCTGCGTTCAGGCCTCGCAAGTTCAGCAGAGATTGACGAGCGTTATGTCCAAAAACATCTTGGACACGCGAGCGTGGAAATGACCCGCCGATATCAACGCCGTCGCGACCGGTTCCGCGTGAATCTGACGCGCGCGGCGGGGCTGTAGAGTTCAAACGGCGTGGTCATGGTGTTGGCTCTTTATGAGGGGGTGAACTATCCTGCCTTTCGAACTCCTTTCCGAGCGCCCAGTACTAAGCAAGCAGTTTGACATGAACCGCGCCTTCATCATCTATAATTGACAGCGGATTTCTGATGCGCTCGTGGTATTCACCAGCGGCATCCGAACTGTCCATAAGCTGAAATGCTGAGTAGCAGCCCAATACAAACTACGCAGACAAGCGGGTGCCCAACGCGAGCCTAAGGACTTACTTCTGCACAAACACGAGATTGTTGGGGGAAATCCTATGCAACGACCACAATCTCGGTCACATCGGCATCCACCGACTGACAGGCCGCGAGCACCTTTCGTTTCAGGTGTGTCTGGACATAATTGCCATGAAAGCGACTTGGCGCGCTGAGGGTTAAACGCCCTCCTGCCCTGTCGACCCGCATAAGATTGCGAAGCCAACTTCCGTAAACATCCGGGGCTTCGCTGAATAGAATCGCCTGGGCCAACGCCCATTCCGTACCATCGCTTACATCTGGCGGTGGTATGTGGCCTTTTACCGGCAAGGGCACGACAGGGTTTTCCTCAGGCTTACCGCTCATCCGCAGGTCAAAATCTGGTCCCACATTTGGCCATTCCGATTCGGTCATGGCAAGCATGCGATCAAGGTCGAGCCCATATTCTGTCACTCTGCCCCGCGCACCCTGTCGCTTGACCACTAGCCAGCCAAGACCCCGCAACTTGGCCATCTCGCGTTTCACGGTGCGCTCATCCACTGCCCATAACCGAGCAATCTCACGTTGCCCTACGGCCAATTCATCGCGCGCCCAATTGTAGCGCGCTGTCATCAAGGTGATCAGCCGGAGCACCAAACGCTGGTCATGCTTATTGCGCGCCAGTGCATATGCGCCTAATGCCGTGATGATATCATATTTGCGGGCAGCGTCGCGTTGACCTGCCAGTTTGACCAATTGCATGGATGCCCTCTGGCTGCGCGGCGCGCAGTTGCTCTGTGCCTCGGAATGGATCTCTTGCTGGACCCCAGGTTGCGATGAAAGACACAACGCCTTTCCGACCTCTTCCCTGATTTGCGTCCAAACCATCGATTCTGTCAAGAGGCCGATTTCATTGCGCCGCAAATCCTGATCTTAAAATATAGATTTTTGGGTATATAGGTATTAGGGGTCAGCCAGTGCGTCACCTATTAGCTATACTATGTCCCCCAATATCTAGCAGGGTGAGTTCTGTTGTCCCCCTATATCCGGCAGGCCAATCATATGCATGGCCCGGCAGTCGGTCCAAAGGAATCACACCTAGTCTCCGTTTCTGGAAGCATATGAAATTCGCTACTTTCAGATTATAGGGCTTTTCAACAATGGTAACTTCGGCGTAAATCAGAGAAGAGCAGTAATTAGCGTTCCGCAATTTGTTCCCCGCGGGGAACCATGGGAAACAGCAGCGGTCGCAGAAATGAGGGACAATCATGTACACCCACGCTGATTTGGCGAAATTGCAGGCCCAGTCACTTAAGATGCAAGGGTTCATCCGGCAGCAAACATATTCCCCCGAAATGGAGAAGACGTTGCGTCGCTTCTCAAGTTGGGAGGTCGCCGAGTTGATTCTCAAGATCAACCCCTCAACCTTTCGCGGCCGCCTTGCGGCGGATCCCTCCCTGCCTGAGGGGCTAGTAGAGGAAGAAGGCCGCCAGCGCTGGTATACGTTGGAAGAGATCAATGAGCTGCGGCGGAAGCTCAAGATAAAGGGCCGGTCCCTCATGCCAGCACGGCCCGCTGGCAAACGCGCAATCCGCGCTGCGATTGCGAACTTTAAAGGAGGCGCGGGTAAGAGTACCGTCGCGCTACACTTTGCCCATGCCGCCGCCCTTGATGGTTATCGCGTGCTCGCGGTGGACTTTGATCCGCAAGCGACGCTCAGCCATTCAATGGGCCTTTCTGACGTTTCCGAAGAGGTGACCGTCTGGGGGATTATGGCCCGCGATCTGATCCGCGAGACTGAGCGCATTAACGCAACTTCTGGCGGGGCCGAGAGCGGAGCCGCTCTGCCCCAACGCAGGCTGCCGCCTTCGGTAACTGGCATGGGATTGAATGATCTGCGCGCCACCGATTTCATCAAACCGACAAGCTGGCCTACCATCGACATTATCCCTAGCTGTGCCAACGCGGCTTTTGTCGAATTCGCCAGCGCCCAGTATCGGCATATGAACCCCGAATGGTCCTTCTTTGCGGCTGTTTCCCGTTACCTCGACCAGCTGCCGGATGACGCTTACGACCTTATCATTTTCGACTGCCCGCCCGCGATTGGTTACCAATCGATGAACGCGGTGTTTGCGGCGGATGTGCTCTATGTCCCCTCCGGTCCCGGCTATTGGGAGTATGACAGCACCACGAGTTTCATAGGTCAGCTCTCGGAAGCGCTGGAAGACTTGGGCCGGTTCCGCGGGCGTCTTCCGTCCGGCACTAATCCCGACAAGGTCTTTGCGGATCTTCGTTTTTTGCTGACACGTTTTGAGCCGAACAATGATTTGCACCGTGCGATGCAGTCAGCCTTTCATCAGGTTTTCAAGTCGCATGTGGCAGAGCACCCGATCGAGATGACCCGTGCGGTTGAACAATCGGGGCGCTTCCTGTCGTCGATCTATGAGATGGATTACCGACAGATGACGCGGGAAACATGGCGGCGGGCGCGGATTTCTTTTGATCGCGCTTACGACGAATTCCAATCCACGCTCGTCAATGCGTGGGAAAAGCTGGAGGACTAATGAATGGCTAAGAAACGCTCTGTCTTTGACATTAACTTTGAACTCGACGCAGAAGATGAGGCGGCGGAATTCCCCGCGGGGAACCAGCGCGCGCTTGAGACCAAAGCCTATAGCGTGCCAGACCATCCGTTGCAAAACCACGAATCAGCCCCGGCGCGGCGGGGCCCTATGGCCAGTGCGATTGCCGAAACTGCCGATGCCACCCGTGAACGCGACAACGCCGAAGCGGCAATCCGCGCAGAGAATGACGCCCTTGCCCATGAGCACGTGAGGCTCAAGAAGTTAGGTTTAATTACTGATTTGATCCAGACCGCTGAGGTGATGACATCCAAACTGACCCGTGACCGTTCTGCTAATCTGGACCCTGAACTTGATGAGCTAAAAGAGTCTATCAAGGCGGTCGGGCTTTCGAATCCGATCCGTGTAGAGAAGACCGATGATGGCTTTGAACTTATCCAAGGCTTCCGCAGGCTTTCCGCTTTTCGGCAGTTAGCCGAAGAAACCGGCGATCCGCGCTACACTCGCATTCCCGCAGCCATGGTTCCCCGCGGGGAACCGTTGGTCGGACTCTATCGCAAAATGGTAGATGAGAACCTAATCCGAAAGGACCTGTCCTTTGGGGAAATGGCGCAACTTGCTTTGTCCTATTCGCGGGACGAAGGGATCGATGTGGGGGAGGCGGTCTCGACACTCTATGCCTCTGCGCTCAAACAAAAGCGGACCTACATTCGGCAGTTTGCCCGCATTTTGGAAGCCTTGGAGGGGACGGTGCGCTATCCTGAAGCGATCCCCCGCGCGTTAGGGCTCGATCTTTATAAGTTGGTTGATGGACAGCCCGGAAGGGCAGGGGAACTTGCGGCACGGTTACTTGCCGTTCCTGATCGGGACAAAGACGCAGAAATGGGGGTGCTCCGCAATGCGCTGGCCAAGCAAAAAAAGTCAGGTGCGCGGGAGGCCAAATCAGTTTCCAGGACATCGCTGAGAATGGGCCGACCTGAAGGCCAAGCTCGTGTGACGGCATCAGATGGAAAACTCGAATTGCGGTTGGAGCGGGACTTTTCAGCGATTCCAAGGGCGCGGCTTCAGCAAGGCATTGAGGCATTCTTAGCCGCGCTTGACGATGAAGGTTGACTGTTAATTCCCTGCATAGGTGGGGGCTAACCCTATGACCCAAGATGTAGTCATAGGCTGCACAGACTTGGGGCGCTCTGATCTACGCCACGTTTGCAACGCGGGGCATCTGGGGACGCGGTGGCCATCTGGAGTGAAAACGAAGTGCCGAACTGAAATCAATTCTGGCGAAATAGAGCCATTATTCGAAAACATGTACGGGCAAATTTTCTTTAGTAGGCCCGGCAGACCGCGATTTCGCACCAACCAGTTTTGGAAACTGAAGGTAAGCAACGCACCCTGCTGCATCAGCTCGATCCTGCCGCCAGAATCAGGCGTGCCTTTAGGCGATATCCGCCGCCACGATAGTGGCCTTAAGCACAGGCGGCCGTGCACTTGATCCTTCTTAACACATCGCAACGTGGTGGTCATTGCGATCAGGGGAGAACCACTTACGCCTCGTTCCAAGCTAGGCACGATAGAAGACGCGTGTTGGTGCTGACCGATAGGGCAGGGGTATGCCTAGTATGGCATTAGAGCCAAATGTGTATTCAGTCTTTGGCACAAACGTTGTCAGTGTTGTCTACGGTCGACGCCTTGCCATAGGTGCGCGCCAGAGCGTATATGTACGATATTTCATCCTCGTGCATCTCTTTTGGAAGCACCCTGTTCGATTCTAGTGGGTGCGGATTTCGTTTGTTTTCTGTCATGTCAGTGAGGTCATGCAAATATGCCCGATAATGTAAACTTATTGGACATAATGAAGAACTATAACGTGGGGCGGTTAGATCCATATTTTGTGGATGTAACGGCCGTGAGTGGTTGGTGTAGTTGCATGACCTATCAGCCTGCTACTGCCTCTGATGACTTGAATACACTACCCAAGCCGCCGCCTGGGTCACCTCCCAACGTGTGGAAACCCCGGAAACTGTGGCTTTTCGTCGGGTGCGGCTCTTACGGGGCTGGATCAACTGGTAAGCGATCCAGCCCAAGCTGTGCCTCTTAAGCTGCTTGCTAAACTGCTTGCACTACACGTGGCGACGTCTAAGCTCGAAGGACGACTGGCCCGAGAAGCTGATATCCGCGACGCGTACCACTTGGCGCCGCTCTGAGAGGCACGCGGCCCCGATGTTGATATCTTGGCGTTTTGGCAGGATGCAGCCCGTTTTAAACTGACGGGGCGTGATTGGCACCGTTCAGTCCAAGGTTTGGTTGGCGCTGCGTTTGCCGATGATGTCTTGAGGTTGATAGCAGCGGGTGCCGACCGTTCCGAAACCCATTGGCCACTGGCAGGCTATGTTGCCGTCATGCGCGCGGTGCTCGAGGTAGATTTTCGGGCGGAACGGATCGCGTGCATGCTCTCAGATATCGTGCTGGCGCGGGCATTGAACTGGAAGTCAGTGCTGCCTGTCACTGCACAACACCTCACAAAAACGATGTTGCGCGATCTGATCGCGGACGAGCAGGGGGCGGATAGTTGGTCGCGATGATCTGGCGCGCGTGGTGTGGCAGGCGGCGCCAGTCGAAATCCTGATTGACGATATTCAGGCGGAGCTGGCAGACCGTCCTTATGAATCGATGGAGGCCGCTGGTGGTTGGATGTTCCGGACCAAAATGCAGTTTGCCGACGCCATCAAAGCGGCCGCTGATCTTGGCGACCGGGCATTGATCTTCACCGAGATAGGGATGGGAGTGCTCTGCGCCATTGCCTATCATCAGTCGATTGACACTCGTGATATGTCGGTCCTGTCTGTTTTCGAGTTTGACGGGATCGGTAGGTATTTTGGCCCTGCCGGACTGATCCCCTCGCTTGAGTGCGACCCGTCCCGACGCGAGCGGACGCTCTGAGAACACGAGGGGGAGACGCAACGGCTGGGGAGGCTTTTGGCGTGAGCCTTGTCACCGAGGGTGGTTGTTTCTGAGACGGAATGCCCATCTGCGGCCGATCGAGGGGCTAATCTACGTTCTCAAGAGGGTTTAGGTGGAAATTATCTATATAAAACAACGGTGTAACGCTGCAACGGCTGTGTAACACCTTAAGTAACACCTGTAAGTGTCTGAAATCCCTATCCTTTATATATATTTATCTATCTGTAACAGAAATATAGAAAAAGTGTATATACGAGAGAGACAGGTCTATTGATCATTGTGCTCTATATAAAGACATATGCGGGCGTAATGCGTTACAAGACTTAAGTGACTGAAACTATTCAATATTTTTGTTACAGAGGGGGTAAAATGACCCTTATGGCAGTTTTAGGTCAGAATAAACCCATTATTTACAAAGACTTAGCCCGTAACGCTTAGGCATTGCTGTCGCGTTCGAAGTTCACGGCGCCTGGTATGGGTGCGCTCTGATCTGCCCCTGGGCTTCCGCACCGGTGGTTCATTGAGGTCATGTTAGAGTTATCCACATAAATGACGGGGCTCTTGGCTATGCAGGCCCAGGAGGGTGTCTTAACTTCTGTCGAGAAGAGGAAGTTTTATGCGCAGCACCCCAATCCAGATTGCCCAGGCCATCAATGTCGACCCGTCGGTCTACATGCCGGCAGAGAGGCCCATGCAAAAAGGGACGACACGCCAGCATCAGCTGAGGGCTGGGGCGCGTTTTGACGTTGGCGTCTACATGATGGAATTTGGCCGCGCGGCGGCTCTGTATTATCACAAAGACACTCGGGTAGGAGAGTCTGCGCGCTTGGCCAAGGCGGGGGATGCGCTGCTGGATTACCTCAAGTCCTACGCCGCTGAGGCGGATGAACCGCGCGACATCGGGGGGCTCGATCCGCGGCATGCTTGGTCTCGGTATCGGGTGGTGGCGGATGATACCAAAGCCCTGGCGCCTGTGCTGGCGCTGTTGGATATGCCAGGGGTGCGGTTTGTGTTCACATCCCTTTATCTGGGTTCGGGCTTTGCCATGTCGCCCAAGCTGGCGCGGATACTGTCACCAGAAGAGCCCTTCTTTGTTCTCACATCAGACCGCCGAGGCTGCAATGTGATCCAGAATGCGCTTGAGCAACTGGGGGGAAAGGGGGTCGACCTTGCGGCTTTCTTCAGGGAAATGGCGCAGCTGGCGGCGCTCGAGCAAAAGAGGGCTTAGAGGGCCTCAAGTTTTCGGACAGTCTTCGGATGAAGAATGGGGGGATTATTGCGTTGCGGCACTTTATTGCCCTCCTTACCGCCAATTTACGCCCCAATTGGGGTAAACAATGAGCTCAGAAACACGCCATTGGAGCCAAAAAATGACACGTTACTGGAAAAATGATTTTATCCTCATGATCGGATATAGCTCAATCGCCGCAGTGCTCCTATTCGCCGCCCTATAAGCTTGGATGCGCGGACCGGCCACAACGCGTTCAGGAACGCGAGACGCGGGTCTCGTCCGGCACCCCCCCCCAAAAAAAAGGCAGTCGTTATGATCCGGCTTGGTAAGTTCTGTTTTGGTTGGGCAAAACCTGAGCGCGAGCTTCGGTATCTCCCGGAACTGATCATTTGTCTCAATGAGAAGCAAGCAGAGCGTATCCGTGGAACGCTTGCGCCGGATGCGCCTGTTCGCGTGGTGACCCCGCATATCTCTCAGTTGAGAGGCAGGGTCTATGCGAAGGTCACGGTTTTGCCGGGCGTTGATCTGGATCAAGACGTCGGCGGCTCTGGCAGTCTGCGCAGCATTCTCGAGCACCGACAGTCAATGTGGGGGGATCGGGCCATTCTGATCGTGCTGTGATCCAGGCCTCGGGGCTGCCAAGAGTGAAGGCTTGAGGGATCTGCTGTCGGCCGAAGCCTAATATCATGTTTCAAAGGCGTACTGCGGCGACTTTTGGTGTCGCCGCCGCACATCATGTCTCAAATTATTGACTACATACCAACCGTATGGTATGCAGCGAATATGCCAAGACCAACCAAGCAAACTCCCGAGCGCGGCGACGCGCGCACACGCTTGCTGGAAGCCGCGCGCGACGTAATCCGCCGCAAGGGGTTCGCCGCAACTTCAGTCGATGATCTCTGCCGGTCGGCCGGCGTCACGAAGGGTGCGTTCTTCCATCACTTCAAGACGAAGGACGCGCTTGGCGTGGCGGCAGCAAATTTTTGGACCGAGACAACCAGCGCTCTCTTTGCCGGCGCGCCTTACCATGAGCCGGACGATCCGCTGGACCGGGTTCTGGCCTATCTCGATTTCCGCAAAGGGATCATCGGCGGCGAGACGTTTGAATACACTTGCCTCGTCGGCACCATGACGCAGGAGGTGCATGATAGCGCGCCCGCGATCCGGGATGCCTGCGCCGCCAGCATCTTCGGCCATGCCGCCACGCTGGAGGCCGACATCAAAGCGGCGCGCAAGCAGCATAATATCGACCCTGACTGGAGTGCCGAGAGCCTTGCCCGCCACACGCAGGCGGTCCTTCAGGGTGGGTTCATCCTCGCCAAGGCCACCGGAGACCCGGACCTCGCCCGTGAAAGCGTTGATCACCTCATCCGCTATGTGCGCGGCCTGTTCGGGGTGGGGCCAAATACATCGGAAACCAGCTACAAGGAGAACTCAACGTGACCAACCAGCAAATCACCGTGGAAACGACCGTTGCCGCCTCCGTTGAAGAGGTGTGGAGCGCCTACACCACCCCCGAGGACATCATGCAGTGGAATTTCGCAAACGATGATTGGTGCTGCCCTCGCGCCGAAGTGGATCTGCGCCCCGGCGGCAAGCAGGTCGCCCGTATGGAGACGAGGGACGGAAGCATGGGTTTCGACTTCGAGGGCACTTATGAAGAGATCGAACCGCACAAGTCACTCATGCTGGTTCTTGAGGACGGCCGTAAGGCCCGCACGACATTTTCCGGAAGCGGCGGAAACACCCATGTCGCGACCACCTTCGACGCCGAGGCGCAGAACCCGGTCGAGATGCAGCACAACGGTTGGCAGGCAATCTTAAACAATTTCAGTACCTACGTCGAAAACAAGCGCGGCTGAATATTGATGGGGCCGCCCGGTTTAGATGCTGAGCCCCAAACCAAAAAAAACAATGGAGGAATTTTGGATGGAATATGCCTCAAAAGTGCGGACCTGCTTCTGGTTTGAGAAGGGCGGACATGCTGCCGCGCAGGAATATGTAACGTTCTTGCCAGACAGCAGGATTGAGGCCGTGCGCGAAAACGGCCAACCGGACGACCCGATGATTGTCGAGTTCACGCTGGCAGGTGCGCCCATGATGATCTTGACCGCCGGGCGGCATCACAAGCTGACTCCCGCCACATCAATCTCTGTGCTGACAGAAGATCAGGAAGAGACGGACCGCCTCTGGGCCGCGCTGACCGCGAGAGGCGGTGAGGCAAGACGGTGTGGTTGGATCGTGGACCGCTTCGGCGTGTCTTGGCAGATCGTGCCGAAGCGAATGCCGGACCTGCTGGCCAGCGAAGATCCGGGCGTGGTGAACCGCGTGAGCGAGGCAATGATGCAGATGGAGAAGATCGACATTGCCGCCCTCGAAGCGGCTGCCGCGAAGGCGCCAACGCATGGGTGAGGCAACACAGATCGGTTGTGCCTGTGGCCAGACCCACCTTGAAGTCGAAGGGAGGCCCATCGCAGGCGTCGAATGCTGCTGCAACTCCTGCCGCGAGGCGGCGGGAAGGATGCAGGGTCTTGAGGGCGCACCCCGGACGTTGACCGACTGAACTCAAACGGTATTTGCAGTGTCGGCTGATGCCGCGCCATGCAAAAAGCTGAGACCGTCAGTCAGGCCGCTTAAACGCTGCAAACAATTGGATTTGCCGCTGAGCCGTCTTGCTTTCCAATTTGACAGTGCAGATCGGGCTTTAGCCAAGGCCCAACAGATCCAAGTCCCTTACCAGAATCGCCAAACTTTGCTATGATCTGCGCCATTCAACAAATGGATGCGGGGATTTTCTGGTGAGATGTTTATTGGCTTTACCCTTTGTAGTGCTCGCCGGTTTTGAAGCTCAAGCTCAAGCCAGTTTCGATTGCAAACTTGCTGCAACGACCGTTGAAAAAACGATCTGCGCTGACGCTGGACTCTCGAAACTCGACCGACAAATGGCAGATGCATTCAGGAACGCCCGCAGGTCTGCTTCAAAAAGCAAAAGTGCTTCAATCCTTGCGGATCAGAGATCCTGGATCGGCCAGAGGAACTCTTGCAGTTCGGATCGCAGCTGTCTTTTGGTCTCCATGCAGAACCGCATTGCAGATCTAAATGCGCCTACATCAGTTCAAACCGCTGGATTGACCGGCCTGTATTGCAACGATACCGGCATTATGGGCCTGCAAGAGCAGGGACAAAATCTACGCTTTGATTTCTTGTTTTTCTCAGGAAATTTCGCTTGTGGCACGCAAACCCTTACCGCGCAGCGAAGCGGTAGTGGCTGGTCCTCCTCCTATAATGGTTGCCGGATGACCCTTACGAAAGAAGGCGGGTCGATGGTTGTGCGCAGTGATACCGTCGATACCTGCAAAGCTCTTTACTGCGGAGCTGGGGCGGCAATATCAGTATTTCGCATGCCGCTGACCGGCAAGATACCAGGAGTGACAAATCCGTTCACCAATTCGGTTGGAGAGCGCCAATGCTGATCGAAGATGCCGCGTGCGCCCCCATTTTTGCGTCTCATCAGCACTACAATTAGGACGGCTGGCCACCCTTGCCTTTTGGTCGACTGCCCCAAGGGCAGCATTCTGAGCTGTCAGGTCTTGCACTGATCGCATCAAAGGTCCCGCCTGATCAGGCATGAGGTCCTGCAAGCGTCTGAGGATGCTTTCAAAGGTTTTCTGTTTCATTGCTCCCCTGCCTTTTGCGTGCAGAGTCCATATTGGCCTTTTTCTGAGAAACAGAATCAACCAACACGCTATGTCTACACGTCTTGGAGAACCTTACTGCGCGAAAGCTGCTGAGCGCAGCTTTGGTTCTGAAGCGACAAAGCTTTGCTTTTGCGGGCCCGTCACCCGGGCGATGGCCCGGTCGAAGGTTTTTTTGACGCGCTGTGTGGGGCTGGCATAGGGCTGAATGGGTTTGCCGACCGAAAGAGAAAAGGCGATCTTGCCTTTGTGGCCAAACCGCAGGTCCATTTGCGTAATCTCGCGTTGGATGGCCTCTTCGACGGCCTCCCAGTTTGGAGGTTGCGCCGTGATCATCACGCAAAGCAAGATCCCGCTGCCGTGATGGGCCATCAGCAGCTGCGGGCAGTCAAGACTGCGGGCAATGATCTTCGTGGCGGCAACGATCGCTGTGCCCAGTTCTGCGGTGGAGCCATCGGCATAGAGCTGTGGGAAGGTATCGATGGTGGCTGCAAAAATATGACAGTCGTCCAGGCTGCTGCGAGACAGCTGGGAAAGATAGGCGCCGAGCGAAAAAGGCCCGATAAGCTGGGGGACATCTTTGATATGCAACGGCTGGTCTTCGTTGAACGAATGCACGCCCGGCAGTCCGATTTTTTGCAAGGCGCGGGCTGGGAACTGAGGGGCGGCGTCAGACCTCTTCACCATCCGGTCTGCCACCCGCAGCCTCGATTTGAGATCGCCCAAGTCAAAGGGTTTTGTGACGTAGTCTGTCGCCCCGGCAACAAAGGCATGCCCCACGGAGAGGGCATCTGTCCTTCTTGTCAACATAAGGATGGGGGTGTCGAGATGGTCTGGTAGGGATCGGATTTGGCGGCATAGGGTAATGCCGTCGATGTCCGGCATCTCGATATCGAGCAGCAGGCAATCAAAATGCGCCGCGCCTGCTGACAACACATCCCAGGCCTCCAAGCTCGAGGATAACGTGGTGACTGTGATCTCTCGTAGGGGCTGCACTGTTGTCCGGATCAAATCTAGAATGATAGGATCGTCGTCGACAGCCAATATGTTCATTTCAAAAAAACCTCAGGTAATAAAACGTATTGAATATAAAGCGCTCTCAATAGGCTAATGCAACCCTGAGGCGAAACTATGGCAGGTGTCCGAATTTTGAACGCTTCTTCTAAAATAGGACAGTAAATCTGTGCACGCGATCTGGTCTTGCACATTGGACAGCTGGCAGATTGGCCTCGGCGATCCAGGCTGGGGCGGGTGGTTGATTGTGGCGCTTTACATAAGTACGGGGCTGCTGTCCTGGCGGGTGGCCCTCAAGGCTGCTTTTCCAGCCCCTTCGCGGGGGCGGGAGCGGGCGTTCTGGGGGCTTTTGGGGCTGATCTTGCTGCTCTTGGCGGTCAACAAACAATTGGACTTGCAGACCTTGTTGACTGATGCCGCCCGCTGCATGGCGCAGCTTCAAGGCTGGTATGAGACCCGACGCCCTGTGCAGATCGGGTTCCTCCTGGGGGTATTCGTTCTGATCCTGACCCTCTTTGCGACGGTCTCTATCAGCTTGCGCGGCACACTACGGCGCAATGGCTTGGCGCTCACCGGTCTGGTCTTTGTGCTGGGGTTCGTAGCCATGCGGGCGGCCGGGTTCCATCACATGGATCGGGTGATCAATATGGCGTTCCATTCCGTTCGGGTGAACTGGATGTTGGAGATGACGGGGCCTCTATTGATCTTGATGAGCGGTGTCTTGCACTTGCGCCCGTCGGCAAAGCCAGAGGAAGCCGAACCCAGAACGTGGTCTGGACATTGATTTGTGAACTGTAGCCGATTTCACCACCCATATTTTCGACCAGCTCTTTTGAGATTGCGAGCCCCAGACCGGTGCCCTCTCGATCACGGGTCAGATGTTCGGCCTGCTGCGAAAAAGGCTCAAAAAGCCGTTTGCCGAACTCAGGGGAAATACCGCGGCCCCTATTGGTCACGGAAATCAGGAATGTCTCTTCATCGATCCCCGCTTTGACGTCGACCGTTGTGCCGCAGTCAGAGAATTTGGCCGCATTTGAGAGAAGGTTGGTGAGCACCTGCTTTAAACGTTGGGCGTCGGCATGAATGATGATGGGATTTTCCGGTGCATCCACCAAGACAGATACGTTGAACTTGTTTGCAAAGGGCTCATTGTCGCCGACGGTTTGCTGGACGATATCTACGGCATCGACCTGTGTGATCTCGACCGAGAAATGCCCCGCCGTAAGCTTCTGGAAGTCGAGCAGATCGTTGACCACTTGGGTCAGCCGCTCGCTGTTTCTACTCGCCATCCCCAAAAGCTTATCCACCTGTTCGGGCGCGCCCTCTCCGATGACCCCGGCGAGCAGGCGCAGGGCACCATGAACCGAGGCGAGCGGGGTGCGCAATTCGTGACTGACCGTGGCCACGAAATCATTCTTCAGGGCCTCCAGCCTCTTGGCCTCGGTGATGTCGACCATTTGAACGATGAGACGGCTGTCGCTGGCATGCTCCGGACGGTAGATCGATATTCTGATCGCAATATCGATAACTTCGCCGTTGGGCCGTACGTATTTCTCCTCAACGCGGGAGATGCTGCTGTCTCCGTCAAAAAGTGTTTCAACTTCAGCCTTAAGTTTCTCCAGCGTCTTTTGCCCGGAAAGCTGCCAGACGTTCTTTTGCTCAAGCTGCCCGGCGGCATAGCCGAACAGCGCATAACAGGGATCGTTCAACAACAAGAACGTCCCATCAAGAGACATGACGGCCATGGCAACCGGCGCGTTGGACACCAGCATCTCCAGGCCCGCCCTGCGGGCATCCGCCAGCGCCAGCGCGGTTTCGAGCGGGGTGATGTCGATCATCGTGCCGAGCACGCGCACCGGATCGCCCTGCTCATCTCGTTCCGTCACTCTAAGAATGGACCGCATCCAGCGCCAATCGTTGTCGCCAACGCGCATCCGAAACTTGGCTTCTGATCGTTCAACGCGCCCTGCGATGCATTCGGCGTCAAGCGCTTCCACCTCTTCCCGGTCGTCAGGATGGATCCGTTCGCGCCACTCGCGATCGGAATCTTTTCCGTTCGCATCGCATATGCCGAGCAGCTGATACCAAGCGTCAGACGCACGGCCCGATCCTGTGCGAAGGTCCGACTCAAACACGCCAATTTGGCTTCCCTCAAGCGCCAGGTTCCAGCGTTCTTCCTGATCTCTCAGCGCATACCAAGATTTGACGCGACTCGTGATGTCGTTGACGTTCATGATGGTAAATGACCGACCCGCAGCGTCCTTAAACTGGCTCAGGTTTACTTCCCCATAGCGCGCACCGTCATCCGATGGGAGGGAGATGATATTTTCGAAGTCCCCAATCTTAAGGTCGGTGATGGTCAGCTCGCCGTTAGACACCGACAAAGCCGGTAATAATTCTGCGATTTGTGCGCCGGTGGTGTTCGTCCCTCTGTGCAGCAACAAGGCCTCTGCGCTTCGATTGCTGAAGACGACAAGGCCGTCCTGATCCACGACCCAAACGCCGAACGGGCTGTTGTCGACGATTGATTGCAACATCGCTTCGGCTTCATGGTGTTCTGCGCACACTACAGTTTGCCCATCAAAACAGAATCTATCCCAAAATAAGGTCGCAATCTTCGGACCCGAATGCTTCGCCCAGTTTGACAGACCGCTGATGCAACCCGTGCCTATGCAGATGCATGCTAACGTCGATCACGCATTCGTGCTACGTTTCCAATACGCAGGGCGATGATCTTTGCACGGTGGGGAGATTGGGCATCACCGGCGCCGTATGAACATATTGCCGCCGGGGACATGCGCCACCCTCAGTGAATAATGCCGCAGAGGCCAAGATTTCCCATCTTGTTGGAATTTAAGAAAGCGACCCAGAGCGGTCCTTAAGGCAACGCGCAGCTAAGGGTGGCCTTGAGCTCAAACTGATCGCGGGAGGCGGGAGGTCTTCGCAGTAGCAGCAGATGCTGGTTCGAAACGGCCCATAACTGCTATCTGACCAACCCCTCGCGAACGACAGATCTGAAACCAAATCAGGCTGTTACAGAGGGCTATGGCTTGCTCACGAATTCAAGAGCATTTGATTTCAGATCGTCCGGCGTAAATCTGAAAATCGTCATCTCGTCCACGCTATAGGCGCCAAGGCTTTTGTAGAATTCAATTGTGGGCTTGTTCCAGTCCAGAACCCCCCACTCCATCATCTGGCAATTTCGCTGTAGGGCAAGAGAACAAAGATACCCCATAATGATCTTGCCAAGACCCTGATGGCGAACTTTCGTGTCCACGAAAAACCCATCGATATAGATTCCTGCCCGTCCTGTGAATGCAGATGATTTCTGGCAAAAGTAGGCAAAGCCCACGATTTCACCCCTGTAGTATCCAAACAGCGCCTCGCCCAACTTTTCATTGAGAAGGCGCTTAATCTGCGGCTCAGTTGCCGTGATCTTGTCTGGCATCTTTTGGTAGGCGCCAAGCTTTTTCATGTATTCGACAACAAGCCTCGCATCATCCGGAGAAGCGTGGCGGATCATGAAATTCGGATTGGGTGTCTTTATTTTCTGCACGGTGGCAATCTCCCATACGTGTGTTTGGGAGGGTAAATGTCCTGCTCGTGACGGCAAGTCAGAACAGGCCTGCTTTGTTCACCGAACTACTCAAATTTTGACGGCGTCAAGAGGCGCAATCAGCTCGTCGGAGAACTGTTTCCCACATTCCCGAAATTAGCGTCGCAGCATAGAACGGCTCCGCCAGGTCGCACTAATTTGATCGAATTTCGGCACCCGACGACAGGCACGGATGTCGCCGCATGCATGCGGCGGCATCCGATGTCTTTAATCAGTCTTGGGAAATAACGTCGGATTCCCCCAGCGGGTTGACCCAGATCGGATCGGAATAGGCCGTCGCGCCAGAGGCATCTTCCACACGCAGGGCCACCCAGTCGACGCCCTCGGTCCGCGGCGTCGCGGTAACGTTGAACTGGGCTGTGGCAGTGGTCTGAGTTGGGTCGAAGCTCTGGCTGGAAAGTTCTCCATCGGGACCGACAAGGCTGGCCGAGGCAAGCCCGTTAACTGCGGTCAGGTCGAAGGACAGCGAACGCTTCTCGTCCGGGGCGATACGCAGCTCGGTTCCGAACATGACTTCTGGCTCGATCAACGGACCGCGGGTCACATAGGCGCGGCCCGCTTTGAGGTTGGCCACGAAGCCGTCGGCGCTGACGCCTCCCGGCACATGGACATAGGCCCGCGCTGATCCGGTGTTATCATTCCAAACATCATGCGCATCCGACCCGGCGGATAGAAAAATGCGTTGACCTTGCGTCCAAAATTGTCCGGCGCGGGCAAAGACAGCCGCGTCGTCGTCGGGTCCATTCATCTCCAGCAGGTCGAAATCCGGTGCGAAGCCGCCTGGGACGGTTCCTGCCTCAAGACTGGACAGGTAGCCATAGGGGATGAAGGGATGGTTTGCTTGGATCGCGTCAGCGCCCAAGCGTCGGGCTTCGGCCAATACTTCTGCCGCAGTGGCTGTGGAGGTGTCGATTTCGAGTGGCTCACCCAGCGTTAGCGGGTAGGCATTAAAGTGGCCCCAAGAGGGTGAAAATTCGACCGACGGAATGAACGGAACGCCACGCATCTTTGCAATCTCGGCAAGCGCGGCATGGTTCACGGTAGAATCGTGATCGCTCAGGAAGATCACGTCGAGGCCGGCTGCGAGCTCGCTGCGGGCCACGTATTCTGGCGGGGTCGTACCTTCCAGTTGGTCGGCATGGTGGTGCATGTCTGAAGCATACCAGTTCTGCTCATAGGGCCGCGCGGCCAGATCGAGCGAGACGTTCACCTCCTGTGTTTCATCGGAGGCGACACTGACCGAGACCTCTTTGCCCTGCGAAAGAAAACCGGTGCCATGACCGATGGTGAAAACATAATCCCCCGGCGCGAGCGATGCCTGAGTTTCGCCGATAGGGTCGAGTTCGGTGAAGAAGGTCTGGCGACCGAGGAACTCCACCAAGGGCGCCTGACCCTCAGTGATCGCAATGCGCGCGTCGAGTGGCTTGCCTGCGTCGTCCGTGACAGCGAAGTCCAGCATGCCCGGAGCCTCAAGGTCCCCAAAGTCGAGCTTCTGGCCCTCATCTGCCGAGACGGTGACCTGCTGTGGAGCAGAGTCCGAATAACCAGCTGCAGTGGCGTAGATGCTGTAATCGCCAGCGGGCAGGTCGATCTCATAGCTGCCGTCGGGAGTGAGCGTCCAGATGTAGGGAACGCCTTCCTTCTCGACGACGAGGACCGAAGCCTCTACTGGCCCGGAGGTCGAGCCGATCTCGCCAGACAAGCTGCCTGCGGCCAGCTCGCCGCGCTCGATTTCTGCTGAAATGACGGGGGCGAGGTCGCCCGAGGGGCCGACTTGAAGCCAGCCTTCGAAGCTGCGGCTTTCGCCCGGCGCAAGGGAGTGGGTCGCGTAGAGATCCTTCGATGCGTATTCGACGCGATCGAAATAGGGCGCATGCAAGGCGATGAACCAATCCGCGTCATAGGCGACGACACGATCCGAAAGCGCAGCCTCTGCACTGCCGGAGTCGATGCCGGCAAGCCCCGGTACCGGAAGGATGTACCCACTGTCCGGCCAAAGCGTGAAGCCGGACATTTGCTCGTCCAACGGGGCTTCGCCTTTGTTGGTCATCTCGGTCATGAGGTGAATGCGGTCCGACCCTTCCTCAAGCGTATATGTAGTCGCAATATCCACTTTGCTGAAATCGCGTGTGATGCGGATGACCACCTTTTCTGGCGACTGGGTGATGATCTCAACATCGCGCCGTGTATTGGGCCAAGCTGACCAGTTGTTCGGAATGAAGTCGGCAAATGCGATCCGGTCAAGGGTGATCTCACCTTCTTTCACGGGGGCAAGATCGACGATAGCGCCGCGCGGCACGCCCCAAGGCGCTTGTGAGCCGACCGCGAGCGTGAAGGCCAAGTGCTCGTTCTGCACCGTCAGATCGTCGCTCGAAAGCGCCTCTCCATCGGGAATGGGGCTCGGACCTTCCGTTAAGGTGACCTCCGCCAGTGCAGGTTGAGCCAACCCAATGGCGACGGAGAGAAGGAGTTTCGACCGGATCGTCATGCGGAGCATCCTTGTTCTGTTGCATTGGCTGCTTGATACAGGCGCACCACCGGAATGACCACGCGAGGTCACATTCTCATTTGCGGCGTTTAGAACGTTTTACACCCGGTTTCCATGATCGGTCCCGCTGAGACGCGGTACCCTCTTTTTGGGTTGGCGAACACGGTTTGAAGGTCCGTAAGCTTTTCCATGCAGCGGTCGGCTACTTCAGCGTTTCGGGTGCTCCCATCGACATAGATATCTAGCCAAGGATGCCCCTCCCAACCGACATGGCAAGGTCCAGCTTGAGGTTTTTCCCCGTCTCCACATAGGTCTTCGACAATGCCGTATTTGCGCAGGCGCGGGATATAAAACCGTGTCCCAGGTTTGAAGTCCTCCGCTGTTTCACTTCCGTCTATCCGCCAGCCTACGGCCAAAGTCACAGGATCGTTGTAGGTCCCTATGCCAGCCGCGACGTCATGTATCATGGGCCGCCCAATGACGGCAGACTTTGGTGGGGTGTTGTCCCAATAGCTGTAGCCGGTCAGAAAAACAGTCATACGCCTCTCTTTTGGCAACCAGATGACACCGAGCAGCAGCAGGATGAGAAATGCGCGGCGCAGGTTTGTATGCTTTCGGCGGACCATCAACCGCTCCTTATGGGCTCTTTGGCGCAGACTGACCTCGCCAGTTTCAGGGTTCAGTCAGACATGCCGCGCAGAACGCCGGTCAGCCATCACCGCCTCCCCATAACATCTTCCCTTTATGAAATGCTAAAGACGCTTCTAAAGGTACCCATTTACAGGATTGAGAGATGCGATCCACGGGGGGTGGGGTTTTCGGCCGGGGGAAAAGGCACACGTAAAGTAAGGTGGCAAAGCAAGAGGGCCGCGGTTGACCCTTTGTTGGGCTCACACGAAACACGTAAATGGGTCCCTATGTCGTCAGATACGATACGACAGACCGAAAGCTGCAAAGTAGCTCAAAATTCGTATCAACCGGTGCCCCCTATCGAGCGGCTTAAATGTGTTGACCCAATTTATTCCGGCAAGCTCTTGCAAGAAGGGCATGAGACGGCCAAACCGAAGATGAGGCGAAGGTGACGTTGGCGCCTTTATCGGGTCCGAAGGCCGTTTGTGAATTGAGGGTATACGATGCACATCGAGAAAACCGCCCTGGCTGGGGTCTTGATCCTCACCCCCGTTCGCCACGGTGACGCGCGTGGCTTTTTCAGCGAAAGCTGGAATGCCAAGACCTTGGCGGATGCCGGGCTTGATTATCATTTTGTGCAGGATAACCACTCTCTCTCTGAGGCGCCAAACACCCTGCGCGGCCTGCATTTTCAAACCCCGCCGCATGCGCAGGCAAAACTCGTCCGCTGCGGGCGCGGCGCGCTTTTCGATGTGGCTGTGGATATCCGCCATGGCGCGCCAAGTTTTGGGCAATGGGTGGGCGTGGACCTCAGCTTTGAGAATGGGCGTCAACTGTTGATCCCGGCGGGCTTCTTGCATGGATTTGTCACCCGGGTACCGATGACCGAAATCATCTACAAATGCACCGATACCTATGCCCCTGATTGCGATGCGGCGGTCCGCTGGGATGATCCTGCGATTGGCATTGACTGGGGGCTTCAAGGACAAACGCCGATCCTGTCTGAGAAAGACGCCAATGCGTCTCTTTTGTCCGAGATTGCCCCGCATTTTACCTATGAGGGCATCGTATGAAGCTGCTTGTCACCGGTGGCGCCGGTTTTATTGGCTCTGCCGTGGTACGGCTTGCTTTGGCCCAGGGACATGCGGTGGTGAACCTCGATGCGCTGACCTATGCGGCCTGTCTGGATAACCTCGCGGGGGTCTCGGATCAACCTGACTATGCCTTTGAGCATGCGGACATCCGAGATGAACAGGCTCTGGCCCGCATTTTCTCCGATCATACACCCGATGCGGTGCTTCACTTGGCGGCCGAAAGCCATGTCGATCGGTCCATCGACGGACCGGGCGCGTTCATAGATACGAATGTGACCGGCACCTATACGCTGCTACAGGCGGCGCGGGCCTATTGGGAGGGGCGCGGCCGCCCCGACGGGTTCCGGTTCCATCATGTGTCCACCGACGAAGTCTACGGCAGCCTCGGGGCTGAGGGGTATTTCACGGAAGAGACGCCCTATGCGCCCAACAGCCCCTATTCGGCTTCCAAAGCCGCGTCTGATCATCTCGTCCGCGCTTGGGGCGAGACCTATGGCATGCCGGTGCTGCTGAGCAATTGCTCCAACAATTATGGGCCGTATCATTTCCCCGAGAAGCTCATTCCGGTGGTTATCCTCAACGCGCTCTCGGGCAAGCCAATTCCAATCTATGGCACGGGCGAGAACATACGCGACTGGCTCTACGTTGAAGACCATGCCGAAGCCCTGCTGACGGTTCTCACCAAAGGGGCCGTAGGGCGCAGCTATAATATTGGCGGCAACGCCGAGGCGCGCAATATCGATTTAGTGCGCCAGATCTGTGCTCTTTTGGATGAGTTGCGCCCCGTTAGACACGCCTATGCTGACCTCATTACCTTCGTCGCGGACCGTCCTGGTCATGATGCACGCTATGCGATTGATGCCAGCCGCATCCGCACCGAACTGGGCTGGCAGCCTTCGGTCACACTGGAGGAGGGGTTGCGCCACACGGTTGCATGGTACCTCGACAATCCCGCTTGGTGGCAGGCGCTGCAAGCGCGTGACGGGGTCGGTAAAAGGCTGGGTCGGGCATGAGCTTGCTTGTCTTTGGGTCCACCGGGCAACTGGCTGTTGCGCTCCGCAAACGTTCAGATGATGCGCGATTTCTTGACCGCGCCGCAGCCGATCTAGCCGATCCCGAAGCCTGCGCTGCGGTGATCCGTGCGACACGGCCCTCTGCGGTGATCAACGCTGCGGCCTATACAGCCGTGGACCGTGCTGAAGAAGAAGAGGTTTTGGCCACACGCATCAACGCTGAGGCGCCCGGAGCCATGGCACGCGCCTGCGCTGACTTGGAAATTCCCTTTTTGCATGTCTCGACGGACTACGTCTTTGACGGCAGTGGACAAAGTCCCTGGCGCCCCGACGATCCAATCGCCCCGATCAACGCCTATGGGCGCAGTAAGGCAGCTGGCGAAGCGGCTGTGCGCGCGGCCGGCGGGTCCCATGCAATTTTAAGGACATCCTGGGTGTTTTCTGCGACGGGCAAGAATTTTGTGACCACCATGCTGCAGCTGAGCGAACGCCGTGATGCGCTGAAGGTGGTCGATGATCAGATCGGGGGGCCCACCCCGGCGCTGTCTATCGCCGAAACACTGCTGCAGATGGCGGGCGTGATGAAGGCAGGGCAGGCCGGCGGCACTTATCATTACGCAGGGGCGCCTGCGACCTCTTGGAAATGTTTCGCGCGCGAAACATTTACCACGGCAGATCGGGCGGTTGACGTGGCGGGCATTCCGACCTCAAGTTACCCAACACCCGCAAAAAGGCCGCTGAACTCTCGTCTCGATTGCAGCACCTTGCAGAAGGATTTTGGGATCAGCCCCCCGGACTGGCGTTTGGCGCTGAAGGATATCGTGAAGGAACTGACATGAGCGCACGCAAGGGTATCCTGCTGGCCGGCGGGTCTGGTACGCGGCTGTACCCGATCACCTTAGGCATATCCAAGCAATTGCTACCGATCTACGATAAGCCGATGATCTATTATCCGCTGTCTGTGCTGATGCTGGCAGACATCCGCGAGATCGCCATTATCACCACGCCTCAGGATGCGGATCAGTTCAAACGCAGCTTGGGCGACGGCGCTCAATGGGGGCTAACCCTTACCTATATTGAACAATCCAGCCCGGATGGGTTGGCGCAAGCCTACATCTTGGCCGAAGACTTCTTGAACGGCGCACCGTCGGCAATGGTTTTGGGTGACAATATATTTTTCGGTCACGGGTTGCCTGAAGTGCTGGCTGCAGCCGGTGCCCGTGAAGCGGGGGGCACGGTGTTCGGGTACCGTGTATCAGATCCGGGGCGCTATGGGGTTGTGGATTTCAATGCCGAAGGTCGCGTACAGGCGATTGTGGAAAAGCCCGCCGTGCCGCCCTCCAATTACGCCGTAACGGGGCTCTACTTTCTGGATGGAACCGCCTCAAAACGCGCGCAAGCTGTAAAACCTTCAGCCAGAGGCGAGTTGGAGATCACCGCGCTCTTAGAGATGTATCTCGAAGACGACGCCCTTTGCGTGCAGCAAATGGGCCGGGGTTTTGCTTGGCTGGATACAGGGACCCACGGCAGCCTGTTGGATGCGGGCAATTTCGTGCGCACGCTCTCAGAGCGGCAAGGGCTTCAGGTGGGCAGCCCGGAAGAAATCGCGTTCAATAAGGGGTGGATTGACGCCGAGCAGTTGCGCCACCGCGCAGAGAGTTTCGCGAAAAACAGCTATGGAGCCGATCTCCTTCAGTTGCTGAAGTAGTTCTACCATAGGCTATTGTCTTTCAAAATTTCGCTTTGAGCCGCCCTTTGTCCGGTGTGTGGGCCTGGCCGATGCGGACTAGGTCGCCGCTCGGGGCCGCGCGCATTGCTCACCCCGCGGAAGTATTTGGGGAAAGGGACCCGATAGGTTATCCACATCTCTTGGGCGTGCTGCCCGCGCTTTTTCTTTGGATCAGTTTTGCCAGAACATAGCCTTTGAGGCATGCCAATGATCAAGGCCCCCCGGCGGGGCCCAAATTTAGAAAGAACTGCAATGCCGCCCTGTGACAAAACCAAGAGAGCTGAACGGCTGAAGGTCAATGTGTCACCTGCACTGTTAGGCACATTGTAGTGGATGTCCGAAGTCAAAAGACACTGGCAGCACCTTAGAAATATGACATGGTATCAAGAGGACATCCTTGATCAAATGCCTTGCGATGGTTCCGCTTCATAAAAATAGCACTAACTTCCGAGTATGAAAAATATATTTTCCCGAGGCATATCGAAAGCCCTTGCCCGTGCTCGGCCGCAGCGGCCTGAGGCAGCAAAGGCTGATCCGGTTGGCGATATCGGTGTTCACAGGGCGCGGGACCCCTTAAAAATTTTATCGCACTGCTTGTCGATTGACTTGGAGGTTGATCCAAAAGAAGCCCGAATATTCGCCTTTGCCGCCGTGCCGGAAGATGAAGGAGAGGGGGTTGTCCACCGGAAAGGTGATCTGAAGGCCGCGCTTAAAAAGCTCGACCTATTCTGCGCGGGCTTCGCGCATGTCATTGGCCATAATATATTGCGCCACGACTTGCCGCATCTCATGGCGGTATCACCGCGTTTTGCAAAGCGTGTGGATGGAGCGATCGACACGCTGTGGCTTAACCCATTGGCGTTCCCGCGTAACCCCTATCACAAACTGGTCAAACACTATCATGATGGGCGGCTCCAAAGTGGACACGTTAACGACCCTGAGTTTGACGCACGTCTAGTGTTTGCGGTTTTTCGCAACCAAATTGAGGCTTTCGTATCTCTGAACGCGTCGTCGCCAGAGATGATGTTGGCCTATCACTGGCTTTGCTGCCGAGGTCCTGGTAGCGCCGGGTTCGATCGGTTGTTCAGCGATGTGCGCGGGGCGTCCATCCCTACTGAGACGGAAGCGCACAGGGCTATTCAGATGCTGCTGCAAGGGGCGGCCTGCGGGGCGCAGGTGGATGCTGTGCTCGACCGGCTCTCGGACACAGGGCTGGGTTGGCCGATGGCATATGCCCTTGCCTGGATTTCGGTCGCGGGCGGGGATTCTGTCATGCCGCCTTGGGTGCGGGCGCAGTTCCGTGACGCAGCACGGCTCGTCAGGGACCTGAGGGACACGAATTGTCGTGATCCGCAGTGTGCGTATTGTGCAGAGCATAATGATCCCACCCGTGCCTTGGAGCGATGGTTTGGCTTTCCCAGTTTCCGCCCGGAGCCCGCCGATGAGAACGGGCGCCCGCTTCAGGAGAAAATCGTCGCCACGGCCATGGAAGGCGACCATCTGTTGGGCATATTGCCGACGGGTACGGGCAAATCCATCTGTTATCAGATCCCCGCGTTGTCCCGGTTCGACAAAACCGGCGCCTTGACCGTCGTTATATCGCCCCTTGTAGCGCTGATGGCGGATCAGGTTCAGGGCTTGGTACGGGCGGGAATTTCCACGGCGGTTACGATCAACGGTCTGTTGTCTTTGCCCGAGCGACAGGATGCGCTTGATAAGGTTCGCCTTGGGGACGCTGCGATCCTGCTGATTTCGCCCGAACAGCTGCGCAGCACAACAGTTCGGTCGGTGCTGGCACAGCGTGAGGTGGGGCTGTGGGTACTGGACGAGGCGCATTGTGTGTCCAAGTGGGGTCACGATTTCCGGCCTGACTATCGTTACGTTTCGCGGTTTATCAAGGAAAGCTCCGATAACGAGCCGGCAGCGGTGCTTTGTCTGACGGCAACGGCAAAGCCGGACGTGGTACAAGACATTCGCAGTCATTTTCGTGAGCGTTTGGGGGCAGAGCTGACGTTGATCGACGGTGGCGCATCGCGGTCGAATTTGAGCTTCAAGGTGTTGCCAACGCAGCGGGCAACCAAGATGACCGATATCTTTGACACGATTGAGGCCCAGCTTCCGCGTGAGGGCGTCTCGGGGGCAGTTGTTTACTGTGCGACCCGAAGTGCCACCGAGCGTGTGGCGACTTTTTTAAAACAACAAGGTATCGCCGTCGAGCGGTATCATGCGGGTCTTAGTGCTGATGACAAGCGTGAGATCCAGGAGGACTTTCGTGTCGGGAACCTGCGCGTGATTGCGGCAACCAATGCTTTTGGCATGGGAGTGGACAAGCCGGACATTCGATTGGTGGTTCACGGGGATGTGCCGGGGTCACTGGAAAACTACCTTCAAGAGGCGGGGCGCGCAGGGCGGGACCGTGAGCCTGCAGCCTGCGTCCTTCTGTTCAGTACCGATGACGTTGATCGTCAATTTAGCCTCAGTGCCCGGTCTCGACTGGCGCGGCACGAAATTGGCGCGATCCTGAAGGCGCTTCGGCGCCTTGATGTTCGAACCGGAAAAGACGGCGAAATCGTCGCCACACCCGGTGAGATCGTTCATGAAGAGAAAGAACGGGACTTTCAACGAGACAGCAATACCGACGATACGCGGGTGAAGACGGCCGTCTCCTGGTTGGAAGAGGCACATCTTCTGAACCGCGAGGAAAATCGAGTGCAGGTGTTTCCCGCTTCGCTTCGGGTAAGGAGCATGCAAGAGGTCCGCGCCATTCTGGCATCCGCTGAGCTTACCGACCGGCGGCGCAAGGATCTGGCGGCCATCGTGCAGCATATCATCAACGCACCGCAGGAGGAGGGCATTACCACGGATGAACTTTGCGGGGTCAGTGGGCTCACTGTGTCGGGCGTGCGCAAAGCCTTGGTCGACCTCGAAGCCTTGGGGATTGCAAAGGATGATACAAACATCACCATCTTCGTGCATGCGCGTGTTGAGAATGCCTCGCCGAAACGGTTCGAGGCGGCATCTCGGCTAGAAGCTGACCTGATTGCGATCCTTCGAGAACAAGCGCCAGATGCGGAAGCCGAAGAGATTTGGCCGTGTCATTTGGCCTCGGTAGCGCAGGCCCTGCGAGAGCGGGGACACGTCTCCGTGCGACCTGATATTGTCGAAAGCCTGCTCCAAGGGATTGCACAGGACGGCCGCGACATGGATGGGGGCAGAGGCAATATCGGCCTGCGCAAGGTGACCAGAGGCAGTCTTATGGTGCGAATGCAAAGATCATGGGCGGTAATCGAGCAAACCGCGCAGATCCGCAGGCAGGCCGCAGAGCGATTGGTTTCATACTTAATCGATAAGGTTCAGGCCGGCCTGCGCGGGAAAGATGTTCCAGTTGAGACCACACTTGGCGACCTTCTTGCAGCGATCAACAGCGACGCGTTGTTGCGAGCGTCCGTCAATGATCCTTCGAAGTTGATGGACCGAGCACTTTTGTGGCTGCACGAACAGCAGGTCGTGACACTCGGCAAGGGATTATCTGTGTTCCGCTCGGCCATGACGTTGCACATCAATCCGAAAGGCGGCGGTTTTACCACCCAGCATTTCGCGCCACTCGAAGATCATTACAGCGAACAGACGGTCCAGACCCATGTAATGGCGGCTTATGCGGTGAAAGGCATCGATGATATTAATCAGGCCGAGCAGCTCGCACATGACTATTTCGCAATGGAGCAGCCCATGTTCATGAAAGCTTGGATGCCAGGGAAAATTTCAGAGTTTAGACGGCAAGCCACACCCCAGTCCTATGCTGAGATCGTCGACAATCTGAGCAATTCGACACAAGAGCAGATCGTGCGTGACGACCGCGAACAGACCAATGTGCTTGTGCTTGCGGGGCCGGGCTCGGGCAAAACGCGCGTGTTGGTCCACCGCGTCGCCTATCTGGTCAGGATCAAGCGCGAAGACCCAAACGGTATTTTGGTGCTCGCTTACAATCGTCACGCTGCCACGGAGATCCGGGAACGCTTACGTCGATTGATCGGCGACGATGCCCGCTTCGTGACTGTCTTGACCATCCACGCCTTGGCCATGCGGTTGGTGGGCGCAAGTTTCGTCGGACGGGCAGGGCAAGATGAGCCTGATTTTGGGACGCTTCTGACCGATGCGGCACGTCTCTTGCGTGGGGACGGGTTGGACAAGGTCGAAGCCGAGGCTTTGCGAGAGACCTTGATCCAAGGGTTCCGCTGGATTCTCGTAGACGAATATCAAGATGTAGGCCCCGAGGAATACGCCTTGATCGCGGCAGTGGCCGGGCGCAGCATTGATGATCCTGATCAACGGATCAGCCTCTTTGCTGTCGGCGATGACGACCAAAATATTTATGCATTTGCGGGTGCCTCGGTGCGCCACATTCGTCAATTTGAACAAGACTATTCAGCCAAGGCGGTCTTTCTGACTGACAATTACCGATCCTCGAAAAACATCATCAGCGCAGCCAACGCGGTGATTGGAGGGTCTCGGGAACGTATGAAAACAGGGCATAAGATTGTCATTGATCCATCGCGGCAAAAGGACTTGGTCGGGGGTGTCATGGAAACCCTCGACCCGGTTGCCCAGGGGCGGGTGCAAATTCTTGGCTGCCCGGCTGGGAATGATTTTCAGGCGCTTGCAGCGGTCAATGAGATGATCCGCCTTTCAAAACTGATCCCAGATTGGAGTTGGAAAGGTGCTGCTATCATTTCTCGTGATTGGCGCAGACTCCTCCCGGTCCGTGACTTCGCCGAGGCGCATGGAATTCCGGTCGAGATGGCAAACGAGACCTTGCCAGGTTTATGGCGCACCCGTGAGATGCAAATGTTTATCGGCAGGCTGCGCGGCAGTCACATTGCGCGGGTCGGTGTGAGTGACCTCACCGAAACTCTGAACGCGATACCTACAAGCCGTTGGACCGACCGGATCGGCGAGGGACTGGGCCAATTTGCGCGTGAAGTTGACGGTAAAGTGCTTCCGACGCCTGACGTTATTGAATGGTTTGCCGAATGGTCGAAGGAGTCATGGGGCGAGCAGCGCGGGCTCAAACTATTAACAGCGCACCGCGCCAAAGGCCTCGAATTTGACGATGTCGTGATCATGGATGGCGGCTGGGAACGACCCTCGCGAAACGAAGATCAAGACGCGCCGAGGCGATTGTTTTATGTCGCCATGACGCGCGCGCGGCGCAATTTGATCGTCATGAGCAACGACCAACATGAGTATCTTCCCACTGTGTCGCCTTCCGTGGTCACGCGGCACGTAGTGCCTGACTTGGCGTCAGTACCCGGGCCCCGTCGGTTCTTTCAATCGCCTGAAATGAAGATGGTCGACCTGTCATTCGCAGGGCGCCAAGGGGATCGGCATGTTGTTCATAACGCAATCGCCCAAGCACGGGTTGGCGCGCCAGTCAGGCTCTCCAGAGCCGGAGATCGCTGGCAGATCGAGGATGCTAAAAGGCGGGTTCTCGGGCGGATGTCAAAAGCGTTCGCGCCACCAGTCGGCACGACATTTGTCTCCGGCGAGATCGCGGCCATCCTACATTGGCGCAAAGAAGATGCCGACGAGCGCTTTCATCATTTGATGAAACGCGAGAGCTGGGAAATCGTTGTGCCCGAGCTGGTTTTCGAGGAGGTCAAAGGGGTTGAAAAGGCTTCGCAACAAGATAGGCACGGCAAGTAGGCGTTGTTGCAGGGTTCGAAGTGATAGGACCAAATCACCGCGAGCCTTGATCGCCTACCGGCAGCAAAAGATGTTCTGAATGGACTTTCTTGAGGGGCCGCGGGGGGGGGGGCGGAGCTCTTCAGTTCCTTGGTGCTATGTGTATTGCGACTGTCCGGCCCGGCGCCTGCCGCGCAGATGTGCTATCTCGGATCAGCCGCACCGATCTCTTCGAGAAAGCTTCGGCAAATATCGCGGTTGATGTTAAGCTATCTGCGATACAGCACTGGAGTTTTGCTCATGCTCAAGTTCAAATACATCCTATCGGCGATTACTCTGATGATGGCACAGACCGCTTTCGCCGATCCAAATCTTGCCTCCTATTACACCACCATTGGTAGGGAAGACTTTTACAATTCGAACGGTGGACCGCTTAAAGATGTCGGTGCGGTCGTCCAGCAGGATCGCGCGAATTTCCACCGCTTTGGTCTGCGGCACTCAGGTGATGAAGCCGACCCCTACTTTGGTGACCAAACCATGCGCGCTAAGATCCCTGATCTGGTGCGAGCAGGCGGTGTCGACCAGTATCTTAAAAAATTGCTTGGAAGCGGTTGGCCGGGCCACAGCCAGACTTGGCTCATTCAGATTTGCGGGACGCCTGGGCGGGTCACCCACCTGCGGATTGATCCGGCGGATGGGGATGGCTATTCGGATTGCTGAAGTATCACGGAGGATGACACCCTCTACATTTTTTGATCGGGAGGGTCAGTTCGAGGTCGGCCGACATCTTCAATTATATCGACTTCTGGTTTACCCGCTTCGATAGCTCAGCGGCGCTTTCCTTACGCTCGCTATAGCGGTCGAGCAGGCAATCCTTATTGTCGCGGGTGAGCAGCGTGAACTTCATCAACTCTTCCATGACATCGACCATCCGATCATAGAACGGTGAGGGTTTCATGCGGCCCGCCTCGTCAAACTCCAAGAACGCCTTCGGGGTGGAGGACTGGTTCGGGATGGTCAGCAGGCGCATCCAGCGGCCGAGGATGCGGAGCTGGTTCACGGCGTTGCAGCTCTGCGAGCCGCCGCTGACCTGCATGACAGCCAGCGTCTTGCCCTGTGTTGGGCGCACGCCGCCGAGTGACAGCGGGATCCAGTCGATCTGCGTTTTCATAATGCCGGTCATCGCGCCATGCCGTTCGGGCGAACACCAGACCATGCCCTCGGACCAAGTGGTAAGATCGCGTAGCTCTTTCACCTTGGGATGATCGGCCTCCACGTCATCCGGCAGGGGAAGACCAGAGGGGCTAAAGGTGCGCGTTTCCGCCCCCAGTCGCATCAGGATACGGGCGGCTTCTTCGGTCATCAGTCGGCTGAATGAGCGCTCTCGCAGCGAACCATAGAGCAGCAGGATGCGCGGGGCATGCGCTGCCCGCGCGGGTGCCAACAGCCGATCCGTGTCGATGGCTTGGAAATGGGTTTCTTCAAGGTTCGGTGTATCAGCCAAGGCGGCGTCCTTCCGTGTCAATCATCAGCGTGCCGTCTTCCTTCCACAGCGGGCCGAGTGGCAGGCGGTCGAGAAGGTCCAGGACCGTCTCACTCGGGCGGCACAGCCGCACGCCCTTGGGTGCGCACACAATAGGACGGTTCACCAGAACAGGGTGCTTCAGCATGGCCGCGAGGATCGTCTCGTCGTCCACCGAGGGATCGAGCAGTCCGAGGTCCTCTGCCGGGGATTTTGTCGTCCGCAGGGCGGTGCGGGGCGTCAATCCAGCAGCCGCGAACAGCGCCAGAAGCTGCGGGCGGGTCCAGCCTGTTTTAAGGTATTCGATCACCACAGGCGTCTCGCCTGACGCCTCAATAATCGCCAGCACATTGCGCGAAGTGCCACAGTCGGAGTTGTGGTGGATGACGATGCTCATGAGGTATCCCCTTCCTTGGGAAACCAGTGCTGCGTCCGGTTGGCGAAGGCGACAAGCGACAGCATCACGGGCACCTCGACAAGGACGCCGACGACCGTTGCCAAGGCGGCCCCCGACCCCAAACCAAACAGACTGATCGCAACCGCGACGGCCAGCTCAAAGAAGTTGGACGTGCCGATCATCGCGCAGGGCGCGGCGACGTTGAAGGGGATGCGCCATGCCCGCGCTGCAAGATAGGCCACAAAGAAAATCCCGTAAGACTGGATCAGCAGCGGCACGGCGATCAGCACGATGACGAGGGGGCGGTTCAGAATGACCTCGCCCTGAAACCCGAACAGCAGCACCACCGTCACCAGCAGGCCGAGTATCGAGAAAGGCTGCACACGGGATTTGAAGGCATCGACCGCCGCCTCTCCGCCCTTCGCAACCAGATTGTGGCGCGTCAGATACCCGGCCAGCAGGGGCAGCAGGACGTAGAGACCCACCGACAGTAGCAGTGTATCCCACGGCACGACGATGTCCGTGACGCCCAGCAGAAAGGCGACGATAGGCGCAAAGGCGAAGGCCATGATCACATCGTTTACGCTGACCTGCACCAACGTGTAGGTCGCGTCGCCCCGTGTAAGGTTTGACCAAACGAAGACCATCGCGGTGCAGGGCGCGGCCCCCAGCAAGATAACACCCGCAAGGTAGGCCTGCGCGTCGTCCGGCGGGATCAGGCCCGCAAAAACATACTCGAAGAACAACACACCGAGGGCGGCCATCGTGAAGGGTTTGATCAGCCAGTTGACGACCAAGGTCACGACCAGCCCCTTGGGCTTGTCCCCGACCTGGCGTAGGGCACCAAAATCCACGCCGACCATCATCGGATAGACCATCGCCCAGATCAGAACCGCCACCGGCAGGTTGACCGAGGCGACTTCCAGCGCGGCCAGAAAAGAGAAGAGACCCGGAAAGATGTTACCCAGTAGCAGCCCACCGCCGATGGCGAGCGCCACCCAAACGGACAGCCAGCGTTCAAAGGTTCCCAGACCCGCCGCAGCGGGGAGCGATGTATCGGTCATGTTGAGCAAGTCTCCATTCTAAGAGTTCTGCGTATTAGCAGTCACAAGCGAGCTCATTGATGACGGGCTGGCAAAGTTCAGGACTTCCGCCGCAGCAATCTTCCATGAGGAAAGCCAAGAGACCGCGCATCCCGTCCATGTCGGCGAAATAGCGGATGCTGCGGCCTTCCCGTTTGTTCCGGATCAGCCCGGCGCGGGACAGAATGCCCAGGTTGGCCGACATCGTGTTCTGGCGAACCCCGAGGGTGTCGCTAATATCACCCGCCGACATGCCGACCTCTCCGGCCTTGATGAGCAGGCGGAATACGTCGAGCCGCGTGGGCTGGCTGAGAGCCGCGAATGCGTCGAGAGCGTGATCTTTATCCATATATCAGGAATTATTGATATTACAGGCGTAGGTCAAGTGCCTTTTGGGAAATCTGCGGCGTCTAAGACGCTCCACTTTGGAACGGGCACAAACAACCTCGATTGATGCTGTTAAAAGCCCCCGCTTAAAGTCCAAGAAGTTGATGAAAGTTTGGTGGTCTCCGAGGATCGTGTTTTTGAATAGAAGCCGTCTTTTCTGCCACTCTTCACAAGCATTCGCTCAGCGGCTCTCTCGGGACCCGTCCTGGAATGCTAGCGGCTCGGCAACTGGTATGAGATATAGGAAGTGCCCCCGCTCAGCGCATCCATTGCGGTGCCTTGATGCTTCCTCGGTTCACTTTGTTTCCTACCGGGCCCACGAGTCCGAAGGCGCCCGGTTGCGCTACCTTTTTCAATGGATCGAAGCGAGCTTAAAAAGACGCGCACGTCGGTTGCCTCGCGGACATTTCGATTCCGGCGCAAGGCTTTCTCTTGCCTACCGAATGGTTAGAAGTTCAGGCGTTTTGGCAATCAGCTGCGCAGGGCAGGTCTAACTCTCAAGAGCCAAATAAAGCCGAGGGTCAAAAGTAAGAGGACCGCACTGCCCGGGCTGCGTATAAAAATCGTTGGATCTCCTTCAGATACGATAAGTGATCGGCGCAAGAATTCTTCCAAGTAGGGACCGAGGATCACTCCCATCAGCACTGGCACAACAGGGTAGGAAAAGATGCGTAGCAGAAAGGCTAACACGCCAATTGCGAGGGCCATCCACATTTGAAAAAAGGAGAAGGATGAGGCATAGACCCCCACCATCGAAATCATGCCGATAAATGCGTAGAGTAGACCTCGATTTATCTGCGACAGACGTAAGTAGATCGGGCCGAATGCAATGACTGATAGAAACACAAAGATCGCCGCAACAAAGAGTGCCGCGAACATCGGGGCGATGATTGCAAAATTCTCGCCCAAAAGCGCAGGTCCAGGAACAAGGCCGTGGATGAGCAGCACGCCGAAGATGATGGCGGTTACCGCGTCGCCTGGAATCCCCATCGTGAGCAAAGGAATAATCGCACCGCCGCACATGCCGTTGTTGGCAGATTCAGAGGCCGCCAACCCTTCGTAAGACCCTTTGCCGAACTTCTGGGGATGACGAGAAGAACGTTTTGCTTCGGCGTAGGCGATGAATGAGGCCATTGATGCGCCACCGCCTGGCAACATACCAATCAGAACGCCAATAATTGCGCTTTTGATATAGGTGAAAAATCCGACCTCGCGGATCAATGTCCAATCAGGGAGAAAATCTCTCCGTTTTGGACGTAGTATCTTGGCCACGGCTTCAGGCTCTCCGACCTTGGTGGGCATAGATGCTTGTGCAATCAGCTCACAGGTGGCGAAAAGACCGATGACTGCGGGTAAAAGGTTAATGCCTTCAATCAGATGATAACTGCCGAAATCAAAACGGCCGACTGGCACCATCGGATCGATCCCGACTGTGGAGATCATTAAGCCGATTGCCATGGCCAACATGGCCTTAAGCAAAGACCCCGACGCAACAATCGTGACGGTGACCACTGCGAGTAGAACCAAGGAGAACTTATCCGGCGTCTGGAACAGCAAGGCCAACGCACTGATTGGCTGAGCGAGCGCGATCAGGACAACAACCCCTATGAGCCCACCGATGGAGGACGAAAAAGCACTGAGGCCAAGGGCCTGCGTGCCTTTGCCGGCTTTCATCAGTGCGTGGCCGTCGAGTGTTGTGATGGCACCTGACGGAGCGCCGGGAATATTTAAGGTGATGCCGGTAATCGATCCCGCGTAAATCCCCGCCATATAGATAGCGGCTACCATGACCAACGCGTCCTTAACTTCCATACCAAAGGTAAAGGGCAATAAAAGCGCTATGGCGAGCGTCGCAGTAAGGCCGGGAATTGCGCCAAACGCCAATCCCAAAAGAAAACCACCGACAAGATGGAGGAACGTACCTGGGTTGGCGAGCGCGAGGAATCCATCAGCAACTTGACCGATCATCTTAGAACTCCCACAACGGCAAATAGAGGCCAAACAATTTAACGAAGAAGAGCCAACCGGCAACCGTGATGAACAGCGCGATGATTACCGATGAAAGGGCCGAAGCCCCCCACTTCCCGTTGCGCTCAAAGTTAAAATAAATCGCAATCAGGAAAGTGTATCCGGCAGTCGCTGTCATGTAGCCTGTATAAATGAAAGCCAAAATATAGAGTGCCGTAAGTCCTATCGCAATGACAGGACCCAGTATGACAATGCGAGGAATGTTATCCGATGTTTCGGCTGCTGCAATTATATCCTGCTGGACGTTGAACTCCTTCAGGATGATCAGAAAGGTCGCCACATAGACAAATCCACATAGGATGATTGGCAGGAACGAAGGCCCCGGCTCGCCATTCACGAAAGGTCTGTCCATTCCCAGCAGCTGGCTTGCATAAACAGTATTTAGCACCGCCAATCCAAAGGCGAAGAGAATCTGGCCTCGGAGTAATTTTGTCATGTGTCGCCCCTCGTCTCGAAGCTATTTGGCCATGTCGCGAAAGGGCCGGAGTTTTGTCTCCGGCCCTTGTGGGTCAGTTCTTGTCTAGCACGCCGTCGGCTACCAACTTATCCATCAGCGCAAAGGCTTTCGCTTGCGAGGAGGAGATATAGGCTTCAGTTTTTTCACCGTTCATCCAAACGGCCCCCATGCCGGTTTCCTCGGCTTTCGCGAGGAAGGCGTCGTCTTGAAACACCTTCTCGAATGCGGCTTCTAAAGTGGCCTGCTGTTCAGCATCTACAGCAGCCTGCGTGGCGATTAGCCGAAAGCCGCCCCATACGACGTCGTAGCCCGCTTCCTTGAAGGTCGGCACATCAGGGAAATTCGGGTCGCGTTCATCGGCCATAACCGCCAAAACGCGGGCTTGTCCTGATTCCACTGCAGAATAGGCCGCCGAGATGCTAGTCGACGCAGCATCGGTTTCGCCAGACAGCAAAGCTTCGCGTTGGGGGCCAGAGCCTTTAGGGTAAGGGACGTGAAGAAATTCCACATCTGCCTGTTGCTCGAAGTCAAGCACAGGGAGGTGCCACACACCGCCAGTACCTACGTTAGATATCTTGATAGTCCCCGGCGCTTCACGAGCAGCTTCGACCATCTCACCGAGCGTTGTCCAAGGCGCATCAGCACGTACAACGAGTGCAGTCGGATGCACTGTCACCGATCCAAGATAGGCCAGCTCTTCGGTGTCGTAGCCCGGCACCAGTTCGTAATAGGGAACAGTGATGACGCTATCCCATGTAAGCGACCCAATTGTGTAGCCGTCCGGGCGAGACTTCATCAAACGCAACGTGCCCACGCCGCTCTGGGCACCTGTCACGTTTTGCGTATTCACACCCACGCCCAAAGGCTTTTCGGCAAAGCTCATGAAGGTGCGCATGACGGTATCCGTGCCGCCTCCCGCGCTCCATGGCATGATATGCATAATGTCTTTTTGTGGATAGTCCTGTGCCAGTGCGGCTGCCCCAAGCCCCATAACGATAGTCGCAGAGGCCGCAGCGGATTTGACCAAGGTGAATATTTGCATTTATTTCTCTCCTGTTGATTGATCGGTTCTAATGGCGATGGGACGTCGGCTTTAGTAGAAATACGGCAGCTTCCTTTCGCGGGCGACGTCGACCCACGGAGGAACAAAGGGAATAATCTTATCTTGGGAAGGGACCATCATCTCAATAAAGTTTGCGCCCGGGTTGTTTATTGCTTCAGCCAAGGTCGCTTCGATTTGATCTTCTGATGTGATCCGTGCCGTCTCGAACCCGAACCCTTCTGCGATCTTGATATAATCAACAGCGCCGAAGTCGGTGGTCCAGGGGGCATCAACATCATCCAGCAAGATGGCCTCGGCCCGGATCCAGCCGTAGTTATCATTTCTGGTCAAGATGACGGTAATATTTTTATTACTGCGCTTGATTGTCTCAAAGTCTCCCAGCACAAATGCGATAGAACCATCACCTGTGAAGGAGATCACTGGGCCGTCATTTGCAAATGCCGCACCGATCCCGGCAGGCACGGAATAGCCCAAGGCGCCCATGGAGTAATTCGTAATATAGCGTCGACCGGCCTCCCGGACGGAAAGCAGTGCCGAAGGGTAGATTGCACTTACTCCTGGTTCCGCCGTGACAATCGCATCGGTCGGAAGCAGTTTGTCCAGCGCTTGCGTGAGCTTAACTGGAGAAACAGTTCCCGCAGGCATTTCAATGTTAGAGTTAAATACTGCATCCAGCGCAGTGCGTTTTAGCTCGGTAAGATCAACTTTATTTCGTGTGAGCGTAGGGTGCTCGTCACGGATTACAGCTGTCATGTATTCAAGGCTGGCGCGGGCGTCGCCGATCATTCCAACCTTCAGCGGGTAATTGTTACCGACATGCGCTTCAGCAATATCAAGGTGCATGAAGGTGGTACGTTCCGGATCACCGTACAGCTTCCAATGATTGGTCCCACTCGAGTCTGTGTTTGAACCAATGAAGAAAACGCAATCCGCTTCCTTCACATAGGCATTGGAATATTCCATTCCGCCACGCGCGCCTACAACCCTGAGCGCAAGGGGATGAGTTTCGGAAATAATTCCCTTGCCCGGAGTAGTGGTGCCCACCGGAATTTGCAGCAGCTCCGCCAACTCAAGAACCGCATCCGTTGCTTTGGAGATCAATGCCCCCTGACCACAAACGATCACTGGCTTTTCGGCGGAGAGCAACGCATCAACTGCTTTGCGTATCTTCTTGTGATCAGCTACTGGACGATGTGACGGATAGAATTGGTAATCTTCTTCCGCATAGAGATCGGTGATCTCAGCTTCTTCGTGGAACACATTGATCGGCACACGAATATGAACCGGTGCCGGACGTCCCGACGTCGCGACCCGGAAAGCCCGGCGCAGCAGAAGCGGAATGTCCTTCACATTGGTTAGATAGAATGACTCCTTGCAAATACTTGCGTACATCGCAGTTTGGTCGACGCCGGTAAGCCCATGCTTCTTGTCTTGGTTTATGGGCACATCAGAGCTGAAATAGATGACAGGAACAGAAGAAAGAAACGCTTCGGTTATCCCCGGCGTGCAGTGGGTCACGCCAGGGCTCGGCGCTTCCAGTACCGCTGGCCTGCCGGTTATCTTCGCATAGGCCTCAGCGGCATAAGAGGCTGTGCGCTCGTCTCGGGTAAGGACATACTCGATGGTCGAAGATTTCTGCCATTCTTTATACCAGCCGATAGTGGTCTCACCCGGAAGGCCAAAAACATGACTAACGCCATGCAACTCAAGCATTCTCAAAATGACTTCTGCCCCGTTCATGTTCATTGCTTGCCTTCCCAATACGAATTTGCAGCCTCTTCTGTATACAGAGCGAAACACAGGTCTGAACGCAAATCAATTGATTTTTTCTTGTGGCCCTTCTACTATCGGCTTTGACGTAGATTTAAGCGGATTTCGGAATCAGATGCAGACAGCCCCAGCCACCGTCGAACGCAACTATCTCCAACTGAAAGAGATGGCGGTAAACTATGACTTCAAGCCTGATTCCCGGTTGAACGAGACTGAACTGGCTAAGAAGTTAGCGACCAGTCGAACGCCACTTCGGGAGGCTCTCAACCGCTTGGTCGCCGAAGGGTTCTTTACCTTCCGCAGTGGCAAGGGGTTTTTCTGTAGGTCGCTTAACCCTATAGGCATCATGCATCTTTACGAAGCGCGTGCGGCAATTGAATGCGAGGCCGCAAGTTTGGCCGCTCACCGAGCTGATCCAAACAAGCTCAAAGAGCTTGAGCAGTACTTGGATGAATCAAAAGCCAACTACACCCCGGGTACATCCCCTACCGAACTGCTGCGGATGGACGAGGCCTTTCACGTTGGGCTGACCTCATTGACCGGCAACACAGAGATGATCCGCCTTCTTGAGAATGTGAATGACCGGATACGCTTTATCCGGCTCATCGACCTTAGAACACTCGCAGAGAAAAACGGTGGCGAAGTCGTGACTATCCGTCCTCACGCGGAGATTTTGCGGGCCGTCAAACAGGGTGATAGCGAAGCTGCGCGGCAGGCGATGGTTCAGCACCTTACAAAAAGGCTTGAGGCGGTCACCGAGAACGTTCGCAATGCGTTTGCGGAGCTCTACACGCCAGACGACTGACCGTATCAACCTTTAATAAGTAAGGCTGCTTGCGCGAATACCACTGGAGATCTTCTAAAATGTTCCACCCCGTTACCGGCATTGATCATTGCGTCGCTCTGACCCAGGACCTTGACAGTACAGCTGAAAAGTATCGTGCAATGGGCTTTAGGCTCTCACCCAGAGGTACGCATTCTAAGGCGAAGGGTTCAGCAAACTACACCATTATGTTCCCTCAAGATTACTTTGAATTACTTGGATTTCTTGCTGAGACCGAGGTTAATGCTCCACGGCGTGAGATGTTGGCGACAATGGGAGAGGGGTTGCATGCGATTTCCTGCAGGATCGAAAATGCCAATGCTGCTGAAAATAGTTTGGCCGACCTTGGCATAAAGACGCAGGAGCTCAACAGTTTTTCACGCCCCGTTCAACGCTCTGATGGTTCGGAGAATGTTGCTTCTTTCTCCACATTGACCTTTTCTCCGAGCGAGGTGCCATTCGGCTCTGTTTTTATGTGCCAACATAAGACACCAGAGGTGGTTTGGATGCCCGAACTCCTTGATCATCCGAACGGCGCCTGTGGCCTCGATGCGGTGCTCGCTATATCAGATACCCCGGAACAGGATGCGCTGGCATTTGCTCGGCTTTGGGCCAATGGAACCGTCACGGAGAGCGATGGATGCTTTAGTGTTGCAACGGGTCCAAACTCAGCAGCACTCATGCTATTTACTGCTGAGAACCTCGCAAAACTCTTTCCTGACGCAAACTTGGAAACGACCGCGCAAGGTGCCTTCGCCGGAATACGGATCAAAACAAGTGATAGCGAAAGGCTCAAAACATTCCTAAGTAAGTCGCAAATCCCCTACTCAGTAAGTTCAGATGGTGTTTATCTTTGCCCTCAAAACGCCTCAGGAGTTCTGTTGGAGTTCGTTTAGGCCCAGGCCGAACGGTTCTTGGTCTGACAAAGTCTGCGGGTTTACCGATATCGATACCGGCTCTAAGCCGCCGCTGCCCGGCCGATGAAGCTCAACATTGTTGTTTTCGCAAAGCTGACGTTAATTCTTTTCAGATATGCGCAGTTTTTGCCACGAAGATCGCCTACTGCAGAGCAGAAGACGTTGCTCAATTTTCCAAGGGGGCATTTCCCCAAGCAAAAGCCGTCACGACGATGCTGTGCCTCGCTCGAACGGCAGCGGAAACCGAACTGGTTGGACGAACAGCAATGCGGGATCATGAGGCAGACGTATGGTTCAAAAAGCCCTACATCGAGCATGCTCTAGTCTGTAATGTACGCGGCTGTGCGCTCTATTAGTCCATCTCGGAACTGCGCATCAAATCCCGACGATAGAGACTGATCACAGTCGAATAATTATGTGCAAAAATAAATCAAAGTTTGAAAATGCACACCCTTTTGATACATCCAAGTGAACTGGCCCCCATTTCGACCGGACACCTTGGGCTAACCAGGGAGGCTTAAGGATAGCCTTAAGCACGTGCTTAT
>NZ_JBBMQL010000018.1:0-57602 GCF_038900015.1 Sulfitobacter sp. AS92
GATGGCGCTCGCCTCGCGAGTTCATCAAGGCCAAAACCGAAACCGCTTAGGTGTCCGGTGAAACAGGGGCCCGTCCACCAAGCAGATCAAATGTTTCGATTGATATGTAGGTCTATATCAAGATGAGCTATAGAGCATTGGGATGCAGAAACGCCTAATTTGCCGATGTGTGATGAAGTCAGATCAGTCGTCGAGACCCACATGAAGACAGTGCCAATCTGGGAAGAGCTTTCATAGGGCAAGGGGTTCCAGCCTCACCAGCAAAGCAGGGCGACAACTGCGCCTTAGCTTTCGGCGATTGGTATGTCTAAGATTTTTTGGACGTTCTCAAACAGGTCATTTGATCGTTCTGCGATCTTTGCCGCGGTCCAGCTGTCCTGCGCGCAAAGGCGTCCAAGTCGGCGCCGTTTAATCACCAATCCATCAAAAACCGGTGGCCTCAAATGAATGTGGAATGATACGTAGAGGCCAGAGCATACGCACTTCTAAAGTTTGCCTGTCCATAAGCGTGTGTCAGGATACGCGCGAACGGGAGAAACCTTAAAGATGATGCAGCTGGACCCAAAGTGGGAATTTGTTTCCGACACTGTCATGGGCGGTGTCTCAAGTGGGACTGTCACCAAAGAGATCACTGAGGGACGCGAAGCGACTGTTTTGCGCGGCGAGGTTTCGCTGGAAAACAACGGCGGGTTTATCCAGATGGCATTCGATCTGCGCGAAGATGGGTCGGAATTGGATGTGAGCGCGTGGGAGGGGCTAGAGGTGGCCGTCTGGGGGAACGGCGACACCTACGACATCCGTCTGCGCACCGCTCAACTCACCAAACCCTGGCAGTCTTATCGCGCTGATTTCGTGAGCGAACCGAAATGGCGAAACGTGAAGATCCCCTTCGCCTCCTTGAGCGCACATCGGGTGGACGCAGCGTTTGACCCATCATGTCTGAGGCGCATCGGTATATTAGCGATAGGACATGAATGCGAGGCTCTCGTCGCGGTCTCCAGCATCGGCTTTTACACCACGACTTAACGGCGCACAGGCAGCCAGACTTGCCGCATTGCCACCGGTATCTGATGGTCACCTGCTGCGGCGCGAACCCGTCGTGATAGGTGTGGTTTGTGCCGATGGGCAATGCGCGTTGTTGTCGGCCGTGTCGGCCGTGTCGGCCACGTTCCGCGTGGTTGAGGAGATGACAGTCAGTGCTTCGCTTTCGATCACTCTAGCGGAACTGGGCTCGCGCCATGCCAAGAGTATGTTGCGGCAGGGCAAAATCATCGACGGGTCCGGAGCAGCACGCCTGAGGAGGTGCCCCGTTCAGACGTCTCATTTGCTGCCAAAATCTTTATGACCTTTGCCCGGCTGCGGTGATGCTGCGGTCCATGCGTTCGTTTTTATGCGGCACGTCCGCGCCCCTCTGACGTAGGCTTGAAGCCTGCTTTGTCCGGGTGCGCTGTCGCGGTCCTTGCGCGCTTCTCTCAGCTTAGGATGCGATAGATTTTGATCTTGGACTACCCGCTCCCTTTGTCCGGGGATCAGGCGTTCGCGCCTTTTACATAGAGCTTTGACCAACCGTTGGTCTCTTGAGGGTCCACTTTGAACCACCCTTTGAGCCCCCCTTTGTCCGGGGTTTGCACCTGACCGATGCGAACCGGGCCGCCGCTTAAGGCCGCCCGCGGTGTTCGCCCCGCGGAAGTTTTGGGCGAGGGGGCGAATGGGTTATCCACATCTCTTGGGCGGGATGCCCGCGCTTTTTCTTTGGATCAGTTTTACCAGAACATAGGCTTTGAGGCATGCCGACGATCAAGGCCCCCCGGCTGGGCCCAATTTGAAAGAACTGCAATGCCACCCTGTGACAAAACCAAAAGACCCGAACGGCTGAAGGTCAATGTGTCACCTGCAGAGAAAGAGCTGCTGATGCAAAGGGCCGCCGCCGCGGGCCGCAGTCTTTCGGACTACCTTAGGCATGTGGGGCTTGGCGCCAGGGCAGGGGCCTCGGCGGTGCAGGTCATGCAGATGGTCGGGCTGCTTGAAGAAGGTCTGACGCTGCTGGAGCACATCGCAGATCAGCAGGACGCCGCGCAGGACGGCGGCTTGGTGATTTTGGCCCGCTTGCACCGGATCGAGCAGCTTCTTGTGATGTTGGCCCCGGTTCCTTTTGTTGCCCGGACATCGCCATGCTGATCGGTTGGTCCCCTCATCAGAACCCTACAGACCCGCATCAGCCCAGTGCCTATTTGCTTGACAGTCAGGTGATGAAGGCCGTCGGGAAGGCCCGGGTTTTGGAGGTCAGAGAGCCTGCGCCTGAACTTCTGCTGGGCCAGCCCAGCATCGTACAGAGCGCGATTTCCGCCCTGCGCTTCGAGCGGAAGTACCGCGTAGCGACCCTCTCCTTTGCCCCAACTGATATTGATGTGGCCGCGTTTAATGCGGGGGAGGTCACCGCGCGCAAGGCGGGAGCAGCGGCGATTGATCTCTTTTTAGAGATGGCCTTTGCCGGAGTGCCTGAGCCAACCCGCCCGCCGGTTTTTGCGGGCACTCATACGCATACTGGGCGTTTGGAAATCAACATTGTGATGCCGCGTTTTGTTTGGACGCCAGCCGGGGAACTGCGCAGCTATAACCCGTATCCGCCAATGAAGGGCAGCCGAGATGCTTGGGATGCTTTGGGCGATTTTCTGAACGAGACCTTTGGTTGGGAGAACCCGAGGTCCCCAGAAAAGGCGCGTGGGATAGCGGGACCTGACTGGCTGGAAAAACGGGTGGCGGCAGCACTGCGGCATAACGAGCAGTTCACCACGGCGATGCCAAAGCTCTTCATGTTGCAGGGCGCCAAGAGGATCGCAGCCTCCCGCCAAGGCCGGGACCGGGCGGGGTTCTTGTCTTTGATGGCAAAGGTGGGGGCCGCGGTGAAGTGTCACCTTGAGCTAAGACCGGGGGGAGCCATCGCTTTGGTTTCAGAAACAGACCCGCATCCGCTTGTGTTGCACGGCACATGTCTGGGGACAGGTGCCCCGGAAAAGAAAGCTTTGCCCCAACTGTGTGTACGAAGTGCTCTGTCGGCGCAGTGGCGCCGGCGCGCGGCTTGGAATGCCTCCCGGTACGCAAAAGATGCCTGGACCCTGGCCGAGCCCAGCTGGGCCGGGAGGGCCCAAGCGCCGCAGCGCGACCTGGCTTCATGCCACCCCGCCGTGCCCAGACCCGCGCAAGCGCCGCAGCGCTTTGCCACCGTCGCGTGCCGTTTCGCGGCAGAGCTGCGTCGTTTGCGCGAGCACTTGGCGCGGACCACGGCCCTTAGCCTGATCGAGACCTGCCTCGCTGCCTTTGACCGCCGGGCTTTACACCGCATCACAACCAGATTGGAGACATTTTCTTATGACCACAGCACTCTACAACACACAGGCGACAGCGCCCCTCGAGGCTTTGATGAAAGACCTTTGCAATCTTCTTCAGCAGGTGCTGGGTCAGCACGCTGAGCGGGAGGTGGCCGGACAGATCACGGCGCTCGTCTCGGAGCTGAGCGGCATTCGCCACGAGATGGAGCGGCACAGCCGCGCGCTCGAACAGGCAGCCCTGACGCTGAAAGAGGAGACAGCTGGGACGGGAGAGCAGCGGATGCTGGGGCAGGAGATCCAAGCGATCGCCCACGATATCGCTTGGATCAAGGCGCAGCTCTCCCAAGACGCCTTCGCGCCATAGACATGATCCGGACGCTGCGCGGCGCGGCACGGTCTGTCTTTGCGCAGCGCATCGCGATTGGCATGGACCATGAGGGGGGCTTTACCGTGGCCGGGCCGGAGTGGGGGATCGTCTTGGCGCAAAATGGGGAGATCATAGGGAGGGGCGAGCTGTCTCAAGAAAGCTATGAGGAATTTTTGCACGCGGTCTGCGACCGGCTGCAGATCTCACCGGACGCACTGCAGCCCCAGGAAGAGAACGCCATCGCGTTCTCGCCCAGCTTATGAGCGCCAGGCGATCTTTGCGCTAAAAGCTGCGACGGGTCGGGGGCGGCGCATAGTGGCCCGGTTCGGAAGACTTGGGTCTGCGGGAGAGGGGGCGATGTTTGTCCGGCTTTTTGACGCTGGGCGCGAAGGGGTTTGATGCATCATCAATTTGAACCGCAAGAAACGTCATATGAAGAAAGTTACACTGGCCGAAGTATTCTACGAAAAGGACGGGATCTAAATTCGGCCGCGCCATCCTGGAATCCCGTCTAGCATGTCGAATGCTTGGTCGCTCGACACGAGCGCCATGCCCATCTCGAGTGCGGTCACTCCGATCATTCATGTCGTTCGATCGAGATGTTCGGTGATGCACAGACCATGTGCGCTGCACTGCGGAAACAAACACGTCCCCGGCTACGTTCCTTTTCCAGAACGATGACCACGCGATGAAGGTCAAACATAAAAGGAACTGATTATGAAACATGTTATGACAACAGCTGCCGCCGCCCTTATTTCCACCGCCGCCGCGGCCGACAACTCGACCTACTACAACGACCTCCGCCTAGATACGTCGATTGGCGCTGAAGCGGTCTATGGCGACAAGACCCGCACGCTCGCACCTGGTGAATCCACAAAGGCGAATGACATCACCTTCAGCACCGCGGATGGGACTTTCAACACCGATGCCGTATTGAGCAGCCGCAGCGATCTGCGCAGCCCAGGTGAAGGCTATATCTATGGCGGCTATGGTCAGGGTAACGACAGCCGGTAAGCTCACTTAAGTCGATTTCCCCTGCTGACTGCGGGGCATGAAGCAAAATGGCTCCCACCAAATGGCCCCGCCCCTACGGTAAATGTTGATGAGGAAATGTCTATAGCGCCGCCCCGAAAGGGGCGGCGCTATCCGTTCGGGTTCAGATATTGTCACCCCTTGGAATGACGCCGCGACCTATTTTTCCAGGGTGTTCAAGAGTGTTCTGCACTTGCGGTCTATATCCTCCGCAACGCTCTCTATGATCCCATGGGTTCCTGCCGGCATGGCTGCGATATCTCCCTCCGTTGCGCGCAGTTCGTTCCGAACCTTATGGATCAGATACTCTACGCGGGCCAAGGCGCGTCTTGGTGCGAGACCACAGGCCTCTGCTTCGCGGCTCCAATGGCGCTCTTCGATGTAGTCGCCTACGCGTTTGCCACCTATGTCGAGAGCCAGGTTCCGCGTGATATTAGGCCAGACCCCAGCACATATCACGTCGTAGATGGGGGCGAGTGTCACACCTTCTGATGACAGAAGCAGGGAGTGGTTCTTGAGGTGGGCGTCGGTATTCCCGCACAGGACGTTGAACACCAGCATGTCCCACATCTGCATGACCTGAGAGCCGCCACCCACTTCGCGGAGTCGATCCATCATGCGCGAAAAGTTAGCTTTCGGACCGCGATACTGCGAATGCTGGTATTTGGCGCCAGGCGGCAGTCCGAGGGCCTGGCAGAAGTCTTCCTGATGCAAGCGGCGCAGCAGGTCTCCATCCGGTGCTCGATCATACCTTTCCACAAGGAGGAATTGTCGCTCTCCGGCTTGTCCTGTGGTGACGACCGGCACAGACAGTCCGACGCGGCGAGCGAGGGTCAAGCAGAAGGCCTCGTTGTGTACGCTGCCCCAGAGGCGGCCCGGGTTATCTGGCTTCAAAATATGGCTGGAAGGAGCACCATCTACGGGGATGCCAAGCCGGCCGTCTTCGAGCAGACGGACAGAGAGTTTCGTCTGCACGCCCGCTAAAGACATAGAGACCCCCTCCTCGCCTGCCAGGAACGGTTTGGCTGGCAGTTCGTTCAGAATTTTCTCGAGCGCGGCGTCCGTATTGATTGGAATAACTGTATCACCGGGGGTGCCCCTCTGAGCGAAGGAAAGCGCCCCTGATGTATCCCGGCCGACCCGTTCGAGCAGGGCCAGGACATCGGTGTGTGAAACGTCGAGGATGCGGGCCATCATACGGAGTGCGTCCGCGTCTTCCGGCAGGAGGTTGATCAGCCATGGCGCGAGGATGTCCCACCCGACGGGCTGCTCCATCATGGGAAGGGTCGTCGAAATCGGAAAGGCGCCGGGCAGGGAAAGCCAAGCGGGATCGTACCGAAATACTGGTGATGGAGAGGCCGCCGTATCGATCCTGCCGACCAGGTATTTTTCGAAGAAGATGTCCATGGGCTACGCCTTCGGAAGAGAGGAAGATGGCGTAATTCGGCGCCCTTCGAAGAGGATGGAAATGTTGATACCCAGGGCTTCGGCGGCCGCCAGGGATGGGCCAAGATAGCTGGTGCCCTTTCCGCGCTCCAGTTCGCTGATGAAGCGTCTGTTGGTTCCGATCATGGATGCGAGATCATCCTGAGTATAGCCTAGCGTCTTGCGGCGGGCGCGGACGTGCTCGCCAAACTGCCGGGCCAGACGTTGTTCTGCGGGCTTCAATTCCATGACAGATACCTTTGATACAGATCGGTAACTTTGGTGCAGTCAAATGCACAATGTTACCATCCTGTATCTTTTGCAAAAATCCTGGAGAAATGCTACAAGTGTGTATCATTATTCAATGAGGCTCTATTCTCACAGGAACGTCCTGATGCTTCTGGCCTGGCAACGGCGGCAGTGCGCGCCAGGTCGGGCAGCCGGCTCTGACGGTTAGGTCGTTGAAGCCTCTTTGACTACGGCTGTAACAGGTGCCGCGCGCGGGGGCTCAGACGTACCAGATGCCGTCATCGACGGCCGCGGCGACTTTGATGATATTTTCCTGCGAGTCTGAGAAATGCTGCAGCATCACAGATCGGCTTAGACCGTTGTCTTGTTGATCCTGCCAAAAATCAAAACCGGCGTGATCCGGGTCGCGGTCGAGAATGTTATTATAAAGGAGGGTCAGGAAGGCGTCGTTGTCGACATTTGCCGCGCCGCCATATGTGGTGTCGAACTCTTCGGAGGCAATGAAGTGGCCTGCCATTTCCTCGTGGGTGACGGTGCCCATATCGAAATGCCGGATCCAGAACCCCAGTCCTTCAGGATCAGGAGCGCGATCAAAGGCAGCTTGATAGAGCCTATAGGTGGTGCCGGCATTTCCATCCGTGTCAAAGGCGAGAGACCCGTCATCAAACTGCAGCCGTTCGACGTTTTGCAACTCCTGCGTGAGGCCTGTGTTAGACGCATAAACCTCAATATTAAGCGCATTGTCATCTGTCACGCTGTAGAGGCTCAGGGCGCCCTCAAAGCGGACGGTATCAAGGCCGGCTTGGCCATTGATGACATCCGCGGCCTTTGAGGCCACCAGCAGATCGTCTTGCGCGGTGCCCCACAGTCTTGCGCCATACATAAGCTGCGCGCCTTCGATGTCATGATGTGTCAGATCGGGCTGGGATTTGAGGGTGGGATACATGATGGTGTCAGGATCATCGGTATGCAGCAGACCCATGGTATGGCCGATCTCATGCAGGGCCGTGGTGTAGAGGTTCACGGCCCCGCCGGGGGCTGTTTTGCTCGTGGACCAGTTTTCCGCCAGATCAAACCGAATTTTTGCCTCGGTGACGCTGTAGAGCGTCGAGCTTGTCTTGCTAAGGTAGGACTGCGCCGTGCCGATCACGCCGTAAGCCCCGTCAATATTGTCCCAGCCGAGGCGCAGATCGCTTTGAGCGCCGTCGGCCACCTCGACAAAATTGATGTTTGCGACGTTTTCCCACGCCTGAAACGCATCGCGGATCAGCGCTTGGTAGAGCGGGTTTGATATGTCACGCGCGAAGGCAGAGCCGGCGCCCGGGGAGGCGAAACTCCAGGTGACGGTGCCGCCCGAATGCCCCTGTTCTCCAAAGCCCCATTTATAGTCAGCCAAGGTATAGCTCATGTCGTGAGGGCCTCTTTTTATGCGTTGCAACGGATCGTTTTGGTGGAGGAGAACCGGATGCCTAGAAAGAACCCGGGAGGTGCGCAAAGCAGCATAAGCCGCTTTGCCTTTTATTGGGGGTGCTCAGTACTCCGGCGCAGGTGGTGGAGCAAGGGAGCGACGCGGGTTTGGGGACCCAGGCGCGGATGTTGGCGCAATGTCGCCGAAGGGGGTCTTGGGGGGTGCTGAAGGCAAAGCTGCTTCCTCGTGCGGATCATGTGCGGGTAAGTTGGAAATTTGATGTGTCATCGCAGGGGCACGGGTGTGTTTGTTTTGTGGGCTTTGAACCGCGCGTCCATGAACGGGGCTGGAAGTACGGCTGTGCGGGAATTATGATTGGTTTGCCGGCCCCCAGGCTGTCTTTCATTGCTAACTTGCGCGTCCAAAGGATATTTTCATGACCCATATTGTGCACCCAATCCTGTTGGCCGGAGGGTCTGGCACCCGGCTTTGGCCGCTGTCGCGCAAAAGCTATCCTAAGCAGTTTGCCAAATTGATGGGGGAGCGCAGCTTGTTTCAGGCGTCGGCCAAACGGTTGGCTGGGGAGGGGTTTGCGGCCCCGGTGATCCTGACCGGCGCGGATTATCGCTTTGTGGTGACAGAACAATTGGCCGCAGTGGAGATAGCACCTGCCGGCATTCTTATTGAGCCCGAGGGGCGCAACACCGCACCTGCGATCCTTGCTGCCGCCCTGGAACTTGCCGCCCGCGCGCCCGAAGCGCTGATGCTGGTGGCGCCCTCGGATCATGTGATCCCTGAGGCGGAAAGCTTCCGCGCGGCGGTTCAGGCGGCGACCATCGCAGCCCTTGAGGGCCAGCTGGTGACCTTCGGCATCCGCCCCGACCGGGCAGAGACTGGCTATGGCTGGCTTGAAATGAGCCAAGCGCCCTCGGCTGATTTTGCCTCTGAGCCACAGCCGCTGAAGGGATTTGTGGAAAAGCCCGACAGCGCCACCGCGGAGGCGCTGCTCAACGGGGGGCAGCATTTGTGGAATGCGGGAATTTTCCTCTTCTCGGTCAAGACGATCATTGCGGCCTTTGAGGCGCATGCCCCTGAGATGTTGGCTTTGGTGCGCGCCTCTGTAGACCAGGCCGAGCAAGATCTTGGTTTCACCCGGCTGGCGCCCGGGCCTTGGGGCCAGGTAGAGGATATCTCCATCGACTATGCCGTGATGGAGAAAGCTGAAAACCTCAGCGTTGTTCCCTATGGCGGGGCGTGGTCGGATTTGGGCGGCTGGGATGCGGTCTGGCGCGAGACCGGTCCGGATGAGGCGGGCGTGGTGGCCTCGGCTTCCGCCACGGCCATCGATTGTCATGACACAATGCTGCGCGCCGAAGACCCAAGCCAGCAATTGGTTGGCATCGGGTTGCGCGACATCATTGCGGTGGCCATGCCCGACGCGGTGCTGGTGGCGCATAAAGACCGTGCCCAGGATGTCAAAAAAGCGGTCGCGGCTCTTAAGGCCAAAGGGGCCTCTCAAGCTGAAACGCTTCCGAAGGATTTTCGCCCTTGGGGCTGGTTTGAATGTCTCGTGTCGGGTTCCCGCTTTCAAGTGAAGCGCATTACGGTCCATCCCGGGGCCGCCCTCAGCCTGCAGAGCCATCATCACCGCTCAGAGCATTGGATCGTCGTCGAAGGCACGGCCAAGGTGACGATCGGAGAAGAGGTGAAGCTCGTGACCGAGAACCAGTCTGTCTATATTCCTTTGGGCGCGACCCACCGGATGGAGAACCCCGGCAAGGTGCCAATGGTGCTCATTGAAGTGCAGACCGGGAGCTATCTCGGCGAAGACGACATTATCCGCTATGAAGATGTCTATGCCAGAGGGCAGGGCGCCAAAGGCTGACAGGCAGAAGAGGGGCTGGGTGCTTGCCTTATCGCCAGAAGGAATGGATCTCTTGCGGCCTAGGAAATCGTGTTGAGTATTAGGTCCTCGGCCAATTTTCGCACAGCGCACCAAATGCGACGCGACGGACAGGAAACGACCTTTGCGGTTTTCCTGTTCAGCGCAATACTTGTGACAGGATCGACATGGTGTCGACCCTTGCAAACGCGAGTAACGATAGATGGCTACTGCACCTAAACCCCAGCCTAAGAAAAGCCCGCCTAAGCCTGGCGACAAGCCACAGCAGAAGTAAGCTCCATTTTCGAAACTGCATCTGCCGCCTCCGAATTGGGGGCGGCAGTTCTGTTAAGGGCCGACTCTACCGTTTGACCAATGTGGGTAGGTGCCGTTTCTACAACGAAGAAGCCTTTGCCAAAGCCTTCGAGGTTATGGGTTTTGAGGGCGCTGCGCTATCTGTTTGGCGCCTCAGATCCCCGTCCGTGTAGATGCAGCGATCCTGGGAGACTGACGATTGAAAGCCCAACCTCGGCCGTTTCGCCGGGGTTACCAGCCTTATTCTACGGGCCCCTCAATGGCATTGTGAATCACACCCTCAACGCAGGCAGCCTGACGCCGGTTGCATCAAACCCGCCATCGGAGGCCACAACCTGACCTGTAACATAGCTGGCTCGCTCGCCGGCTAGAAAGCAGATGACTTCTGCGATTTCCCGCTCCGTTCCATATCGGTTAAGCGGTATCGCGTCATGGTAGGCGGCACGTATTTCAGGAGAGTGTACGGCCAGCGCAAGTTTTGTTTCCACTGGACCGGGACAAACGCAGTTTGCACGGATTCCGACCTCTCCCAGTTCCGCGGCTTGCTGCTTGGTGAGATGGATGACGGCAGCTTTGGAGGTGCCATAGGCAACGCGCAACGTCGAGGCGCGCAAGCCTGAAATCGAGGCAATGTTGATGATGGCGCCGCCGCGTACCGACAAGAGGGGCAGGCAGGCCTGCGACATCAGAAAAACGCCATCAAGATTTGTATCCATAACACGCCGCCAGCAGGCGAAATCGGTTTCGGCCAGCGGTCCAAAGTCCGCAACGCCCGCGTTGTTTACCAGAATGTCGAGGCGCCCATATGTGTGTTCGACCTCTGCAATAGACTGCGCGACGTGCTGGGGGATCGACACGTCACAGGTCAGGGACAAAGCGCCGGGCAGGGTGGCCGCCGCAGTTGCAAGCTCATCCGCATCGCGGTCAAGCATCACGACGCGTCTGCCCTCCGCGTGCAAAAGAGACGCAGTCGCGAGACCGATGCCGCGTGCGGCACCTGTGACGAGAGCAACGGTATCGTTCATTTCAGGACCTCAGGCAGAAATAGGGACAGGGCAGGGACCGCCGCTACGATGGCAAGGCCGATGACGCTGATGGCGAGAAACGGCAATGCGGCACGCGCAATGCGCTCCAAGGGCTGTCGCGTGATGTTTGCAGCGACGTAAAGATTGATCCCGACGGGCGGCGTGATGAGACCAATGGCAAGGTTTACCATCACCAGCACGCCGAACCATACCGGGTCCCATCCCAATTCACGCACCACTGGCATAAAAATTGGAAGAGAGATAAACATCACCGTGACAGGGTCCATGAACATGCCTGCGATCAGTAGGATTAGCATGATGACCATCAAGATCACCCCGCCATTGTCCGACAGGCCGAGCAACTGGCCGGAGTATTGTCCAACGAGGTCTTCGACGGTTACGACCCAACCGAACAGGCTTGCATAGGCGACCACCAGCATGACTACGGCGGAGGATGAAGCGGCTTCGGTTAGGGCGTCATAGAGGGCACGGATTGTCAGCGTGCGGTAGGCAAAGGCGCCGACAGCTATGGCATAAACTGTCGCGACCAGGGCCGCTTCGGTTGGGGTGAAAATACCGGAATAAATACCGCCGAGGATGACCACAGGCGTCATAAGGCCCCAGAAGGACTCGCGAAAGCTTCGCCCTAGATCGCGCCAGTAACCGTTGCTGGGGGGTGCGGGCGAAAGCTTGTCCAGCCCCTCCCGGTTGGACGACTTGATGAAGGGCAGAACGACCAGCATCAGCAATCCCATGAAGAGGCCGGGTATAATTGCTGCGATAAAAAGAGCGGAGATCGAGGTCTCGGCGATAACGCCATAGATCACGAGGCCGATGGAGGGCGGGATCACAATAGAGAAGGCAGCCCCCGTGCAGACCAGAGCGGCAGCCGCGGCGCGGGGGTAGCCATCTTCTTCCATTCCTTTGATGATCATAGGGCCAATAGCCGCCACAGAGGCAGGGCCAGAGCCTGAAACAGCCCCCCAAAAGAGGCAAACCACCGTGCCGACGACGCCCATGCCACCGGGAAGGTTGCCGATCAGGATGCGGAAAAAACGGATCATGCGCTCGGCAATTCCCAGCGTTCCCATCAGCGTCCCTGCGAGAATGAAAAAGGGGATGGCCAGCAAAGCGTATTTGGCGATGCCAGTGGCGATCAGGTCTCCTGCAAGCTCAAAGCCGAAGCCGATTTGCCACATCGCATACATGGCCGATAAGCCGAGCGCGAATGCCACCGGCACGCGCAGCGCCATCAGCACAAAGAAGGCAACGATCATTTGGGTACCGGCACCCATATTCAGGAGGTCAGACACTTGGGGTCGCCTGTGGTGTTTGCTGTGGCGGGTGCCACGTCTCTGCCGCATGCTGCAGATAGCGAATAATGATAAGGCCAAAGCCAAAGGGCAGGCCGATTTGATACCACCATGCGGGCACGCCGAGGGCATAGCTTCGGATGCCGCTCTCTAGTTGGTTCATCAAGGTGGCCCCAGAAAACCAAGCGGAAGCTGCAAGCAACGAGACTGAAAGGATCACCGAAAGCACGAACACTGCCCGGGCGGCAGGGCGGGGCAAAAAATCTTGCACAATCGTTACCGCCAAATGCTGGCCCCGCCGTGCGGCAATTGCAGCGCCGAAGACGGTCAACAACAGAAAGCCGTTGGTCAGCAGCTCTTCTGAGGCTGCAAAGGAATAATGCGTGGCGTAGCGGACGACGACGTTAATGAAGCCGATGAGCGTCATGCCAGCAAACAGCAGGGCGCAGATGATCTTTTCGAATTCTCGCAGCAAAAACCGCATGGCTTTGACCCTCCCCGGATCGGCACGGCCCTTTGAAGGGCCGTGCCTTAGCTTTAGTTCGCGGGTGTCGCCGCGATCGCGTCTTGAAAGCTGCCGACGATGTCGGTACCGACTTTAGCGGCCCAAGTGTCGAACGCAGGTTTGGTCGCTTCGCGAAAGGCGGTTAGCTCTTCGTCGGAAGGCTCGTAGACGTCCATTCCCTTATCGCGCAGGAATGCGATGCCCTCCGCGGTGCCTTCGCGCGTGATTTCGCGCTGATATTCCATGGCCTCGGTCGCCGCCGCGCGCATCATCTCTTGGGTGTCTGCATCCAGATCTGCCCAAATCTCGGCCGAGACCCCAAGGAAGATCGGATCATAGGAATAGTGCCAAGCGGTCAGATGTTTTTGCACCTCAAAAACCTGCTGGGGAATGATCACGGCCCCGATTGGATTTTCCTGCCCGTCAACGACGCCCTGCTGAAGTGCGGTCATCGTTTCGCCCCATTGCATCTGCTGGGGGTTGGCGCCGAGGGCATTCATCACGTCGATGTACATGGGCCCGGCCACGCGCATGTTGAGTCCCTTCATGTCCTCGGGGGTTTTGATCGGGCGGACGTTGTTGGTGACTTCGCGAAACCCATTTTCGCCCCAAGCCAGCACTTCGATGCCCTTTTCGCGCAGAATGTCTTCAAGCAGCTTTGCCGGCGCACCTTGGGTGGTCGCATCCACCTGAGCGTAGTTGGCATAGAGGTAGGGCAGCGAGAAGACAGCCATTTCAGGCACCAAGGGGGTCACGTTAATTGCCGAGGTGACAACGAGATCAAGCGCGCCGCGGCCCACCATTTCGGCCTGTTTCATCTGGTCGCCGCCGGACAGCTGCGCATTGGGAAAGACGCGAACATCGTAGGCGCCGTCGGTTTTTTCGGACAGAAGCTCGCCAAATTTCTCGGCACCCTTGTGCCAAGTTGTCGTGTCGCCAGTGTTATGCGACAGGCGTAGGGTTTCGGCACTTGCGGCGGTGCCGGACAAAACTGTAGTGGCTAAAATTGCGGCCAAGGCGGCCTTTGAAATCATTTTCACGGTGGTTCCTCCCTCATTGAACCACAATGTGGAACAGAGTTCGACGTTTCGGGCAAGATATTTCTTGCAATCGTGCTTAGAATGCGCAGGTCTTTAGGGCCATGCTAAGGCGAATGAAGAGATCGTGGTCCATATTGTGAGAAATGACGAACAGTCAGCGCCCGCCAGCGGCAGCCAAGCGGTGGATCGCGCCTTGGCGCTGCTGCAAATTACAGGCCGCGCCGTTGGGCGGGGGGTGGCGCTGTCGGAGTTGATCGCGGCCTCTGGTCTGGGCAAACCCACGGTGCGGCGGTTGATGCTTGCGTTGATCCGGCGCGGGTTGGTGGAACAGGACGGGTCCACGCGGCTCTATCATTTGGGGGAGGAAAGCTATGTGCTCGGCATCTTGGCGACCCCGCGCCATGGACTTTTGGAAACGGCTGCCGATGCTCTCGTGCGTTTGGCCAAAGCAAGTGGCGACACCGCCTTTGTGAGTATGCGGCGCGGGTCCGACGCCGTCTGTCTATACCGCGAGGAGGGCGCGTTTCCGATACGCACCCATGCACTGGAAACGGGCGCGCAGCATCCTCTTGGGATTGGGGCGGGCTCGCTGGCCATGCTAAGCGCGCTGCCCGATGCGGAAATTGAAGCCCTGTTGGCGGACAACGCCGATAGGCTGGTCTCGGACTACCCGAACTACACTGCTGAACTGCTGCGCAGTGACGTGGCGATGACACGCGCCCGCGGGTTTGCGTTAAACCCCGGCCGCATCGTGGCTGGCAGCTGGGGCGTTGGCATGGCCTTGCGGCGCCCTGATGGGTCCGTTGCCGGGGCTTTGTCCCTTGCCGCCATTGAGAGCCGAATGCAGCCGCCCCGTGACGCAGAACTGGCAGCTTTGCTGGAACATGAAGCGCGAGACATTGAAGCCCGTCTGGCGCGACGAATGCCACTTTCAAATTCACCGAAGGATTTATGATGAGCGACCCTTATATCGTGGGCTGGGCCCATAGCGCTTTTGGCCGCAGTGATGCCCCGGACACGGAGGCATTGATGGCGGAGGTCACTGGTCCTGCGTTAACGCATGCGGGGGTCGCCGCTGGGGACGTCGACGGTATTTTCGTGGGCGTGTTCAACAATGGTTTTTCAGATCAGGATTTCCAAGGCGCCTTGGTCGGCATGGGCAATGACGCCCTTTCGCGTGTGGCGGCCACCCGTTACGAAAATGCCTGTGCCACAGGCTCCGCAGCATTGCATGGGGCAATGGATTTTATCGCAAGCGGCCGGGGCAAAATTGCACTTGTGGTCGGCGCTGAGAAGATGACCGCCACACCGGGCGTGGAAGTGGGTGATATCTTGCTTGGCGCCTCTTACCGTCGCGAAGAGGCAGAGGTGCGCGGCGGCTTTGCGGGGCTTTTCGGCCAGATTGCCGGAAATTATTTCCAGCGCTATGGCGATCAGTCCGAAACACTGGCGATGATCGCTGCTAAAAACCACCATAATGGGATGCAAAACCCATTCGCCCATATGCAGCGAAACTTTGATGTCGCCTTTTGCAATACTGTCTCAGAGAAGAATCCGTTGGTTGCAGGCCCATTGCGGCGTACCGATTGTTCGCTGGTGTCGGATGGGGCCGCGGCGATCGTGCTTGCGGCGCCTGAAGTTGCGGCTGAGCTGCAGCGGGCAATCCGCTTTCGGGCGCGGAGCCACACCAACGAACCTCTGGCGCTGTCGCGCCGGGAGATCACCCGTTTTGATGGCGCGCGCAGGGCGTGGGAGCAGGCTTTCGCCGCCAGCGGCGTAGCGCTTGATGACCTGAGCTTGGTGGAAACGCATGACTGTTTCACTGTCGCGGAGCTCTTGGAATATGAGGCGATGGGGCTGACCGAGCCGGGTCAAGGGGCGCGCGCGATCCGCGAAGGCTGGACCGCCAAAGACGGGCGTCTGCCGGTGAACCCATCAGGGGGTCTGAAGTCTAAGGGACACCCCATCGGAGCGACCGGCGTTTCAATGCATGTCATGGCGGCGATGCAGCTGATGGGCGAAGCAGGAGGTATGCAAGTTCCCGATGCTGAGCTCGCTGGCGTCTTTAATATGGGCGGGGCCGCTGTGGCGTCTTATGCTTCGATCCTCGAACGGGTGACCTAATGCAGCCTATCTCAGCCCGGGTCATGAACCTTTCGCAATTCTTGACCGATGCCGCGCGGCGACAGTCGGAAGACATCGGCCTTGTTTGGGGAGAGGCGACCTGGACCTGGTCTGAATTGGAGGCGCGCGCGACAGCTTTTGCTGCCGCCCTTCGGGACCGCTATGGAATGCGCAAGGGCGACCGGTTGCTGGTGCAATCTGCCAATTGCAATCAAATGTTTGAGGCCGCCTTTGCCTGCTGGAAACTTGGCTGTGTCTGGGTGCCTGCAAATTTTCGTCAAACCCCAGAAGATGTCGCTTGGCTTGCGGCCTCCTCTGGCGCGAAGGGATTGCTGGTGGGGGCTGAGTTTGCAGAGCATATTGCCGCCTGCGATGGTCTGGACTTCACCGTGCGTATCGGCGGTACAGGACATGACGATTACGACGGGCTCGTCATGGAATTTGCGGCGGCAACAGTCACCCCAGCCCCCGTGGACCGCGACGATCCGGCATGGTTTTTCTTTACCTCTGGGACAACCGGAAAACCAAAGGCCGCAGTGCTGACCCATGGCCAGCTGGCGTTCGTCGTGACCAACCATCTGTGTGATTTGATGCCGGGGACGGGCCCTCAAGATGCCTCTATTGTGGTAGCACCTCTGTCACATGGCGCAGGGATCCACCAGCTGACGCAAGTGGCCCATGGGGTAAAGACCGTTCTTCCCGGTGGGGGCAAATTCGATCCCGCCGAGATCTGGCGTCTGGTTGCGAGATGGCGCATCACAAATGCATTCACTGTGCCTACGATCGTAAAGCTATTGGTCGAGCATCCTTCTGTGAATGAACATGACCATTCCAGCCTGCGCTATGTGATATATGCGGGGGCCCCAATGTACCGCGCGGATCAAATCCGCGCACTTGAAGTGCTGGGGCCCGTCTTAGTGCAGTATTTTGGGCTGGGCGAGGTCACAGGCAATATCACCGTGTTGCCCCCCATCCATCATTCTGCGGATGATACCAACATGCGCATCGGCACTTGCGGCTTTGCCCGCACGGGGATGCAGGTGCAGGTCCAGGATGCTGAAGGACGTGAGGTGATGCCGGGTGAGACCGGGGAGGTTGCCGTTATTGGCCCGGCTGTATTTGCCGGGTACCACGACAATCCCCAGGCGAACGCCAAAGCGTTTCGAGATGGCTGGTTCCTCACCGGCGATCTTGGTCATATGGATGCTGAGGGGTTCCTTTATCTCACAGACCGGGCGTCTGACATGTATATTTCGGGTGGCTCCAACATCTACCCGCGCGAGATTGAGGAGAAAATCTTGCAACACCCCGCCATCAGCGAATGTGCCGTGCTGGGGATGCCGGATCCGACCTGGGGCGAAGTCGGTATCGCTGTCTGCGTCGCACGAGGGGAAGCACCCGATCCCACGGCCTTTCTGGCGTGGCTGGCCCCATTGGTGCCGCGCTACAAGACGCCTAAAACTGTCGTATTCTGGGAGGAGATGCCTAAGTCGGGCTATGGTAAGATCACCAAAAAGCTGATCCGGGCCGAGTTGACCGCGCGGGGGGAGATTGCGGATGTCTGAGGGGCGGACCTTGATCCATCCCGGTCCAGTTGCTGCAGATCGAATTACTGCAGTGTCCTGCATTGCAGTACACCAGCGCGTCACGCTGAAGGCGGGCTTGACGCTGTTGCAAGCGATGGTTGATGCCGTAGGAGAAGTCGGCGCTTGGTTTGACTTAGATAACGTATCGGTGGAGAAGCTGACATTCGTGCGTCCTGCCCCAGCACCGGACGACCGCCATGTGGCGTGGTATAGCGCGCAGACGGTGCTGACATCTGCGACGATCAAACGAGCGGGCTCACATCTGGGACGGCGGGACGGGGCAGCATTCGCCCACGTGCACGGTCTTTGGACTGACAGCAATGGAAGCCCTCATGCGGGACATCTGCTGGCCGAGGGCACGGTGCTATCGATGGATCACACCGTTGATGTCTGGGTATTGGAAGGTGCGCTTTTTGACATGAAGGCCGATGCGGAGACAGGCTTCACGCTATTTCATCCAGTCTCTATGGGGGCGGTGGAGCACCCTAACGCCACTCTTGCGACCATCCGACCCAATGAGTTGCTCGAGGAAGGTCTGGCAAAGTGCTCGGATGCAACAGGATTGCGTTTGCGGACCATCAAAGGTCTGGGCAGTCTGGTTCGCACTAAGTTGGAGGGGCATCCGACCTTGGAAGATGACGCCGCTGAAATTCTTCTAACAGGCGACGCCGGGCGGGGCGGGATCTCTGTGGGATTTGAGGGTCCGCCAAGCATTGGCAATCTGGCTTTGGGCGCGAACCGGGTGTGCGTGACTTTTGAAGTCCTCTTGTTGTCTTAAAAGCTCAAGGGACCGCATCACTATAACCCTGCACGACCAGCCTTAGGCGTCAAATAGGTGCTCTACGCCGAATTGTGTCACGGAAACTGCAAAATCTGGTGGTCTTCACGCGACACCAAGGCCGCTTATGGGCCTCCACCATCACCTTTTGTGGAGTTTACTGCAATCCGAAGACGCCTTAGAACGGGGCATATAGTTGCCAAGGGGAAAGACCCATGATCCGAACCATCTTAGTTAGTGATTACATTCAGGTTCAGGGTGCGTTTGTGCGCGCTTCGGACGATGGAAACATCGTTGTTTGCACTGGAGAGGGTAAGTTTGAAGGGCGTCCTATTGGGCATCCCGCCAAGCCGTCTTCACATGTAGTGCTTGCAGTCTCCTAGCGGCCCGATGTGGCCGCAAGGCCGCATTTCACCCGTCTGTGGGTCGCGGAACAACGGGAGTTCGCCTTTTTCATAAGAGGTACAAGCGGAGAGGAGCAGAGCTGTTATCACGATGAAAATTTTCATGGGTCAAAGCTCCTAAGGTTTTTGGGTAGTGCGAGATCGGCCAACAGTCCGTTCCTCTATATGAATTTATCCATTGAACATTCAATAAAATTTTGGACCTTTGGATGTGATGGTGTTCTCAGCAAAAGCGCGCAGGATGGCCGTCTTGGGGCGCGACGGCTTGATGCGGTCTACGGCCGGCATAACGGTTTACCCAACCGGCAATGCAAAAAGCGATATCGTGCTAAAGCGTGATGCCATGAGGGGCACGCCGTTGGACCCTAGAGCGCTGTTTGAAATGCTAAACTGTCTTGAGGATATGAAGTGGGTGTTCTCTCTTGCAGTCCTCGCCTGGCAGAGAGCATCATGTCCTATACGGCCTTGGTCATCTGGGCGTTTGCAGAGAGGCTGGGATCAAAGTTGATAAGAGTCGCGCAGGAAATACCCGTTTGGCGGGCAATCGTTAGAGTATTGGCTCTGCTTTCTACGGCGGCTTTCGACAGCGGCTACGGAGAAGCTGCCTATATCGCACCTATCGCGGCGCGCGCTTAGATTAGGGGAAACAGGAATGGCAAGGATTACCTGGAAAGAGCCGGACCGGACACGGGGGGCGAAGTCTTGGCTGCTTCGACCGATTTGCTGGATTATGGGCCATGGATATTATCAGGCGGATGGTGAAAGCTGGACAGAAGCCACGCTGGAATGCCCCAGATGCGGGTTAGAGCATCCAAGGTAGGAGATTTACGTGCAGGTCTTTGTTGCTTCTCTTAAGCAGTGCCTACAAGCAGAAAACTGGCCTGCGGCGCTGTGCCTTGCTCTGAGCCTTCCTGACATGGCTGGTGCTATAGAAAATCCAGAGGCCAAACCGCAGAAAAGATATGCTCAGTGGTTTGATAGGTGGGTTGGGCCGAAGTATCGAACAAATGTTTTGTCAGGGCAGCATGCGCTTCTCTCAGGGGCTGAATGCTATGCTTTGAAATGTGCCCTGCTTTATCAGGGATGTGACGCGGACAATGGTCGGCGAAAGGATGCTATCGATGCTCTCTCTCGGTTTCACTTTACCCAGGTCGCAACAGAGCATTGCACGCACAAGAACTTGGCGTTTCAACTTCACGCGGACCGTTTTTGCCGCGATGTAGGTGAGGGATGCGAGGCCTGGCTGAAATCCATCAAGAACGATGCCAGAAAATCTGCCGCTCTGAACCGCGCTTTGAAGATAGCAATACCTCTCTAAGGCTGCGTGCTTTCGAACAGCAGGATTTACCGGTTAATTGAAGCAATTACGTTACTTGTTGTGAGAGTGGTTTTTGGGGGGTGGGTTAATCGCCTGGGTGCCGGGGGAGACCTACACGCTGATACAGGCGAATATTGATGCTACGCTCCGGGCTGGGACCGCCCTCTTTAAGGTGACGCTGGCGCCTGCAGGGGCCCGCCGAATGGACCAAACTCGGAAGAGCCCGTAGGTTTCCAGGCTGCTGTAGAAGCCTTGAACTGACGTGATCGCAGAGACCTAGTGAGGCGGCGGCTCACGACAGGTCCGCTCTGTTTAAGGGGGGCGGTTATGAAGATTGTGGGACTGGGATGTAGCCGGGCAGAGCTGCCCGTCCCGGCCACATCTTTTAGGGCGTACCATGCTTATGTGCGCCCCAACTTGGGGGGGAGAAGAAAAGCGCACTCGCCCCTGAACAGGAACTTAGTGCCAAATTTTCAGAGCTCAAGAAAACGAGTTCGAGGTGCTTTTACGTAGCCCTTGTACGTCTCATAGGGGGCGTTCATCGGCCCCCAGCTTTCCGGCAGAGCAAACCTTTTGTTGGCTGTGCCGTTCGCCCCGGGATCTTTGGGCGCAAAACAAAAGGCCACGCTGGCAAGATTGCATGGCCTTTCAAATTAGTGACTGCTGAAGGTGGGGCGTTCAATCAGCCGACTGCTATTACTGCAAGGCAATATCAGATGCGATGTCCGACGCCATATCCGATGTTGCATCGCCGATTGTGTTAAACGCCACAATCGCCAAACCTACGATAGCAGCGGTCAAGACAACCCAGTCCACTGTGACTGCACCGTCTTCGTTGCTGAAAAATTTCTTCACATTTACAAAGTGTTTCATGCTGTGGCCCTTTTACATGATTTGATACGCTAAAGTAGTGGTGATTAGGGGCAAAATTTTGTCCAAGGTCGCAACTATAGGGGTGATTTTGGGATATTATTTGGGCAAGATTTTGCTCTCAGCGGAGGTGAGAGTGAGAGCGCTACTGCGGCAAAAAAAATTAGATTGTGCGGACATGCTGTTAAAAATCCAAGAACATTTTGATGCCCCTTTGCATGCGTCAAACTTGCATGGAAAAGGCCACGCCAATCAAATCGGCGCGGCCGTTCAGGGTGCCGGGCGCTCCTTGGAGGGGAAAACGCCCTGGTATTGAGAGATACCAACCCTGAATAACAAGCAGTTAAAGCCTTTTGTTACTGCAAGGCAATATCAGATGCGATGTCAACCGTAAGATTGGACGTGGCAGTTTCGATGGCGCCGAAGGCGATAATCGCCAAGCCGACAATCGCTGCTGTGAGCACAACCCAGTCGACTGTAACTGCGCCATCTTCGTCCCGGGAAAAACGCTTCATATTCAGAGAAAATTTCATGGTCTGTTCCTTTTGCATGTGTTCTGTGAATAGGTATACCCGTGGGGTGAGACGAAAATTTGTCGCTCAAAAGTAATATATTGTTAACTTTGTGTTATTTATTGGGCGCTTCATAAGGCGTATCGAGATGCGCTGGTTGTTCTCGATGAAGGAGGCTGACCAAAGATGATCGAGCTGTCGCTTCGAAGCCTATTCCACCCCGATCGGCAACCATAGAAGGGTTCCTGCACGCCTCGTGTGGGGGGTGCCTTATGCCGAGGACATCGAAAAGGTGGTTATGCTCTTTTGCTCACATCGAGGGTCCCTTTAGGAGGATTTTTCCTCTGCTGGCCTGGACTTCCATTTTTAGAGCGGCGGGCAAGCCTTCGGCTTGGCGAGAGTCCGAAATGTCCAAGCAGGCTTTTGGCGCGCTATGGCAGAGCACAACCCGGTGGCCGGTCAACTGTTGCATCCGAAAACCAAGCGCGAGGTCGCTTTGAAGATGGGCAGCCTTCGCGCTATCTAATGTCAGCACATCGCCGTAGACGAGGACCGGTCGTTCGGTAACCGGGTCTATCTCCCGTAATGTAGCGCCCACCAGACTCGTTTCGGCCTGCCAAGGACGGTGGCCGGTGTAGTGAAGAAACGTCTGCAACAGATAGGAAAGCGCCACCAGCAGCGTCAGATTGCGCATCAGACGTCCGGCCAGATTAGGGCTTTCACTGAGCAGGGCTGTCGCGCGCACGACGATCACAGCGTAATAGAGCCACGCGAAGCTAAATGCACGTGCTGGTACGACGACACCTAGCTTGAGAGCTTGCACCACCATCAAGGCCATGCCGACCCATAGTCCAGCATGCAAATAGAGCGCTTCGCCTGGGGCTCGTTTGATCAAGACGCACGTTGCAATGAGCAATAAACCTATATGGAAATAGGCGGCGGGTAGAAAATTATAGGAGCCGACCGTCAACAGGAGCTCAAATGTATCCTTCACTAAGGCCAGGTTGGTGATCATACCTTTTAGATCACCGGCAGGTGCTGCATTCCGCCAGTCTGCGAGCGGCACACCGAATACACCGTGAACATGCCAGTTTACCGCGTATGTCAGTAAAACGGCGGCAGCAAAGCTGCATATAAAGAGTGCCACCAGCCCCATCAGATCGCCCAAGGAGCGATCGCGCGTGTGCATGAGGCATACAGCCAGCAGGATCAACGAATAGGTGGGGTAGGCCCAAAAGCTGATGATGACGAAGATGGGGAGCAATGCGCGCAGGCTGCGTTGCGATAGCCAGCATCCTAACACTGCATATAGCGTGACGACTGCGAGGCCGGGCAGCAGCGTGTTAAACCAAAGCGAAATAAGAGTGGCAGGAGCTGATCCCAAGATGAACAGCGACAAGGCCGCTATGAACCATGGATGTCCTTCGCGTCCCATGGCAGCGACAGCGAGAGCGGCGGTCAGAAGGGCCCAAAGAATCTGGTAGACTGCAAAGTTCAGCCATGCGGGGGTCTCTATGCCGCGTAGATGCCAGATGTAATTAAGCCAACGTCCCTCATGCAGTGTTTTGCGCCAGAACAACTCCGCTTCGCCGAAAAGCGCAGGATAATCATCGTGACGAATAAAGGGGTCTGTGAGGTTGGGGAGCGACACGGCGCAGACGGCCAATAGGGTCACCCAGAACGCTCTTAGGAGGGGGTGCCTGACGGCACTTTTAGACAGGGCATTTGGGGGATGAGCGGCGTATGCGGTGCAATCTGGTGCGAGTGTCATATGGCACCAGTTTTATCGTCAACGCGCGCGGCGAGGACCCGAGCACGGGTTTGAGCGATCCGCGTCACGGTGTTTTGTGGCAGACGTGACACGACAAGGCGACGAAGTTTCCATAGGATATCCCCTCCATTTTTGACCGATACGCCTTCGGGCACCCGATGTTGGGTAATCGATTGCGACAAGCCCTTAAGGCCTGCCTCATTCACATAAAGCACGGTGTTGTAGCGATACCATGGCTCGACATTACGATTGCCTGAGAGGTGGGGTCGGACGCAATCGTAGGCGGTATAGCCGCTGGCGGCGAACAGCGACTGCCAGAAGGACAAGGGTTGCTCATTGACATGAAACTCGCCTCCCTGGCCCGTAACCGCCGCTGAGAACAATACCCGATCAGAAGCACGGGTGAGGCTGTTGACTAAAGTTTCGGCAGCAGCGTGAGGCAAGTGCTCCCCGACCTCGAGGCTTTGTGCCAGATCAAAGCGGCGGTCGACGTGGACCGGCTTTGTCAGATCGGCTGCCATAAAGTTCTCGCGTGGAATGACCAAGTGATCGCGATCTACATAGTCGCCGTCGACCGCCAAGATAACTTGTGCGCCTGTCTTGCGCCATTCATCGAGCCACACGCCACGTCCTGAGCCGAGGTCAATCACAGATGTCGGTTGTAGCAAGGGGGCTAAAAGCGCTGATACGTGTTGTGCAGAATGGCGCGCCCCTTGGTTGATGTAGTCGTAGAAAGTATCGGAATAGACATGTGCCATATGCGTTATGCCTCCTGCTCTGGAGATTTGGGGAAGACCCATAGGCTCATACAAACGAAGTTTTGAAGGGGTAAGATCAGTGTCACTATGAGAGCTGCGGTCCAAGAGGGCAGCATGAAGTAGGGCGCTACAATCCCTGTGATAAGCGCAGAGGTGACTGCACCACCTGCAACCATCAGTCCAAACTGTATCATTTGGCGGGCATCACTTAACTGCCGACGAAATGTAAATCGCGCTTGCGCGACGTATTGCATGATTACGGCAAGACTGAATGCGAGGCCATTGGCGGTCCCTGAACCCAAACCGAAGCGCAGGAAGGTGAGGTAGAGCCCAATGTAAAGAACGGCGACTAGGGCCCCTATGAGCGCGAATGAGAAAATCCGGTTGGAGTGAAACACGCCCTCACACCACTTCACGCAAGGAAAGTAATGCGGCGCTGCGCGTATCTTCAGACACAAAGTAGAGAGGTCGGTTTTTGGCCTCGATATAGAGACGCCCAATATACTCCCCTAAGATACCCAAGGTGAGCAATTGCACCCCTGAAAACAGGCTGATGGCCAACACAACAGAGGCCCAGCCGGGGGCGGTTTGATAAATAATCAACGAATAGACCACATAGACCATCATCAGTGCGGCAAACCCAAGGCTGGCGAAGGACATGCGGGTTGCGAACTTCAGAGGCTTGGTCGAAAAGGCCGTCATTGCATCGGCTGCAAACCGCATCATCTTGCGTAGAGGGTATTTCGTCTCGCCGAGCGCGCGCGGCGCGCGGGTGTATTCGATGCCGATCTGACGAAAGCCGGCCCAGGCAAACATACCGCGAACAAAACGCGCGCGCTCGGGCATCAACAAAACCGCATCAAGCGTTTTGCGGTTGACCAAACGGAAGTCTCCGGTGTCATGGGGAATATCGACATCGGACATTGCGTTCAGTGTGCGGTAGAACGCCCAAGCTGTTGCACGTTTGAAAAGTGTCTCACCTTGTCGTTCGCGGCGGCGTCCGTAGACCACGTCATAGCCGTGGTCCATCAAGCTCATCATGTCGCCCAGCAATTCAGGGGGGTCTTGCAGATCGGCATCGAGCATAAAAATGCGCTCGCCCTGGGCGGCTTCAAGACCCGCCGTCAGTGCGATCTGGTGGCCGCGATTGGCGGATAGTTTGATGCCACGCAAACAAGGGCAAGTCGTGCGGGCGCGCTCGATCGCGGCCCATGTTCCATCTGTAGAACCGTCATCGACCAGCACAATTTCTGCACGTGTTCCATAAGTGGCGATCACCTGCGCAAGGCGGTCTATCAAGCCAGGAATTGACGCTTCTTCGTTCATGCACGGCACAACAACGGAGATCAACATAGGGCTACCTTGGTATCTGATTTCGTTCACATTCGCGTTAAAGATTTAGCGATAGAATGTGTCTTCATTAAGGTAGGATTTAGCCCTCAGGGATGTGGATCAGCTGGCGGTTACTTGGTCACTCTTTGGGGGTGCGCGCCTAAGCGATCTGCGGCTCTTGCTGGGGTTATGTCAGCGGCGTTTGCGCATGGAGGTTTTGTGCGTTTGGCGGGCTTAAGAGATCCCGAGCGAGCAAGGCGGCTTGTGTACGGTTGTCGACATGCAGTTTGCGCATGACTTGTCGCACGTGGCTTTTTACCGTGGCTTCGGATAGCTCCAGATCACGGGCGATTTCTTTGTTGGAGTTGCCATTTGCAAGGGCGTAGAGCACCTCGTACTGACGGCGGGTGAGGTCAGGATTGTCGGGGTTTTCTGCTCCAAGTAATTGGATCGGCCCCAAAGGCGCCTCCGCAGGTTGCGGCAAATAGGACATTTCAGAGGGGGCCGCTTCAGAGGCCCGCACATGTGGGACATAGCGCCCCCCTGCGATGATAAACCCAAGCGCTGCGGAAAGAACTTCGGGTGTCTCTGAGGCATTCAGGACACCATGCAGGTCCAAGTCCAGCGCGACATTAATACATTCAGCGGATTGAGTGTCGACGATGACGGCAACCGGCTTGTTTGACAGGCGCATTGCCGCCTCAATACGTGCGCGCCCCTCGACGCTGCCAATGCGCTGCGATCCTAAAACGATGAGCGTGAGGGCGGGTGTGCAGGCATTGAGTTCCAGATCACTGGCTTCTCGAACAATAAAGCCATTCGGTTCAGCCCAAGTGTTCAGCTGATTGGCATATGCCGCCCGTCTGAATGGCAGTGTATCGAGCAGTACAATGAGAGGCTCCTGAGCAGACATGTATAAATACCTTTGGACGCGGCGGACGTTCTGAAATGTAGCCGAGTGCCATTGTCCACTGTAATCGGATCTACGGGGCTTATTAAAAGTATCGGATAACGATGAAAATTGGCTAAGACTGTAGCGTCATTATGCCCATAATAAGGCTTAAAAATCAACATGAACGCGGGGTTGGGTGGGCAAGGCTGACCGCATTGCGATCTGTGCACTTTAAGAACCTGTAACTAATACATTGTTATTTATGTATTTTATTTCTTACTTATAGAAGAGCGCTTCGTTTCCGGTAAGATAACAATGCCGTAAAACATCGCGCAGTGTAGCGTGTGCGTATATGGTGGCCACGATGCTGGCGAGGGCGGAAGCGATCGTGAAGCCAAGCGCGGTCGTGCCATAAACGGCGGATAGAATCGCTGTGCCTGCCACGTTCGTCGTCAGAAACAACAGCTGTAAGGTCAGGAAGGCCTGTTTGCGATTGCACAAAATGAGCACCGCTGAGGTCGATAAAAATAGAATGTGGAGCAGCGAGCCGATAAGGGCAGTTCGCAAGATCAAAAATTGGTCGAGCAGTAGGCCCGCGAGAGAAGCGGCTGCGGGGGCTAATAAAAGAAGCAGACCAGAGAGGGCGAGTTGCGTCAGTAAGGTGCGATGAATACCCCGCCAGAGTTTTGCAGACAGCGCTTCACCAGCCTGTTCTGCAGCCTTTAGCGACGCGCCCTGGGTCAATGTACTTTGAAATTGTGCCATTGCATGACGGGCAGGGCTTTCAAAATGGACAGTCAGAGCAGCGAGCCCGGGAACGGCTGAAAGATGCGCCAGAAACAAAGCGCTGTCATACGTCGGAGAATGTGCAAACCCGGCTGTTGAAACCAAGCCACTGGGGCCGGCCCAAGCAATCCATTTATCGGCCCAAATCCCTGCGATTGCTAAAAATGCGCCGGCGGCGAGGGGCCAGGTCGTCCCGGCGGTTTTCCTCAGGTCCACGACTGTCTGGCGCAGTAACGCGGGGGGCAGATCAATAGCGTAGAACGGAGCCAAGCAAAGCGCAAAAGAGAGAGCGATCCCGGCGGTGAAGCACCACACGAGAAGGGCGCCGCTGATGGAGAACTGGATGCTGAATTGACATAATGTCAGGGCCAGCCCCATGCCGGCCGCAAATGACAAAACCAGATGCGGGCGAAGCCGACAGGCATTCATGATGATAAATGCTGTCCACATCATAGCGGAGGAAGAAGTTAAGACGACAAAGGCCAGCGCGAGCTCCGGATCGCTCAGCCGCAAGGCAAATACAACCAATGCCGCCAAGGCTTGGGCGGTGATACCTGCAAGCCCGCAGGTGACGAGCATAAGTGCTGCTAGGGCGGAACCGTGATGAGGCGGCTCTGCGGTATTGGTGATCAAACGCGCCGCGGTCACTCCAAGAGGGGCCGCCACCATAGGGGCGATCATAAAGGCATATACCACCGTAAGGCGGATATCTTCCAAAGCCTCTGGGGCAAGCCACCGCTCAGCGGTCCGTCCTATTAAGGCCAGCGTCACAACAGCGAGAACCCACGGTCCTGCGGCGACGATCAGGGCTTCTAATACTTTGCGTATTGGGCTCAGAAGCGGCCCATCGAGCCACCAGTCCGTTTTGGCCATGACCCCATGAAACCTGTTTATCCAGCGACGTCTCATGGAGACAGCTCGCGATAAAGGGCCGCATATGCCCCGGATGAAATTTCAGAGGTAAAGCTGGTTTCTACGCGTTTGCGCAACACTTCCCCACAGGATTTGCGCAGAGTGTCATTGGACAGCAAGCGAATGACGGCTGCACCAAGAGCGTCCGGGTCCATGGGGGGCACCACAAAGCCGCCCCTCCCGAGGGCAGGGGTCTCATCTGCCGTGCCCTCCAAGATTTCTCTGCACGATCCAACATCGGTGGCCACACAAGGGATGCGCGCGGCACCGGCTTCGAGCAGGACAAGGGGCTGGGCTTCACTGATTGAGGTTAAAAGCATGACATCAAGAGAGGGTAGGATGTCAAAAATGTTCATTCGGCCCGTGAAGCGCACGGTATCTTCCAACTGCAGTTCGGCCACGCGGCGCTTGCAGGCCTCAAAATAGTTTGGGTCTTCGTCGGTCGGACCGATGATAAGGACTTCCACATCTGGTACAGATTGGCGGATGACCGCGGCGGCGCGGATGCAGTTTTCGATGTCCTTGATGGGCACCAGCCGCCCGATAAGACCGACGGTAGGGCGGGCTTTATTTTGCACAGGGCAGAGCCCTTCAAATTTTTCCAACATAATGCCGTTGGGAATGATCGACATTTGCTCATCTCGCGCGCCTAAAGCGCGCTGGAAGGTCTGGTTCGCTCCGTAGAGCGTGGTGATGCGATCTGCCTGCGCGTAGGCGACTTGGGCAAAGCTATCAAACATTTGGGTCCATAGATCGCGCACGTCACGGCGCCTGTCATGAACGGCAAATCCTTTGTGAATGCGATCCTCCAACCAATCGGCCATCAACAGATCAATCCGTCTTTCATTGGTATAGATGCCGTGTTCGGTTATGGCCGAACGTGCGTTCATCTCGCGGGCGGCGCGAACGGCATAAAGTCCAGCATAACCTGTCGATATCGCATGATAGATTTTTGCCCGGGGGAGGGGGGCGGATAAAATGGACATCAAGCCTCCTACGAGGGTGCGCCAAGCCCAGAATGTATCGCTATAGGAGGCTTCCGGAGCGAGGGCGCGCGCGCAGATATTGAGCGCCTCCCATGCGGGTTGTGAGGAGATAAAATCAGCGTGGTCGGGCTGCACCTCGTGCCAAGGCAAAGCGGGAAGGGTGCGCCCTATGGGGGTGGTCGCGATTTGGCAAAGTGTTTCAAAAGCATCCACATCGGCGGCATCCCAAAAGCGTTGGAGAGCGTCACCATAGCTTTGACCGTCAAGTAAAGGACGGCCAATACGTGGGCGGCGTGCCTCAGGGGCCAATGGTAGAACACGAAAATCAGAGATATTTGGGGGGAGTTCATATTTGATTTCGCGGGGATGATGATCTGCAGTGATCGCAACAATCGCAAATGTAAGGTCGGGCTGCGCGCGAATGAGCCAGTCAAGCCAAGAAGAAACGCCGCCTGTGATAAAAGGGTAGCATCCTTCGACGACGATGCAGACATCCACCTCACCTTGAGCGGTCATTTTTGACCCCTATTCGGGCATGTGTGAGCGCTATGTGCGATCTGCTCAAGGTCCACCAATGTTTGTGGGTCCACAAATCCCGACTTCGAAATCATTTGGATTTCGGCGGCCAGGGCAGAAGCACTCAAACCGGTTTCTTTCGCCATCACCCTGCGCGCACGATCGGCGTAAATGTCACGCAGCTGTGTTAAGACGGCAGCAGATTGAGCGCGTATGGCGGGGATATCAGAGACTTGAGCGCGGTCTAAAGCGGGGCGCAACTCTGGCGTGAAGTAGCGTGCAATGGCCGCCAAAGCGGCTTGCTGGTCGCGTAAGCTTCCAGATGAGAATACCGTCACAAGAGGTAGTACGGCTTGGTCGCGCATCAGCGGTCGGCGCCCTTGGGCAATATCTTGAGCAATACGTTCCGCGCGTGTCGGTTTGCACAGGATCGGGTCTTTCGTGGGCTGCGCGGTCCAACGCAATGGGCTCGTCGCCAAGAGTAAGACTGGACCACAAAGCGGGCCGAAGGTCACCGCGGAGGTCGCAAAAAACAGGGCGGCTGACCGGTCGCGGATCATCAATATGCTGACAAGAGCTGTGGCGAGGCTGGCATATAGAGCCACTGCGATCCAAAGGCCAAACTTGAGCGCAATGAGAGCTGTGATCAGGCCAATGAGCGTCATGCAGATTGCGCAGGCCCGTTGCAAAGGAATGAGGTTACTCACGATCCCAAGTATCAGCCTGCTGGCTTTCCGGCGCTTCCAATTCGCGGCTCAGGCGCTCGATGGCGATGCGAGACAGTTCCGCTATGATCTCTATGCGGGCTGTCGCAGCGTCTGCGCTTTCGCGGTCAGGAGCGTAAAAGATCACGAGGGCCGTCATATCGTTGTCTGTTTTGGGCTTCTGGCGGGCGACCCGCAACGCGCCTTCCTGAGAACCCCCCAGGTCTTTGAGCAATATCGTATGTGAGCGGCCCTTTTTGCCCTCGAGATTTTTAGTGATTAACTGGGCCAAAGTGGTGGCGTCACCCTCATTTTCGGGTGTCGTTCCGATCACAAACTCGCCGCGCCCTTGGGCCGAGACGACCAAGGCCACCGGGCCATCGAACAGAGCGTCGGCAGCGTCTTCAAAACTATGCGGTAAATCTGCACCATACGATCCTGCCAACGCTGCAAGTTCGGGCAAAGCACGGTGGAAAAGATCCTCTTTGGGAGCTGTGGCGGGTTCTGGGGCCACACCCGACGCGGCTTTGCTTTCCAGAGCCGCCACCATGCTGTCCATGCGTTCCACCTCTTCAGCAAGGCTGCCGGATATCTTTTCAAGGCGCATTACCTCGGCCCGTAACCCATCCGTCTCTTCGATCTCTTTTTGTCGGTAAAAGCCGACAATCAGGGCGACGACAAACCACTGTAAAGGAAGCACCGCTGCGCGGGCTGCGTAAACGGTAGCGCTTTCGTCGATGAGGCGTTCGGGCAGGCCGACCAAGAGGGTGGCAACGACACTGGTGATGGCCCCCACGGCGACGCCATTTTGCATTGCGGCAATGACGATCACAATCCAGAAGGGGTGCAAGGCTAGGCTGTTAAAATAACCAGGCTCAAGAAAAAGCAGTTCCGCACCCGCGATGATCAGCAGCAAAACAACCGACCCCAGCAACCCCCGTTGGAAGGTTTCGCGGGGGCGGGGAGTTCGGTGAACGGTGTCGCTTTGCAGTCGCGTAGCGCTCATTCTTGATGGCCCTCAGCAGAGACAAGAATTGTATCGTCGGGCGGCTCGACGATGACAAGGTCTCCGGGCAGTAGACGGAAATCTTTGTGGACTTCAAGCGTCTGGATTTGCGATCCGCGGCGCCGTTCTACGCGAATAGTGCTATCGGCTGTACCACCAAGGTCCATGATTTGGGCGTCGACGGAGACAATTTCAGCGTCCAGCGCGTTGCGCTCGGCCAGGGTTTCAGCGACAGAAAGGGCGAGTTTGCTATCCGCTTGCGCGTAAGAAAAGGCCACATCACGGTCATGGCGATCAAGAGCATGACGGGCTTCACTGACGCGGCTTTCTGCATCTTCCACGGTAAGATCAAGGTCGCCAAGTCGTCCGTTGAGGGTATCAAACCGCAATTCGTCATATCTGCGACTGGTGCCGCACCGTCCGCGGCAATCTTCACCGATGTCGGCCTCCAATTGATCGCGCTGACGGCTTAGCAGCGCGTAGCGTGCGCGTACTGAATTGCGCCGTGTTTTGGCGATTTCCAATGTGTTCTCTAGATCGGCGCGTATGGCGACATCCCGCGCTTTGCGCAAAGCTGTTTCAGCCAGAGCGGCTTGGAGAACGGCGGTCTCTCCATGGACTCTGTCGCGCCCCAGCTGAGTGTGCAGTGACTTGACCCGATCCGACGGAAGGCTCAAATCTTGCGCGCCGGCACGCTGTGCCGTCAGACGGGCATGGCGTAACATGAGCCCCGCCCGCAAGGTTCGCAATTCACGTCTGCGGGCCTCCAGCGTGCGATATAGGGCTGTATCTGCCGTGCCCCCATCTGCGCCGGCTTTGGCCAGAAGCGCGCGCACGGAGAGGTTTGGGGTGAACTCATAGCTTCCCGGCGAGATTACAGTGCCTTGTATGAGGACGGGCGGACGCGTCTCGAATGAGGCTGTGACCGTTGCCGAGATGTCCATTTCAGCTGCCAACGCTGTGCGCACAGGCCCTTCCAGACAGGCGGGTCCTTGCCCGGCAATGGGCAGGCGGCCGATGCCGGGCACCGCAATTTCTCCTGCCGCATCGACGGTGAAGGTGCCAGAAAGATCACGTCGCTCAAAGCGTTCCGTACTGTTTGCTGCCTGAGCAAAGACCCGCAATGTGAGGCGGTCCCCGGAGACGACGAGGTCGGTTTCTGAGGTGCTGTGATCGCAGGACTTTTTAGTGAAAAGAGTTTCACTCACGCTTGGCAGTTTTTCTGAAGAGCGCGCCGCTGCAACTGTAAAATCAGGCTTGGTGCGGCTGGCAAGGACCGGTGTTGTGTGGTCTGTTGCCGCCAAGTGAAGTAAAGGAGTTGTGTCGGGAATTCGAGTGGCGAGCGCTGGCAAGTTTTCGATGCCACCCACTGCAACCAATGCAACAAGGCCCAGGCCAGCTTTGGAAAGCGTCGCGGTTAGCATGCTGGTCCTTTCGACACGAAGGGAAGCCCTAACGTCTTAAACAAAAAGTTTTTTTACATTTTACTGCTGCCTTATTCTTTCCACAATCCTCCATAAGGTGGGTCTCGCCCATTTCATGCAGAAGTTATAATTCGAAAGGTGCATCGATGGCGTACTTTTGGCTTGGGGTGTCACTCTTTTTCGCACTCTGGTGGTCTCCACGCGCATCCGAAGCCGCCTGCGCGGGGGAACGGTTTTTGCCGAACCGCGTGATTGCGCTGGTCGACCAGCGCGAAGAGACCTCTTTCAAAACAAGTCGCATCGCGCGCCATCTGGCAGGGCCTTTGGCTCTAAAAGGGTTGTTTCCTCTTTATGTGGATGTCGCATCACCCCTTCCTGCTACGTTTGATACAGCCCCTATCGCCGGTGTCATAAGCTGGTTTTCTTCTGATGTGCCCGCCCCCCAGAGGGTCGCGGATTGGCTTGCTGCAAAAGAAAGGGACTGTGGTAGAGCGCTGCCTCATGTGGCGATCGGTGAATTGGGGGGCGCCCCCCTTTGGCATCAATTTGGTGTAGACCGGGCCCGGGCGGCCATCTTGCATGATGGCGCGCGCGATAAGATCGAAACTGCCCGAGGCTGGAAGCCGCTTGACGGATTGCTCGAGGTGCCACCGGGGTTGGTCGTGGCGCCCGTGGTTCCCTCAGGGGGCGTGCCGATTGTGCGGATGAGCGCAAACGATGGCGCGCCCCGGGTACTTGGGTTTCAGCGCGGCATTCAAACGTGGCTTTCGGACCAGCTTTTGGCCGATCGCGCAGAAGGGGCTGCCGCCGCAGTCGATCTGGCGCGTGTTTTTTTGTCTTATACTGGCACAGGTCCCACTCCGGTGCCGGATCTTGCAATGTTTCAGGGACGTCGCATCGCGCTTTCAATGCTGCTGGCAGAAGGATGGCAACTGCGTGCCCCGCCTTCGGGAGGGGCGTCTCTCGGCATCCCGGTTTATGCTTTTGCCCGCCAGATCTTCGAAGCAGAAGGCGCCCCCGTCACCTTTGGTTGGCCTGAGCCTTCTTTTCAGGAGCTCTCCGATGAGCCCGGTGCTGCCGCTGCAGCAAGGGCTCTGAAAAAGGCACGCCATGTCCACAGTCTTCCTCTTACAAAGGCTGACGGTTTTCTGTCTTTTGGGTCACCTGTTGTTCTTCGGCTCTTGTCCGCAAGTCAGGGAGGGTGGGGCGCATCCCCCCTGCCTGATCAAGTTGCAGTGGCCCCGCTTATCGGACCTTCAGGGTTTGGCGACCCAACGGGCTTCTATGCGCGTGCCACAGCGGTCGCACGGAGTGAGAGGCCGTGGCCTTTTGCGCCAGATACGCTCGTGGTGCGGGCACAAGATTTGCTTACAGAGACCGGACGGGCAGCTGTGATACAGGTGCGGGCGCTTCATGCGTCACAAGACCGGGCCGCAATGAGTGTGGTTCAATACGCTGAACTGCTGAAGGGTGCCGTTTCTACCCAGATCGAGCCTCTCGGGTCTCATGTATGGCGGATCGCCAATCGCGGTGCCTTGCACACAGTGCGGTTTGATCGCCCGGGAAGTTTAGCCCTAGATATGGGCCGCAGCAGGGGGGTGTTGGGGTCTTGGCGGTTGGGCTCTGCCCTGTTCATCGCGTTGGATCCGGCCATTGAGACGCCTGTGATTGCTTTAGGTCCGAAGCACAGCATCCCAGATGCTGCTTTGCAAGCAATTGAACTGGTCGAGGCGGGTCCAAAGCTGGAACGCGTGCACCGTGACGGATGCCGAACGACGGCTCTGGTCGAAGGCACAGGTCAGATCACCGCCCGGGCGCCGCTCAAACCCGAAATCCGCCTTGCGCAGGACCGTTTGCCCGTCTTTTCATCGGGGCCGAATTTATGGCAATTTATGGTGCCGGACCATCTTGCAACATCAAGGGGGCTAACCTTGATGGTAGGGTGTCCTTGATGCGGGACCGTGACTTCGTGTTGCCCCTTGTTATGCTTGTGGTCTTTGGGGTCGGTGCTGCTTTTTTTCTGGTGCCCAAGGGAGAGCTGGATCAAGAGGCACAACTGACCTCATTGTCTGAAACCCAGGCGCTGAGCTTGCTCAATGCAGCAAAAGACCCTCTTTCACCGCCTCTTGCTTTTCGGCAAGCAGAGTTGACGGCCGCCACAGGCAACGGCGCATTGGCCGATAGATTGTTGGCAGACCTCACAGTGCGCACCGGACCGACAGCCAGTATTGCGGCTGCCCGTGCCGATCTTGCGTTTCGCGCCGGCAATCTGCGACAGGGAGCAGATTACCTTGCCGCTGCTCAAAGCCTTTCGCCAAACGACAACCAGCGCCAGAAGTTAGCGGATACCTACCGCCGACTTGGCGATAGCGCTGCAGAACGCACAGTCCTTTCCACTGTCCCATTGACGAAGCTGACGGCTTCAGAGCGCATCCGGTTGGTTGATCTCATGGCGGCGGATGGTGCGATTTTACAGGCATTGGACGTGGCGCATTCCGCTTTGCTATTGCCAGGACAGAACAGGTCGGCTTTAGCAGAACGCTTTGCTGCGATTGCCCTGAGCGCAGAGCAGCCCGATCTGTTAATTCAAGCGACGGCCACTGTACTCTCAGAGCCAGATGGGCCAGCCATGATGATGTCTATTGCCAAGGTGATGACGGCGCGGCCACGTCTTGCAAAGACATTCGCTGCAGCCGTGGTCTCTCAAGTGCCGGATGCCAGAGCTCTTTTGACAAAAGCATTTACGGAAGTGAGGCTTTACGACGCTGCGCGCTTGATGATCCAGCCTTGGGTGACCTTCGGCTCGGTGACAACCGAGGGCTGGGAGGCCGTTATACTTTACGCCGATAGAAGTGGTGACATTGGCCCTCTCAAACATCTGTTGCAGCAAATGCCGGTACAGGAACAACCCCCAAAGAACGTGTTTTTGCCTCTCATACGATATGATGGCGAGGGCGCGCTCTTGCCTTATCAGCTTTGGTTGACGCCTGAGTATCTTGAAAATGCCCCTCTGGTGGACGCAGCATGGGCGCTGACACGGCAGCGACCAGATGAGGCGTTTGTTGCTCTGCAGCGGGGCGTGCAAACGCCCCATGACCAGACGCTATGGCTTTCCCTCGCGCGAAGGCTGCAGGGTACGGAGTATCTTGACCGTTTGCAGGAACTGGCAGGCGATGCGCTTGACCCTTAAGGGCCTGTTGCAAAGCAGGTCTTCTTCGGCGCCGCGGGACGCTTCTCAATAACCAGTGAGCTCGAGGCTAAGGCGCACTCGGGACAGGCGGTTCAAGCGAAGAGAAGCTGCCATCCAGAACAATATAGGGCGCATACCCTTTGACCTGCGCTCTATTCACCATGTCTTCGGTTTGTGCCTTAGAGGCAAAGTCCAGTGAGAGAACTGGGATGCCTTTGGCAAGGTAGTCTTCTTGCAAAGCTGTATGCAGAACTGGGGTATCTGCGCCGCCAAACCCATCTTCGATCATAATGCCGTCGATTGCAGCACGATAGCTGTTGAATGCAGCTCGGTTTTCCGACCCGGCATCTCGGCCTACAAACACGCCATTGTTAACAATAATCAGAGCGTTACAGCGCACTGTACGCGCTTGGGCTGCTATATCTTGAACGAGAGATAGCATGACCTCAGCTGCTGCGGGCACATCTGACGGCATGTCTGGCGCTTTGTCTGTCAAAGAGCCCGCCACGAAGTAATTCAGGGCGTCATCAAGAAAAAGACCGTCGACGCCAGTGTTCATCAAGCGGATGACACGCTGCCGAAGTATTATTCGCCATTCGCTCCGCCAGAACGCAGCGAGCTTGTCACCGCTCGATGTCTCTGGCCCAAGCCACGGGGGCGTTTTCCCGTCTTCAGGCCAGTAATCGCGCCAAGGCTCTACCTCCGTGAGGTTCAGATAGGCCAATACGGGCCGCTTGCCCTGGCGGCGTATCCGCTCCATTTCTTCTGGGGTGAAGGTGACTTCACGCCCATCCGACGTATCAGCTGCGCCTATTTTTGTCGCTTCGATGATCAAGAGACCATGTGGCGCCTGTGCCAGTGTTTCCGCTTGGAACGAAGCCCCCCAGTATTGAACACCATAACCGGACTTGAGCGCCGACGTGAGGCGCAGGGCTCTGCTATCAGCCGGTTCTGTGCAGGCGAGGCCAGGCAGAGAGGTCAGGGAAGCCGCTGCTGCAACAAACATGCCGAGAAACCTTTTCAATTGAGGATGTCTCGGCCGCCATGCGCCGGGAGATATGCTTCCGCTGCTGCTGCGTGATCGGATATGATCTGATGTGCGAGCGAGGACATACGCATACCATTGTTCGACTTGTCACGCTCACGTTTTTGAAAATTCCAATGATCGCGACACATTTCTTCGAGACCGAGCTTAGGCGCCCAGCCAAACAAAGCAAGACTAAGCGAGGGGTCTGCCAATGAGGCTGGAACATCCCCCGGACGACGCGGGCCCATCTTATAAGGAACTGGAAACCCACAAGCTTTGGAGAATGCGTGAAGCACTTGCAGCACCGTATGGCCCTGACCCGTGCCCAGGTTGACTTTGCGATGAGGTGTATAATCCGCCGAGGCTGAAAATAAATGCTCCACCGCAGCGACATGTCCGCGTGCAAGATCAACGACATGGATGTAATCACGACTGCCTGTGCCGTCGCTGGTCTCATAGTCACTGCCATGGATTTGTATGTGGTCTCTTATTCCTGCAGCTGCTTGGGCGATATAGGGAAAGAGATTGTTTGGCACGCCGCGGGGGCACTCGCCGATGAGCCCGGACGCATGGGCGCCAACCGGATTAAAATAGCGCAACGAAATAGCCTGAAAATCGGCCAGAGAAGCTGCGGTGTCGTCAATGATTTCCTCGATCATGAGCTTCGTCCGCCCATAGGGATTAGAGACAGACGTGGGGGCTGTCTCGCAGATGGGAAGCATCTCAGTGTCGCCATAGACCGTGGCTGAAGAGGAGAAGATTAGCTTTTTGCACCCGACCTCTCGCATCGCTGAGAGCACTGATACCGCACCTGTAATGTTGTCATGATAATAGAGCAGTGGATTGGCAACTGATTCAGCCACAGCTTTTTTGCCAGCAAAGTGCACCACTGCGTCGATCTTGTGGCGCTTTAGCACATCCGCCATTAACTGCGCATCGCGGATATCGCCTTCCACCAGGCGCACATCGGCGGTGCCTGCAATCAAGGGAATTCGTGCAACCCGGTCACGATCAGAGTTTTCAAAGTTATCAAGAATGACAACCGAATGTCCTGCCTTCAAAAGTTCGACTGTGGTGTGTGAGCCGATGTATCCAGCCCCACCAGTGGTGAGAATGCGCCTCTTCATTGTGCTCTCCTTCATCACATGCCGCCAATCACAGCATCCATGATCCATCATTGAACTGGAAATTTTGCGTATCGAGCTGGGCACGCTCAAGACCCACAAGATCGACAAGATAATCGTCTCCGAAGGTCAGTCTTGTGCCTGTATCGTAATCTACAAATGCGTTCAGAATGTCGTCTTGGGTTTGCCAAGGGGATGCGGCTGCATCAGAGCGCCAATCCAATACAATAATTTCCGCAAGGGGGTCGAAATCCAAAACTTTCGTGCCAGCGGACTCCATTTTAAGGACAAATACATCCTCTCCTGCGCCGCCCAGTAGTACATCCGCGCCGCCCTGACTGCTAAGCGTGTCATCTGCAGAGCCACCCATCATAATCTCATTGGCGGATGTACCTGCTGTGCTGCCCTCGACATAGTCCACCGACAGCACGTTCAGCCCCTCCCCCAACACAAGCATCATCCCCTCAGACGTCACTTGATGGGCCGTGAGCGCACCGCGGATAATGACATTTCCATCCCCCCAATCTGCGCCAAGATTGAGAGACAGATCACCCCCGCCGATGATTTCAGCGAGAAGATTACGCCCATCACCGCTGAGCGACACCAATTCTGATCGATCCGGAAGCGCGGTCAGACGCGTTACATCTTCGACCGCTCCCCTTAGGGTAATCTCAAACTGCCCACCGCCCTGCGGCAGAAAGACTTGGGTCCCTTCCCATGCATACCAGCCAGAGACCGCGCTGATTTGTTCGCCGACATCGAGCGCAAAACGTCCCGCGGCATCCCCGGAAATTATCTGCGCAGTTATGCTGTCATCTGTCCGGTTGAGTGTGAGTTCGCTGGCTTCAAATGTCTCAATACGTTCAGCGAGATCTTGGCCTGTTACGAACTCGGTTCCGGATGCATGTGCCAAGGCCAGAAAATCATCAAACAGTTCATAAGTGTAGGATGAGGATTCATTATCAAATGACCATTCGGTCGGCCCGTAATCATGCCATGGGAAAGCAATGATAGGAGTGTCGGCATTGTTGGTGATGTCTAAAAGCTCCGCGGCCCAAACGGCCGCGGCCTCTTCCAAGGAGAGGTTTTGAAAGTCGACCAGCGAAAAATCGAAACTCATGTTTGGCGCAAGATACACTGTTTTTTGGTCAGGAGTGAGGTACCCAAAGGCACCTGGGTAGCCGGCACCTTCGCCAGAATACCCCCCCGACAGGTAGTCAAAAAATCGGATAATCTCGAGCGACGTATCAAGGGTTTCGGGAGCACCTGGCACAGCCGCCCCCGTGATATCGATGCCGAGCCTTTGGGCGATTTCGAGCGTAGAGGTCTCGAACTGGAAGCGGAAGGAGTTGTTCAGTACTTCCTGTTCTGACACGGATAACTCCCAAGGATTGAGGCTATCAGGATCGCGTGGATCGATGCGCGCGAGCAAGTCCAGCAGCTCAGGGGTGTCGCCCATCAAAAGGTTCGTGTCTTCTGGGTGCGTGTAGCTGTGTGTGCCGATCTCATTCCCCATGGATAGGATCGCAGTGTAGTAGGGCAGAGAGACGGACCAATCTGTCTGCTGATCTGGCGGGTTTGCCCCTACATTTATGTAATAAGACCCCACGAAATCATATCGCTCTTTCCAGTCCGCCAAAATCGGTACGAGACGATCGTAGATGCCTTCATCCAACACAGCCACGTCATAGTATTCTTGGCTTTGGTCCATGTCGTTGCGCGAATAGAAGAGGGATGAGCCGCGTGACATTTGCAGCCCGATACCTGCCGTGCCCGGATCATCTTTGGCGACCCAGTCTATGGCTTCGTGCAAGATATTGGAGTTGCCAATGACCGCATCTGTGGCGAAATGCACATTGCGGTTGTCGTTGAGCTCTGTGGCAATAACGGCTTCTTCTGAGATTTTGACACCGTTTTGTGTGAGAACTTGATCAAACAAGACTTCGGCAGTTCCCGTGATATCTTTAAAGTGCAGGTATGAGGTCAATGTCTCATAGCGGTCGATCGAGGCGCCTGCGGTATAGCCTTCCAGTATTGAATGGCTTGCATCTCCTGCGACCACTTCAACCCCTTGTGTCGCGCCGAACCCCTCGAGGGTGACCCCTAGAAGGGATTGCATCCGTGCGTAGGAGTTTCCGGCCAGCGCAGCACCGGTCTCATCATTGGTCATGAAATTGCCTGCAGCGATTAGGCCAGTGCCGCTTTGTGCAGCAAGGCTTAACGCCTGGGTGATCTCATCAACCTGATCGGCGCGGACATTGGCAAAGCTGGGGAAGACCAAAGCATCATATTGCGCTAGAAGTGCGGCATCGGTCAGGGCGGTTTCGTCCAGAAGATCGAAGGGAATGCCTGACTGCATGGCCTGGTTTTGGGCGGACATGATCAATTGTCCATAATTCGTAATGTTAAAATAGTTCGCAGCCGTTGTTTCTGAATAGACAATGCCAACGCGAACATCAGGCGTACCTGGGAAACTGGGGGGCGTGCCGGCAATTAGATTTCCGTTTGCATAGTCCCCTGGAAGATACACAGAGTTATTGATATCGGAAAATATGCGAATTTGGGTCTCAAAGCTGGCAAAACTGCGCGGCAAGGCAATTTCAGCTGAGCGCCCACCTTCGGCATAGCGGATATCGAGGGTTGAGACGAACACCTCGCCGGCCCCCCCAGTATAAAGAGCCGCAGTCCCGTCCTGAGCGATCTCAATGTTATATTCCGCGCCGCCCGCAAAGCCCCAGATCTGATGACCTGTAGACCGGCTTAAGTCGGTATCCAGCCAAATGGTTGTGCCAGCCCCGATCCCTGTGTCTGACGTGAGGCCAATAACGGCCCCTTCCTCCACAACATCGGCAAAAATCTGTGCGCCATTGTCGTCCGTTGCATAGAGCAAATTTGAGGCCGGGTGTTCGGACAAAACACCGTCAATTACATAGGGCCCAAAGACGACAGGAGCCGGTGAAACGGTGTCACCCACAATAAGGTCTGTGTTTGAATAATCCCCCGGCAGAAAAACCGAATTGTTCACGTCCGCTAAGACACGAACCGCATTGGTGATACCTGCATCGGCCAAGGACACAGCCACTTCTGCGATGGTGCGGTCGGCATTGTAACGCAGGTCGAGATCGCTCACAAAGACCTCCCCCGCGCCACCGCTGTAAAGAGCTGCAGAGCCATCTGCAGCAATCTCAATGTTATATTCTGCACCGCCTGCAAAGCCCCAGATCTGATATCCGGTGGAAGGATCAAGGTCTGTGTCGAGCCATATCGTCGTGCTCTGGCCAATCTGAACGGGGGCATTGATTGCAAAGACAGCGTAGCTTTCTGAGATCGCTCCATGCAGTGCTGTGCCATCGTCTGCAGTATAAAGCGGCGCATTCTCGGTCCAATCGGCCAAGTCGCCGTCTAGCGTGAACTGCCCTGCAGCAACAGGCGCAGGCCCGGACTGCTCGCCTGGTCCGACGATCAGGTCGATGTTTGAATAGTCATTGGGAAGGAAATACTGATCATTTACATCTGCAAAGACGCGCAGATACTCCTGCAATGCCAACACGGAAGAAGGGAGTGCAACTTCCATCACGGTTCTGTCGGAGTTGTACTGCACTTCGAGCGGGGCAACAAAGGTCTCGCCTGCGCCGCCCGAGTAGAGTGCCGCCGTTCCGTCTGACGCGATTTGAATGTTGTATTCGGCCCCCCCCGTGAACCCCCAAATTTGGTGGCCGGTTGATCGGTCAAGATCGGTATCAAGCCAGATTGTGGTGTTTGCTCCAATGGGGGCGGTGCCACTGATTGCGAAGATCACACCATCAGGCCAAGTCTCGCCGTAAAGAGAATACCCACCTGACCTTGATTCAGTAAACAGGGGCCTGCTGCCGGTCCAATCACCCATGTCTCCGTTGACGGTTTTTGAGCCGATCTGAACTGACATTTTGCTGTCTCCTAGCGGGGTGATGGCGCCCTGTAGGTAGGCGCCTTGGGGTTTTACTTATTATCCGCCGGAGGATGTCTGAGGCGCAATTGTGCAGAGGGCTTAGAGCAAAGCTGGCAATCTTATCACAAAGGGGGATTTTGCTGAAGAAATGCACCCTTTGGTGCGCAGGCTATCCTCCTTTTGATGTCTGTCTTCGGGTTCAAGAACACCCTGGAGAGGTTTGGTCACCCACGCCGCTTGAACTTGAACAATGGCAAAATGATTTCCGACCCTAGGTGAGAGCAACCCCACACCGCTGGAAGAGCGCGTACAGATGGAACGGGTCCTCCAGCATAAAGCGGGTCCATATCACAGTATTCAGGTTCAAAAATACATGAGGTTCTCAGGCACCACGATGCGTCCTTTGCGACAGGTCCAGACACCTTCGGGCGAAACTGCATTGGAAATGCATATTTTCACGTGCCGGAGAAAAGCTGCCTTGTTCGTCGAGTTGAGAAACCGGGTGCAGAGTTCTTTGGCCGCATCAGGGGAAACAACGGTCTCCAGATTCGATGTAGCCTCGTTCCTTAAAGCAGCTGCCTGACTTGCGTGACTCGCTCCATGGCATCACTTTCGATCGGATCACTGACAGTGCCCGGCACCAGTTTTCCAAGCTTGAGCCGGGTCCGATCCAGCGCGGCGTCAAGCCGCTCTGCCATATCATACAATAGCTCCAAAGCGCGGCCTTTGGGCAGTCCGGCAGCGCGCGCTTCGGCTTCATAGTGGCGAGGTACTATCTCGTCGATACCGTAGTGGCCGTCGATCGACATGGCGAGCCGATAGCGTTTCCGTTGTGATCGCCCTGCACGCACGATCGGGGCGATGCTCAAGATATCATAGAGAGGCGCCAGCCTAAAACGCCCTTGGCGCCCGAGATGGAGGCTGAAATTTTTGGCATGCCCATCCGAGGCACCGATCAGGTAAAAGAAGATTTGCGCTCGAAAGAATGTCTCTCGATCTTCGATGGGCGTATCGGATTCCCGCAGCAACTCCATTATCTGCCCGATACCAGGGCCACCGGCCTTCTGATATTTTCTTGCGGAGGGATACCCCAATGACTGGCAGATATCCTCCTGGGGCAGACGCATTAGTTTGTCCCCTCGCCAATCCCGATCAAAGCGCTCAACCGACAGAGCCAGCTGGTCGGGAAGGGTGATCTTTTCGACATGCGCGGCAGGCAACCCGATTTCGCGTGCGAGGGTCATACAAAACAATTCATTCTCGACACTGTCGCTTAGGTCGAGTTGGTCCGGACCAGGGAGCACCCCCATAGGCGTCTTAAAAATATGGCTTGTCGGTGTGATGCCGCGCGGCTTGGCCCACTGACTATCCACTTGAAGGTAGGCTGTCTTTTCTTGCGCACCGGCGATGGAAATCCGAAAATCATCGTCGACGCCCTGTGCGAGTGGCGCTGCTGCGAGGTTCTTGAGGTCCGCTACCATCTCCTCTTCCGAGATGATGCGATACAACATGTCTTGTTCTGCTGGGTCCTCCCCTATCGGTAGAAACTGAAGCGCCCCCACACAATCGCGCCCCAATACCGACAGTAGTGAGTATACATCCTGTCCGGCAGCGCCGACGCGTGCGGCGATCTTCTCCCGCAGATCTCCTTCTGCATCGGGCAAAAGGTTGTCGAAAGCTGCAACCACCGGATTGCCATGCCATTTTGCCTTAGACAGCGGCAGTACGCTGGCAACAGGAAAGGCGGTGTCGGATTCCAGCCAGTCGACATCATAGGTGAAGCCGATTGCGCCATCCGCTCCCCGTGTCAGTGTTCCGACTTTGGATCTCTCGTACCATACAGCAGTTTTACTTTGGCGTCTGTTGCGACCGGTGCGACCGGTGCGGGGAATGTGCGCCATTTCAGTTTATGTCTCGACCGGACAGACGGTCTGACACCGAAAGCTCAGCGCTCATGGCTTCCAGTAGGCGCAAATAAACATCGAGACTCGCTGCCACAACGCCGTTTTCAATGTCCGAAATGGTGGATTGAGCAGTGCCTGTAATTTTGCCCAATTGCTTTTGACTCATGCCCTGCGCAGTCCGCCGCGCGCGCAAAGCTGTGCCTGCCTGCCGCAGACTGCGGACGGGATATGCGGATGTATTGCTCATGGTATTTTGAAAGCTCCAAGGCGATATTGCCAATTTATAGCTCCTAAGCTAAAATATGTAAATATCGCCTATAGACTATAAGTTATTTTTATAGCCCATAAGCTATCTCATTTCCTCAATCTCAAATCGGCCAGCGAAATGATCGCCAAGGCTCCTGAACACGTTGGCCCAGACCGAATGACCTTCATGAACTTGCATGCTCTTCTGACTGACAGGGTGATAAAAGACGAGGATGCCGTGGGTCGGCTGAGACGTCGGCCCGCGGCATCATTGGCAGCGTCTACACACCAACGGCAATTCCGCAGCGGATTGATGACTGTTTTATCCGAATTCTGACGACAGCTGGAGATGCGGGGCGCTCACGGTGCGTGTCAGCCCGATTGCTTCCTTAACGCTGGATGCTTTCCAGATAGACAAGCAATCCTGCCAGCTCACGCGGTGTTGGTGTAAGAATGCCGTCTATTTCGACCGGCACCGTATCATGTGCCATCGCTCCCCCGAACTGTGGCATGGTGCGCTCCATGTTGCGCTGCTCTGGGTGCCCATAGATATAGCTGAGTGCCCACGCGCGGGGAAAAGTGCCGTCGTTCTTGCGGGCCAGGAGGGTCAAGTCTGCAGGAGCTGAATCAAGATCCGCCGCTAAAGCCCCGTTTCCTTTTCCTGAGGCTCCATGACACGAAACGCAGTTTTCCGCGTAGAATTTAGCGCCATCGGGTGCTTCTGGCATGGAAGGTATTGCGCAGGCTGCGAGCGCGATACCAGCACTCGACAAGAGGAATAGAGGCAGTTTGAACGATGGCATATCTATTCCTTTACGTGGCGAAGCAAACGAAGCTCGCTCAACCATAACTACTGCGCTGCGCATTGAACATAGCGGCATAGAGGCCTTCTTGGGCCATCAGTTCCGCATGGGTGCCTTCTTCGACCACCCGTCCCTCATCGAGCACATAGATATTGTCGGCATGGGTCACGGTTGAGAGGCGGTGGGCAACGAGGATGGTGGTTTTATCCTTGCTGAGCTCGCGAATGGCGTCGCGCACCTTTTCTTCGGTGCGCTGATCAAGCGCGGATGTGGCCTCATCGAGCAGCAAGATTGGGGCCGAGCGCAGAAACGCTCGCGCGATGGCGATACGTTGTTTCTGACCCCCTGAGAGTTGGGAGCCTTTTGGGCCCAAGGGCGCGTCGCCGCGATCGCGCATTAACTGGTCGATACCCACAAGTTCAGCTGCGCGCCAGATTTCTGCATCGGTGGCCTCAGGACGGACGTAGCGGATGTTTTCCCAGATCGAGCTGTTGAAGATGACGATGTCTTGGGCCACCACAGAAAACGATTGGCGCAGCTTGTCGACGCGCAACTCTTTGACGGGCGCGCCGCCGATGGTGACGACCCCTTCGTTGACATCGTAAAGCCGGGCGATGAGGCTTAGAACCGAGGTTTTACCGGATCCGGTTGCCCCGACGATGGCGGTGACCTTGCCGCCCTCAAAGACCATGTTCACGTTGCAAAACAGGGGGTGTTTTTCAGAGTATTGAAAGGTGACATCATCCAGAATGATATCGCCCGCAGCGTTAAATGTCTCTTTGGCATCCGGCGCATTGGTGATGCTGGGCACTTCACGGTAAAGAGAGCGCAGGCTGTCGAGAATGATCAAGCTGGCTTGCATGCTGACAAAGAAGGCGGTGAGGCGCCGCGCAGGGTCAAAAATCAATGCCATGCCAATCATAAAACCGATGATGCCAGCGCCATCCATCTCAAATCCTGGGCTGAGGGCCATGTAGCCGCCCACCCCGATGATCAAAACATAGATGATCGCGGCCAACACATCGACGGTGGGGCTCATCATCGCCTGCAGTCTTTGCAGACGAATGGAGAGGTCCCTGATTTCACCGGTCGCTTTGTTGAGGCGGGCTTTTTCCACGGGCTCTTGGTTGGAGATTTTGACGGTGCGCATGCCGTTCGTCATCTCTTCGATCCCGGACATGTAGTTGCCCATCGCATTCTCGGCGTTTGCTTGTGTGCCTTTGATGCCCTGCGAGATCCGCCGAACCACAATGGTGATGGTGGGCATGACGATGATCACCAGCATGAAAAGAGCCGGGTTTTTCCAGATCAGATACCCTGAGACGGCGATGATGGTCACAGTATCGCGTACCGCGTTAACTGTGGTCTGGCCAATGAAGCCCGACAGATCCTGCGCCTGATTGACCAGCCGCAAGATGATATCGCCCGATTTTGTCCGCTCAAAAAACGCCAGATCCAATGTCATCATGTGATCAATCAGATCGCGCCGCATCTTGAACACCGCGTCGCTGGCCAGCCAGGCTGAGAGCCTAGGAACCCAGTAAGACATCACTGCGCGGAGGAAAAAAATCGCCAGCACCATGCCGCAGACTTTTACCAGCCCTGCGACAGTGCCTTCATCGAAGATCACCCTTAACCCGCTTTCAGTGAGGGCGATAAACTGCTGATAGGCAAAGCCCTGAACGAGGATCATCGCCATGACCAGGCCCAACCAAGGCGCGCGTTGTTTAAGATAGGTGGACCAGAACCAGGAGATATTGTCCTTATCTTGGTCGTTGAAGAGCGGCGCACGTTTTTTGGCTTTGGGCGCTGCTTTCGCCGTGTCGGTTTGCGCTGCTGCGGTATGATCTTGGTCGGTCATGGTATGCTTCAGGCTTCTTGGGAGCCGGCGGATACCGTGGCGATGATATCTGTCGCAACGTTGTTCCAGGTCCGGAGTGAGGAATGGTTGCGCAGAATTTTGTCTTTTGCTGCGGCATATGCCGCGGGATCAGTCTGCATTTTGTCGATAAGGGCCGCGAGCGCTGTGGGATCGTTTGGATTAAAGTATTCTGCCAAATCTCCCCCCACTTCACGCAACGCCGGGGCCGTGGCGGACAGGCCGGGGGTTCCCAGCCATAGGGCTTCACCCAAGGGCAGACCGAAGCCTTCCATGTGGCTTGGGATAATCAACGCGCGGGCTTTTTGATAAAGAAGGCGCAAGCTCGCTTGGTTCGGGTTCAAAAGGAGGCGCACTTTATCTTTGATCGGTGCCACCTCTGGCCTGTCGAGATATGCGACAGTTCTCTTTCTATGGGCGCCGGCCAAGACAAGCAGCGGCACAGGGCGGCCTGTTTTGTGCAGATGAAGCATCGCCTGCAGAATGCACTCAAGATTCTTACGTCCCGTCATCACCCCGACGCCTAAAAAATAGGGGGTATCGGGGATGTCGATATCGACCGTCTCGTTTGTTTCGCGCAGCTCATGTGGCAGGGGGACGGGCACAACGGGAGGGAGGTCGGGCAGATGGCCGGAGGCAGAAAATTCTTCGATTTCTGTCTTTGTGAAACGGGAATTGGTCATCACCTTCTCGGCGTGACTGATGACGATCCGATTGTCATGGGCGAAATTACGCGCAAACATGCTTTGACGCGGGTGCGCAAACTCATGCAGCGGGATCATATCGTGGATCAGCGGATAGAACCGCGGGCGGATGTTCTGCTTGTCCAACGCGACGAGGTAATCTGCCATCATTTTAGGCCGCCCGAGGGACACGAGGATTTGGTCTGAGAGATCAACTTCGCGCAGACTGCCTTCGGGGACCGCGCGGCGCCATCTGCTGAGGCAGATACGTTTTATAACTGTGCGTACAAGCGGGTAGATTGCATCGCGCAGCGGATGAGGCTCGGGAAAACTATAGCGAATGCGCATGGGCTTTGCGGCGGCCGGGATATTAGGATCGCAGACGCCTGTTTCAGAGGCCGCACCGATGTTTGGATCGACCTCAAAGAAGCGATCATGTGCCGGCGAGAAGACCACAAAGCGTATGTCAGCCGAGGAGCGGGCGAGCTCATACCCCACTTCCATCACGGTTCTCGCAATGCCGTAATATTTGAACTTGACGCCAGAAGAGAGAAATTGTTCTGAAAGGTCATAGTATATTGGGCTCATAAGTCCTCTTAACATCGTCCCTGGGGTTGAGGAACTTTAACTTGTTCTTCACTGAGCGTCACTAAGGCGGTGCTCTACCTTTCTTGGGCGTTAAGCACCAGAGTCAAGGAAGAGAACCCGACATGTACTATTTTGATATGACCGACATTCTGATCTACGTGGAGAAAGAGACCACAGTGTCGGGCATTCAAAGGGTTTCTTTTGAGGTCATCCGCCGCATGGTCGCCCGCTTGGGGGCCGACAATGTGCGGCTGAGCTATTGGGACCGGGCGCGGCGCGCCTATGTCGCCATCGATTCCAGCTTTATTAGGGACATGGAAGAGTTTTCTCCCGATGATTTGGGGCGGGTTTTCTTTGGCAAGAAGGCACGCTCTCAGCATGATGCTGCGCCCACCTTGGTGCGCTATCGCAACAGGCCCCTAAAGTACTGGTTTTATCATAAGGTGCGTGCGTATCACGCGGCGCGTGGACATGAGCGCTACTTTGCCAAGATGGGCTCGAGCATTGAAGAATGGGAGACCTTCAAAACGCGGCGCGCGCCGCTCCAAACACAGGGGGCGGCAGAGCTCTCTCGAGAGGACGTGAGCCAGACCGCGAAGCCAGGCGATCAACTGATTATTCTAGGCGCGATTTGGAACATCGATGGGCTGGAGCCCGCCCTGCAGCGCTTGAAGGACGACAAGAGCCTTGAGATCTACCAGCTGGTACATGATCTGATCCCGATCATTGCGACTGAGCATATTGCGGCGGATTTCTCGGGCGAGTTTTACCATTGGTTGCTGGCATCTTTGGGGTATTGCGACCGCTTCATTGCGAATTCGCAAAACACGGCCCGCGACCTGCAGCGCTTTATGGATGAAGTCGGGCAGCAACGCCCCATTGACGTGGTGCCCTTGGCGCAAAAGTTCAACGTGGTGCATTCCAACCGGGTAAGGGATCCTGCAAAGCCGTTCAAATCGCGTCTCAGCAGTTTGCAGGGGTTGCAGCAATCTGTGCTGAACTTGACCAAGACACCCTTTGTCTTGGTCGTGGGCACGATGGAATCGCGCAAGAACCTTTGGCGTCTCGCGCAAGCCTGGCAGCGCCTTATTCAAACCCCGGGGCTTGATGTGCCCAAGCTTGTTTTCGCGGGCAAGCCGGGCTGGTATAATGACGACTTTGAAGAGTTGATGACGGCCACCGGCAACCTAGGGGGATGGGTGCAATTTGCCAAACGTCCCAGCGATACCGAGCTTGGGTTTCTTTATGAGAACTGCCTTTTTACAGCGACCGTCAGCTTTTACGAAGGCTGGGGCCTGCCGATTGGTGAAAGCCTGTCCTTTGGCAAGACCGCGGTGGTGGCGGATAATTCCTCCATGCCTGAGGTCGGTGGAGATTTGGTGGAATATTGCGATGCCCAGTCCATCAGCAGCATCTATGAAGCCTGCCACAGGCTCATCGCGGACCCTGAGCACCGGCGCGTTCTGGAGCAGAAGATCAGCACAAGCGCGCTGCGCACTTGGGATGATGTGGCGCATGACGTTGAGGCCGTGTTGAACCACAAGAATGGCTGAGGCGACGCAACAGATATCAAATGCAAACTTTCCGCAGATATGGCATAGTCCTTCCCAAGATCACTGGCGTCACATCACCTCTCATTACTTGGACGTGAAGGCACGGCACAGCACACTGACAGCGGCAGCCGGACCTTTGAGGACCTTAATTGTGAACGATCAGGGCAAGAAAAGCGCATCCGCCCGTTAAGGAAAACGTGATTGCGCGCAAACAAAAGGCAAAACGAGCAATGAACATACCTCATTTCAAACGGTCCCTGCGACGCGCAGTTGTCGCTTTGCCCCTCACGCTGGCGCTGTTGATGCCGCGTCCCCTATGGGCCGAAACCTTGGCGGACGCTCTGGTCGGCGCCTATGAGTATTCGGGGCTCTTGGATCAAAACCGCGCTTTGTTGCGCGCCGCTGATGAAGATGTGGCCAGCGCCAAAGCCGCGCTCAAGCCGGTGCTGCGGTGGGCCGGAGCGTTGACGCAGAGCTTTGGCAACACGCGGGCTTCCAGTCTCGCGCCCTCGCAGTCCACGGACGCTCTGACCGCGTCGATCAATCTGATCGGGGAGCTGCTGCTGTATGATTTTGGCGCAAGCCAATACCGGATTGAGGCGACAAAAGAGACGGTGCTGGCCACCCGCCAGACGTTGCTTGACCTCGAACAGCGGGTGCTGCTGCGCGCCGTGGCTGCTTATATGGGGGTCATTGAGGCCTCGGATGTTGTGGCGCTGCGCAACAACAACCTACGTCTCTTGACCCAAGAGTTGCGTGCTGCGCGCGACCGTTTTGAAGTGGGGGAGGTGACGAACACGGATGTCGCTCTCGCGGAAGCACAATTGGCACAGGCCCGCAGCGGGTTGGCAGGGGCCGAGGGCGCCTTGCTGCGCGCTGTCGAGGAATACATTAATGTGGTCGGGCGCAGACCCAGCAATCTCAGCCCCCCACCGCAGCTGCCCAATGTGGGTGGCAATATCGAGGCTGCCAAGGCGCTGGCGGTCCGCCGCCATCCCGCCGTTTTGGCAGCACAGCATCAAGTTGCGGCCGCACGGTTGGCGGTCAGTTCAAACGAGGCCGCGATGCAGCCTCGGGTGACGCTGCAAGGGAACTACGGTCTTTCCGAGACATTTGACAGTCAGCGCTACAATCGCAGTGGCAGTGTTGGGGTGGAGGCCGGTCAGACGATCTATCAAGGTGGCGCTTTATCCTCAGCCGTACGGCGGGCCATGGCCCAGCAGGATGCGCAGCGCGCCAATCTTCATGTTGTGAGCCGCGAGGTTTCTCAGGAAGTTGGCAATGCCTATGCGTCTTTGACCTCGGCACGGGCGCAACTTGAAGCCTCGGACCGGCAGATCCGCGCGGCACGGACCGCCTTTGAGGGGGTGCGGGAAGAAGCAAAGCTAGGCGCCCGGACCACATTGGATGTTCTGGATGCCGAGCAAGTGTTGCTGGACGCGGAATCGACGCGGGTCACTGCACGCGCCAATCTCTATATCGCGGCCTATGCCGTCTTGGCCGCCACCGGGCAGCTCACGGCGCGAGATCTGCGCCTGCCCGTGCAGCTTTATGATGCTGCGGCCTATTACAATCTGGTCAAGGACGGCCCCGCCAAATATTCCAAGCAGGGCAAAGCGCTCGACCGAGTGCTGCGGGCAATTCAAAAGAACTGAAGTCTAAGGGCAGACCCTTAGGGTTGGGCTTGGGCCACGGCCACAAAACCACGCAATCAGAACGCCTCCAAAGGATTTTTTGGGAGGACGATTGCGCGCTGGAGGGTATGTAGCTTGCGATCCTGCCGGCCGCGAGGTCGGTAGGATCCTGTTTGCAATGTGTTTGTCTTCAGAGATGAAGCGACGGGCCGATCAATCGATCCGGGCACCCAGGTCTTCCGACAGGGAGGTACTCTCGACGATCACCGAATGCATTGGTTTCGATCAAAATTCTTTCAGCAGTATTGGCTGTTCTACTGGTTCAACAGTGATGCAAAGGTTATCGTGCTTGCATGGGTGAACGATGAGAAGACCTTGCGGGCGTATGGTCGCAAAATTGATGCCGATGCAACCTTTAGAGGGATGCTGGACGGTGGAAACCAACCAGAGACATTCGATGCGCTCATGAAAGAAGCCATGGGGGCAGCGGAGCGTTTCGCGGAAGCTCTTAAGGGGGCACCTGACCCTTAGCGTATGCAACGCTGGCCTGCGAGGGCACCAGTTTCCATGGGCGTGCTTGGTTCTTGGCTTATGATACATGGGCAGAGCTGAACCACACAATATAGCGTGCAATTGCCGAGTGTCTCTCCCGTGGCTGTAAAGTTCAACACCTGCGTGATAAATACGGAGGCTTAAAGGCGCTCATATGCGCCGTCATTCCCGCGTGAAGACGCACTGTTGCCGCAGCCCGGCGCTTTTTAACGATAGGTTGAGCTTTCATGTCCAGTTTGCGCGCGCTTGCTCTGACCCCGTCCCGCCGCCCAATTGTCTTGTGGTTGACGACGAGCCTGATGATTTGCATCGGTGTCCTGACGCTCTTTCCCCTGGGCCTTCCGGATGTGGCTGGCAGCGATAAGGATCACCATATATTGGCCTTCGCAGCTTTGGTCCTGCCTTGCGCCGCTCTCTATCCTCAGGGGCTTTCCCGGGTAATTCTGGGGGCCACAGCCTATGGCGCTCTTATTGAAATCATACAGCCCTTTGTCGGACGATCAGGTGACTTTCTCGATTTTATCGCGGATTTGGCGGGCATTGGGTTGGGATCCATTCTGGGCCTCGGGATAAATTATGCTGCCCAACGCTATGCCAATTTTCGGCGCCGCATCGTTCCAAGCCGTGCGGCGAATGTTATTCCGCTCTATGACCCCCGCCCGCGCGAAGCCGCTGCCAAAGACCCCCTGGAACCCTGAGCAGTCTCTATACCTCCAGCGGGTCTTCATACGTAAGGTCTATGTTGCTTTGCTTGGAAGTCATCCCAAAGCGATGCGGGAGAGTGCCGGTGCTTTTGGAAGGTTTCGAGCTGGCTTTGGAGCTCCGCTAGATTTGCCTCTGCCCTCTGAAGGACTTTGTCATTCTTCGGGGGCCGCCGGCCTTGCGCGTTGAAGAGCCGCCAAAGGTGCGCGCTTAGACTGCCGAGAGATAGGTTCGAACATCAGTGCAGACCGAGACTGCAGGGACCCCATGCCTATAGCCGGGGGTGTTTTGCGCTGTCATCACATTGTGAGTTTGCTTAGACAGAAGGTGAATGCATGCCCCAAAAAGGCCTAGGCGTTTGGAAAGGCAAGAGTTTCCTTTAGCCTCGACGCTTACACGAACGGGCTATTCTGCACAGGAGTGATAAAATGCGAAGTCGGGTAAGCTATTATTTTATAGCCATTTTCATGATTTTGGGCCTCGGGGCCTGTGGGTTTGAGCCGACCTATGCCTCTGGCTCTCAGCTGGGTCGAGATCTTGAAAATATTAAGTTGGTGGCGCCTACAAACCGGGAGGAGTATATTTTTACCCGCAGTTTTGAGCGGCGCCTGGGCCGCAATCTGGGTGCCAGCACAACCCTGCGGTATAATATTTCGATATATGATCAAGGCTTAGATGTGAGCGACATGAACATTTCTCATAAAGTAGGAAATGTGAGCTATCAGTTGATCGATGAGACGAATGGGGATGTGATTACCTCTGGAAAAGTAGACTCTTTCACATCCTACTCTTCCGAAGGAACGTTGTCTGTTGCAGCACAGGATGACGCCAGTGAGAGGTTGCTCATCATTCTGGCAGATAAGGTTATTTCCAGGTTGACGGCCCAGCTGCCAGTCAGCTGATACCCAAGTGCTTGACCATAGCGGTACAGCGCATCCGTCCTCATCGTGACGCAAGACGCGGCCCCCACGTGCCTTCCAAACAGAGAGCTTCTTTCCTTCCTGAGGGGATGTGGTGGGTTAGGGTCGTTTATTTATAGATGTTGGGGGTGTGGTTTTGTTAAGCCTGTCGGGGAAGTTTAGCATTCAGCGTGTTGCCTTGGGTGACCGTATTCAGACATTAGGTTCTCAATGACCAACACTCCAGACAGCATGGGCGCCCCGGAATTGTCCCTCGTTGTGCCTATGTACAACGAGGAAAACGTAATTCAGCGTTTTTTCGACACGGTCCGTCCGATACTGGATGATATTGGGCTCCCCTACGAGATCGTTTGTGTCAATGACGGGTCGCGCGATGCCACGCTTCTTGCACTGACAGGTATTGCACGGAAAGATCCGCGCGTGCGGGTCGTCGACTTGACGCGGAACTTCGGTAAAGAGGCAGCGTTGACCGCCGGGCTGGATCTGGCGCGCGGTGCCGCTGTCATCCCAATCGACGCGGATCTGCAAGAGCCGCCTGAGCTGTTGCCAAAAATGGTGGCGCATTGGCAGGATGGGTTTGATGTTGTGTTGGCGCGCCGGGCTGAACGCAGTTCGGATACGATGTTTAAGCGCGGCTCGGCCCGTATGTTCTATCGCTTGCTTCGAATAATGTCTGATGTGGAAATCCCAGAGAATGTCGGAGATTTCCGTTTGATGGACCGTGAGGTGGTGAATGCCTTGCACCGCCTTCCAGAACGCACCCGCTTTATGAAGGGAATATTTGCCTGGCTTGGTTTTCGCCAAACCACGATCGATTTTGTGCGCCCCGCGCGCCAAGAGGGAAGCGGTAAGTTCGGGTTTCGAAAACTGTTCCAATTGGCGATGGAGGGGATCATCTCCTTCAGCACCGTGCCGCTCAGAATGTGGAGCTATGTGGGATTTATGGTCGCGGCCGCGGCCCTTTTGTTCATGCTCTATATCTTGATTGATACATTGTTGTTCGGTCGCGATACGCCCGGCTTTGCCACGATCGCCACGGTGCTGTTGTTCTTCAACGGGCTGATCATGATCAACTTAGGCATTATTGGCGAATACCTAGCGCGCATATTCACCGAGGTGAAGGCACGGCCTATTTATTTGGTGCGCGAGCAGATTCAGTTTGAGACGGCAGACGCCGAGGAACATAAACCCTAATGCGCCATCTTCTTGGGGAAATCTTGCGCTTTGGAGGCGTAGGGGCATTGGCCACCGGGGTGCATGTAGGCACCTACCTTGTCATGCTTTCACTCGTATCGCCTCAAGTCGCCAACGCTATAGGGTTTTTAGTCGGCGTCGGCCTGTCGTATGTGGGGCATACGTGGTTCAGTTTCGCGGGGTCTTCCAAGCAGGCGGGGACGGGCCGCAGGCTGGCGCTACGTTTTGCCGTGGTGGTGGCGGTGGGCTACGTGCTCAATGCATTCTGGGTGGCCTTGGTCACAGAAGGGTTGGGATGGGCATCAGGCTGGGCCGGGTTTTTTATCGCCTGTGTAACCCCTGGCATCACGTTTCTTTTGCTTAAATTCTGGGTCTACGCGCCCCGATAATCTATCAGGGCCTATGTAGGAGAAGTCCTTTTAAACCAATACCAAGCGTGCGGGTATCCCCGCCAGTTGGGGGCGCATGGGCATCTGGCAATATGAGCGTCAGGGTGATGGTCTCCTGTGCAGGATCGTGAGGCAGGAGGCGGAAGATCGGATCAGGGGATTGGCCTTCTGAGCCGCGCGTGCCTTCCCAAAGTGTTTGGCCGTTTTGTGTGACGATAAGGCGTTGCGCGCTCCGGTCTGGGCCCAGAAACATATGCGCATCGAGCTGCAATTTTGCCTGATCCCCGGGCTCTAACCCTTTTGGGATGATGATCAGCTCCGCTTTTTCTGCGTGGCTCCAGACGCCCCAATCCTCGATTTCAGACCAGCCAGCTCCTAAATACCTCGACCCTTCATCCCCGCCAATATTCTGCAGATCTTCCGGCCTTAAATTAGGGAGGTAGCTCCCCGCGAGGCTGCGCTGTAGCACCTGCGTGCCTGAACAGTCACTTTGACGGCGGACGGTCTCGAGGTAGAGGGGCCAGAACCGCAGGGGGGCCTCGTCCTCGTGAAAAGGAACCACATGACCGGGGTCGATGAGATCATAAAGCTGGGCGGGCGTTTCGGGAACTAAGTTTGGCGTACAGGCCAAGAGCTGAGCGCTTTTCCAAACTCTATCGTAGCGCAGCATGTCTTGGGCGACATGCCAGTGGTGCAGGCCGCCCAGAGCAAAGATCACTGCAGTTACGCAGGCCACCAGATGGCGCCGGAGCTCCCCGAACCTTCTGTGTGGGCTGTGCTGTAAGGCGGTTACCCCGGCGACGGCCAAGAGCAAGACCACCCCTAGAATGCTGGTGCGGCTGTCGAGATAGGCGCAATGGCCTGTTCCTTGACACCAGCCCTGCTGCTTTAGCGACGCGCTGACAGGCAGCGTTACAAAGATCATGCTGATCAGCAGAAACGCCGCGACTGCTGCCAAAGAGACTTTTTTGCCAAAGGGGATACGAAGGGTCAAAAGGATGGCGGCATACATGGCCAGGCCTGACAGGGCAGTCCCGGTCCAGACCGAGAGCGGCACCTTTAGAAAGCGGCTGCTGAAGCGCGGCAGCACCAACCCATCATTGATATGGTGCCAGGTGGTGCCGATCAGAGCGCTGAGATTGCCGATCCCTGCGAGAGAGTTTCCCTCATACCCTGAAGGATGCGCCAGCCGATATGCAATATAGACGCCCACTACCAAACCCAGAGTGACGATCTCAATCCAGACGCGTACATCTTTCACAAGAGCGCGCAGCCAGGACAGAGGGCGGCGCAGGGACAAGGGGTGGTTGGCAAATACCTCTGCGGCAACCATGACGATGCCCAAAAGCAAAGCAAATTCGGTGGCCAGCATGGCCCCGAACTGAAGCAAGCGGTTCAGTACGCTCCAGCCCCCCCGTTCTCCGTAAGACAGGGCAACAAGGCGACAGCTGACCAATACCAGAAAAGGCAGAGTGTTCTGTAAGGGGTAGGTGGTGGGTGGAAGATGTTCAAAACCCAAGGGATGCAGAGCGAGGAAAATAAGAAAAGAAAACGGTGCGATGGAAAGTTTGAGCACCTTGCCCGCATAGACAAAGATCAGCCAGACCGTGGAGAAGTAGAGCGTGACGAACACGAGGCGCCAGATAAATACCTCAGACATCAGCGCCGCGAACATATTGATGGGCTGAAGATAGAGAAATCCGACCCGTCCTTGCCCTTCGGCAATCCAGCGGGCCGTTTCCAGAACGGTTTTGGGTCCCTGCAGCGCAATATAGGTGAAATAGACATCGTCAGCTGACAGCCGGTAACCGGTTAGGAAAAAATGTCCATGCCACAGTGCTAGTAGAAATATCAGAACATAAAGGACTGTTTTGCGCATATGAGGACGGTCAAAAAGACCATGCAGATAATCTGGTCGCATCAAGAGCCCTAATTGCTACTCAAAATGTTGCATGCGTCCAGCTCCAGATCTGTGGGACTTTCTGGAACGGAATGCTTGTCGCTCGCCAGCAGGGCTGCGGGCTTTAGGCTGTCCGGGGACAAAAGGGGAAAATGACCGAACGTATAATCAATCTCGGATACGTACCTCGAATTCCACATATGCACTTCCCCCGTATTTTGTCTCAAATGTGTAGGCGGCGGGGGACGCTCTGACAATGGATATGCGATGATAGAGATTGGATGCGCCTGCCTAAGGGGTCAGTGCTCGTAATGGCCGGATTTCTGCTACTGCCAAGCGTCGGCGATCATCTGTTCCAAAGTTGAGCGCTTAGGTTGCCAGCCCAGTTCTTTGATTGCGCGAGGAGAGCCTGACACAAGTTTGGTGCAGTCACCTGGACGGCGCGCGCCGATCTTATGCGGCACCGCTTGGTTGGTTACAGCGCGGCTGTGATCCAGCACCACGCGCACCGAAAAACCGCTGCCGCTGCCGCTGCCAAGGTCGAACATGCTCCGCAGCATAATTGTTCTCTCTCATAAGACGAGATGTTGATTGTCACCGAGAACTGACCCGGCATTTTCACCGAGACTTGACCCACCCAGTTGTTATGTTCTTTGCTTTATGATGGCGTCAATGCTGCTTTCTCTTTTCGTTTCTGTTTGGCAGTCGCCGAGCTGGCCTTGAACCGATAGCTGTCATTTCCGGTCTCGAGAATGTGGCAACGATGTGTGAGGCGGTCGAGGAGCGCGGTGGTCATCTTGGCATCACCGAACACGCT
>NZ_JBBMQL010000019.1:0-52816 GCF_038900015.1 Sulfitobacter sp. AS92
CCTGCATCCCCGGACGAAAACAGCGGAAGGCGACGGTGAAGTATGACAAGCGCAGATACAAACGCCGCAATCGGATCGAGATCATGTTCGGCAGACTCAAGGACTGGCGGCGCGTTGCCACCCGCTACGACCGATGCCCAAAGGTCTTCCTCTCAGCCATCGCTCTCGCCGCCACTGTCATCTACTGGCTATGAGTCCTGAGCCTAGACAGGATGAGGAATTGTTCTCGATGGCCGAAAGCCTGAAGGACGATGAGTTTCTTTCGGATATCGCTCGCTTCCTAATCCGTTCTAGCCCGGTGCGGCCGGTTGCCTTGCGAAAAACCATGGCTACGCTTACACGGTATCGCCGCGATGCCGAAAGTGCGCATCGGTCAGCATTACGCGCTTGGATCAAGATCAGATTATAGTTTTCCTGGATCAAACCCAACTACAACCCAGGGCTGATCTTTAGATGAACGCCGGTGCACAAGCACATGAAAAACTTGATATAAATCTATCAGGGGTGCTTTGCGGCAGACTCAAATTTTCGATAACGTGCACCATTGTGGCCTAGAGTTGATAGTGGGGCTAACGGGACACCAGCCTCAATGCCGGTTCGTTCAACTGCGCTGTCGCGACTGTTCAAGCGCCGGGCTCCTTCTTGCTCTCGCATGGGATCACGCACACAAACACGCTGGCTATGGGCCACTACCACGCTGGTTTCGAGTGGGGCTATCACCAACATTCAGGCAGGGACTGTTCGAAGAGTTGCGCAGTGGTTTGTTTGACCAAGTGGCATCCTCCCTCGCCAACACTGGGTTGAGTTCGACAGGCACGTTGAGAAAGCGGTTTCCTGTGCCAAAAAGGGTGGCATAGAAATCTTTGAGCCAGATTAAGCTCTGAAGGGTTCACTCGCAAAATTCGTAAATGCGGATGAAGCTGTATTGGCCGAGAACGCCAAGGGCTGTCGGATCGGGAACCCCGAAGTGCTGCTAGAAGACTACAAACGCGTCATTGATCGCGGGGCCGATCTGCTGGCCGATGTGGCTCCCACCGACACGGATGGGTTGGCCGCGGTGGCGAAGGCAGAAATCTATGACAAGCCGAGCCATGCAAACTACGACATGAACTAAGATTGGAAATGATAAAGAGGGTAGGGGGTGCTGCGAAGGCATCCCTATTCGGCCCTCATCGGCAGCCAGCGCCCTTGGGGTGCCTCTGATACAATCTCCCGATCACGCACCAGCATGGTCCCGCGGGAGAAGACATGGCGCGGCATGCCTTTGACCGTCGTGCCCTCGAACGGGTTATACCCTGTATTGTCATGCAGATCATTCGCGCCATAGGTATAGCGCGCCTTTGGGTCCCAGATCGCGAGATCTGCGTCGAGCCCTTGGGCAATTGCTCCCTTGCTGTCCAAACCAAAGGCACGCGCAGGGGCCGTAGCAGTTAGATGAGCAAATGCCTCAAGCCCCATACGCCCTTCGTTGACCATGGCGTTGAACATCAGCGGCAGGCGCGTTTCTAGCCCCGGCATCCCATTGGCAATCTGGTTGAAGGGCGCATCCTCGCCATGGGCAAACTTTCCGCTCGAATCGAGCCGGTAGGGCGCGTGGTCTGAAGTGACGAGCTCAATCGTGCCATCGGCCATCGCGTCCCAAAGCGCCTCTTGATCGTCGCGGCTGCGTTGTGGCGGGGAACACATGAAGCGGGCCGGGTTTTCGCGCTCTAGAATGTCGACGGTCATGAACAGGTAATGCGGGCAGGTTTCGGCCTGTACCTTCACGCCTCGGGCGCGCGCCTGTCGGACGATTTCGGCCCCTTCGCGGGTCGAGACGTGAAAGATCATGATCCGCGCACCGGTGAACTCGGCAAAGCGGCACATCCGGTCGATCGCTTCGATCTCTGCTGCGCGCGGGTGCGACTCTGCGTGATACTTTGGCGCGGTCTTGCCTTCGGCTAGAAGCATTTCGGTCATATGGCCAATCAGCCCATCATTCTCCGCATGGAAACAGACCAACGCCCCCGCGTCTCGGGCCAGTGCGAGGATGTCGAGGATTGATTTATCGTCTTGGCGTACTTTGGCGTAAGTGGTGAAAATTTTAATCGAACGATGCCCCTCGGCGATCAGTTCGGGAATGTCCTCGGTTAAGTTGCCATTGCCGGTATCGGCGACAATCATGTGAAAGGCGTGGTCGATCACCGCCCCTTTCTTGGCGAGCACAGCATAGTCCTCCACCACCTGCCGCATCTTCTGACCCGCGTGTTGGGCCGCAAATGAGACGGTCGTCGTCGTCCCGCCGATCGCGGCAGAGCGTGTGGCTGTGCGGAACGTGTCGGCATTCATCAACCCGGCGCCGGACATCTGCTCGATATGGCAATGGGTGTCTACGCCGCCGGGCAGGACAAGCAACCCGCGGGCATCAATCTCTGTCGGGGCGGAAGATACAACGGCCTCGCCCAACTTTGCGATCTTACCCTTGGAAATGACGATGTCCTGCACCGCAGTGCCAGATGGCATAACGACAGTGCCACCTCGGATGATGGTATCAATCTGTTTGCTTTGCATGGCGACCTCGACGATATGCAATATCACGGTTTGAAAAATATTCATACCATACGTATACTGTATGGTATACCTCTGAAAAACAAATTGCGGAGGAGGCGGACCATTGGCCGCCTAGGGGAGGGGACATGACCGATAAGATAGAGACGCTTGGAGATACAACCTTTAAACAGCTAAAGTCGATGATATTGGACGGAACGCTAGAACCGGGCACCCGTTTGAGTGAGAAGAAATTCGCCGACCATTTGGGCGTGTCGCGCACCCCGATACGCGAAGCGATTGGGCAATTGGTCAGCGAAGGGCTAGCCAAGCGCAGCGCAGGCAGTGCGCCGGTGGTCTCAAGCGTGTCATTGAATGACATTATGGAGATCCTTCATGTAAGAAGTTTGCTTGAATGCGAAGCGGCGCGCAAAGCTGCAGCTTCTAACAAGTCTACCGCAGAACTGGTGGAAATTAGGGCAAAAATGCAAGCGTTCATAAATGGTTCGCGCCCCTCTGCAGCAGAGCATTCGGCCCTAGATATGCGCCTACACTTCATTCTTGCAGAAATGGCGGGCTCCAAACTGTTGCTGGAGTTGGTCGAAGGGTTGAAGATCAAGACCGGCATGTATGATCAAGGCTCGATCCCCGACCGTTTGGTGCCGGGCTGTGAGGAGCATATTGCCCTGATTGATGCTGTCGTCGCACAGGAGCCAGAAGCCGCCAGCGCGGCGATGAAGCTGCATCTGAGCAATGTCCGCGAATCCATCATCTCGCACATTTATCACCCCTTTTGATCCTCGCCGATGCCCACACCGCCGCAAAGGTGGTTGACTCAGCATTCCGAGTGTATACCATCTGGATACCAAATTAGAGCTCAGTGAGGATTTCATGCAAGCGCAACGACCCGAGGGCGGTATCGTTCTGGCGATCACCTTTCAGTACTACCGCGATCTGCCGACAGCGATGCGCTTTTACGAAGATGTTCTGGGTCTGACCCTCGCCATCGATCAAGGTTGGTCAAAAATCTACCGCATCGACGGGCAAGCGCATGTCGGTCTCGTGGACGAGACTCGCGGCATGCAGAAGTGGCAGGAGAAAAAGACTGTGCAGCTCTGCATGCGGGTGCCGGATGTCGATGCTTGGTATGCCTGGGCCGAGGCAAAAGACGTCTCTGGTTTGACCAAGATGTTCGATAGTGATGAGCTTGGCATTCGCGCCTTCGCGATGAACGACCCCGAAGGCTACCAGATCGAGGTGCAGACCGCCCGCCCCGGTCATTGATCCATTCCATAACAAAATCGAATGAGGGTCGAACAAGCGGCCCCGTCACCCATCCAACAGTGGAGAACTTACAATGAAATACCTCAGTGAAACTGCACTGCGCACCAGTGCGTTCGGTCTTGCCCTGATGGCGACGACGGCGGGCGCGGCGCTGGCCGAGAAATCGGTGACCATCGGCCTGACGGCAGACCCCAGCCACCTCTACCCCTTGGCGGGGGAGGAGCTGTCGTCCAACATCATGTATTATCACCTCTATGATCCGCTGGTGAAACGCAGTGCTGATCTGACCTTTGGCCCCGGCCTTGCCGAAAGCTGGGAAAACGTCGATGACACCACGTGGCGTTTTAAACTGCGCGCAGGCGTGAAGTTCCATAACGGCAATGATTTCACCGCCGAAGATGTGGTCTTTACCGTTGAGAAGGCCCGCGAGTCGATCCGACCCGATCTGGTCGCGAATATCGCCTCGATCACAGCCGTAGATGACCTCACGGTCGAGATCACGACGCCAAAGCCCTATGCCGTCCTGCCTAATGATCTTGCAGAATTGCTGATCCTCGACAGCGACTACACGACTGAAACTGGCGATGAAAAAATGGATCTCGAGCCGATGGGCACCGGACCCTATATGCTCGGTGAGTGGATAAAGGAAGAGAAGCTGACTCTTAACGCTTTTGACGGTTACTGGGCTGGCAAGCCTAAGATCGACACGGTTATTTTCCGCCCGATCACCAACCCGGCGACCCGCACGGCTGCACTGCTGACTGGTGAAGTCGACGTCATTCAAGATCTCGCCGTGCGTGATGTAGACCGTGTGAAGCGCGAAGAGGGTTTCGAGGTCGTCACCCGCCCAAGCCTCTTGAACGTCGTGCTTGCGATGGACACCCGTGCCAAATCGCCTACCATCGAAGGTGATAACCCGATGGTTGATCAGCGCGTGCGCGAAGCTATCGCCCGCGCCATCGACACCGATGCGATCAACAAAATCGTCATGAACGGTCTCGCCATGCCGAGCGACCAATTCGTCCCGGAATCGCACATCGGCTATGCCGATGGGATAAGCTTCCGCGAGATGTATCCGGTGGACATCGACGCGGCGAAAGAACTGATGGCTGATGCGGGTTATCCCGATGGTTTTACCATGACGCTGGACGCCACCAACAACCGCTACGTCAACGACGCGCAGATCGCGCAGGCGCTGGCGTCGATGCTGGCCAAGATCAACATCGACCTGCAGCTGAACATCATGCCCAAGTCGAACTTCTGGGGCTACATTCGCGTGCCGACGGAGCAGTCGAGCTTCATCATGTCGGGCTGGGATGTGCCAGCGGGGGATGCGGGCTCGATGTATGGCGCGCTGTTCTACACTCGCGACAAGAAAGAAGGCTACGGGCAGGTCAATCGGGGTTCTTACTCCAACCCGGAGCTAGATGCCTTAATCGATCAGGCCGATGCCACCCCGAGCATCGAAGAGCGTGACCGTCTGCTTCAGGAAGCCTCCAAGCTGCTGCTCGCCGACATCCCGATGATTCCCGTTCATTACGAGCAGGACATCTACGCCGTGCGCGATGGGGTGAGCCTATCGCCGCGCGTCGATAAGTTCATCTGGGCCTATGACATGGACGTGGCCGAGTAAGCCACGCCGCGCGACCCCGGCGGCGCGTCGTCGCCGGGGCCACCCTTTTCCCGCCAGCGAAAGACTGTAGCCGCCGATGTTCGGATATCTGCTGAAACGCCTGATTCAAATGAGCCTTGTGCTCTGGGTCGTCTCTGTGATCGTCTTCTTGATGATGAGTTTCACCGGCGACCCGGTGTTCATGGTCGTGCCGATTGACGCAACCGATGCCGAAATCGCGCAGGCGCGGCGCATTCTGGGACTCGATCAGTCTCTACTCGTGCAATATTGGCGCTTCACCTCGAGCCTCGTGCAGGGGGATTTCGGGAATTCCTACGTCTTCCGCCAGCCCGCCATGACGCTGATCCTTGAACGCCTGCCCGCCACCGTCGAGATGGTGCTGGTCGCCATGGCACTCGCGCTGGCCGTCGCAATTCCGCTCGGTGTCTATGCTGGCGCCAATCCGAACAGCCGGATTAGCCGCACCATCATGGCAGGCTCGCTCTTGGGTATTTCGCTTCCGGGATTCTGGGTTGGCATGGTGCTGATCTTTCTCTTTGCCGTACATTGGGGGATCTTTCCTTCCTCAGGCCGGGGCGACACCGCCGAGATCTTTGGTTTGCGCATCAGCCTGCTAACCGCCGACGGCTGGCATCACATCATTCTACCTGCCGTGACCCTATCGCTCGCGACAATGGCGATCCTGTTGCGCATGACCCGCGCCGGCATGATGGAGGTCGGGCGGCAGGACTTTATGAAATTCGCCCGCGCCAAAGGGGCGACGCGGCGGGATGTCCTTTATAAGCACGGGCTGAAAAATGCGCTGATCCCGGTTATCACCATTTTTGGCCTGCAACTGGGTGACCTCATCGCCTTTGCCACCATCACCGAAACGATTTTCTCATGGCCCGGCATGGGCAAGCTGCTGATCGACAGCATCTACCGCGCCGACCGGCCTGTGATCGTCGTCTATCTGATGCTGGTCGCGCTGATCTTTGTCATCATCAATTTCCTTGTCGATATCGTCTACACGCTGATCGACCCGCGTATCACATTGAAATGAGAGGGCGGTGACATGACGGCATTCTTCCATTCCGAATTCTTTTACAACTACCGCCGCAGCTCCTCGGCGATGATCGGCAGTGCGCTGATGGTGTTTTTTGCATTGGCGGTTCTGGTCGGCCCCTTTGTGGTGAGCCAGAACCCTTATGACATCGCGGCCCTGAACCTGATGGACAGCTACAAACCCCCGGTTTGGCTCGAGGGGGGCGACCCGCAATTCTGGCTTGGCACCGACGGGCAGGGGCGCGATGTCTGGGCGTCGATCCTGTATGGCGCGCGGATCTCATTGTTTATCGGTCTGGTAGCCATGGTGGCATCCTGTGTCATCGGCACGCTGCTGGGGCTGATCGCTGGGTTTTATGGCGGTCTCGTTGACAGCATCATCATGCGGGTTGCCGACATCCAACTGTCCTTCCCGTCGATCCTGATTGCGCTTTTCTTGATGTCCGCAGTGGGCACCGGTGTCGATAAGGTGCTGATTGCACTGACGGCGGTGGGTTGGGTTGTCTATGCTCGGACCGTGCGCGGCTCGACCCTGTCGGAGATCGAAAAAGAATATGTGCAGGCGGCCAAGGTGGCGGGGCTGCCCAATGCGAAGATCATCCGCAAACATGTGCTGCCCAATGTACTGACGCCGCTCATCGTCATCGCAACCATTCAGGTGGGCACCTTCGTGTTGATCGAAGCCTCGCTTTCCTTCCTCGGTGTCGGCGTGCCGATCACCCAGCCGTCGCTGGGGCTGCTCATCAAAAACGGGTTTGATGTTCTCTTCTCGGGCCTATGGTGGACCAGCGTTTTCCCGGGCTTCGCGATTATGATGTTGGTCTTTGGCATCAATCTGTTTGGCGACTTCCTACGTGACGAATTGAACCCGAGGCTGAAATGATGGCGGATACAGCACAATCTAAGCTGCTTGAAGTGCGCGATCTGCGGACATATTTCCACACGTTCGCGGGCACGGTGAAGGCCGTGAACGGCGTCAGTTTCGACGTCGCAGCGGGCGAAGTCATGGGGCTGGTCGGTGAAAGCGGTGGTGGCAAGTCCGTCGCCGGCTTTTCAATACTTGGCTTGATCGACAGCCCTGGCAAGATCGAGGGCGGGGAGATCCTGCTCGATGGCGAAGACCTCGTGAAAGCTGGCGAAGCGCGGCTGCGTGAGATCCGGGGGCGGGATATCTCGATGGTGTTCCAAGACCCGATGACATCGCTTAATCCGCTGCACAGTGTCGGTCGCCAGATGGACGAAGTGCTGCGCTTGCACAGCGATCTTGACGCAAGGGCACGCCATGCCGCCTGCGTCGAAATGTTGGAGAGCGTCGGCATTAGTCAAGCCGAAGAGCGCCTTAAAGCCTATCCGCATCAGTTCTCGGGTGGGATGCGCCAACGAGTCGTCATCGCCATCGCACTTCTGGCGCGGCCCCGGCTGATCATCGCTGATGAGCCGACCACCGCGCTTGATGTGACAATCCAAAGCCAGATCCTGAAACTCATGCGCCGCCAGATTTCTGAAAAAGGCGCGTCGATGATCCTTGTCACGCACGATCTTGCCGTGGTGTCGGAAATGGCGGATCACATCACCGTTCTTTACTGTGGCAACGTGGTTGAGCGCGGGCGCACCCGTGAGTTGATCGAAGCCCCCGCGCATCCCTATACCCGCGGGCTGATCGACAGCATCCCTGATCTGTCAAACCGGCACGAGCGGCTGCAACAGATCCCCGGCACAGTGCCGGACATCCGCAACCTGCCCAAAGGCTGCAATTTCCGCGACCGTTGCCCCCGCGCGCAAGCGCTTTGCGCCGAGTTTGAGCCAAGCCTCACTGCGCAGCGGGGATCGCTTTCCGCCGCCTGCCACTTCCCCTTGAGCCCTGGAGATTCCGCATGACCGACGCCACCGCACCGATGCTCGAGGTGCGCAATCTCGAGATGCATTTCTCCCTCGGTGGCTCTGTCCTTGACCGGCTACGCTTTGGCAAAAAGGGGCCGCGGCTCAACCGTCCGGTTGTGCGTGCGGTGAACGGGGTCAACTTTAGCATCGCGCGTGGGGAGATCATGGCGTTGGTCGGCGAAAGCGGCTGCGGGAAGTCGACCGTCGCCAAGACCATCGCGCGGATTTACAAGCCCACAGGCGGTGAGCTGTGGATCGATGGCGAAGAAGTGGCCGACCATGACTTCGCGCAGATGCTGCCCGTCCGTGCCAAGATGCAGATGATCTTCCAAGACCCATATGCCTCGTTGAACCCGCGCCAAAAGGTACGCGATATCGTGGCTGAACCTCTACTTCAGCAGACAGCCACCGCCGCCGAGCGGCGCGCGGTTCCCGCGAAGATCGAAGCGCTTCTGGCGCGGGTTGGCCTGAACGCCGAACACGCAGCGCGTTATCCACACCAGTTCTCGGGCGGGCAGCGGCAACGGATCGGCATCGCCCGCGCGCTGTCGGTCACACCGGGGCTGATCGTCGCAGATGAGCCGGTCTCCGCGCTGGATGTGTCGATTCAGGCGCAAATTCTCAACTTGATGAAAGACCTCCGCGATGAGTTCGGGCTGGCCTATCTGTTCATCAGCCACGACCTCTCGGTGGTGCATCATATCGCAGACAAGATTGGCGTGATGTATTTGGGCTTCATGGTCGAGAACGCCCCGCGCGATGTGCTCTTCTCGCGCCCGCGCCATCCCTACACCCGCGCACTGCTCTCTGCCGCGCCGAGCATCAAAGAAAAACGCGATACGGAAGAGATCGAGCTTACGGGCGAGGTGCCCTCGGCGCTTTCGCTGCCGTCGGGCTGTTGTTTCCGCACCCGCTGCCCCTTTGCATGGGACCGCTGTGCCGCAGAGCGGCCTGCCTTGCGCGATGTGGGCGAAGGGCAAACTGTCGCCTGTCACCTGATCGATGAGCCGGAAAGGGATGTCACATGACCATTATCGCACAGGCCCGACTGGGGCTGCATGATCCGCATGATTGTACTGATGCGAATGATGAACTGACGGTGCTACACGCGGTTTACGACACGCTGGTGAAACGCGAAGGGCAGGGGTTTGTCCCGGCGCTTGCACGAAAGTGGTCGGTGTCCGACGATGCGCGTAGTTGGGAGTTCACCTTGCAGTCAGGTGTGCAGTTCCACGATGGTACCCCCTGCGATGCGACCGCCGTGGCTGCCTCGCTTGAGCGCATGGCACGGGAGGACAAAGGCTATACCCTTGGCGCGCCCGCCGTCTGGCGGCAGTTCTTGGGTGGGGCAAGGCTTGAAGTGCTGGACCCTACGCAACTGCGGGTCACCTTGACTGCGCCGATGGCGGACTTGCTGGATGTGCTGGAGCAGGGCTTTATCGTCGCCCCCTCGGCCTTTGCCGCACTGGATGCAGGCGACCACGGCGCCCAGATCGGCAGCGGCCCTTACCGGATCACGCAGATCTCGCCAGAACGCATTAGCGCCACCCGCGTCGCGGGGCATTTTTCCGGCACCCCCGCTAATGCCGAAATCACTTGGCTGTTGGAGCCGGATGCAGCGCGACGTCAGGCGATGCTGGCGGAGGGCGCGGTTCAGTTCGCCAATGGGTTGGACTTCGACGCTTCACGCGCACTCGGCACCATGCGGCATGAGTTTCTCTCTCCCGTGGCGATCATCTACCTGCTTAACGCAGCAAAGGGCCCACTCGCCGATGCGCGGGTCCGCCGGGCGCTGAGCCTAGCTGTTGACCGCGAAGCGATTGTCGAAACGGTCATGCAAGGCGCCGCGCGCCCTCTGCGTGGTTTCGTCAGCCCTAACCATTTTGGTGCGGGGCAGGGGGCGGGCGCACAGATGGACCGCGAAACAGCCCGCGCTTTGCTAGCTGAGGCTGGCCATGGCAACGGTCTCAGACTTGAGGTGGATTGCCCGACACGCCTGCCCGATGAGGCTGAACTTCTGACCGCCGCTCTTGGCGCGCAGCTCGCCGAAGTAGGAATCACGCTCAACGTGCACATCCACCCTGAGCGCGAAGACTACGCCCATATGGTGCGGCGCAAGGAAATCCGCGATCTTTGCGTTTTTGATAGCAGCCCGATGAGCACCTACCGCGTGCTTTATGAGAAAATCGACAGCCGCATCGCGGGGTCTTGGTGGCAGGGCTATGCCAACCCCCAGATCGAAGCGCTGATCGACGAGGGCCGCCTCACGACCAGCCGCGCCGCTCGGGCCGAAATCTGGCGGCAAGCCTATGCGCTGCTCCAGTCGGACCCAGCTTGGCTGACGCTCTATAACCCACTGCGGGCGATCGGGATCGTGGGGGAGCATCCAGACTTCACCATGCCCGCCGACGGGGTGATCGACGTGACGCAACTGCCGCTGTTGGAGGAGACCGCCCATGCAGGCTGATACGCTTCTGACCGGCGGGGCCGTCATCACGATGGACCCGGCGCGCCGGGTAGTTGAGAACGGCGCGGTGGCCGTATCGGAGGGCGTCATCACCGCCATTGGCACGGCGGCGGAACTGGGCGAACAGATGCAGGCAGCAGAGGTGATCGACACCACCGGCCATATTGTCTTTCCCGGTTTGATCGACGTCCATGCACATGCCGGCCACGGGTTGATCAAAACGATGGGCATGCATGGGGGCAACCGGTGGGAGGACATCTGCGGCGAGGTCTATACCCAAATTTCACCCCCCGAATTCTGGCACGCCGAGGCGCGGCTGGCAGCGTTAGAGCGGCTGCGTTTCGGCGTGACCACGGGCGTTTCTCTGCTGGGCGGCGGTGACACGATCATGCGCAGCGACCACCCCGATTATGCCGCTGCTCATTGCCAAGGCGTGCTGGAAGTCGGCACCCGCACGGTTGTCGCCATCGGACCCACACGCGCGCCGCATCCGATTATCTACGCTGAATGGCAGGATGGCGGACCGCGGCCCTATCAGGTCAGCTTTGAGCAACAGTTCGACACGAGCAAAGCCGTTGCCGAGGACTGGCACGATACCCACGCGGGCCGGATCAACATCGCCATGCTCTACCCCGTCCTGCGCGATGAACATGAGCGCGAAATGGCGGCCCAAGACTATTCCGACGCCTGCGACCAAAGCCGCGCCGTGCGCGCCTATGCGCGCGACAAGGGGCTGGTTTTCACCCAGGACGGCCATTGGCGGGGCTCCATCCGCCGGGCGCAGGCGCTTGGGCTTTTGGGGCCCGACGCTCTGCTGTCACATTGCATTGATCTGCATGACGATGAGATCGCTTTGACGGCAGAAACCGATACCAAAATCGCGCATAATCCCTCGGCCAATGCATCTATCACAGGCCGCTGCCCGGCGACTGAAATGATGGAGATTGGCGTCTGTGTGGCGCTTGGGTCTGATGCCACGGCACCGGATCGCTCAGGCGATATGTTTCGGCACATGCAGCAGGCGATGCACTACCACCGTCGGCACTTCCGTGACGCCGATGTGCTGCCCATCGGCAGAGTGCTACAGATGTGTACCGTCGACGGGGCCAAAGCGCTCGGGATGGACGAGCGCATCGGGTCTTTGGAAGTCGGCAAGGCTGCGGATATCGTTACGCTTGACCTTGCGCGACCACATCTACAGCCGGGCAATATGCCTGTGCATCGGCTGGTCTGCTTTGCCAATGGTAATGATGTGAGCAACGTCATGGTCGGCGGCGAAATGGTGCTGCGCGATGCCCGCGCCACACGGCTGGATGAGGCCGAAGTGCTACGCGATGCCGCCGGAGAGGCCGCGTTGATGATTGAGCGGATGGGTGGCGCGCAGGATCTTGCGCTGCCTTCTGATTTTTGGGGCCAGAGGGAAGGGCAGCTATGACGATTTACATCATCAACCCCAACAGCAGCCAGCATGTGACACAAGGCATCGACCGCGCCATTGATCCGATGCGCGCCGCCAGCCCTGTGCCGATCACCGCCCGCACACTGGCCGAAGGCCCGCCGGGGATCGAAACGCAGACGCATGTTGATGGCGTCGTGGGGCCCATGCTCGCGCATTGTGCCGCGTTGGAAGATCAGGCCAGCGCCTTTGTCGTCGCTTGTTTCTCTGACCCCGGGCTTGCCGCCCTTCGCGAACAATCCAACCGCCCGGTTCTGGGCATTGCCGAAGCCGCGGTGCTGACGGCCATGACCCTCGGCCAGCGTTTTGGCATCCTGTCGATCCTGCGCCGCTCAATCCCGCGCCATATGCGCTATCTCGGTGCGATGGGCGTCATGGACCGGCTCGCCGGTGACGAACCGCTGGGACTGGGCGTGCTGGAACTGGCCGATGAGACCCGCACTTTTGAGCGGCTCAAGGCCGTGGGCACCAGCCTGCGCGATGGGGCCGGTGCCGATGTGCTGATCCTCGGCTGCGCTGGCATGACCGCCTTTCGTGGTGACCTCGAAACCGAACTTGGCATTCCGGTGGTTGAACCCTGCCAAGCCGCGACGGCCATGGCCATTGGCCGGGTCGCCTTACAACAGTCACGATAGGAGAGAACATGTCCGCACTCACAGCAGACGCAAAAGGCGTCTTTGTCATTGCCGTCACCCCCTTCCACCCCGATGGCCGGATCGACATGGATAGCTGCGACCGGATGGTCGACTTCTATCTTGAGGCCGGAGCCACGGGGCTCACCGTACTGGGCATGATGGGCGAAGCACCCAAGCTCACGGTCGAGGAATCTCGCGAGGTCGTGGCGCGTATCTTGGCCCGCGTGGGTGGCCGCGTGCCGGTCGTGGTTGGCGTCTCTGCCCCCGGCTTTGCACAGATTGATACGCTCACCCGCGCGGCAATGGATATGGGTGCGGCCGGCGTCATGATCGCCCCGCCCGGCGGCCTGCGCACCGACGATCAAATCGTTAACTACTACACCCAAGTCGCCGAGCTTCTGGGCGATGTGCCTTTTGTCTTGCAGGACTTTCCGCTGGTTACAGGCGTGCAGATCGCCCCAAAGGTGATTACCCAGATCGCCAATGATCTGCCCACATGTGTTTGCCTCAAACACGAAGATTGGCCCGGTTTGGAAAAGATCAGCACCCTGCGTGTGGAAGGGGCGCTCAAGCGTCCTCTGTCGATCCTTTGCGGCAATGGCGGGTTGTTCCTGCCCGAAGAAATGGCCCGCGGTGCCGATGGGGCGATGACTGGCTTTGCCTATCCTGAAATGATGGTTCAGGTGGTCGATCTCTATTCGAACGGAGAGGCCAGCCGCGCCCAAGATATTTTTGATGCCTATCTGCCGCTGGCTCGTTTTGAACAGCAGCCAGGGCTGGGCCTCGCTATCCGCAAATACACGCTCGCAAGGCGCGGCATCATCGCCCATGACACCCTGCGCCGCCCCGGGGCGCAGCTGACCGATGCCACCCGCGCGGAGGTCGACAGGCTGATTGCGCGGCAAGAAAAACGACTGAAGGAATTGAACTGATGGATCTGCAAATCACCGGCAAACGCGCGCTTGTTCTGGGGGCCAGCCGTGGCCTTGGCATGGCCATCGCAAAATCACTCGCCGCCGAGGGCGTCACCGTTTTCGCCGCCGCACGCAGCCGCGACAAGATTGCGAAATGGGCCGAAGGCATCGAGAATGTGCAACCTGTTGAATGCGACCTGTCGGACTTCGCGCAGGTGGACGCCTTGGTTGACAGCCTGCTCTCTGACGGCGGCGCTGATATCATCGTCAACAACGGCGGCGGCCCGCCTCCCGGAACGGCGCAGGCCGCAGAGCGCAGCCAATGGCTTGCGCATTTTGAGGCGATGGCGGCCAATCTATTCCACCTCAACACGCGTCTCCTGCCAGCGATGAAAGAGCGGGGCTGGGGCCGGATTATCTCGATCACCTCTTCCGGCGTTGAACAACCGATCCCGAACCTAGCGCTCAGCAACGGCATTCGTTCCGCCGTGGTGGGGTGGTCAAAGACCTTGGCGAGCGAAGTGGCGGGCGATGGGATCACGGTCAATGTGGTGATGCCCGGGCGCATCCATACCCAACGTGTCGACGAACTCGACGCCGGAGCCGCCAAACGCACCCAAAGCAATGTGGCCGATGTCGCCGCAAAATCCCGCGCCACGATCCCGGCTGGGCGCTATGGCAAACCTGAGGAATTCGCGGATGTGGTGACGTTCCTCGCCTCTACCCGCGCGAGCTATGTGACTGGGTCACGTATTCGGATTGATGGGGGCGCGATTAAGGGGATCTAACCCAGCATCCCTGGCAGAGCAATCTTGCGCCAGACCAGATACGCGCCGCCGAGACGCGAGAAGGTCGACAAGCCCTGATCTGTTATTTCCAGGCTGCAAACAAATCCCTGAATGCACGCTTAAGGTTCACCATAGCTTAGGTGCTGGTGGGCGATCGTAAGGTTTTTGGGCTCTAACTTAGAATGCCACGGCTCTGGCTTTTCTTCTAATCAATGTTTTGCGCGGAACAACTGGGGGTTAGGAGGCAGCACCTGACATCGGTGCCCCAACAGTTGCACTTTTTACGAGAAACAGCGAGCCTTGAACCACGCAAACGCAAATGGGAGGACTAAAATGAGACAGCTTATTACTGGCGCAGTATGCCTGACGATGTCAGCAGCCCCTGCGCTTTATGCCCAAGAAGCAGCGATTTTTTCCGGCGATGACCGTGTTCACCCCGTCTACGCCGAGAACGGTATGGTGTCGGCCCAGGAAGCTGTGGCGGCCCAAATCGGGCTTGATATTCTCGAAGCGGGCGGCAATGCCATTGACGCGGGCGTGGCAGTGGCTTTCGCATTGGCTGTAACCTTGCCGCGCGCAGGCAATATCGGCGGCGGCGGGTTCATGATCGTCCATGACGCAGAGACCGGCGAGACCAAGGCCATAGACTACCGCGAAATGGCCCCCTCATCCGCCGACCGCGATATGTACCTCGATGATGAAGGCAACGCCGACAGCGAGCTTTCGCGCTTTACAGGGCTTGCGGTCGGGGTGCCGGGAACCGTGGCAGGCATGCAGATGGCGTTGCAAAATTACGGTAGCATGACCCTTGCCGAAGTGATTGAACCGGCCATCGCCCTTGCGCGTGATGGTATCGCCGTCACGCCCGGCCTTGCTGACAGCCTCAAAGGACTTGAGGACCGGCTGAAGAAATGGCCGACGTCTGAGAGCATCTTTTACAAAGAAGGCGGAGGTTTCTATGAGCCCGGCGAGACCCTTATGCAGGCGGATCTTGCAAATACCTTGCAAAAGATCGCTACTGAAGGGCCTGACGGATTTTACAAAGGTGAGACAGCAACAAAGATTGCTGATGCAGTACAGGCTGCTGGAGGGCGCATCACAGTTGAGGATATGGCGAACTACAAGCCGGTCCTACGCGACCCGGTGCGCGGCACTTACCGAGGCTATGAGATCGTATCAATGCCACCGCCCAGCTCTGGCGGGGCGCATATCATCCAGATCCTGAACGTTCTAGAAGACTACCCGATCTCGTTTCTTGGTCATAACACGGCTGACACGATCCATCTCATGGCCGAAGCGATGAAACGGGCCTATGCGGATCGCTCAGAATATCTTGGCGATAGTGATTTCGTTGATGTACCGTTGAGCGAGATCACGTCTAAGGCCTACGCTGAGGATATTCGCGGAAAAATCAGCCTCAATGTAGCGACACCGTCGAGCAGTATTAAGCCGGGTGAGCTTGCCCCTTACGAGTCTGACCAAACCACGCATTTTTCGATCGTGGACAAGGATGGCAACGCCGTTTCCAACACCTATACGATCAACTTTTCCTATGGGTCTGGAATGGTCGCTGACGGCACCGGTATTCTTATGAACAATGAGATGGATGATTTCGCGGCCAAGCCCGGTGTGCCTAATGCCTATGGTCTAATCGGCGGCGATGCCAATGCGGTAGAGGGTGGTAAACGCCCGCTTTCTTCTATGTCGCCAACAATTGTGATGAAGGACGGAGAAGTCTTCATGGTCACCGGTTCACCCGGCGGCTCGCGCATTATCACCACCACGTTGCAAGTCATCATGAATGTCATCGACCACGGGATGAACATTGCCGAGGCTTCCTTCGCGCCGCGCATCCACCACCAGTGGCTGCCCGATGAAATTCGGATTGAAGAGGGGGTCAATCTCGACACGGTGGGCCTACTTGAGCAACGAGGCCATAAGGTCAGTGAGAAGTCAGTGATGGGATCAACGCAGTCGATCCTCGTGGATCGTGAAAGCGGCTTTTTGTTTGGTGCGTCAGACCCACGGCGCGTCGACGCCGCGACCCTTGGGCACTAATCACCAAAAAGCCAGCCTCGGCGTACGTGCCGGGGCACTCCCCGGGGATTTTCGAAACAAAAGTCCAATATACTCTCGATCCCCTTTTGAGTTCAGGTAGAGAGGGCGCGCAAATCTAATAATCAAACACAGCGGCTGCCTGAAAATTTGAAGTAAGATCCACAACAAAAGGGGGTGACATCACGCGGCCTTGAACTAGCTTCAAGACCAGAATGGGAGTTACGTCTATGGCCGATGATTTGGATCAAACTGGAACGAATGATAGCAAAAAGAATGGCGCAAACCGCTCTGGTCTTATTGCCCTTGCCGTGATCGCGGTGCTTGGTTGGGGTTGGGGTATCTACGGCGCTACGAACCGCTCTTCGCTTGAGGATGAAATGGCACGCCAGGTCGAGGCTGCGACCCTTCAGCGCGATGAAGTGGCAGCCTCACTTGCCGCATTGAAGACGGCGTCAGGAGAACTGACCGATATTCAGGCGCGTATCAAGAGCTCAAGCGGTGACCTTGCGGGACTTGACGAGCGGCGAGAGTCGGCGATGGCGGAGTTTGATAAGGAATTGGCAGCATTGGCAGAGCAGCGCACAGACGCGGAAACAGCTCTGTCTACTGAACTGACCGGGATGACGGCGCAGATCGAAGCGGCGCGTCAGGACTTTGAAAACGAACTTGCGGCGCTGGCCGAACGCCGTGATGTCGCATTGACCGAAGCCGAAAATGTCGAAGCATCCCTAAACGACGCGAACAATCAGCTAGAGCAGTCGACGGCTCAACTTGAAAGCCAGCGCTCTACCCTGAGCGGCATAGATCAAGAGATCGCAAATCGGGAAGCAAGACGTGAAGAGACGCAGACGGCGCTGACTGAAGTCATGAAAGAGGTTGAGACGGTAGGCGCGCGCTTGAAAGAAGCGCGAGACCAAGAAAGCACCCTTCGCGAAACGCTGAGTGCCTTGCAGGCGGAAGCAGCAACCCTGTCGAAAGAGCTGGCAGAGGCGGAAACACGTATCCAACAAGCCCGCAGCATAGAAGCGCAAGCTCAAGAAAAGTCGGCGGAAATTTCAAACAATATCGCGGAGCTTGAAGACCGGAAGCAACAGTTGGTAAGTGAACTCTCTGAGCTTGATTTGCGGAGTTCTGACCTACAATCCGATGTCTCCGCTGCCGAAGAGCAGCGCACAAATGTGCAAACGGAACTTAAGGACATGACCGCCCTTCTTCAGACGCGTTCTGATGAACTGTTGAAGGTTGAGCAGCGCATCATTGAACAGCAGGACGCAGCTGACAGCGCGACGGCTGAACCGGCGGAAACTCCAAGCGGCGATCCCGAAGCTTCTAGTACCACTGAGGAACAGAATGCTGCTCCGCAGGTAGAAGACAGCGACACATCCGATGAGGGCGCTGTTGAAGCGACAACCTCTGGCTCAGACGCTGCGTCACCTGACCAAGCCGAGCGACTACAATCGGACCGCCCTGACGCTGAACAAAGCACGAAGGCCGCTATTGTACCCGGCACCTACCGCACGGGCGATATCCTGGCCCGCTTCGAATCCGACGGAACATTTAACATGCGTAACGGGCAGAGCGGCGATAACGTGGCTGGCGAATATTCCCTCGACGCTGAGGTGTTGACGCTGTCCAACCCCGTGGGTGCTTTGCGTCAAGGCGTCAACTTTCCGCTGCGCTGCGTGGTAGAGCCGGACGGCGAGGCCTTTATCCTTCGCGCTTCTGGTCCCGAGGGGCTTGCATGTGGTCCTCTTACTGATGCGGCCTATGAACAGGCTCCGCAGTAGAGAATAAATAAAGCGAAGATTAGCGAGAGTGGCTCCTGAGGAGCGCCTCTCGTCAGCGACCACGTAAGCAAACCGTCTTCCACTGGTGACCTGTTTGGAAGGCGGTTTATACATGATTTCCCCGGTACGGCTGGGATGTGAAATTCTTCTAATCCGGCGATACATTCTTTTTCGCATGAATTGACACAACAGAACCTTCAAGTTTGGCTTCTATAATCGCCGACAGTCTGTTCTGAGCGCCTAAAATGATCGACGTCTGTCAAAAAATGATTGACGTCGATCAAAACTCCTTCTAAATGGTCATAAGTAGTGTCGACTGGGAGGTTCGGCGCGGGGGGAGTGTTCATGCCAAGTCCAACGTTAAGCGATGTCGCCCGTGCTGCTGGCGTGAGCTATGCCACCGCCGACCGGGTTATCAATAACCGTGGCAACGTGGCTGAGAAGTCTTCCGAAAAGGTGCGCAAGGCTGTGGCCGCGCTTGGGTATGTACGCAACATCGCGGCTGCCAATCTGTCCCGAGGTCGCATCTATAAGCTCGCCTTCTTGATCCCGCAGGGCTCCAATGCATTCTTCAATCGCATCCATCAGCACATTATCCATACCGCCGAACATCAGCAGCGTGAGGGCGTCACGGTCGAAGTGATCAAGGTCGCGGCCTTTGCTGTGGAGGGGCTTCAGGAAAGTCTCCTGGCCCTGCTCGGCCGTGACATTGACGGTATCGCTATCGTTGGTTTGCAAAGCACCGCGCTTGAGAAGTCTTTGGCTCAGTTGCGTGCGCGAGGGGTGGCCGTGGTGGGCCTTGTCTCGGACCTGCCGCAGACCTCGCGCGCGGCCTATATTGGCATCGACAATATCGCAGCCGGACGCACGGCAGCGCGCACTGTTGGCCTGTCGCATGGCGGTCATAGCGGATGTGTTCAGACCTTTGCAGGCTCAATGGAAGCCCGCGACCACGCCGAGCGGCTCTCAGGGTTTCGTGAGGTGCTGGAAGCTGACTTCCCTTTCATAGACGTGCTCGACCCGATCATGACCAAAGATGACCCGATTGTGCTGCAAGCGCAGGCACGGGAACTGCTGTCACATCCCGGTTTTACCGCGCTTTACAACGTGGGAGCAGGCAACAGCGGTCTTATCGCGGCCCTTCAGGAAGCCAAAGGCAAGCGGCCCTTCTGCGTTGTGCACGAACTTGTCGCCCATTCGCGCCAAGCGCTGCTTGAGCGGCATATTGATCTGGTGATTGACCAGCGTCCAGACGTCGAGATTAACCGCGCCTTCACCGTGTTGCGCGCCCTGATTGACGAAAAGGATTTGCCGCCGATGCCGGACCTCGTGCCGACAATTTATGTGCGGGACAATCTGCCCGCCGATGCTTTGACCGATAAGATGAAGGCCTAAGATACATGAGTGATTTCTTCAAAGATATTAAGCCACTTTCCTATGATCCAGACGGGTCTGACCTGGGCTTTCGCCATTACAACCCCGACGAAGTGTTTATGGGCAAGCGGATGGAAGACCATCTGCGTTTTGCCGTGGCCTACTGGCATTCCTTCGCATGGCCCGGCGGTGACCCCTTTGGGGGGCAGACTTTTGACCGCCCATGGTTCGGCGAGACGATGGACATGGCGCGCCTCAAGGCCGATGTGGCCTTTGAGATGTTCGAATTGCTGAACGCGCCCTACTACTGCTGGCACGACGCCGACATTCGCCCCGAGGGCGACACCTTTGCCGAGAGCCTGCGCAATTTCGAAGAGATCATTGATTATCTCGGCACCAAGATGGAAAGTTCCAAGACCAAACTACTCTGGGGCACCGCGAACCTCTTTGGTCACCGCCGTTTCATGTCGGGTGCGGCCACCAACCCCGACCCCGAGGTGTTTGCGTGGTCGGCGGCGACGGTCAAAGCCTGCATGGATGCGACCCACAAGCTGGACGGTCAGAACTATGTGCTCTGGGGCGGGCGCGAGGGCTATGAAACCTTGCTGAACACCGACCTGAAACGCGAACGCCAGCAGGCCGGGCGTTTCTTGCAGATGGCCGTGGAATATAAACACAAGATTGGCTTCAAAGGTGCCATTCTGGTGGAGCCGAAGCCGCAGGAGCCGACCAAACACCAGTATGATTTCGATGTTGCGACCGTCTATGGTTTCCTCAAGGAGTTCGGGCTGGAGGGCGAGGTTCAGATGAACATCGAACAGGGCCACGCGATCCTTGCGGGCCACTCGTTCGAGCATGAACTGGCGCTGGCGTCCTCATTGGGGATTTTCGGCTCCATCGATATGAACCGCAACGACTACCAATCGGGCTGGGACACGGACCAGTTCCCCAATAATGTGCCCGAGGTCGCGCTGGCCTATTACGAGGTGCTCAAAGCAGGCGGGTTCACCACCGGCGGCACCAACTTTGACGCCAAGCTGCGGCGGCAATCGCTTGACCCGGTTGATCTGGTCGCGGCCCATGCAGGCGCGATGGACGTCAGCGCGCGGGGCTTCAAAGCCGCCGCCGCGATGCTGGAGGATGGCACGCTCGATGCCATGCGCGATGAGCGCTACGCGGGCTGGGCGACACCCGCGGCAAAGGCGATGCTGGAGGGGGATCTGGCCACTATCGCGGCGCAGGTTGCCAAGGACGGCATCAACCCACAGCCCCGCTCGGGCCGGCAGGAAATTCTGGAGAATATCGTGAACCGGTTCGTTTGAGCCGGGGAGAGGGAGGACCACCATGAAAACGATCAAGGGACCAGCGCTGTTTCTAGCGCAGTTTGCAGGCGACGAAGCACCGTTTAATTCTTGGGACAGCATTACCAAATGGGCGGCCGATTGCGGCTATAAGGGTGTGCAGGTGCCCAGTTGGGACGCGCGGCTGATCGACTTGGCCAAAGCGGCGTCGAGCAAGGACTACTGCGACGAATTCAAGGGGAAGGCAGTTGAGAACGGCGTAGAGGTCACCGAACTTTCGACCCACCTTCAGGGGCAACTCGTCGCCGTGCACCCTGCCTATGACACCGCTTTTGATGGTTTTGCCGCCCCCGAAGTGCGCGGCAATCCGAAGGCGCGTCAGGAATGGGCGGTTGAGCAGGTCAAAATGGCCCTCTCGGCGTCGAAAAACATGGGGATCGGCGCGCATGCGACCTTCTCTGGTGCCTTGGCTTGGCCTTACGTCTACCCCTGGCCGCAGCGCCCTGCGGGGCTGATTGAGACGGCTTTTGACGAGTTGGCCGCGCGTTGGCTTCCGATCCTGAACCACGCCGAAGACTGCGGTGTTGATGTCTGCTATGAAATTCACCCCGGCGAAGACCTGCATGACGGCATCACCTATGAGATGTTCTTGGAGCGCACAGGCAATCACGCACGCGCCAATATGCTTTATGATCCCAGCCATTACGTTCTGCAGTGCCTTGATCACATTGATAACATCGATATCTACAAAGACCGGATCAAGATGTTCCACGTCAAGGATGCGGAGTTTAATCCGACCGGGCGGCAGGGGGTCTATTCGGGCTATCAAAGCTGGACGGAACGTGCCGGACGGTTCCGGTCTTTGGGCGATGGTCAGGTTGATTTCGGCGCTGTCTTTTCCAAAATGGCCGCCAATGATTTTGATGGTTGGGCCGTGGTGGAGTGGGAATGCTGTCTGAAACACCCCGAAGACGGCGCGCGCGAAGGGGCGCAGTTCGTCACGGATCACATCATCCGCGTGACCGACAAGGCCTTTGATGACTTCGCCGATGGCGGCACCGATGAGGCGGCAAACCGCAAAATGCTGGGGATCGACTGATGGCACGTATTCGACTTGGCATGGTGGGCGGCGGCAATGATGCCTTTATCGGCGGGGTGCACCGTATCGCCTCGCGCATCGACGACCGGTTCGATCTGGTCGCGGGCGCGCTGTCTTCGACCCCCGAGAAATCCGCCGCCAGTGCAGAGGCTCTGGGCATTCCGCGTTCATACGGCAGTTTCGAAGAGATGGCCGAGGCCGAGGCCGCCCGCGAAGACGGGATCGAGGCGGTCTCGATTGTCACTCCCAACCACGTCCATGCCGCCGCCGCCAAGGCATTCTTGGCCAAGGGCATTCATGTGATTTGCGACAAGCCGCTTACCTCCACGCTGGAGGATGCAGAGGCGCTGGAAACCACGGTGGCCGAGGCCGACGCGCTCTTCATTCTCACCCATAACTACACTGGCTACCCCATGATCCGCCAAGCGCGGGCAATGGTCGAAGCGGGCGATCTGGGCGATATTCGCATTGTCCGAGCAGAGTACCCGCAGGATTGGCTAACCGCGCCCATGGAGAACAATGGCGTCAAACAAGCCGAATGGCGGACCGATCCCGCACGCTCTGGTGCGGGCGGCTCGGTGGGCGACATCGGCACTCATGCGCATAACCTTGCGTGCTTTGTAAGCGGCTTGCAGGTCGAAAGCATCGCCGCCGATCTGCAAAGCTGGGGCACAGGGCGCAAGCTCGACGACAATGCGCATATGATGCTGCGCTTTGCTGGCGGCGCGCGCGGTATGCTGTGGTCAAGCCAAGTGGCCCCCGGCAATGAAAACGCGCTGAAGCTGCGGGTCTATGGGGAAAAGGGCGGTCTGGAATGGTCGCAGGAGGATCCCAACTACCTGTGGTTTACGCCGCTCGGCGAACCCAAACGTCTGATCACCCGCAACGGGGCCGGGGCGTCGGAAGAGTCGCAGTCGGTGAGCCGTATTCCCGGTGGCCACCCCGAAGGATACCTCGAAGGATTCGCTACAATCTATAACGAAGCCGCCGATGCGATCCGCGCGGTGCAGGGCGGGGCGACCCGCGAAAACGCCATGGGCGTGCTGCCCGGTATCGCGGCGGGAATGGACGGAATGCGGTTCATCAATGCCTGCGTGACGTCTTCGGCCAACGACGCGGCGTGGACCAAGCTATGACACCCAACCCCGTTCTTGCCCTGCGCAACGTGAGCAAAAGCTTCGGCTCGATCGAGGTGTTGCATGGTGTGACCCTCGCGCTGGAGCCGGGCACCGTTCACGCGCTCATCGGTGAAAACGGGGCGGGCAAATCCACCACGATGAAGATCATGGCGGGCTATCAACTGCCCACGCAAGGGGATGTACAATTGGACGGCGCGCCCGCCCGGTTCGACAGCCTGCACGATGGCGAGGTGGCCGGGATCGTGATGATCCACCAAGAGTTCAATTTGGCCGAACAGTTGACGGTTGAGCAGAATATCTTTTTGGGCCGAGAGCTAAAGCGTGGGCCACTGCTTGATAAAGCCGAGATGCGGCGCCTTACGCGTGACTATCTTGACCGCGTGGCCTGCGATGTTTCCCCCGATGCGCGCGTATCCACCCTGTCGAACTCCGACAAACAGATGGTGGAAATCGCCAAAGCCCTGTCGCGCGATGCGCGGGTGTTGATCATGGACGAGCCGACGGCGGTGCTGACCAAACGTGAGACGGACGTGTTGTTCAAGCAGGTCGCGGCGCTGCGTGCAGCGGGTACGGCGGTTCTGTTTACGTCACATAAACTTGATGAGGTCGCTGAGATCTCGGACCATGTCACCATCATGCGTGATGGCGAAGTGGTGCAATCCAGCCCCACGGCAGAGATCACCGAAGATGAGATGGCGACCGCCATGGTGGGCCGCGATGTGTCTGACCTTTACCCGCCAAAACCCGGCGTCCCCGCAGACGCGCCGGTGGTGCTTTCTGTCGAAAACTTGAACGTGTCCGGCTACGCCAGCAACGTGTCCTTTTCGCTCCGGCAAGGCGAGATACTGGGGATTGGCGGGCTAATCGGCTCGGGCCGGACGGAATTGATGGAGGGGCTGGCGGGCTTGAGGGCTGCGCGCATCGATCGCGTGACACTCTTTGGCGAGCAGGTTCATTTTAAACAACCTAGCGACGCGCAGCGGGCCGGGCTTTGCTACCTCACCGAAGACCGCAAGTTGCGGGGGCTGCTGTTGGAACGCGGGATGCGCGAGAACCTGACGCTGCAGAACTTGCATAAGTTTGGTGCGTTTATGATCGACCGGGGTGCTGAGGAAACGGCGCTGACCCATGCGATTAAAGAATTCGACATTCGCGCGGGCAGCCGCGATGTGCGGGTCGGCAATATGTCGGGCGGCAACCAGCAAAAGCTACTGCTGGCCAAGATCATGCTCTCTGAACCGCGTATCCTGATCGTGGATGAGCCGACCCGCGGCATCGACATCGGCACAAAACAGCAAATCTATGCCTTCTTGCGCAACTTGGCCGATCAGGGCCATGCGATCGTCGTGATTACCTCTGAAATGCCCGAACTTATCGGCCTTGCCGACCGTGTGATGGTCATGCGCTTGGGCGAAGTGAGCGGCACGTTGGCGCCGCATGAGATCACGGAAGACGCGATTGTGCGCCTCTCGATGGGGCTGCGCGCCGAACAAATGCCGATGACGGCCTAAGGAAACCGAAGATGACAGATGTAACCACACCTCACACCAAAAGCCTTCGGATGCCGTCGATGTCCGTCCTCGGGCCGATTATCGCCTTGGTCGTTTTGCTGCTGATTGGCGCGCTGATGAACTCAAACTTCCTGAGTGCGGCGAACATCACCAACGTCTTGGCGCGGTCTGCCTTTATCGGCATCATTGCGGTGGGCATGACCTTTGTGATCACGGCGGGGGGCCTCGATCTTTCGGTTGGCTCAATGGCGGCCTTTATCGCAGGGCTGATGATTTTGGTGATGAATGCGGCGTTGCCCAGTCTGAGCATCGGCGTGCCTATTATTCTGCTGGGGATGCTCACCGCCATTGTCGCGGGGCTGCTGGCGGGGCTGTTGAATGGCTTTTTAATCACCACTCTCGGGATCGAAGCCTTTATCGTCACGCTGGGGTCGATGGGGATTTATCGGTCGTTGGTGACATGGCTTGCCGATGGAGGCACGCTGTCGCTCGACTTTGGTTTGCGGACCTTTTACCGGCCCGTCTACTTCGACGGCATCCTCGGGATCAGTTGGCCAATTATCGTCTTTGCGCTGGTCGTGATTATCGGTGAGATCATCATGTCGCGATCCGTTTACGGGCGCCATTGTGCGGCCACCGGATCGAACGAGAATGTCGCGCATTATTCAAATGTGAACGTAAAACGCACGCGGCTGATCTCTTACGCGGCCTTGGGCATCTTGGTCGGCGTTGCGACGATCATGTATGTGCCACGGCTCGGCTCGGCTTCGGCCTCGACCGGGGTGCTGTGGGAGCTTGAGGCCATCGCCGCGGTTATCATCGGCGGCACGGTGTTGAAGGGCGGTTTCGGTCGGGTCTGGGGCACAGTCATTGGCGTGCTCATCCTGAGCCTGATCGGCAATATCCTGAACCTTACTGATTTCGTGTCGCCATATCTCAATGGGGCGATCCAAGGGATTATCATCATTCTCGCTGTGATCCTACAGCGCGAAAGGAAGACGGCGCTTTGAGCCGTAGTTGAACGCTTCATGGGAGGAGCAAAAATGACATTTACCAAAACATTCATTGCCACTGCGCTGGCCACGGCTGTCGGTACGGGCGCCTTTGCCCAAGAGACCAAGGTTATCGGCGTCTCGATCCCGGCGGCGACCCACGGCTGGGCGGGGGGCATGAACTTCCACGCCAAGGAAACCGTCGAGCGTCTGGAAGAGGTCTATCCCGATCTCGACTTCGTGCTCGCCACCGCGTCGGACCCCGGCAAACAGGTGAACGACATCGAAGACATGGTTGCCACACGCAACATTGACGCGCTGGTGGTACTGCCGTTCGAATCCGATCCGCTGACCCCGCCGGTGCAAGCCGTGGCAGACAGCGGCGCATGGGTGACCGTGGTTGACCGTGGCCTGTCGGTCGAGGGGATCCAAGACCTCTATGTCGCGGGCGACAACAGCGGCTTTGGCAAGGTCTCGGGTGAGTTTATGGCTCAACAAATGCCCGATGGCGGCGATATCGTCGTGCTGCGCGGCATCCCCACCACCATCGACAACGAGCGTGTTGAGGGGTTCAATGCGGCGATTGAAGGCTCTGGCATCACCGTGTTGGATATGGAACATGGCAACTGGAACCGCGACGACAGCTTTACCGTGATGCAGGATTTCTTGTCGAAATATCCCAACATCGACGCGGTTTGGGCGTCTGACGATGATATGGCGATTGGTGTTCTGGCCGCGATTGAGGCCGCAGGCCGTGACGATGTGAAATTCGTGCTTGGCGGTGCTGGTATGAAAGAAATGATCAAGCGCACAGCCGATGGCGATGCGATGATCCCGGCCAACGTCACCTACCCGCCGTCGATGATCGCCACCGCGATTGAGCTGACCGCCGTGGGCCTCACCTCCAACGCGCCGGTGTCGGGCACTTTCGTGATCGGCTCGGTTCTGGTGACCCAAGAGAACGCGATGGATTTCTACTATCCTGACAGCCCGTTCTGATTAATGCCGCCACCGGCACTCTGCCGGTGGCCTTTCTCCCTTTGTGAAGTAACGAGTACTGCATGACCTATCTTGGCTTGGACCTAGGCACCTCGGGCGTCAAAGCGCTTTTAATCGGCGAAGGCCAAACGGCCTTGGCCGAAGGTCATGCACCGTTAAAGGTTCAGCGCGCCCATCCGATGTGGAGCGAACAAGACCCTCACTCATGGATCACCGCCTGCGAGAGTGCGATTGCGCAGGTCCGTGCGGCCGCCCCCGCCGAATTCGCAGCGCTGCGCGGCATCGCTGTGTCAGGTCAGATGCACGGGGCCACGCTGCTTGATGCGGACGATCGGCCTTTGCGTCCGGCAATCCTGTGGAACGATGGGCGCGCCCATGCCGAATGCGCGAAGTTGGAAGGTCTGGCTGATTTTCGCGGCATTGGCGGCAACATCGTCATGGCAGGCTTTACCGCGCCCAAACTACGGTGGGTTCAAAAGCATGAGCCTGAGATTTTTGCGCAGGTTCGCAAAGTCTTGCTGCCTAAGGATTACGTCGGTTTTTGGCTGACGGGCGAACATGTGTCTGAGATGTCAGACGCGGCGGGCACGCTTTGGCTGGATGTGGCAAAACGCGATTGGTCTGATGAATTGCTCGCCGCTACGGACCTCACCCGCGATCACATGCCGCGATTGGTCGAAGGCAGCGCGCGGGCGGGCGGGCTTCGGGCTGATCTGGCTGCGAAGTGGGGTGTCAGCAACGTCGCGGTCGCAGGCGGTGCGGGCGACAATGCGGCCACCGCCGTGGGGCTGGGATTGGTGCAACCGGGGCAGGGGTTCTTGTCGCTCGGCACCTCAGGGGTGCTCTTCTCGGTCACTGACCGTTTTGAGAGCAACACCGAAAGTGCTGTGCATAGTTTTTGCCACGCGGTGCCCGACACTTGGCATCAGATGGGCGTGATCCTGTCGGCCACGGATGTGCTGGCATGGCTGGGGCAGATCACTGGGCAAAAGCCCGCAGCACTTGCGGGGATGGTTCGGGGCGTGACGCAGCCCTCGCCGATCACCTTTTTGCCCTATCTTTCGGGCGAACGGACCCCACATAACGCGCCGGATGCCACCGGTGCCTTCCACGGGCTGCGCCGCGCACATGAGTTGCCCGATATGGTCCAAGCCGTGATGGAGGGGGTTGGCTTTGCCTTTGCCGATTGTTGTCGCGCGCTTGAGCAATGCGGCTCTTTGCCAGAACGGGTTTGCGTGGCGGGGGGTGGCAGCCAGTCTGAAACATGGTTGCAAATGATCGCCGATATTACGGGCCTCACGCTTGATGTGCCAGAAAGTGGCGCACAGGGGGCTGCTTTGGGGGCCGCCCGGCTGGCGATACTGGGCAGCGAAGACGGCGGGGCGGCGGAGGTGATCCGCACGCCGAAGATCAGCAAAAGCATCGCCCCAAACCCCGCGCTTACGGACGCCTATGTAGAAAGCCTCGAGATTTTTCGCGCCGCTTGGGAATTATCCGCGCGCGGAATGGATAGCTTGGCGGGAATTTACCGGGCATGAGTTCTGGATCTCGCGCAGACTAAAGTCGCCGCAAAGGCCTCGGATCAATACGGCACGGCCAGCACCTTCGGGGCATGTTTACTCCGTGTGTACTGCCCATCTAGTTAACGCTTTATTCGGTAGCCGGTCGGCAGGCCACGGCATTCTCAGCCGTTCAATACCCGAAAGCCCACATAAACACCCCGCGCTAACGCTGCTTTGCAGAGAGAAAAGGGGGCGTGTTTTCTGCGTCTAGCGCCTAATATTTGGCGGTTCGGCTGCAAACTGCACATCTTTAAGGCATTTTTGCTGCAGTGCAGAAACTCTTGGCAGCTTGGGGCTTGCCGGCTCGTCTATCTAAATTGACGTTGTAACAGCTTCGGTATGGAGCGCCGCGAACGGGATAGTCTTGCAGGAACCTAACCATTTGCAGCTACAGCAAACGCTGTGTGGAAAAGCATTGGCTCATTGGGATGTTTGCGTCTCCGCTCTTCCGCACACCAAACGGGGATACCGTCATGAGAATTTCCACCAAACGAACACTTACCGCGACCGCTGCCCTTTTGATCGCAGGTTCAGCAGTCAGCGCGGAATGCGAGGACCCGATCAAGGTTGGCGTGTTGCACTCTTTGTCCGGCACAATGGCCATTTCCGAGACGACATTGAAGGACACGATGGAGCTGTTGATCGACCAACAAAACGCCGCAGGCGGCTTGTTGGGTTGCGAAATCGAAGCTGTTGTCGTTGATCCCGCTTCCGATTGGCCCCTGTTCGCTGAAAAGGCGCGTGAACTTCTCACTGTGTCTGAGGTTGATGTCATCTTCGGTTCTTGGACGTCTGTTTCGCGCAAATCCGCATTGCCTGTTCTGGAAGAATTGAACGGCCTGATGTTCTACCCGGTTCAGTATGAGGGCGAAGAAAGCTCGCGCAATGTGTTCTATACAGGTGCCGCCCCGAATCAGCAGGCGATCCCTGCCACCGATTATTTCCTGGAGGAATTGGGCGTCGAGAAATTTGCTCTGCTCGGCACAGACTATGTCTATCCCAGAACCACCAACAACATCCTTGAGCAATACCTTGTGGATAAGGGCATCCCCGAAGAAAACATCTTCGTAAACTACACACCTTTCGGTCATTCCGACTGGTCTACCATTGTAGCGGATGTGGTTGAACTGGGCGCAGATGGCTCTCAGGTGGGCGTGGTCTCTACTATCAACGGCGATGCGAATATCGGCTTCTACAAAGAGCTGGCCGCCGCCGGTATCTCGGCTGACGACATCCCAGTCGTCGCGTTCTCGGTCGGTGAAGAAGAGCTGTCCGGCCTTGATACGTCCGACCTTGTCGGTCACCTCGCCGCGTGGAACTACTTCCAGTCTGCAGAATCCGAGTTAAACGACGAGTGGGTCGCCGCCTGGAAAGAGGCAATGGGCGATGACCGCGTGACCAATGACCCGATGGAAGCCCATTACATTGGCTTCAACATGTGGGTGAATGCGGTCACCGATGCAGGCACCACGGAGGTGGATGCGGTGCGCACGACGATGTACGGGCAGGAATTCCCGAACCTCACCGGCGGGACGGCTGTGATGCTACCTAACCACCACCTCGCCAAACCCGTTTTGATCGGTGAAATCACCGCGGACGGCCAGTTCGATATCATCAGCCAGACCAAAGAGGTTCCGGGTGACGCATGGACGGACTTTCTGCTTGAATCTGCCGTTTTGGTCTCCGATTGGAAAGAACTCGAGTGCGGCATGTACAATACCGAAACCGAGACCTGCGTTCAGCTGACCTCAAACTACTAATACTGACAGTCGGGCGCGCCATTGAACGTGCCCGACACCTTCTCTGAACACTCCTCCTGACCGAAAGTCCCATACACAATGGTTCGTATTCTGCTCAGCCTGTTGTGCTTGCTGACTTCTGTCGGGTTCGCCTCAGCCCAAGACCTTCAGTCCATCTTGCAGACCCATAGCGACGAAGTGGCCAAGCCATCGCGCAACTCAGTCGGAGTAATGTTGGACGACTTGGTGACCTCCGGCCTGCCGCAGGTACCTGTATTTCTAGAACGATGGGCCGACCGAAGCATCTGGAAAGACGACACAACGGGCCTGTTCTATATCGCGACCGAAGCCGACGATACGCTCACGCTGCGCAACGTTGATACGGGCGAAGAAACAACCGCATCATCAGATGATTTCAGCCAGATGCGCCCCAATGGCGGCGTGCGGCGTGTCATCGGTACGGCGTTGGTACAGTTCCAACTGTCCGACACCAATCCCGAACGCCGCCAAGCAGCGCTTGAAAGTATCGCGCGACGGAGTGATGCCAGCCAGCTTGAGCCGCTCATGGCGTCACTTGATGGGGAAGAAGACCCAACCTTGCGCGCCCGCAAGGAGCAACTGATCAACTTTTTGACTGCCCGATTTGGAGAGGTGCCCGAAGAACGTATCAAGGCCATTGAGAGCCTTTCGTCCGACACGTCCGTCGAAGCCCGCGCGGTGCTGAACCAGATCCTCTCTGTGACGACTGCGGTGGCGACGGAGCAGCCCGAGGGCAACATCGCCAGCATTCTTGATCCCATGGCGGACCCATCCGCAAGCTACGAAAAACTTGTTGGCGCCGATCTAGCGCCTGCAATCGTGTCTTACAGTGATATTCGCGCAGCACTTGAAGCCAACATCGTTGAAGGTCGCGTCGGCGGCATCCCTTTGGCGCAATTGGACGACCAAGAAACGCGGAGTGACGCATATCGCGTGCTCGCCGACGCTGGCACAGTGCCGCCTTTAGTGACGCCGGATGATATCACCACCGCTGTGCAGGATGCCGTCTTCTATGAGCTCTACGACGAGGACGACGTTGCTATCACCGACGCTGCCCGCGCCACGCTTGACGAGGTCGAAACGCGTGTCGGATGGGCGCAAACCTTGGATTTGGCGTTGGACGGTTTGTCACTGGCCTCGATCTATTTTCTTGCCGCGATTGGGCTTGCGATAACATTCGGGCAAATGGGGGTCATCAATATGGCTCATGGCGAGTTCATCATGATGGGTGCCTACACAGGCTACGTCGTGCAACTCATCATCCCCGACTACACCGTATCGCTACTTGTCGCGCTGCCGCTTGCTTTTGCGATCACTTTTGGTGCGGGTGTCGCGATGGAGCGGCTGGTGATCCGGCATCTCTATCATCGCCCGCTTGAGACTTTGCTGGCGACTTTTGGCATCTCGATTGCCTTGCAACAAATCGCCAAGAACATCTTTGGCACGCAGGCCCGTCCTCTGACATCTCCGGACTGGCTCGGTGGTGCGCTCGTGATCTCGGATGTGATTCAAATCAGTTACATCCGCATTGCGATCTTCGTGCTGGCGCTCATGTTTCTCTTCATTTTGCTGTATATTCTTAAGCGTACCCGCCTTGGGTTGGAGGTGCGCGCGGTCACACAGAATCCGGGCATGGCAGCCTCGATGGGCATCAACCCTGGTCGCATCAATATGATGACATTTGGACTGGGGTCTGGAATTGCAGGTGTCGCTGGCGTCGGCATCGGCCTTTATGCGCAGGTCACGTCAGAGATGGGCGCGAACTACATCGTGCAAAGCTTCATGACCGTCGTGGTGGGGGGTGTTGGGTCGGTCTTTGGCACGTTGGCTGGGGCGGGGCTGATCGGTTTCCTGCAAAAGGGGATTGAGTGGCTGAACCCGTCCAACACGCTGGCGGCACAAACCTATATGATCCTTTTCATCATCTTGTTCATTCAATTCCGGCCTAAGGGCATTGTTGCCCCCAAAGGCCGGGCAGCGGCGGATTGAGCCATGACCCAGACGCACAAACAAGGAAGGTCTTTCATCGGACGCAATCCTTCGGTTCTCTACTTTCTTGCCGCTTTAGGCCTGTTCACCGCCATTGCGACAGTGATGTCCGAAGCCGCTGGCGCGGGCCTCATCTCAACTTCATTCATCAAAACACTGGGCAAAACCCTGTGCCTTTGCCTTGTTGCCATCGCGATGGATGTCGTCTGGGGCTATTGCGGCATCCTTAGCCTTGGTCATTTCGCTTTTTTCGGGATCGGTGGCTATGCCGTTGGTATGTGGCTTATGTATGCCCGTACTGAAATCATCGTCGCCGAAAGCCTCGCAGGTCAGGTCATCCCACCGACACCGCAGGAGATATCAGACGCAATAGGAAACCAGATTTTCGGCGTTGTCGGATCGTCAGAATTCCCCATGATTTGGGCCTTTGCTGATAATCTGTTTATCCAATTGGCGTTCGTCGTGCTGATCCCCGGCGCCCTCGCGCTGGTCTTTGGTTGGCTGGCGTTTCGAAGCCGTGTCACCGGCGTTTATCTGTCGATACTCACTCAAGCCATGACACTGGCGCTTGCGCTTTATTTGTTCCAGAACGACAGCGGGTTACGTGGCAACAACGGCCTCTCGGGCCTGCAAAATATTCCGGGCTTCGCCGAAAGTGGTCAGGACGTCGTCTCCATCGTCTTTTTCCTTGCTTCAGCCTTGGCACTTGGGCTGGGCTATTTGTTTTTTGCTTGGGTCACCGACAGCAAGCTGGGCAACATCATCCAAGCCATCCGCGACGATGAATCCCGCGTCCGCTTTCTGGGCTATCATGTGGAAAGCTACAAACTCTTCGTCTTCACCATTACGGCCATCGTCGCGGGCATCGCTGGTGCGCTTTATTACCCCCAAGCGGGCATCATCAATCCGGCAGAAATCGCCCCCATCGCGTCGATCTATCTGGCGGTATGGGTCGCCATCGGCGGGCGCGGCCGGCTTTACGGCGCGGTCATTGGCGCGGCAGTGGTATCGCTTCTGTCCAGTTGGTTCACGGGTGGCGGCGCACCTAACATCGACCTTGGGGTCTATACGATCCAATGGGTCGATTGGTGGTTGGTGCTGCTGGGCCTTAGCTTTGTACTTATCACGCTATTTGCACCTAAGGGCATCGGTGGCCTCTTTGATAAACTGGTACGCAAATCATGAGTTCTCTTTTGGAAATGTCCGGAATCTCTAAGTCCTTCGACGGATTTCAGGCGATCAAGAACCTCAGCCTACAGATCGGTGAGCCGGAACTGCGGGCCGTGATCGGCCCCAATGGGGCGGGCAAGACGACCTTTATGGACATCATCACCGGCAAGACAAAGCCAGATGAGGGGCACATTCTGTTCGGCGATGATAGCCGCTCTCTTATTGGCATGTCCGAAAGCCAGATCGCCATGCTTGGCATCGGGCGCAAATTTCAGAAGCCCACGGTGTTTGAGGCGCAAACCGTGCGCGAAAATCTCGCTATGGCGCTAAAGAACCCGCGTGGAGCCTTCTCGGTCCTTTTCTATCGCAAGAACGCCGAGAGCGCTGCGCGACTTGAAAAAGTCGCCGACGAAATCAACCTGACCAACCATCTAACCCGCCCCGCCGGAGAACTAAGCCATGGGCAAAAACAATGGCTTGAGATCGGGATGCTGCTTGCGCAATCGCCCCGCTTGCTGTTGGTCGATGAACCCGCCGCTGGCATGACAGCACATGAACGCGAACACACCACCGATATCTTGAAGAAGGCCGCCGAGACCCGTGCCGTGATCGTGGTGGAACATGACATGGAATTCGTGCGGCGTCTGAACTGCAAGGTGACTGTGCTGCACGAAGGGTCTGTGCTGGCCGAAGGGTCGCTGGATCATGTGACCAAGAACCAGACTGTTGTAGACGTTTATTTGGGGCGCACCGATGCTGGAGATTGAGAATTTAGACCTGAAATACGGGCAGTCCCAGATACTTCATAATATCACATTTAACGCGCCTGTGGGCCAAGTTACCTGTGTAACGGGCACAAACGGGGTCGGCAAAACGAGCCTGCTGAAAGCCATCGCTGGGCGGCACCCATTCTCAGGCGGGACAATCACGCTTAACGGGGAAGAGCTACACTCAGGCCGTGCGGCCTTGTCGGCCAAAGCGGGCATCGGATACGTGCCGCAGGGGCGGGAAATATTTCCCCTCATGACCGTTGAAGAGAACCTTGAAACGGGCTTTGCCTGCCTTCCTAAATCTGATCGTAAGATTCCGGATGACATCTTCGACCTTTTCCCAGTCCTCGCAGTAATGAAGGCCCGGCGTGGCGGTGACTTGTCCGGTGGTCAACAACAACAGCTTTCCATTGCCCGAGCGCTCATCGCCCGCCCCAAAGTGTTGTTGTTGGATGAACCAACTGAAGGCATCCAGCCCAATATCATCCAGATGATTGGCCGCACCATTCGGCTTCTGCGCGCTCGCGGTGAACTGGCCATCATTTTGGTCGAGCAAAACTTCGAATTCGCTTACCTCAACTCCGACCATTTCCACATCATGCAACGCGGACAAATCACGAAATCCATCCCAAAGTCCCAAGCGCAAAGGGACGCACTCTTGGACGCCCTCGCGCTATAAGAGACAGGATCAGCTGCATCCATCAGTCCATTGAAAGGATATCGAGGCCGACTTCGCTGCGCAGGCGATCGGCAAGTTCGCGGCCGCGTGCCTCGCTCAGAGGTTCGAGCGGAGGGCGGACATTGGCCCACCGGGCATCACCACTTTGGAGTGCCAGGAGCCGTTTTTGGGCCGGGATCGGAGCGTATTCTTGGACAGTCAGCCGTAGTGTGCGAACCTTTTCAAAAGCGCTGCGCGCGGCTTCGGTCTCGCCGTTCCGGTGCAGCTCGACCACCTTCGCGATAGCCGATGTATTGACGTTCGCAGTTGCAGTGATACAGCCCGGGCCGCCGAGGTCGAGCGCTTCAAAAAGCGGTAACTCTGACCCTGGATAGACCGTCAGTCCCGAGATCCCGAACAGGGCTTTGGTGTTTTCCCAATCTCCGGAGGAATCCTTGATGCCGACGATATGTCCTGGAAAGTCTGTCTTTAGGCGACGTACCAGCTCAATACTAAGCGGCACGCCAGAGACTTGAGGGATGTGGTAGAGGTAAATCGCGAGGTCGTCCCGCGCTACTCGTTCAATTAGGCGCGCATAATAGGCGTGGAGCCCATCGTCGCTTACCCCTTTGTAGTAGAACGGCGGAAGGATCATCGCGCCTGCACACCCCATGTCGACCACACGTCGGGTGAGGTCAGCGGTCTCAGGAAGGTTGCTTAGCCCGGTTCCGGGGATCAGCCGTTTTGGGTCGATGCCATTGGACGTGAGGTGCTTTAGCATCTCAAGCCGTTCGGCAGTCGAAACCGAGAGCGCCTCGCCAGTGGTGCCGAACGGGGCCAACGCGACACAACCGTCCTCTAGCAGCCGGCGAACATTGTCGAGATAAAGGTCTCGGGCAATAGAAAGGTCATCCTCAAACGGGGTCAGATTTGGCGCAATAACGCCAGGCTTAATGGCATGATGAATGGTGTAGGACATAATCGGTTCCTTCTGGATCGACCCGTAGGAAATTAAATGAGGGGGGGGCGTGCAGAGACTTATCAAGTTACTGGCTGAAAGCTTTCTCGAAGGTCTTTCGCAGCTCGTTCTTTTGCACTTTTCCCATGGTATTGCGGGGTAAGGCGTCAACGATCTCGAATTTGCGGGGGCGCTTGAACCCGGCCAGTTCGCGCCGAGCGGTTGCTTCGATTGCATCCAGATCGACAGTGACGCCGGCCTCAGGGACCAGCACCGCCACGACGCTTTCGCCGAAATCGGGGTGGGGCGCGCCGATCACGGCACTTTCCGAGACCCCGGGCTGATCGTCGAGGAACAGTTCGATCTCTTTGGGATAGATGTTGTAGCCGCCTGAAATGATCAAGTCCTTGCCACGTCCAACAATGTGGACATAGCCGTCAGCATCGATCCGAGCGAGATCGCCGGTGATGAAATAGCCATCGGGAAGCAGTTCCTCGCGGGTTTTTTCCGGCATGTTCCAGTATCCGACGAAGACGTTCGGCCCGCGCACATGTAGCACGCCGATCTCACCCTGCGGCAGTTCGGTGTGTGTTTCAGGGGCGCAGACCCGAACCTCTACCCCGGGTAACGGAAAGCCCACGGTCCCGGCGCGACGCTCTGCGTCGTAAGGGTTTGAGGTGTTCATGCTCGTTTCAGTCATGCCGTAGCGCTCTAGGATGCGGTGACCTGTCCGCGCCTGAAAGCGCTCATGTGTCTCGGCCAATAGCGGCGCCGAACCCGACACAAAAAGCCGCATATGGGCGGTCAACTGGCGGGTAAAACGCGGGTCGTCGAGGAGCCGGGTATAGAATGTCGGGACACCCATCATCACGGTCGCCTTCGGCAGGGTTGCGATCACGGTGTCAGGATCGAATTTTGGCAAAAAGATCATCGACCCGCCCGCCATCAGAGACACATTCGAAGCCACGAACAGCCCGTGGGCGTGGAAGATCGGCAGCGCGTGCAGGAGAACGTCATCGGGGGTGAACTGCCAAGCGTCAACCAACGCGCGCGCGTTCGACAGCAAGTTCTCTTGAGTTAGCATCGCGCCCTTAGAACGCCCGGTGGTGCCCGAGGTGTAGAGGAAGGCAGCAAGGTCGTCCTTGGTACGGTCCACCGCGTTGAATTTCTCCGACTGGTCTGCCGCTGCCTGAGCGAAGCTGCCCTGTCCGTCGCTGCCGAGCGTCAGCACCTTGCAGCCGTGCGCCTTTGCGATTGGTTCCATCTCAGATAGTTCGCCCGGATCGCAGACGAACAGGGCCGCGCCGCTGTCGCCGACGAAGTAGTCAAGCTCTGGAGGGGTGTAGGCGATGTTGAGGGGTAAGAAGATCACCCCCGCCTTAACGCAAGCCGCGTAAAGTGCCAGCGCCTCGGGCGACTTTTGCACATGGACCGCAACGCGATCACCAGCCGCGATGCCCGCTGACACCATCGCGTTTGCCATCTGTGCAGCGGTTGACAGAAACGCCCGCCGGCTGATCGAGCTGCCATCAGCTAGGTGTAAGAAAGGGGCATCGCTGGCCTCGTGGGGGGCGAACAATGTGTCATAGAGTGGATTTGCCATCGTGTCTTTGGTTCCTTAACGGGGAAGGGCACTGCTCGACGGTCCGTCCGCCCTCTCGATCATTTTGAGGTAACGGGCCATGCCGGTGGTGATGTGGGTGTGCGCCGCCTGCCATGCCGCATCCGGATCGCCCCGGGCGACCGCTGCAGTGATTGCTTCGTGCTCCTCGATTGAGCGCGCAATGTTGGAAGAGATCGACAAGCCCCGGCGGCGGAACAGGTGCATTTCGCGCACGAGATTATCGTAGATAGTCTTGGCCTTGGGGTTGCCGGCCCCTTCGAGCAGCATGTCGTGAAAAGCAATGTTGAGATCGTAGTAAAGCGCTGGTTCCACTTCGCTCTCGGTCCGGCGCATCTGGGCAAGGTTGTCTTTAAGTTGCTCGACCAGCGTCGTCTCAATGCCTTCATCCACGCGGCGGGCCGCAGCCGCGCAGCCCATTGCGAAGATCGCACCCCGAACGTCGTAAAGATTGTGGACCTCTTGCAATGTCACTTCATGGACAAAGGCACCACGGTTCGCGAAGAGATCGATCAAACCGGTATCAACGAGCGACCGTATAGCCTCGCGCACGGTGCCGCGGCTAACGCCCAATATCTCGGAAATGCGAAGTTCGTTAAGTTTTTCGCCGGCTGCAAGTTCACCATCAACGATCATTCGCTCGATCTCTGAGCGGACCTCAACAGCGAGTGTAGCCCGCCGACTGCCGATATTGCGCACATTTGTATCCATACTGCTTCCTCTCATCGCAATTATGTTTTGTCAACAATTAACATTTATATTGCTAAACGCTAATTATCAGCATAATCATACAGGGAAGATTACATCGGTTGGAGGATAAAATGGGCCAAAGCGCAAATGACGAGGCGACCGGTTGTTTGGATACGCCCGACTCCGCCAAAACGGGAGGGCCGGCCAGCCAAGCGCTTAACGGCCTTCGGGTGCTTGATCTAACTCGGGTTAGGTCTGGACCGACTTGCGTGCGCCAGCTTGCCGATTGGGGGGCTGATGTCATCAAAATTGAAGCGCCAGACGACAAGGCACAGCTTGGAGGCCCGCGTTCTGGTGCAGACTTTCAGAACCTACACCGCAACAAGCGTAGCCTGACGCTGAACCTTAAGTCCGAGGAGGGCGTCGAGGCCTTTCGCCGACTTGCGGATACAGCCGATGTGATTGTGGAGAATTTTCGGCCCGCCGTGAAGAAGCGTCTTGGCATCGACTACGAGACACTGGCGGCGTCCAACCCGCGTCTGGTTTACGCGTCTATCTCTGGTTTTGGTCAGGATGGTCCGTTGGCTGGGCGTCCCGGTTTTGACCAAATCGCTCAGGGCATGGGGGGGCTCATGTCGATCACCGGCAAGCCCGGTGAGGGGCCGATGCGTGTGGGCATTCCGATTGCTGACCTCTGCGCCGGGCTTTTTGCCGCTCAGGCGGTCCTAATAGCGCTGTTCGAGCGTCAACAGTCCGGGCAGGGGCAGTGGGTGCAAACCTCGCTGTTGCAAGCGCAGGTCTTCATGCTCGACTTCCAAGCGGCGCGCTTCTTGGTGGATGGCGACGTGCCAAAACAAGCGGGCAATAACCACCCAACTTCGATCCCCACCGGGGTGTTCAAGACTAGCGACGGGTACATGAACCTGGCAGTGGCCGGACAGGAAATTTGGAAACGCTTGGCACAGGCAGTTGAGCGGACGGAGTGGCTTGAAGATGCGCGCTTTGCCACACCTCCTGCGCGGTCGGACAACCGCGATGCGCTCAATGCGGAAATCGAAAAGATCACCGTGACCCGCACGACGGAGGAATGGATCGAGGCAATGAATGAGGCTGGAGTGCCTGCCGGTGAAATCAATGACATCGGTCAAGTGTTCGATAACCCTCAGGTTCATCATCTCGGGCTCGTACAGCCAACGACCAGCCAAGAGCGCGGTGAGACACGCCTTGTTGGTCAGCCGATCCTGATGAGCCGCACCCCTAGTCGCATTGCATCGCCGCCACCTTTGGCGGGTCAGCACTCCGAGCAGATATTGCGCGAAATCGGCTACTCGGACGCCAGTATCGCCACACTGAAAGCCCAAGGCATTACCTGAATCAAAGGACCAACCATGACTGACAAGATCATTACCGAAAAATCTGGCGACATCGCCCGGATCATCTTTAACCAGCCCGAAAAGCGGAACGCTGTATCGCTGGAGATGTGGGAAGCCGTTGAGGCTGCAGTAACCCGCTTTGAGGCTGATGATTCGGTCCGTATCCTGATCTTATCTGGGGCGGGCGGAAAAGCCTTCGTTTCGGGCGCCGACATCTCGAAATTCGAGAGTGAACGCGCCAGCGAAGAGGCGGTGGCCCATTACAACGCGACGACCAAACGGGTCTACGACATGGTTGAAGCATTTCCAAAGCCCACTATCGCCCAAATCGATGGTTTCTGTGTCGGCGGTGGCGTGGCCTTGTCGCTGAGCTGCGATATGCGCATCTGTGGTCAGGGATCGCAGTTCGCCATTCCTGCGGCGAAGCTCGGCCTTGGGTATGGCTTCCCGGGGATCAACCGTTTGGTAAATCTGGTTGGCCCTTCGTTTGCCAAAGAGATTTTCTTCACCGCCCGTCGCTTTGACGCTGAAGAAGCCCGTGTCATGGGGTTGGTAAACCGCGTTGTGCCTGACGACGAGGTTGCCACGACAGCAGAAGAAACCGCCCGCATGATCGCCGCCAATGCACCGATGACCGTGGAATCGGTCAAGTATATCGCAGGCGAAACCTTGAAGGACGAAAGCGTCCGCGATCTTGCCGAATGCGAACGTCGGGTTAAGGCCTGCTTTGATAGCCAAGACTACGTTGAGGGCCGCCGCGCCTTTCTTGAGAAGCGCAAACCAAAATTCGTCAACGCATGATTTCCGAGCATTCAGCGAAGCGGATCGACGAAGCTGCCGCGCGAGAGCATTTCGATACCGCTGTGGCAACGCATGAGCAGGCGTTCGAGTCGTTCTTCTTCGCACGCTTCCTCGGTCTGTCCTTCGAGTATCTTCCCGAGGCCGTCAATGATGCCGACAAAGAGGTTTGCCGGCTGACCTTCCCGCTTACTGACATGCTGCGAAATCCTCAGGGATCGCTGCACGGCGGTGCTATGGCGTCGGCCATGGACATCTCCATGGGGCATCTCGTCAACAAAATTTCAGGCCCCGGTGCCACCGTCGAGCTAAAGGTGCAGTTCATGCGCCCTGTGATGGAAGGCCCGGTGACATGCGAAGGAAGTTTCATCAAGAAGGGGCGGACCATGTCGTTCATGGAAAGTCGCCTTATGGGCCCGGACGGAAAACTTGCCGCTTACGCCACCGCAACATGGAAGATGCCCTCTTCGTGACGCCCCCTCTGTATTAGCGCTGGCTTGCTTGCCGAGATACGCAGCCACTTTGCCCATGTCGAGATGACCGTCGGGCCCGCATCGTCACCGCGGGCGTGACGATCATCGGCGGTGTTGACTCCCTCCCGGCGAGAAGGGCTAGTGTCGAGCGCGGTCGATTGCAAGCCACCGACAGAGGTAGTTACAAAACCGAACAAGCGAGGCATCCGGACCCATACCCGCAAGGCCGATCACTACTCGCGCAACATTCTAGACCCGATTGGCTTGGGCTCGGCTGTGCGCGTGTCGCTGTGTCACTACAACACGCAGACTGAGGTTGCGTAGTTCTTGGACGCGCTGCGCGAGCTTATCGAAGCGGCCTAGGCCCCGGCCAGATCCTGAAGCCGAGCGTATAGCTTTGTTTCGATCTCTACACCTTCGGACCGCGCCTGCGCCAACTTTTCCAGCGCGCGCGTGCCGGGCATGCGGGGTGGGGCGGCGGCGTTTTCTGCAGCACCGCGTGACAGCATTTCCCTAGCGTCCCCAAGCCGTTCTGATAGCGCCGCAGGAGGCATTAGCCGCGCGGCATCGATGACCAGAAACAGATGGCCGACGTTGGCCACCGCCTGGGTATCGAGGTTGGCGTTTGGGATTTCCGACAGCATTGCCGCGCCTGACAATCCGCCTACCAATAGGTCCAGACAAAGCGCTAAGTTCGCACCCTTGGTCCCGCCGATTGCCTGCATCATGCCCTGCATCGCCGCTGCCGCGTCGGTGGTGGGATTGCCTGCGGCATCCGTTGCCCAACTTTCCGGGATGGCGTCGCCGCGGGCCGCGGCCTGCCGCACCCTGGAACGCGCCACCACCGACATCGCAATATCTAGGATGACATGCCAGCCACTTTGGTCGGGCAAAGCGATGCCGAGGGGTGTGTTGCCTATCACCGGTCGCTGCCCGCCGGGCGGAGCGATCATCGGTGAGGTGTTGGTGCAAAAGAAGGCGGCGAATTCGGCCTCCGCGGCCAAAAGTAGTTGCGGCGCAAGCGCCCCTAAGTGTGACGATCCGCGGCAGAAGGCGGCTCCCAGACCGACTTCGCGCGCCGCTTGCATGGCGGCTTGCGTCGCTCGGAGCGCGACCGCGGCGCCCAGTCCGTTTTGCCCATCGACCTGACGCAGTGCTGGAGCAGGCGCGGTGATGATAGGCAGCGCCGCAGGATTTACACCACCGTCGCGCAGCCGTGTCGCATAGGGTTCGACTCGCGTCAGGCCGTGTGTGCGGATGCCCATCATCTCGGTTGTCACCAACACTCCGGCTGCGTCCCGTGCCATATCTGAACGCATACCGGTCCGTTCAAATACGTGGCAGACTAGGTCGATGAGCGTGGTTTCGTTAACCTTTGGCATGGTCGCCTTACGTCCCAGAGTTTTCCGCCGCCTTAAACCGGGACTTCCGGCCCACCCAATTTAGCATCGGTAGAAGCAACAAAAGAGCAACCGTTACGGCAATGATTATCAGCGAAGGCGTACGGTCAATGAAGATCATGAACGACCCGCGTGAGATTGTCAGGGTTTGCCTCAGGGCCTCTTCGGCTAGTGGTCCAAGAACCAGTGCCAGCACCAACGCTGCGGGGGAGAAGCCATAGAGCCGCATGAAGAAGCCTACGATCCCCGCCGCAAACATCAAATAGGTCTCAACAAAGCTGGCATGCACGCTGAACGTGCCGAGCGCGCAAATCACCACAATGCATGGCCCCAACACCCGATAAGGCACCTTGATCATCATCACGAACAGCGGGATGGCAAAGATCGAAATTGCCAAAAGCGCCATATTGCCGAGGTACATTGAAGCGATCAGGCCCCATGCGAATTCTGGGTTCTGCTCCATGAACAGGGGCCCCGGACGCAGACCCCAAAGCAAGAAGGCGGCCAACAGCACGGCGGTTGACGCTGAGCCAGGAATGCCAAGTGTCAGCAGCGGGATCATAGCCCCCGAAGAAGCGGCGTTGTTTGCGGTTTCCGGTGCCACCAGCCCGGCCATCTCGCCTTTGCCAAAATTCTCGGGTGTCTTCGACAGGGAGCGTTCGGTGGAATAGGCCATGAGCGATGCAATCGTGGCACCAGCACCGGGAATGACGCCCACCACAAATCCAAGCAGGGAGCAGCGTACCATTGTCATTCGGGTCGAGAGCCAGTCATGCGCAGTGGGCCAGAAGCGTTCTTCGGTATCGTATTGCACGATAGATCCTGTCCCGCTCCTATGGAGGCCTACAAAGAAGGCGTAGAACAGTTCGCCCAGTCCGAACAGGCCGATGGCGATGGGGATGAAGTAGATACCACCAATCAATTCTGCAGAACCAAAGGTATACCGCCCCCGGCCTGTCTCAAGATCAACGCCCACAGTGCCAAGGGCGAAACCAATCAGCGCAGAGATTACTCCGAGCTTCCAGTCTGTTCCGAGCATCACCAAAAGCGTTAACATGCCCATCAGTGCTAGCAAAAAGTACTCAGGCGGGCCGAAACTTCGGGAAACCTGGGCGAACATCGGCGCGAGGATCGTGATCAAGATCACCCCGACAGTACCACCAACAAACGAGGCAGCAGCCTGCATCACCAGCGCCGGCCCTGCACGCCCGTTCTTTGCGAGAGGGAAACCATCGAAGGTAGAGGCGACGGTGGCGCTTTCACCCGGCGTATTGAGCAGGATTGAGGTGATCGTGCCGCCGTACATGGCACCATAGTAGATCGCCGCCAACATCATGATGGCCCCAATCGGGTCCATGCCGAAGGTGACAGGCAAAAGGATCGCCAGACCGGCGGAAGGGCCGAACCCCGGGATGACACCGACGATCATCCCGACCATCGAGCCGATCAAGAGGTAGACGATGTTGATCGGGGTTATTGCGACCGAAAGCCCCATCAGCAGATCGGAAAAGATGTCCATAAAGGTCTCCCGAAGACACGGCAGACCGACTGGCCTGCCTTCAGATATTCAGATTGGAAGTTCGAAAAGCGCGGGAGGCATGCTCGCATTCAGCAGCTTGTCGAACAAAAGGTAGACGCATGTCGGGACGAGGACCGCAGTCACGGCGTTCCTGACGTACCGACCGCGGTCGAAATAGCTTAGGGCGATCCCTAAGAAGATCACTGTGGCCGGAAAACCGCCGAACAGACGCATCAGAACGCCATAGCCGAGGGCGAGCACAATGAGGACCACGACATCGCGCGTTTGCGGATGGTGTTCGTCGTCGTGGCTGTTTCGCAGCTCTTCGATCAGGGTCCACAGGGTAATGACAACTGCAGAAACCGCGATCACGCGCGGAAAGAACCCTGCGGCGAGACGCCCGGTGCGTGTCATGAATGGCAGATCTACGAAGGCCACGTAGCCGTAAAAAAGTGCTCCGGCCAAGATAACAAAGAGGAAGGCGATGCGCATGGTGCGAGGTGTCCTGTTGCCGCCGACACCGGCCGCGATGCACGCAGCGCGACCGGCAAGGTTCATGAGGCAGATTATCAGTCGATTGCGCCAACGTTTTTCAGCACCGTTTCGAAACCGTTCTTGGTGTTGGTAAGGAACTCACCGAACTCGTCCCCATACTTCACAGTTGGTGTGAGCGTATTGGACGTGATGTATTCCTCCCACTCGGGTGTCTCGACGACCTTTTTCATGGTCTCAATCCACCAATCTTGAGCCTCCTTTGGAGCGTTCGGCGGCAGGATAAGCCCCCGGGGCATCGAGACGCCGATATCAAAGCCAATGTCGGCCATGGTTGGCACGTCCCCGAGTGCGGCTGGTGTGCTTTGACCCGAGAAAACCAGCGGCCGCAGATCACCGGAGTCAATCAAGCCGAGGATTTCCCCGGGATTACCCACCATGGCGTCAAGCGCGTTCGACAGGAGCGCCGTCGTCTGCTCGGACATTGAGTTGAACGACACGTAGTCAAATTCGAACCCAGCCTTCTCCGCGAACAGCGTCGGCACGATGAAGTCCACGTTCACCGATCCGGTACCGCCGATATTAACGGGGTTTTCTTTGGCGTTGGCGATGAACTGGTCGATGGTTTCGATCTCGGATGAACCATTTACCACGAGAACCAGATCGTCGGTCGCGAGCAGCGCGACGGGGGTAAAGTCTTCAGGCTGCCAAGGCGTGTCGGCCTGCAGTGGTGTGGTCACGAAACTGCCCGAGGTGGTGGAAATGCCATAGCCTTCGCCATCTTGGCCATAAAGATAGCCCCAGCCTACTGCGCCGGACCCCCCGGCGCGGTTCTCGGCGGAAATGTCGCCCGGATACAAGTCGTGGGTTCTGAGAATTTCAATGATACTGCGGGCCATGATGTCATTGCCGCCGCCAGGTCCAAAAGCGATGGTCCAGTCAAGCGTTTCATCCGCGGATGGGTAGCTCTGCGCAGATGCCGGCGTGGCAAAAGTCAGTGACGTGGTTACGATGGCAGCCAGCGTTGTTGCGCCGACCCCTTTAATCTGAGTGATAGTGGTTTTCATATCCGACCTCCCTAGTCTCGGCTGAAAAATTCTGGCCCGCCGTCTCCTTCGGATTGGGCCGCTCACGTGGTTCCTTATTGATTGATGCGTCCGCTACGCCCCGCATTGTGCCAGAAGCGTTGCGCTACTGCCCTCCTCCCGTAAGGTAGAGATCCGTATCGCTGATACGCTACTAAAATCTCATCTCCCCCAACTTCAAAACACGACGCGGATTGCCAATTGTCAACATTATTTTGTTGAATGATGATAATTCAGGCAGTATTTGGAGATGGCGGGATACTCAGATGCCGGTTGTGAGCACCATCGCAAGACACTGTTCCCGTCACGGCGTCGTGTTTTGAAAACAGTAACTTGGAGGATAGGTGTTTGCACAATCAAAGGGTGCTGTCAGACCGTACTGCGTTCGTTTCAGGATCGGGAAAGAATATTGGGCGTGCCGTTGCGATCCGGCTCGCTGAGGCCGGAGCGAACGTTATCGTCAACGGCTCAACAGATCGAGACTCTTGTGAAAAGACCGCTGAGATGATCCGCGAAACTGGGGCCGAAGCGCTGGTTGTTATGGGCGATATGGGAACTGCGGCGGACGTTGAGCGGCTTTCTGTCGCCGCACTGGAGCGATTCGGGCGGGTGGACATCCTCGTTAACAACGCCGCGCGGCGGCCTCATAAGCCGTTCCTCGAATTGACCGACGACGACTGGAACCACGTGGTGGATGTATCGCTTACCGGCGCGTTCAGAACCGCGCGCGCATTTTTGCCGGGCATGGTCGAGGACGGCTGGGGGCGGATAATAAACTTTGCCGGGATGAAAGCGATGCGCGGCTATTTTGAGGGCGCACCGATCTCAGCGGCCAAGCACGGGGTCTGGGGTCTGACCAAAGCGCTGTCACGGGAATTCGCTGACAAGGGCATTACGGCGAATGTCATTTCGCCCGGTCAAATTCGCAACGACAGTGCCACAGAGGATGACACAGAACGTACCGCTTCAATCCCCGCCAGAATTATGGGGCGCCCGACGGATATTGCCGCCACCGTTGGCTTTCTCGCCTCGCCAGACGCGGCCTTTATCACCGGCCAGATGTTCGCCGTGAACGGCGGGGAAGAGACCTAAACCCGGTGGGGGATAGGCTGCCTGTTGGGTAAGGGGACCGATGAACGAAATTCCAGAAAGCGCACGCAAGATTGCAACGGTCCTCCTGGGCCTCATCGGCGCGGTCGCATTTTGGACAATCGGGCTACCGCTGCCGTTTTTGTTCGGGCCGCTCGTGGTATGCCTCGTGGCCGCGCTGGCACGGTTGCCCATCTCAAGCCCGAAGTTTCTGGGCAAAATCATGCGCAATGTGCTCGGCGTGGCAATCGGTGCGTCAATCACGCCTGAGGTTATCGACCGGCTACCGCAGATGGCCGCGTCCCTAGCGCTCGTACCAGTCTCTGTGATCGTTACCGCGATGATCGGCGTGCCCTTCTTTCGCCGTGTCTTTGGCTTTGATGCGGTGACTGCATGGTACGCGTCGATGCCCGGGGGCCTGCAAGAGATGGTGACATTTGGCGAGGAGGCGGGCGGGAACGTCCGCGCGCTCACACTGATCCATGCAACGCGGTTGCTTCTTATTGTGCTGATCGCACCGGCGGTGCTGACGCAACTGTTCGGAGCCGAACTCGATCGACCGATTGGCGACCCTGCCGCCAAACTGCCTCTTCAAGAGATGGTGATAATGGCGATTGCAGCCGTTGCTGGCTGGCAGATCGCTGAACGCATCGGCATGTTCGGAGCGTCGATCCTTGGCCCGATGCTGCTCGCGGCCGCCCTGTCGCTGGGTGGCGTGCTTAACCACCGCCCACCGGCTGAGGCCATTTTGGCCGCACAGATGTTTATCGGTATCGCTCTCGGTGCGGGCTATGTCGGGGTTACCATAGCCGAGCTCCGCAAAGTCGTTTTGGCCGGGTTGATTTTCGTCGTGATCGTCGCCGGGGTCGCCACTGCCTTCGCGGAAACGGTGATCTTTTTTAATCTTGCGCCGCCGCAAGATGGGTTTCTCGCTTTTGCACCTGCCGGGCAGGCTGAGATGGCGGTGATTGCCATCGTTGTGGGTGCCGATCTGGGCTACGTGGTCATCCATCACTTGACCAGGGTGTTCTTGGTCATCATCGGCGCACCCATCGCATCGCGGCTCTTGGGGGTCGAGGGCCGCGATGGGGCAAAGGCCACCCCCCGCAGGGGCAAGCGGAAATGAGCGGTTCGGTGGACATTCAGGCGACGGTACATAGCCCTGAGGCTATGCCAGGCGACCCATTGCCCTATGCCGGGCCCGATAGTTTTACATTTGTGCGGGTCGTCATCAGAGACGAGACCGGATTGCACGGCGAAGGTTTCACTGGCCGCTTCCTTGCACAGGAAGTAGCGCATTTCCTTAACAACAGCGTTGCCGAGGCGCTCTCTGCCGGGGCCCCGTGCGATCCCGCTGCGTTGATGCGGCGTTTCAACCCACGCAACATGACCGGCGTGGTGGTATCCGCGTTCTCTGCGCTTGAGATCGCGTTCACTGACCTTGAGGCCAAACGACAGGGGGTTAGCGTTGCGCGGCTGCTGGGTGGCGCACGCACGGCCGCGCCTGTGCATGTGACTTGCGGCTTTCCTGCCCTCGACACCGACGCGCTTGTTGCAGCCTGCGCGAGTGAGGTCGCCGCCGGTGCGCCGGGGGTGAAGGTCTTGATCGCTGCAAAAGGGCGGTCTGTGGCTGAGGACGTGGCGCGGCTGCGCGCGGTGCGCGAGGCCATTGGAAGCGCCGAGCTGATCGCAGATGCCAACTGCGGCATGGATGAGGCGACCGCCCGGGCCTTTGTGCGAACCGCCGCTGACCTCGACCTTGCTTGGCTGGAAGAGCCGGTACGCGGCAATGACCGGCGCGCACTTGCTCGGCTTGCGGCGCTCAATATCATGCCCATCGGGGCCGGCCAGATGGAGCAGGACGCAGACCGCTTTGCTCTATTGGCCGAGGCCGGTGTCACAGTATTGCAGCCTAATGCGGTCTTTGCCGGGGGCCTCCGGGCTGCAGCCATGCTGGCGGAGAATGGCAGAAGATTAGGTTGCGCAATTAGCCCCGCTGGGGGGTGGGACCTGGTTAACCTGCATTGGATGTGTGGCGCGTCGTCCACTGGCGCGGTGGAACTTCACCGTGCGCAGTCGCGCATCGCTCGGCTGCTGCTCGGTGCGCCGCCGGTTCTTTCCAACGGAGCGCTTCACGTTCCTGATCGCCCGGGGCTAGGGCTAAACCCAGACGAAGAAGCGCTTGAGCGCTGCCAGCTTCTACTGCCGGGTAACGAAAGTAGAAGGAGTGCGCCATGACAAACTGGGATTTTGACACAGTGGTGATTGGTGCCGGTGTTATCGGCATATCAGTGGCCGCTGCCATAGCGGCCCGAGGGCAATCAGTTCTGGTGATGGAAGCGGGTAACCACCCTGGCGAGGAAACCTCGGCGCGCAACAGCGAGGTGATCCATGCGGGGCTCTACTACCCGACCGGTTCCCTTAAGCACCGTTTTTGCACTGCTGGACGGCGGATGCTTTACGATTACATGGACCGCTCGGGGATCGCCTACATGAAAAGCGGCAAGCTTATTGTCGCGACTTCCGACGCCGAGGAGGAGCAACTCACCGCAATTCTGGCCCTTGGCACGGTCAATGAAGTTGAGGGGTTAGAAAGGATTTCCGGCGCCCAAATGGCCCGTTTAGAACCAGCGCTTTTGGCTCAGTCCGCTCTAAGGTCTCGCGAAACAGGAATATTTGACAGTCACGGCTTTCTGCAATGCCAACTCGCCGTACTTGAGGCCCACGGTGGCCTTCTGGTTCTGCGTACGCCTTTCGAGGCCGCCGAAGCCCTTGCTTCAGGCTTCCGCGTGCGAACAGGCGGCAGCGATCCGACAGCGTTTACGACGCGCCGATTGGTGAATGCCGCTGGCCTTTGGGCGCCGGATATCGCCCACAGCATCGAGGGTATGCCGAAAGAAGCCGTGCCCGAACAATGGCTTGCAAAAGGTTCCTACTTTCGCCTCACCGGACGCGCTCCGTTTTCACATCTGATCTACCCGGTGCCAGTCGACGGCGGACTTGGCGTGCATGCAACTTTTGATCTTGGCGGGGCGGTGCGGTTTGGGCCTGATGTTGAGTGGCTCCCGCGTGGAACAAAGCCTAGTGAAGTGAACTATAACGTCGACCTGATGCGTAAAGAGGCGTTTGAGGTCGCCATCCGCCGCTATTGGCCGGACCTGCCCCCGGGCCGGCTGGAGCCAGACTACAGCGGAGTTCGACCAAAGTTAAGAGGCCCGGACGAAGGGTTCTATGACTTCGATCTGCAGACCGAAGAGACGCATGGCATCTCTGGCCTAGTGAACCTTTTCGGGTTTGAGAGCCCCGGTTTGACATCGTCTCTGGCTATTGCCGATGCGGTCGCAATCGATATGATGCCGTAGCGAGAAAGAACGAAGACGGAAAACAAAGGCTTAGGTATTCGATCGTTTGGCTTGATGATGCGACCCCTTTTTATCAGGCTTAGAAGGTAGCGTTATGGACGCCACAACGCCAAAATAACCGACAACTTCTGGCATCTCAGCATCTGTGAAATGATTGCGCCGGAGTTCGCGGAAAATGGTTGATCTGTTACGCCCAAGGCGCTCTGCGATCACATCAACGCTGACTTTGGCTGCGCGCCACGTCCCGATCTTGCGTCTTTCTTCTAGGTCCAGCTGCTTGTAAGGTCTCATTGTTCTATTTCCTTTTGAGTGCCAACAGGCTGTTATCACTCAAAAGTCGTAAGTCAGGGTAGCGCGAACCTCTCCTAGTTTCTGGTTTTTAGCCACAAAGAAACCCACCCACCTTTACCTATAAGACTGCGGTGCCGGGCGGCCACCTGTCAGGAGACATGAAGCCGCCGCGGTACGCAAGCGTCCGACCTGAGTCAAGCTCACGGCGTTCCTGGAGGGTCGCATCAGACACACGCGGGCGGCGGCGCGAAACAGGGGCTGATGCCTCCTCTGGAACTGGCTCGTCCAGTTGACGACCACGTTTGACTTCGGATTTCAGGACCTCCAGCGCCTTCTGTCCTATCTGGCGTTCAGGCTCCCGGACAGCCCTACGTTTTCATTCTGGTCCTATATCTGTTGCACGCCTTGCGCGGTAAGCTGTTAGATGGTTGTCGCGTACAATTTTCGACATGCTTTCGAACGCGCGCCAATTATTGGTAGACATACCTCCGCGGGTAACGGCTTTCACCTCATCGCCGATCTCCGCTAACCTTGCGAGAAGCGGCGAAGCCTTTTCCGTGACCTGGACCATTCTGATGCGCCGGTCATTTGGGTTGGGACTTCGACATACTAACTCTGCAGCTTCAAGATTTCCCAAGACCCTTGTAACGCTCATTGGGCCAAAGCCACTGATATCGGCTAGATCGTTCTGGCTCAGAGGGCCAAAGCGCGCAATATTCGCCAACGTTCGTGCCTCGCCTGGGGTAATACCTAGCGCTGCATCGCTTACTCTGTGCTCAAACTCTGCGCGTAACAAGCGGCCGATATCGAGCAGGAGGAAGAAGGAGGTGTCGGAATCTATAGGTTGCTGCACGTGTCGCCCTTATCTGTTTAAGGAGGTTTGTACTAAGCCAAGTTTAACAGTTCAAGCTGCTGGCTTCGCGTCACCTTCTGAAGGCAATTTGAATATTTTGGGATGGAGAGGGCGGTGGACCGTTCATCGGTAAAGTCGACGCGAGTGCTTTGGCTGGCGCCCGGAACAGATTACGCTGCGCTTAAAACTGGGTTTGCCTCTAAATCCGCCCTTGAAGACGCGACCACGTCAAACTCTGGGGCGGAAAACACCGCATTAAGCTCTCGCCCAGCTGATCAACAGGATATCCATGAACGCGTTGCGGCGACCGGTTCAATCTGACGCAGCTGACATCGCAACGTTTCAGATAGACCTCGACCGTCCTGTCCGGGCGCTTTGCGGACGGGTTCCATGCCGCACCGTCGGTGGGCACTTTTGCGTCATTTAGAAGCTCCGCGCATAACGGAGCATGATAGATTCTTTGCCGGGGCGCTCATTTTTCAGATCGCCATCCAGGAGGTGGTCGATTGTTATGGAAATGCGGTTGCCGTTTTTGAGCGTGACGCCACCCCCGAGACTGGACCGAAACAGGACAGGGTCAGCTTTTTTGCCAAGAAGCGTCCCCTGGTGGTATCCGCCGACCGCAAAGCTGGCTTCCAAGAAGGCTTTTTTATTGTTTAATGGTGCAAATGCATGCACCCCAAAGCCGATAAAATGATTGTTGGTTGTATCGAGCTTGGCGGTTGCCATCCAGGAAAACTGGCTCCAGTTTTGCGTATGGAACGGGTCGGAGTGATACTCGAGCAGTACGGCCGCGGCTTCTTTGCGGACATTGTCCAGCAGGTCAGCGCCGCCAAGGCCGAATACCCATTCGTCGGCGGCCGCCGCCTGGGTGCTCCCAAGAGATGTGAAACATGCAAAAAATAGGGGTCTCAGGACCATACTAAATACTTTCTCAGCGTAAAATTAACATCATATTTAATACCGCATTGTGATAGGCGGGACGGTGGGACCCTATATCCTTCCTGGCGCGGAATAGTCGAGACTTCTATGGAATTGACTCTCACGGTTGGTCTTGAAGGTGCCTTGTTAGGGTGCGGGAACTGACTGCGGTGCCTGGGTCGGCGCTCGCTGACCTGGTTGGGTTTTTGAGTGGAGATCGAGACGCAATGAAGCGGGCCTTTGGTCTCCGCAGGAGCGGCGTTTCGGGCGCTGATCCACGCGCGGGGGATGGAGGATATGGCGGTGTTGCGGGCTTGTTGGGGATGTGTTGTGCGCCTTGGCGGCCGTGGCTTATAGACGGTAGGACGGATCATCAGTGCGCATAGATCATGCCCATAATTGACGCACATACCGTCAAGGCGTACTCTGTCTTTAGGAGGCCGACCCATGACTTGGCCTACACGAAAGCCAACAACTCTGTTGTAGGACGGTAATTTACTTACTCAAGCTAAAGCATTGAAGGTGAACCTATCTCGCGCAGCAGAGGATGGCGTGCGAGCAGCGGTATCTGTTGCCAAAGCAAATCAATGGAAAGCTGAGAATACTGCGGCAATTCGAAGTTCCAATGAATATGTCGACAAACATGGGCTGGCGCTCGACAGATACCGTCAATTTTGATGGCAAAGTATGACGTCTTTCCCAACCCGTCTGGGGATGGTTATCTTTTGGATGTGCAAACGGTTCTTTTGAGCGATCTCAACACCAGGGACGTCATACCTTTGCTGCCTTAGGCTAGGGCACCAAAACCTGCAACCAGGCTTAGCCCGGTTTTTGCTTTTGAAGATCAACCAGTCGTTATGGTAACGATAGTTTATGGCGGCGGTACCAAGTGGCATTCTCAAGGTCTCAGTTGGAAAACTCGATGAAGAGTTTGAGCAGATCACATCTGCGATTGATATTCTTAGTTTTTGAGCGATCGACCTATAATTTTCGGCCCTTATATACCATAAGACTGATTATTGGTTTTTCTTTTGTAGCCGGGCGCGCGCTATCCCCAAGTGCGAATTCTGTATTAA
>NZ_JBBMQL010000020.1:0-51258 GCF_038900015.1 Sulfitobacter sp. AS92
ACTGTTTTCACGGCATAAGGCCGAGGCTTTTACGGTACTCGATTGGGCTTCTGCCACCAAGGGACATCTTGATGCGCGTTTCGTTATACCAATGGATGTAGGCGTCAACCTCGTCAATAAACTGGGCCACGGTGAACGCCCGCCAATCGCGAGGATAGAAGAACTCAGTCTTCAGGCGTCCGAAGAAGCCTTCACATGCGGCATTGTCCTGCGAGCTCGCCTTTCGTGACATCGAGCGAACGAGCTTCGCTGCGTCGATACGTTCCAGCCAGCCAGGCCAGCGATAGTGGCCTCCGCGATCGCTGTGGACGATGGGCCGCGCTTCGCTGTCAGCGATGGTCTCTACCGCTGCTTCAAGCATGGTATTTACAAGGTCGGCATCCGGTCTGGTCCCTATGGTCCAACTTATGACGAGGCCGTCGAAGCAATCGATGATTGGGGAAAGATAGACTTTTCCCGCTCGGATGTGGAACTCGGTGATATCGGTCAGCCACTTCTCGTTTGGCGCTGCCGCCTGGAATTTTCGGTTGATGATATTCTCCGGCGCAGGACTAATCTCACCCAGATATGAGCTGTAACGTCGGCGCTTCGGCTTTGGGACGATCAAAGCTTCCTGTTTCATCAGGCGCCGCACCACTTTTTCGGAGATCGAGATGGATTCCCGCGTCATATATGCTTTGAGGCGGCGGTACCCGTAGCAGCGATGATTGCTTTCGAAAGCCTCCTTCATGGCGTATCGAATGGGAAGATACTTATCTTCCAGATTCATGCGAGCGCGGTGGTAAAAATAAGAGCTGCGCGCGAGACCGAGCCGAGCCAACAGCGCTGGTGTCTTATACCGGTTTTTTAGGGCGACGATGAGCATGGTCTTTTCCCGATTGCTCAGGCTCCGCAAATCGCCGCCAAGTTCCTTTTTTATCATTTCACTCGCAGTCTTGAGCAGATCATGCTCAATCTGGAGCTCGCGGATGTCGCGCTGCAGGGCTTCACGCTGACGCTCCAACTCTTCAAGCTCTGGGGGAAGGGCACTCTTCTTGCGTTTCATCATGGCAGGAGCCTCCGGGCCAAGGATCTGTGTTTTCCAAGCATAGAGCGTCGGCCGACTAACTCCGAACTTTTCGGCCAGGGCCTGGGCACTTTCTTGACGGCTATATAGCCCGACCACAGCAGCCTGCTTCACGGCGTCAGAGTGGTTGCCAGGGCCATATGCCGCGTTGGAGGCCGGCTTCATGTCAGGAAAGGCCTCGCGTACCCAAGCCGTCATTGTGGCTCGGCCTGGATAGCCTAAAGCACTCAGCGTCCATGAGATGCAGCGGCCATGGGTTGCATAATGTTCTAACGCCACCTGCTTTTGCGCCAATGAGAATTTAGGCGGGCGCGGCACCGACCGTATCGGCAAGTCCTGCAGACGTTGGTATTCTCGATGCCACCCTTTCAGGGCGTTCTTCGTTGGATACCCCAACTCACGGATGGTGGCCTGCACGCGCTTGCCGAGCTTGATATAAAGCTTAACCGCGCGCAGTCGTTCTTCGTAGCTGTACATGGACTATCTCCAAGATAGTCCAAGTTTTCGTCCGCACCCCCGCCGGGTCAGTTCTCGGTGACAATCAACAGCATTGGCCTGCCCGCGCTATTGGGTCTTGTCTCAGAAAGCGGCCGAGCGAACGGTCGGGGTCGGCTGTCTTATCATGTCGGTTTTCGTATTACTGCCCATTCCATTCGCCAATGCCTTGCCGGCTCTCTCGGTCATTATGCTGGCTTTTAGCCTAGGCGAGCGCGATGGCCTTTGGCTTCTCGGCGGCGTGCTTATCGGGCTCGTTTCGATTACATTGGTCTTTGCTATCTTTGCGGCAGGCGCCTTTACCGTACTCAGCTTTTCTTGAACCGTCACAGTGTTTTCAAGACCCACACGTCTTGGGCTAAGGGACAGTCCCGCGGTGCTAGAAAAAACTATGCCCTACCAGATGTGTTGCATAGGCGAGCAAACGACGCGGGGCGTCCCGCTTGGAGACAAGAACGCCCGCGCAGAGTGTTGCGAGTGCGTTGATGCCTGTGTCCACTCAGCTCAGCGAAGTTGGCATTCTCAGTAAGGTTTTGTGCGCGATAACCCCTTTGGCCGGGCGGCTTGGCCAAACTCAGGGCGCAGCGCGAAGGGCGGTTTCAATCGCAGCGATGTCGATCTTTTTCATCTTCATCATGGCCGCTTGGGCACGTGCTGAGGCCGCGCGGTCTGGGTCCGAAAGCGCTTCCATAAGCACGCGTGGCGTGATCTGCCACCGATAACCCCAACGGTCCTTGCACCAGCCGCACATGATTTCCGCGCCCCCGTTGCCGACGATCGCGGTCCAAAGCCGGTCTGTCTCCGCTTGGTCCTCAGTGTAGACCTGCAACGAGTAGGCGTCATTCGGCTGCACCTGCGGCCCGGCGTTGAGAAGCGCATAGGGGAGGCCAAGGAGGGTCATCTCGACCACTTGAACCGTGCCCGCGGGGATGCCGGGAACGCCCTCGGGCACGCGGGTGATATTTTCTATTTCGGTGTCGGGAAAGGTAGCGGCATAGAACTCCGCAGCCTGTTCGGCCTCAGTATCGAACCAGAGGAAAACGGCGGCCTTGCGTTTGGTCATCGGCATTCTCCTTGCGGCGGGTGGCGAATCATTCGGCGGAATTTGTGCTGGCTTCGAAGACGGGGTTGAAGCCGCCCCAAACCATCCGCTTGCCATCGAAAGGCATGGAAAGCTCCTGCCAGCGGGGGTCCGTTTCCATAGAGGCCCCACAGCGGTCATGGCTCTCCTTGTCTGGCCAGACGACCCACGAAAAGCAAACGCTCTCGCCCTCTTCCAAGGCCACAGCGCGCTTGAAATCTGTTCGCGTGCCCTCGGGGATTTGGTCGCCCCAGCATTCGATGGTCGACAGCGCGCCGTAGTCGCGAAAAAGCGGCCAGGCTTTGCGGGCGCTTTCGATATAGGCCTCACGATTTCCATCGGGAACGGGGGTGAGGAAGCCAGCTACGTAGGTCATGACAGGTCTCCTGTTTTGCGCCTTAGTCCAATTCCACGTTGGAATTCGGTTCCGGGGGCGTCTAGGGGCTATGATACGTCTAATTAGGGTCGGTGGGTCTGCTTGGGGCGCCGCGATACGTGGTCCAGGCCGCGTCGTCGGCAGATATTATCCAGCATTAACCGAACACCGCACGGGCCATGCCGGGCGTCTTTAACGAGACGGGCCGAATAACCCCTTGGTGCGGATAAATGTATCGTCTCCTACATCGACAAGACCGTACGTCTCCGTCAGAAGAGATTGAGCTTCAGCTACAGAAACATCGCTGACCGTATGAGTGCCTCCCCGCGGGAAGTGCAGGGTGTTTCCTTCCAGCATATAACCGACTTCATAGAACCCACATGCACTGAAGAAGCGGTGTTGCATTTGGCCCTGTTTCGCAACTGGTTCGACCTGCTCATAGGTGCAGGCGGCAGAGGCTGTGCCAGCCCATCCAGCAGCCATGAAAGTAGCGAGTAAGATTTGTCTCATGGGGGGATCCTATGCATAATTCAGAGTGCTATTTTGATCATAACCTTGGTCCGGCGACACGCCTATCAGCTCGTTATTCATCAGCGAGATTTGACTTACACAAAGCGCTCTCAATGCCGTGGCGGTTCCCAAGCCATGCACATACCCCTCCAACGCAAAAGACCTCCACCGTTTCCAGCAGAGGCCCTTCATCAGTTGAGACACTAATGAGATTTACGCCACCAGCTTACTGCCGTAGTTCAATTTTGGCCAGTTTTTCTTGCAAAGCCCGTGCATAGGCATTGCGTGTTGTTTGAGCGATGGCTTTTTGAACAAGGCGCTGAAGCCCCACATCCACAGCTCGAATGTCCGTCAAGCTGTCCTGTCTTAGGATTTACCATCATTATCAATTTCTTGGCCGATCTCCATCTCTGCTTTTCTTACATAGGTAAAGGCCCCGCAATTATAAGATAACGGGACCCTACTTTTGCGGGCGGGCTAGATTTACGATCCTATAATTGCGATCTCGGGGCAGACCCATATACGGTATTCCATGCCCCTGGCGTCACCTGCTCTCGTCGTCATCCACAGAATGACCCATCCCGTGTAGGCGTCAAACCATACAGCGCATCTTCCAGTGATTTTTTTGGAGGTGCCTACCTGAGCGTGACCAGCGTCTCTGTATGATTCCAGGACATCTTGGAATCGCCCCTTATAAGGTTAGGCCAAACCATAGCTGCTCCAAAGCAAAAAGGCCTCCACCGTTTCCAGCAGAGGCCTTCTAGCAGGTAAACCAGGCAACTAAGTCTACAGATGTAACTTACTGTTGCGGCTCAACTTTAGCCAGCTCTTCTTGCAAAGCACGCGCATAAGCATTCCGTGCTGTCTGAGCGATAGCAGTCTGTTGTTGCAGCCGCTTTAGTTCAGCATCCACAGCACCGATATTCCCCAGTTGGCTCTTGGCTTCGTCTGTCAGCTTGTCCAGCTCATAGGACTTACCGTCGATGTCGATTGTTTGGCTGTTTGCCATGATTGCTCTCCTTACGTTTTCTGCAGAACCAGGTGGGGCAAGGGCTGGATTGAACCAACCCGGTGTTCAGAACTTCAAATACCAAAAGAGGGGACCCGAAGGCCCCCTCTCTGTCCAATCCGAGGATCGGTATTTAAGCGTCTTAGATGACGAAGTTGCTAGCGTCGAGATCGGACATGGAAATGCCTGTCAGCTCAATCAAACCATCTGTGGCAGAGAATGCACCATCATCGTCAGAGTCTGTGTAAAGGTATGTATTCCCATCAAACTCAAACACAACCGCTTCATCATTGCCGCTCAAGTTGGATGTGAAGGTAGCTGCATCGGTTACCGCGTCGAACAGATCATCGCCAGCGCCGGAACCGATGGTTGCCTGCTGAACGTTGGTCAGAGCGATTTGCGTCAGACCGGCTACATCCAGCGTGTCATCGTCCACGTTGAAATCAGCAATTTTGAAGATGTCGCTCTGGAAGTTTGCTTCAGCAGCGTCTGCGATGTTGGTAGTAGCACTCAGATCAATGAGGTCGTTGCCTGCACCAAGTGTAAGCGAGAGGCCTTGCTCAGCACCAGCGCTAACGAAAGTGTCGTCGCCAGCACCAAGGTCAACAGTCGCATCGTTCTGACCAGCAAGTGTTACCATGTTGTCGCCGGAACCCATGGTGACCGTAAGGTCTTCCACTGTTGCGGAGCTTGCAGTGTCGCCCGAACCTGTGAGGTCAACATCAACATCACCTGTAGCAGCCGATGCATTGAAGACTTCCAGAGTGGCTTCAGCCAGTGCGGTTCCGCCAACAGATTGGATAACGGCGTCGCCAGAGCCAGTAACGTTTACAGTTTGAAGACCATCCAGGTCGGCATCCAGGTTAACTGTGGTGGCACCGCCAGCAGCAGCGTCTACCGCATCAACGGAAACATTAACAGTTTCAACTGCATCAGCATCTGCTGTGATTTCAAAAGTAACCGCACCAGCTGCAGCAAGATCGGCAGCAAAGGTCGCCGCATCGCTATCGCCAGACAGATCATCTGCGAAAGCGATGTTCGCTGTTGAGCCAGCAGTGGAAACGCCGAATGCGGTAGCAAGCATAGCATTGGTGTAGGTACCGGCTGCGCCTGTTGTCCAAATCTGTTTGGCGCCAGTAACGCTCTGCAGATCAATTGTGTCGTCTTCACCATTGTTGATACGTTCAACGTTCTTGATGACCGGTACGACGGTAGTTGCGGCACCCGAAGAGATCGCGTCATCGGCAATGTTCAGCACATCGTTGCCTGCGCCACCGTCAATGATGTCAAAGCTCTCAAGCGAGTCATTAACAACAGCACGGATTGTGTCGTTGTTAGCTGTGCCTGTCAGCTGATCAACACCTGCAGTGAGCGTGAAGATGTCGCCCACAGTACCTGGACCTGGCACTGTGCCATCAGCGACGTACGCGTCTGTAGCTGCTTTAGCTTGAGCGACGGTCGCTTTGTCTTCGGTCACGCCGTTGACTGCGGCAACAGCTGCGGCTTTGGCTGCGGCGTCAAATTCGAAGCCAGCAACATTGCCTGTTTCCAGAGCAAAATCCAAACCAACTTCGACTTTGTTGTCCAGAACGGATTTGTCGAATGTACCGGCGGCTGCATCGTCACGTGCGCCCATGATGATTGCTTCGATCATGTCGGCGACGGAAACGCTACCGTCTTCCAGAACGCCAGTCCAGAATTCCAGACCTTCATCGTCAGGTGTGCGGCCGAACAGGTTCGCGTAGATATTTGTGATGAACGCGGCAGGCGAAGAAACGTCTGGCGTGGTCAAGTAAGGGTACAGCGCCACGGCTTCAGCGGAAGCTGCGAAGTCAGCTGCGATTGTGTTGAACTCACGACCGTTGTCGATTTGGTCAATCCAGAACTGAAGACCTGCTGGATCAGGAGCGCGGTCAAAGTACCCTACGTAGAGGGCTGTAATCGCATTGATTTGCGTAGAAGTTGCCATGTTTGTAATTCCTGCTTTGTGAAGGTTCACGATTTTCTTTTCACGAGCGACCGCGCGGCAAAAATCTTCCAAATAAGGCATTGTCGCCAGATCGCGGAATGATCGCTAATAGCGAACTAGCAAATTATCCGTCATCGAGCAAGCTTTATGTCCAGTAAAAAGTATACCAACTTCTTTCATATGATGTTATGGATACGGACAGGCATAGAACCGCCCAAAAATAACATCGGCAGCTCTTACTTCAGCTGCCGCAAACTTGGCTGGGTCCCCTATATAATGGGGTTTCACCGCGAACAGAAAGCTTCGTATGGCACACGACAAGATCACCCCTGCTGTCTCGCGCGATAAAGATGCGCGTACTGAATTGGGAAGCTGGCTGAGGACTCTGCGCGAAGCGCAGGGCTTATCGCAGCGTCAGCTCGCTGATGTTCTCGACTTGGACTACTACACCTTTATCTCTCAGCTTGAGACAGGCCGCGGCAAAATCCCAAGCGCGCGGTACCGCGATTGGGCAAACGCCCTTGAGCAAGAGCCTAAAGCCTTTATGAAAATTCTGCTGAAGTATTATGAGCCAGAAGCCTATGGGATGCTGTTTGGCGATGCAGAAAACGCCTAAAGGTCCGTTCTGACAGGCGCGGAAACTGTCTCGAGACGCTTTTGCAAACTTGGATGTAAGCCGCGTGCCGTTTGCTGCTCAAACCTCAACCGAAAGGCCAAGTCACGACCGGCGTTCAAAGAGGTTTCTTTGGCCAAAGAGACGATGCCTTGCGCATAGGAAGCGGGGGCATGATGCGCCTCGAAATAGGCCCGGCCTGCGGCACCAATCTCGTCCCCCGCGCGGCGATCAGCGGCAAGTCTCAAAAAGAGCGCGTGCAGTTGAGCGGCTTCATCGTCCACATCTACAAAATAGACCACGTCTTCAGGCAATCCCGCATACCAGCCTTCCCGGGTGACGACCGATGGCGCCCCCGCATTCCAGATGCGCAGCTGGCTGCCAGATGCTTCCCCCATGCTGGGATGGCGCAGGTTCAACACCAGATGGGCCTGGCGTAGCGCATCGTCCAAGACCGGCTCTGGGACAAACCCATGCAGATGTACCCGGCGGGCCAGGTTCAACTGGGTCAGCTTGTCATGTATGATGTCCGGGTTCCAAACCTTGCCCATCACGTCCAGCCGGTAGTCAAAATCCTCCGGCATCTGCGCCAAAACGTCCAAAACTTGCTCGAGCCGCCGGTTGGGGCCGATCCAGCCGAATTGCAAAAGCCGGACCGGGCCGCTTGAAGCCCGGCGCTGCGAGGGCGGGGGGCCTATTTTGAAGGGCAAGGGCAACACTTGGCAGGGCAAGTGAGGCAACCGTTCTTGCACCGCATTCGACGCAAATTGAGTATGTGTTAGCACGCCAAGCGCCTTGTCCAACACCAGCTCAAAGCCCGGCAATTGGGCAGAAATGACAGCCCCTTTTTCTTCTCGTTGCAAGCAGGCCTGGCCCTTGCGCCAGCCTTCCGCTCCATACCACTTTTCCAGCCCGGCCAAGTAGCTCGGCGCATCCCATTCGTATTGCCCGACGGCTTCGATCATCAGTTCTTGAATCGCGAGATCATGTAAGACCACAAAGGTGGGAATGCGTTGCGCGAGGCGCAAAAACCCCGCGTGGAAGACCCAAGAGTTCCCGATGTGCAGAAAGAGGATCTCTGGTCCTGTTCCGCAGCTGGCCGCGGCAAAATCTCTCGGCAAGACCGTATCCGGGTCAAACTTCTTGACCACACAATACCGCTCCAAGGACAGATCCCATTCCTGCGCATCAGTCCACAGAACAACCTCCGCCTTAGCGCTGAGCGCCGGCAGGATGCGTGCGGTGTAATGCGCAATATCGGTTTCAGCCGGGGGAAGGGGGCTGATCCAGTGAATTGTGGGGCGAGGCTCTGCGCTGCTCATCAAAGGGCTCGTTTGACTAAGGCCAAAAAGCTGGCCTCAGAACAAGACAGCTCCAGTGTGTTGGCCCGTCCCGTGCCAGTAAAAGCACCAACACCCGTCTGGAAAAGATGCAGCCGCAGCGTACCAGGGCCCGCCATATCAGGATCCCGGCGGAAGCTGAATGTGGTCTCCGCTCCCGGTGCCACGGCTTCGCTTAGCGGCAGAATGACATTGGTATGAACAAGATAATCCTCACCATTGATCCATTCAGCCAAAAGGGCCGTCGCCTGGTTGCCCGCAGCGGGCCACCATCCTGAAGAGGTGTTTTGGGCGGTGACTTGCGTGAGGCCGGTCTCGGCCTCATCCTTGGTCAAAACCAGTGTGCCCGACAGCCGCGCAGGATCACCATGATAAAGGCCAGCGGGCGGGGCGCTCGGCGCTCCTACTTTCCGCCCAACAAAGACGATCGTTTCTCCGCGCAGATGCAAGTCGTCCTCGCGGGCAATCATGAGGGCCGCAGTCGCCGGGTCCACGTGATCGTCGTAGACATCAGATGTCCCTAGGTAGTGGGTTTCAAAGCCGGCACCATGGGCGAGAGCTTCTACCTCATGTGGGGTGTATTCGCGGTTGTGCCGTCCATAGACCCCGCCCGTCGGGACGAAAAGGCCGAAAGAGTAGGGGGACTCGCGATCAAGCATCTTACGCACACCGCGGTGGCTGCCGACATTGGGTGTGGTGAGGATGATATGCCCTCCGGGTCGCAACACGCGGGCCGCTTGGGACAGGAAGAAATGCGGGTCCAGAGCGAGATGCTCAAAGATCTCCATGCCCAGCACCATGTCGAACTCTGCGTCCCCATAGGGCATAACATCGCGCTCGATGTTGGCGGGGCGCAGCTCGATATCAAAATCAGGGTAGGCTGGGTTCAGGCTTTTGACTGACTGCGCATAGGGATTTGGTCCTTCCCAGACCCCGCTCATTTTGACGTCCTCGAGCGCGTTGACGACCATGGCCTCAAAGGCCAGAGGTGGGAAGACCCCAACATCCAGAATATCGCGCGGGGCACAGTCTACGATATGGTGCAAAGTGGTCAGGTAACGCGTCCAATGCGAGCCCAGATATTGTGCCAATCCAGGCTCAACCGGCGCGGGACCCTCACCATTTTCTTGAGGCATGGTGTCAAAGGCATAGGCTTTCAACACGTCGGTGATAGAGGCAAAAGGCAAGGTCGGCGCTGGCGGCGGAGCCACGGCGGCCTGTACACGGGCCACTGCTTCTTCGGCCGGGGTGGCCGCGGCTTTCGCTTCAAGGGCCGCGATTTGCGCGGGTCCAGGGGCTGGTTTGGCCGTCTCCCCGGTCAGTGTTTCCACCACATGCTCCCAGGAAATGTTCAGACTATGATAGCGCTCGAGCCCGGCCTGGCCCATGGTTTCGGCCAAGGCTGCATCTTCATAAAGCGTGGTGAAAGCCTTTGAGAGCGCCTCCGCATCGGGCGAGGTGATCAATCCTTCTTGTTCGTGAGAAATGAACTCTAGCGGGCCACCGGCGTCGGTGGTGGTGATCACCGGCTTGCCCGAGAGCATGGCCTCCAATGTGATATAGCCCAGATCTTCATCTTGCGGCGTAAAGACGACGCCACGGGCCTGGGCATAGTGGCGGATCATTGTGTCATTATCGATGCCGCCCAGCCAATCGACGCGCCCCGAAATCCCCAAAGCCGCAGCCAGGCTGCGCAAGTCGTCCAGATAGGCAGGGTTCTCTGGCACGCCGGCGATGACCAAGCGCATTGGTCCAGGCGTCATGGCCAATGCGCGCAGCATCAGATCGACCCGCTTGGAGGGGTTCAGACGTCCCGGCGCGAAGAGATAGTCACCAAACGCGCCTTGAGCCATCCGGTCTGCGAGCGGTGGGGGGTGATACAAAGGCGTAGAGGGTAGACCAAGGTAAGTCTCCAACCGTCCGGCGACATTTTTCGAGTTCGCATAAATGGGGCGCGTGCTGCGTGCAAACGCCGCGCGGTCTTCAGCCCGGATCATATCGCGTGCCATCATCCCATCGGGGCTGTCCAGCAAGTCCGACGTGCCAGCATTCCACATGTCATAGGCTTGCCGATGCTGGTGGATCAACCAAAAGACCGGATTTGGGTGCCGCGCGAGATAGGCGGGGAATTTAAGCCCAATCATCATGTCGATGGGCACCCCTTCAGCTTCTGACAGGTCCACCAGCCGTGCTGATAGGATGCTATCGGTCAAGGTCTCAACGGGGTACCACTTGAAGGGCAGGGCGACTTCGCAAGCCTCATGACCATACTGCCGCAGGGCGCTCACCAAGCCAGCAGCATGGCGCTCTGCACCGCCGGTGACGAAGGGGACTTGGGTCCGAACAACACCAACCCGCATCTTAAGTCTCCCGAAGGGGTTTGTGCCCCAAGATGGCAAGATCCTGGGCGCCAAACATCAGATTGGCCAGGTCGGGGTCAAACCCTGGCTTTGCCATAAACTCAGCAAGCCTCTCATGTGGGTGCAGATGGCGCGTTTCGATGGGCTGAAACCCGATCGTTTCAAACAAGACATTCAGCACCGGATCGGTCATAGGACGCAGGTGCGTGGGATCGTTGTGAAAGGAAGTCGATCCTACCAGAACGTTGCGTGTATTGGGGGTTTCGAACAAGAGCACCCCGCCTGGGGCCAGCACGCGCATGGCTTCCCGGGTAATCCAGAGAACCTCTTCAAAAGGCAGATGCTCGATCAGATGGTGCGCGGTAATACAGGCTAAAGAATCGTCTTTGGCCTCAGTGAGCGCGCTGCGGGCGTCCCCGTAACGCGCATCCAGTCCTTCGCTCTGCACGTCTTCAATTTGTACAGGATTGGTATCAATGCCAATGGCGGTGATGCCTACATCATTCAGCAGGCCGAGCCATTCCCCGCGGCCGCAGCCGATGTCCATAACAGGTTTGCCGCCGGTGCGGATAACCGCGCTCTCAACATCGGGCAGATAGACGCGTAACCTGTTGCGGATGTCGGATGTGGTGCCGCGGTATTTGTTTTCCAGCCGGTGATAGAAACTGTCCATGACGGCCCCGAGCCCCCCCGCGTCCTTGGCGGCCGGGTCCGGCGGTGGGGGCTGTGTTTGCGTCCCTTGGGATGCGAGCAAGACCTGATCCAAGCGCCGGGAGAGTCCGACAAAATTACGCGCGAGCTCTGCATTGCGGGCCATTAGAACCTGGGTCTCGCCCTGAACCATTTGTTTGATTCCATTCCTCAACTGGCGCTCGCGGGTTTCCAAAGCATTGAAGCGCTCCTCGGTGGCTCGCATGTTGCGGTGCGCTTCTTTGGCCAAGCGCTCTGTGCGCCCGAGCTTGAAAAACGCAGCTATGTAGTCGCCAAAACGCTTGACCTTGCTCACATTATCTCCCATCGGATCTTCGGATTTTTCACCATGCCTACAGTCTATCTAGGTGTTTACTCTTCGCGCAAGCTCTTGAAAATTGCTTCGGACAGGGGGTCTAGCATGTACTGCAATACGGTCCTCTCACCTGTCAGGATCACCACATCTGCCGGCATGCCTGCGGTCAAACCCTCACGGATCTCATCCGTGAGATTTTCGTCCGGTACTTTGATACGTGCGAGGTAATAGGGCGCCTCGTTGGGGTCCTGGGTGGTCACCACATCTGTTGAGATCGATAGAACTTCGCCCAACACTACCTTTGACAGGCGGGCTTTGAAGGCCGAAAACCGTACTTCGGTTTCAAGCCCGGGGCGTACGTTATCCACATCCACGGGCGCGATCTTCGCATCAATAAGAAGCGTCTCATCGCTGGGGACGATCTCCATCAGGATTTCGCCAGAACGGATCACGGAGCCGCGGGTGGTGACGGCGAGGCTTTGCACCTTGCCGGTCGTGGGGGCCAGAATGGTTGTGCGCCGCATCTGATCGGCGGCTACCGTTAACTTTTCATTGATCTCGGAAATCTCGGAGCGCGCGGTCTTAAGCTCGCTGTTGGCACGTTCGCTATATTCTTGCTTGAGCTTGAGAATATTGAGCTGCGCCTCTCCGGCGGCGGCTTTTACTTGGGCGATATCGGACATGGCCGTCCCAATGCTGGCCTCGATCTGGATCACCTCATCTTGCATCTCAGAGAGGCGGTTGCTTTCGATCACGCCGCGCTCTTCGCCTGTGCGCATCCGCTCAAAGAGTTCGTTGCGCAGGGTATGGCGTCTTTCCACGGCGGCGAGCTGGACTTCGTAGCCTTCCGCTTGACCGTTCAACTGCTCTGCACGGAACTCGAGGATTTCAGTTTGCGACAAAAAGATTGATCGGCGGTCTTCAAAGATGTTGCGTTGGGCTTGCACCGCACTTTTCACGTAGGGGTCTTCAGCGTTAAGCAGGTCAGGGGAAAACTCGATCTCTTCATCAAAGGCCTGCTCTGCGACCAAACGGGCAATCAAGGCTTCCGAGGCGGCACGGCGCTGCTCGAGCACCCTTATTTCCGAGTTGATCTGGATGTTGTCGAGCACGAGCAGGGGGTCACCTTGCTCCACGAAAGCAGCCTCGCGCACCAAGATATCTTGAACGATACCGCCCTCAAGGTGCTGAACAACTTTGCGGTCGCTTTCCAGCGACACCACCCCAGGCGCCACAACAGCGCTGGCGATGATCGCAAAATAAGCCCAGGTGCCCAGGATGCCGAAGGTAATGAACAAGATAACATACCCTGCAAAGGAGTACTTTCGCGGGTTTGCCATCTTTTTCAGTTGGCCCGCAATCAGGGTTGATTGTGCTGTTGCCACGATTGAATCCTAAATTTCTGGTCGCTTTGTATGAATGAGAACTGTTTTGCCATTTTGACAAGGATCGGACCAGCGCCACATGTGGGTCTCGGTCAGATCCTGCCAAAGTTTACAGCTTGGCCGTGGACAGCGACAACGTTTGGGGCTGCTGCTGCGGCTTTTGTTGTTGAGGTTGCTGCTGGGGCTGCAACAGCTCCTTTGTGGCCACAAACCGCTGAACCGTTCCTTCTCTCAGGATCAAGGTGAAGTCGGTGGCACTCAGAATATTCGCCTTATGGGTCACTAGGACAATCGTCTTACCTTCACTCTTCAGTTGGGTGAGGCAACGTGCCAAGGCTTCTTCGCCTTCACTGTCCAAGTTTGCATTGGGCTCATCAAGCACCACCAGAGAGGGGTTGCCGAAAAGCGCCCGGGCCAATCCAACCCGCTGCCGTTGACCGCCAGACAAACGGCCGCCGCCGCTTCCAATTTGGGTGGCATAGCCGTCGTTCAGCCCGGAAATCATTTCGTGGGCCCCGGCAAGCTTGGCGGCTGCAATAATATCGTCGTCGGTGGCGTCGTCTATAAAGCGGGAAATGTTCTCGGCGACGGTACCCGCGAACAGTTTTACGTCCTGCGGCAGATAGCCGATGGTTTTGCCAAGCTGATTACGGTCCCAATGGGAAAGTTCCACCTGATCAAGGCGGATCGCGCCATTGATTGGGTCGCCCACACCGACCAGATGACGCGCAAGCGTAGACTTTCCCGACCCACTGGGACCAATAAGAGCCAATGTCTTTCCGGCTGGCAGATCAAAACTGACGCCCCGTAGGATCGTATCGCGGGTGCCGGGGACAACAGTCGTGACACCTTCGGCGCTGAGATGACCTTTAGGCTGGGGCTGTTGAAGACGCGTAGGCTCTTCTGCAACAGCTTCAAAGAGCTTTTTCAGGCGTGCATTGGATTGGCGCGCTGCAACAAATTCTTTCCACTGTCCGACGGCCTGCTCAACCGGAGCCAGAGCACGGCCCATCACGATAGAGGCCGCGATCATGACGCCTGCGGAGATCTCCCCTTTCATAGCGAGATAGGCACCCGTGCCGAGGATCGCGACCTGAAGGGCCATTCTGACGAATTTTGAGCTCGACATGACAGCACCGGCCCAGTCACTGGCGGTGGCTTGCGAAACGAGCATGCCATTGCGCTTGACCTGCCAACGTTGCGCCAGAGCATCTTGCATCCCCATTGCACGAATGACTTCCGCATTCTGCATCGTGGCCCCGGCAAATTCGGACGCTTGCTGGCCCTCGTTGTTGGCCGACTGCAGCGCATTGCGGGTCAAATATTCGTTGAGAAGCGCGAGGGTGAAGATGACGACCGTACCGGCCGTGGCCACCCATCCCAACCAAGGATGGAAAGCAAAGCAGAGCGCGAGAAAGATCGGGGTCCAGGGCACATCAAAAAAGGCCAACACACCTTGTCCGGTAATAAAACTGCGGACTTTATCTGCATCTCCCAGAGCGGTGCGCGCGCCACCGTTGGGATTGACTAGCTGCATCCGTGCCACGCGGTCAAACAGGGGCCGTGAGAGGATGCTGTCAAACTGCAAACCTGCCCGTACCAGCATACGCGAGCGAACAAACTCTAGCGTGCCATAGGTGATGAGAAGGGCCACTGCGACCACCGTGATCACCGCGAGCGTCATCTCGTTTCGGCTGGAAAGCACCCGATCATAGATCTGGAGCATATAAAGAGGACCTACGAACATCAGCAAATTCACAAAGAAGCTGAACAGGATCGTCGCCCCGAAAATGGAGCGAAACTTCTGGTAGGCCTGCTGGAGCGGGTTACTGGCACTCATTGGGTAAATATCTTTCACAGCCAAACATGGTCGCCTCGCTATAAACGCTTTTTTACTGAAGGTCACGCCCAGTATACGCAGGTTCAATTGCTAGGAAAGACTTCAATGTTTCGGTGGCAGATCGTCTTCAATGTCGTTTGCGAGCTCCATGGCAACCGCTTCTTTTTGAAACATGCGCGCAGATGGCCTTGCGGTCAAAATAGCCTCCGTGACGAACCAAGTGATCATGATCAGACTCGACACTGCGCGCATCAAAAGTATGCTTATGTATGACATATCTTGAAAGGACATGCCATGCCTTCAGCTGAACGAATGACAATTACGATGCCAACAGACATGGCAGAGGCACTGCGCCAGACCGTAGCTGGTGGCGAGTATGCCTCAACCAGTGAAGTTGTCCGCGAGGCGTTGCGCGACTGGACACGCAGCCGCAATGCCGAGCTGCGCGATCTTGAGGTCTTACGGAACGCGATCAAAGCTGGGCTGGACAGCGGACCGGGCATTCCGGCCGACCAGGTGTTTGTCGAGCTGCGTGCGCGTTACGCCGACAAGTCCTGATCGTGGCAAACGTCGTTATCCTGCCCGCTGCACGGGCAGACCTCATGGAGTTGGCGACTTCATCGCGCTCGACAATCGCCCTCGCGCCGCATCGTTCGTGGCCGAGATCGAGGCGAAGATTGTTGAAGTAGGCGAGCGCCCCGGCAGCTTCCAGAAGCGCGACGATCTGCACAAAGGGCTGCGTCACGTGCGGCATGGGCGTTACCTGATATTCTTCATCAAGGTAGGTGATGAAGTGCAGATCGTGCGGGTGATAGAAGGGTCGCGAGATCTGCCGGGTTTGTTTGAGCTTTAGATTACGAGACCCGTGATAGTCGTTCAAAAACGGTTCTTTGTTTGCGGCTCTGTTAAGCGGGATTGCGATATATCCGTCCGGGGTCATGGTTCTCTCCGAGGTCACGATCATCGTGTTTGTCCGCTTTCGGCTTTCCACCTGTTCCAATAGGCTCAAGCTGAACCCTCCTCACACGAGCCACTTCAAGGACCCACTATGCGTGATCCGCGTTACGATATTCTCTTTAAGCCTCTCAAGATTGGTCCTGTCACTACCCGCAACCGGTTTTACCAAGTGCCACATTGCACGGGTATGGGGCATCGATACCCGAAAGCTGAGGCGCGTCTGCGCGGGGTAAAAGCGGAAGGCGGATGGGGTGTGGTATCCACGCAAGAGGCTGAAATACATGCAAGCTCAGACCTAACCCCTGCAAATGAAGCGCGGATTTGGGAGGCGCAGGACATTCCAGCCCTGCGCCTCGTGACAGATGCAGTTCACGCACATGGCAGCCTGGCAGCGATCCAGCTGGTTCATAATGGACTTCATACAGCAAACCGCTACAGCCGAATTGCCCCCCTTGCGCCATCCGCAGCCGCCGTTGCCAGTGATGACCCGGTCCAGGCCCGGGCCATGGACAAGACCGACATCGCAGCCTTTCGCAAATGGCATGTGGAGGCCGCGCTGCGGGCAAAAGAGGCGGGGTTTGATATCATCTACGCCTATGCGGGCCACGATATGACCTTGCTGCAACATTTTCTGCTGGCGCGCCACAACCACCGTACAGATGAATATGGCGGCTCATTTGCAAACCGTCTGCGGTTGTTCCGAGAAGTGATTGAGGACACGAAAGAAGCTGTGGGTCAGACTTGCGCCGTCGCCGTGCGCTTGGCGGTTGATGAACTGATGGGCCGCGACGGCTTGCAGCACGATGGCGAGGCGCATGACATTATCGAGGCCTTGGCCGAAGAGCCTGATCTTTGGGATGTGAACCTGTCTGGGTGGTCAAACGACAGCCAGACCGCGCGGTTCTCCGACGAAGGGTTTCAAGAGAATTACACAGGCTTTGTGAAATCGGTCACCACAAAGCCTGTCGTGGGCGTGGGCCGCTATACATCGCCCGACACCATGGCGCGGGTGATCAAAAGCGGTCATCTGGACCTGATTGGCGCCGCGCGCCCTTCCATTGCCGATCCATTCCTGCCGAGCAAGATCGAGGCTGGGGAGGTCGAGGCAATCCGGGAGTGCATTGGGTGCAACATCTGCGTGATGGGCGACAACACCAGCGTGCCGATGCGGTGCACCCAAAACCCAACCCTCGGTGAGGAATGGCGGCGTGGCTGGCATCCCGAATTTATCCCGTCTCTTTCGCACCCTGACCCCTACCTAATCGTCGGCGGGGGTCCCGCCGGGCTGGAGGCCGCGCGCGCCTTGGCCCAACGGGGTGCAGAGGTCATCTTGTCTGAGGCAGGGGACACATGGGGAGGGCGTGTCACATTAGAAAGTGCCTTGCCCGGTCTTGCAACATGGGCTCGTGTTCGCGATTGGCGGCTCTGGCAGCTAAACCAAGCGCCGAATGTCGAAATGTACCTTAACAGCCCGCTTCAAGCATCTGATATTCTTGAGTTCGGCATGCCTCATGTCGCCCTTGCCACAGGGTCAACATGGCGGGCGGATGGGGTGGGTCGCGTGCATCGTCGCCCACTTGGTTTTTTGGATCCGGACCGTGTGTTGACGCCAGATGAAATCATGGCCAAAGGCGCATCGGCCGTCACGGATGAGGGGCCTGTCGTCGTCTTTGATGATGACCGTTTTTACATGGCAAGCGTTCTAGCTGAACTCTTGGCGACCGCAGGGCGCGATGTTGTGTTCGTCACACCGGCGCCCGTCGTGTCGCCCTGGTCGGAAACCACTTTGGAGCAGGACCGTATTCAGCGTCGCCTGATCGAAAAGCAAGTGCGCATTATCCCCCTGCACAGCCTTGCCGATATGTCCCCGGAGACGCTGACGCTCAGTTGTGTTTACACGGGAGACACTCAAGAGATTGCCTGCAACACAGTGGTCACTGTCACAACGCGGCGCCCCAACGATGCTCTCTGGGAAAACCTCCTTGCGGCCAAAGGGCAGTGGAGCGATTCCGGTATTCGCTCGGTAAGGCGAATTGGTGATTGTTACGCTCCAAGCCTCATCGCAGGGGCAGTTCAGTCGGGTCATACCTATGCTCGGCATGCCGGGCTTGAGGGAGAACCAGAATCCCTACGGGAAGATTTTGGACACGTGTAAAGGACCATCGGCCCCTAAAGGCCTAATTCGGTAACGCTTCCGAGGTCTTTCAATAGTACATAAGAAGGAGAATGAAGGTGCCCAATGGAGGTGGTTGAACGATGGACATCACCCTGATTAAAACGTTTATCGAAGTTGCGAATACCGGATCGTTTGTCGCTGCGCGCGACAGGCTTTTTGTCACGCAATCCGCGATCAGCCTGCGCATTCAGCGCCTCGAAGACAGCCTGGGGCATCAACTCTTCACCCGCTCGAAGGCCGGAGCTGTGCTCACCGCCGAAGGCCAGCAGTTTGAGCCCTACGCCCTCAGCCTTTTGAAGGTCTGGGAAGAAGCCCGGCAAAAAATCTCAGTTCCTCATGGCTATGAGCGTGCGCTGAGCATCGGCGCACAATATTCGCTCTGGCCGGGTTTGGGGTTTCGCTGGCTCGATGCCCTACAGGTCGAGATGCCGCAATTAAGCGTGCATGCGGAAATGGGCATGCCGGACCGCATCACGCGGTTTCTGGTCGAGGGCGTCGTGCAGGCTGCCCTGCTTTACACACCGCAACTGCGGCCGGGGTTGATCGTAGAGCCCGCCTTAGACGATGAACTGATCCTTGTGGCCTCTTATCCGGACGCAAGCTTGGAAAAGCTGTCGGGGTATGTCTCCGTGAACTGGGGGCCTGAATTCACCCACGCGCTTGCGCTCGCACTCCCGCATTTGACGGATTCAGGCCGCTCCATGGCCTTGGGGGCCCTCACGATGGAATATGTGGTCAACCGGCGATCAGTTGCATTCCTGCCCGCCCGGTCGGTAAGGCGCCATCTGGACGATGGAAAACTCTACATTGTGGCAGATGCGCCACGGTTCGCTTACCCGTCTTGGGTGGTCTGGCGTGAAGATTTGGATGAGGACCTGGCCGCGCTGGCCCGCAAGACGTTGAAGACCGTCGTACAGAAGGCTGAAAAATCTCAAGAAACTCTCGTGGGCGATTTGGGGGTCATGGCGGACTACGAGGCGGCCTCGGAGGGCGAAGCCAAAGATGAGTAATAATCTCTTTATCTATAATTCATTCGAATTATCCTCACGCTCCATGAGTCGGTAAATTGCACCCAGCAGAGATGCTTTCGGACCAGCCGCGGTTCAGATCACTTCTTTTGGGGAAGGATTGACCCATGAACATGCTCGTAAAATTTGCTACCGTTTCGACGCTGGCGCTGATCGTCGCTGCCCCGGCTTCAGCCCAAAGCACCCTGACAGGGGTGACCGAACTCAATGATCAAATCGACGACATCACCACAGAGGTAGAGCGCGACCAACGTCGTGGTGAAGACGCAGACCGCTTTGGACCGAATGGTGTGGCACAAGGCTGGCGCGGCTCTTTTGCCCTGACGGCCTCTGGCACTTCTGGCAACACCGACAATGGTGAGCTGGCTGGTGCAGGCCGCCTAACCTACGGGATTGGCGACTGGAACCACCTTATTGGCTTCGCCGTCGAATACGGCGAAGCAAACGGCACGAAGAACGAAGAGAAGTTCTTTGGTACCTATGAGGCCAGCCGCTACTTCACGCCAGAGTTCTACATGTTCGGCATTGGTCGCTTCCAATATGACGGCCTGCTGACCGATAATTCTGGTGCGATCTTGCCCGGCTCGGAAACCGATGCGTTCTTGGGCTTCGGTCCAGGCTACCGTGTCCTGAGCGAGCCGAACCACACATGGCGTGTCCAGGCAGGCCCCGGCGCGCGTTACTACAAAGATGCGGCTGGCGTATCTGACACCGAAGCCGGCTTCATCGTATCTTCGCGTTACTTCTATGCGCTCACCGATACGGTCTCTTTCACCAACGACACTGATGTTCTTGGGTCCGACACCAATACGATTGTGTCGAACGACGCGGGCGTCAATTTCAAGGTGTCCAACAACCTGTCGACCCGTCTAAGCTACCGCACAGACTATAACACAGATCCCACAGCCGGTTTGAAATCGACCGACAACACCATTGGCGTTTCGCTTGTGATGGGGTTTTAAGGACGAACGGATACCTTGGGTGGGATTTTACCTCGTGCCACCCAAGGGCCGTCAGAACAGGGAATGGGAGTCCATTCCCTGTTTTTGTTCTACGCTCTTTTTGACGGCCCGATGGTTTAAGCGATCAGCTCAACAGCGTGGGCGCACCACCTGTAGCGAAGATCTCTGTCAAACTCTCAACCTGTAGAGCCGTGCGGGCGCGGTCATGTTGCGGTTTCTCCCTCAGTCTCGATCTTCAAGGGTTCGCCGCAGTGTTTGCAGTGAATTGCATCTGTCTCATGCCGGTTCAGGCCACATTCAGGACATTTGTACTTAATCTTGGAAGGCTGGAAGATGGCACGCGCCAATTGCACAAAAAGCGCGACCCCCACGACCATGATAAATACCGATAAGAGTTTGCCGCTGGTCGTTGTCATGGTGATGTCACCAAAGCCAGTCGTGGTGAGCGTCGCCACCGTAAAATAGAGCGCGTCCACATATCCCGCGACACCTGTCTCTCCATCAAAGGCCAGCACAAAGACCAATGACGTGGTCACGAAGATGAAGACGAACAAATTGACGGCTGCGAGGATGGCATCTTCATGACGCCGAAAAAACAGACTGTCGCGCCGCAAATCGCGGAGCAGATGATAGGCGTGGATCAGCCGTAGCCCCCTCAGGACGCGGAGGAAGGCAAAGCTCCCAGGAAGAAAGGGGGCGAGCAGCAAAGACAGCGTCACGACCAGATCCGCAAGCGTATAGATGCGTGTTAGTTCCCGGCGCAGGTTGTTCGAAATCCAGAGCCGGGCCGCAAGGTCCAACGCAATGAGCAAGCCGAGCGCGGTGTTCACGCCGGTTATCGTCGGCGTTGCGGGTAGGGCGGCTGTCGCAATGAAATAAAGGATGGTCAGCGCATCAAAAATGATCAGCCCATAGCGAAACCGTCGGGCGCGCTGGCTTTGCCCGGTATAGAGCAGCCGGATTGTGCGGTGAATTTCTTCCATCTGTGCAACCTGCCACAGGTTCTTGACCGGCGCTATGCGCGGGCGCGCTTGGGCAAGCATCAATCACCACGCCCCGTTCTTTTGCGGGCAGCGAAGGGCCTAACTGCAAATGACGCAGCAAGGGCGCATAGGGCCTTTGGCGTCCAGGCAAAGGTGAAACTTTGTCCCTTTTCAGAGTGTTCATTAGGTAAGCGAAGGGGGAGAACATATGAAATACGTCCTATCAGCACTGCTTAACCTGGCCCCTTGATCAAATCCTCCATCAATCAGGACTGTCAGGCCACTCCTTCTCAGTACTGCCGGAGTTCGGCTCGGGCCATTACCCAATCCAAGTGGAGATGTGCAATACGCTTACGGATATGCGACCGCCTGAACTGCGCGCAGATGACATTGCAGAGGCCAAGCACGATATTGATCTCGCCCTGAAATTGGCTGCAGATGAGAAATAGAGAGAGGGTTGGTGCGGCCGTATTGAGATAAAGTCTGCCAAAAAGCGTGCGCCACGTCTGATATGAGATCGAAAATGCCTGATCTTTTAATCGCAAAGATGACTGACGGCTGATTTATACCGCTGCAGGTAAGAAGCACCTATCGAATAAAGCTGTGAGCCATTCGGCAACTGCAAGGCGTAGTGGCGCGTTCACTCCAAACAGAGCGCAGCTTGCGCCTGAAGGAGAAACGATATGGCCAATAAGACATTGAAGGAAGTCGCCGAACTTATGGCGCGGATCGATTTTTGCATGATGGAAACCCATAGTGAGGATGGCCTCATTGCTGCCCGCCCTATGAGCTCGAACGGCGATGTGGAGTATCGAGGACAGAGCTGGTTTTATAGCGATGAAGACAGCCGCAAAATCCGCGACCTAAGGAGCAATAACCGTGTTGGGTTGTCGTTCCAAGGTTCGGGCGGGGTGATGGGGCTTGTCGGCAAACCGGGCGCGATGGTCCACGTGCAGGGCCATGCGAGCTTGATCGACGATCACGCAACCTTTGAAGAGCACTGGGTGCCGGAACTCGAGTATTGGTTTAAAGAAGGGATAGACACCCCCGGGGATGATCATGATCCAGGTCCATGCCGACCGGAACCATTATTGGGACGGGATGGAGGCGGGAGAGGTCAGGCCGTAAGGCGCCAGCCGCCGCATTTCTTAGCCTGCATGGAAATGTGGGGCGTGGCCTTCAAAATGGCCATTACAGGTGCTGGCAGCAGGCCCGCGCGCAGAAGATTGATGTCTCTTTGCAAAATACAGGACGCGCTAAGGGCCCCCAAGTTCACTCTTTAGCCGTACAAAAGACTGGCATCGGGGGGCGATCTCGCTGTTGCAGAGGGGCGCGGGGTCTGACTTGCCACGCACGGCCACTTTGATGAACCCTCCTTCAACCGGCAGTTTTGCGAAGACAAGAAGCACCGTCGCTTCCCCGCCTACGCCTCTGCAATGGTTGAGAAAGAAACTGATCTGAACGGGTTCTCCGCAAACCGCGCGTCTCGAAGAGTTGGCAGTTATAACACCTTGGACTTTGCCCTCAAAATGATATGGTGGCGCAAAGGATTTGCTTGATGTCTGATGTTATTCGGTTTCCACGGTCTATTAGGTCGAGTGCTCTGGCCGTCTCTGGTCTGACTGAGGCAGAGGATGCGCCCGGCAGCTTCAAGATGTCAGACCTCTACGGCAGAGTAAGAGAAGATGAAGCTGTCGCTGATGGCCACTCTGAGGCTGACACCAACGTTTCCTTTCTCCAACAGCCCAGCAGCCTGCCTGCACCGGTCACAGGGTGGTCCAACCAGGAGTTGGCGGATCTTTACCGCACGCAACGGATCCTGGCGCTGGCCGGTGTGACGACCCAAGTGGATCGCGGGGTCACCGATGAAGGAGACCCGTGGTTTGTCTTCATGGACAGCCAAGACGAGGTGCTGGTGCACTTCAGCCGTTTTGACGGGGCCTATATGGTCACCAGTCAAATGCAGGACGCCCCCATCAAAGGCGACAGCTTGCAAGATCTGGTTGCTGAATTCTCACGCCGTGTGAAACCGGTAACGCAAGCCGGACAATCGGGGCAAAACGTTGTCTCGATCGCAAAGCGCAACCGCGATGTGGTCTTCATACACCCCGCAGCGGCTTTGGCAGCATTGGTGTGGTCGATCTATCTGATGTCAGATGAGCTCATCGCAGCCACCCCTATGATTGCTGCAGGAGAGGCTGAAGGCACAGGACCCACTTCCGTGGAAAAAAACGCAGTCGGCGACATCGACCCTGCGACAGATCACGCAGATGAGCTACCGCTCGTGGCGCAAAAAACGCCCCCGCTCCCCGCGGACCAGGACCTGACAAAACAGGGGGCAATCGCGTCCCCCAGCCGTGAAGGTTTGGCTCTGGGCTTCTCTGGACATGGCGCTAAAGTCGTAGGAGCCAGCTTGAGCCTTGTTGCTCTTGCCGCAGGCTTGCCCCTGCCTGCGGGCAATGCACTTGAAGCTGCAGATGAGAATGGCTCCTTGCAAAAGCTAAGCTTGGCAAGCCTGTCCGCAGCACTCACCCAAGTTAAAGAAAAAGAAGCTGCCCTTTTGATGGCCTCGGAGATCACCAAACTACAGCAGCGACAGATCGATGCGACGGCACCGTCTGATGAAGAAGGGCCAGCCGAGACGCCCACTATGGAGACGACCGCAGAGACGCCTGCGGCTTTTGAGATCGTACAACCAACGCATAGCACTGAAATTGCAATTCTTTCCACTCATGTACCGGAGGCATCCCCGAGTTCTATGGCGCGCGATGACGTTTCAGAGAGCGCCAAGAAAGTAAAAGAGGCCCCATCGGCATCTTCTGCAGATGCCGCGTCTGAGACCGCTAAAGAAATCAGTTTTCTGCAGAGCTTTGACGCAGCATTCGAGAGCTTCGAAATCACCAGCCTCGACAAAATTGCTGAAACTGAACTCACTCAATTGTTGGACCCTGGAGACACAAAGGATGTGCCAAATCCGCTAAGCCCGATCCAAGGCGTCCATGGCATTGAGACTTTTGATCAAGATGCGCGGGTTTTCCTAGATTTCTTGCTACACACCTATAGCAATATCAAAGTCGTCAACTTGGCCACAGAGATCATATTTATCCATATGGATGCCTTTGATGGAAACGACAGCGCGCATGAAATCTACGCCAAAAGCTGGTCGTTTGATGATGGCGGCACAATTTCCACCATCGGTTTCAAGAGTGACATGGCTCAATTTGATCTCATCGCCTGAGGGTCTCAGGCCCGCGGTTCCTGCCGAGTAAGGAACGGAAAGGGGCGTTGTCCCACTTTCTGTTTCTTTGGGCGGGTTCTACCTATCTTGTTTACGCGCCACAGCTGCCCTTCCTAGTTTGGTCAATTCTTGCGATGCTGGCCTTCACGGACATGTTTCGAGTCCGAACGATGAAGTGCATAGACAGTGGGTTTCCATAGGAGGGGGTCACGGTTTATCAGTTTCTTTCAAAGAGACGTAGAAAAGGCGCGCCCTCGCATGTCCAAGACTAAAATTGCCGTGGCCGGGATTGGCTATGTAGGACTGTCCAACGCCGTTTTGTTGGCCCAGCACAATGATGTAACAGCAGTGGATCTGAACCCGGATCGCGTAGCAGAAGTGAATGCGGGCCGTTCACCGATCGTGGATCCCGAGATTGAACGCTATCTGGCAGAAACACCCTTAAGCCTGCGCGCCACGACTGTTGCTGCTGAGGCTTACAGTGAGGCAGAGTTCGTCCTCATCGCCACGCCTACGAACTACGATCCGCAGACGAACGTCTTTGATACGTCCAGTGTCGAAGCGGTGGTGCGCGAAGTCATGGCTCTCAACACGAAGGCAACCATTGTCATCAAATCCACCGTGCCGGTGGGCTATACTGCAGCCCTTTGCGCAAAGCTTCAGACCGACCAGCTGATCTTCAGCCCCGAGTTTCTGCGCGAGGGCCGTGCTCTATATGACAACCTGCACCCGTCGCGGATCGTGGTGGGCGAAGACAGTGTTCGTGCGCGCCGTTTTGCAGCGCTTCTGGCCGAGGCAGCGCGCGCTCGCGATATCCCTATGCTCTTCACCGGCGCGGCCGAAGCTGAGGCAGTAAAGCTTTTTGCCAATACTTTCTTGGCCATGCGCGTCGCCTATTTTAACGAGATGGACAGCTATGCGCTGTCCAATGGGCTCGATACACGCCAAGTCATCGACGGCGTCTGTCTCGATCCGCGCATTGGCCAGCAATACAATAACCCTTCTTTCGGGTATGGGGGCTATTGCCTGCCCAAAGATACAAAGCAGTTGCTGGCCAATTATTCGGATGTTCCGCAAAATCTGATCCACGCGATCGTAGAGGCCAACCGCACCCGCAAAGACTTCATTGCCGAACGGATCCTTGCGTTAAACCCGCGCAAAGTCGGCATCTACCGGCTGGTGATGAAAACCGGATCTGATAATTTCCGTCAAAGTTCGGTGCAAGGGATCATGAAGCGACTGAAAGCCAAGGGCATCGAGGTTCTCGTCTATGAACCAGCGCTGCAGGAAGACAGCTTCTTTGGGTCCGCCGTGATCGAAGATCTCGATGCATTCAAGATGCAGGTGGATGTGATCGTAGCAAACCGCCGTCATACCGATCTTGAAGATGTCAGCGAGAAGGTTTTTACCCGAGATCTGTTTGGTGCTGACTGATGTGCGAGGGCAGGGCGCCTTCAGATCAAATCGCCCGCTTCAGCCGTTTTTCGCAGTCTTGTAGCGTTGTGCAGTAGGTAAGGCGTGTGCTTAATTTTGGCTTAAGCGACCACCAAGATCGGTGCTCATACGCTTGCAAACCTTTTCTGTCAGTCTCACCCTTTGTGCTTTGCTAAGCCCGAGCGCTGACCCTCGGGAAGTTGGACAAAGTACGTTTCATTAAATTACATCAGTGCTGCACGAACGTGTGCTTTTTAACGACCCCAAAAAAGCTGCAGGTAGGGCCATTAAACTTGGAGCAATTCTGTTGAGGCATGATCTTTATCAGCCCCTGAGTTGAATCGCGTAGCACAAGCGCGCAGTGATTACCGTCTAGGTTTTGACTGAAGGTAAGTTGCCCGTCCGATAAGGGCCTCAATTCCCCTGCAACTTCGCCAGAGCACTCCTTCCCTTTAATGCGCAGTACCGCTTGGCCTTGGAAAACCTTCAGCGTTCCTGTGCCGCCGTCCTGATCGGTTTCATAGCTGCCGTCGGAAAGTTCAAACGCCTGAAGGTCTTGGGGCGTGTTCAAAAATACGCAGGCTGCTGCCAGCAGCCCAATGTAGGAAGCTTTAATCTTCATGGTTCACCTTTATTTATGTCCATTAAAGGGGTGAACCCCTTTAATGAATCTCCTGCTGCTCTTTTATTAGGTGAGCGGCCTGCTAGGTCGTATCGGCCGCATCACGGTTGGCCCCCATGTGGGTTTCAGGATGGTGGACAGGCCCGCGCTCTGACAAGCCCTACATAAACAAAGTTTCCATATATTCCATTGAGCGAAGCGCCAAGGACACAGTTTTATCTTTCAAATTTTGAAGTTCTTCGCCCGGCATACGATTAAAAAATCTTAGGTTGGACCGATATTTTGCATTTAAATTCAATGCGCTGTCGAGATGCCAGTGCTCAACCTGCCATCTCGACTAATTCGTCTTAGACGAAAACACCGTCAGAATAGGTGGTTCCAACCAATCCTGCGAACTCATCCGACTGCATCATATAGGCAAGGGCCTCATCGACAGTATCGACAATCCCGTTTGCGTCGAGGTATTCTTTCCAGAATGTCAGACCTGCTGCATCCGCTTCCCGATCAAATAGGTTATTGTATCGCGGAGCGCGCCAACATTTTACTCAACGGCCTTGCCGAACAAGATCCAGATGCGATCAAGTGGGCGCGGGTGCGTTCCGACGCCGTCCCTTGACCGAGCTTTTGTCTACTCGTTCAGGAAACAGGGTCCAAGCCTGAATATATGACTAGTAAGGGGATGAAGGCCCTCGCAGTCGCGAGGGCCAAAGCTTCATTAGTCTGCAATGCGCATTGTCTCAGGCGTGGTTCCCGCCGCAATTTGCTCACGGTACCAGTTGGGCTGCCGTCCCTTTCCAGTCCAAGTTTGCGTCTTATCGGAAGGATTGGAAAAGACAGGTTTCGACGGCTTTTTAGCAGCTTTTGCTTTGCGCTTCGTCTTCGCAGGCACCGGGCTTGCGAGTTCTGCAATTTCACCTAGCGAAAAGCCAAACTCGGCAGCTGCTTTGGAAGCCGCCTTCTTCGCCTCACGATGATCCTTCGCTATTGCAGATGCTAACGCTTTTTGGACATCATTCAAAAGCTTTTCGAGCTCTTTGCGAGACATTGTCTTCAGTTCACTTTTATCGATCATATATGGTTTCCATTTTTCTTACGAAGCTGAATCTCTACCGAACCTTAATATGCAGGGGATTAAACCTGTTCAAGTTATGTCAGTAAATTAAATGCCTTAGGTATCGTGTTTGTGATTTTTACGGGTACTGAAAAAGCAGGGCTTTTGCCCGTTTTCCGTTCACGAAGCACGTATCATGTGCAAGACTGTTCGAGTAAAAATCCTGCGGGATAAACGTTGACATGAGACCATAAATCCGCTGAGCATATTCTTCACAGTTCCTTCTATGGAAAGGGTTCTCTCATGTTTTGTCGAAAATCTTGGCTTGTTTGTTATCTTATTGCGGCTCTTCCGGTCGGCGCGATGGCAGATCCTTTGCCTTATAAGGCTAAGACCCCCGCACCCAGCCAAGTCATTGCAGCCTATATTGGCAAAACAGAACAATGGGACGCAGACTGTGACGGCGGCATCTATTTTGGTCCGAACAATCAAGCTCGAGCATGGTGCGCGCAGAGCAGCGACAGCCTAGGCGCGGGTACATGGACCGTCGATAGCTATGGACGCATGTGTCATAACCTCACATGGTACTGGCCCAATAACGGTCGCGCCGGCAGCTCCCCGGGAGAAAAAAGCTGTATCCAGCATGTAGTTGACCGTTTTGACCGCGTCTGGCGCAGCTATCCAGGACAGTCAGAATGGTGGCCCGTTAAGGGGGACGCAAGTTTGACCCGCGGCTACATATACCAAAATGAAGTCGCCGGGCTCAAAAAGAAGCTTGGAATATAAGGCCTCGGTGAGCGGTAGTCTTCTACTGTCGCCTTCGTGGGAAAAACTCGGGCACGGCTGGTGCAAGCGGGTTTGAAGTAATTCACATCGAGATCTCAAAAACTCAATGTAGATCATTGTGGCCCTTGGAAAAGAGCGCCTACCTGACAGAAATAAAAAACGGCTACAACCGAAGCTGCAGCCGTTACTGGGCAACCGTGTGCTGTAGGGTACACGATTGATCCTATGTTGTTTCAAGAGGGTATTGTAGTCAAGGATTCTTAAGGCTTTGTGGCAAAAAATGGGCGACCATCTGCCATAGGGAGGTGCGAATCGCCTGGGTGCTAAACTTTTGAATCACCTACCTTTTTAAGCCTTTAAATGACCAATCCGGCTTTCTTTGCGTCAGCGTTTAGTAAACAGAAACAATAGATCAACCCAAGATTGCAAAATGGGCATAAATTGGGCAATGAGATGACATACTTCTGCCTTCATTTATAATCGACGCAGTATAGGCTTTGCAGCCACATAAAGTATTTGGATTTCGAACGGGTTCGCGCGCGCCGATGATATATAGGTGAGCGCAAGTTAATCAGGATAGCGCCCAACTTGGTCGTGCTTCTTTAACTTTTAAACTCTGACCCGACCGCTCCTGCTTTAGCGCCGGACTTCACTGCTACGCCGCAAACGCCCCTATACGACAGGTTGTAGATGCGAAGGCGTAAATGCGGAATATTGGGCGACCAAAGAAAAGCGCTGACAAAGCAACGGGGGGTGAGCGGGGGTACCATGAGCCTCGCACCAGCCGTGGGCTGTCAGATCGCGTCTTTCTGGACCCTAGCCGCCGAAGAAAAACGCGTGTTCTTTTGTCGGCCGGGACTGTCGCCATTGGAGCCATTGTTTGGCTGATGCTTTTTGCCATGACGGTGGGCTCGGATGGCGGCTTGGAAGCGGCACTGCCTGAACCTATTAGCGTGTTAAAAGAGCAAAGCATGCGGTCTGACCCGCGACGTCTCCCCATGCAGGGGGACAATGAACCGCCAAACCTTGCAGCGATCGATCTTCATGCGCAGCAAGAAGGTCTGAGATACCAGTGTTTGACAGGAGATGTCCCGGCGCAAAGGCAAAAGGTTTATGCGGTTGTCCCTGCCAAGCTCCCTTGGGCGGCAAAATCTCTCCAGCAAAGCTGTGATACTCTTCATGTGGTCTTGCCCACCTGGTTTCATATCACGGTGGCCGAGGGGGAGGCACAAGTTGTTGGCGTAAGCTCAGGCACCCGTGATCCGCTGTTGGAGTATGTTGAAAAGAGCCCCAGAGTGGGCATCATGCCTCTGCTTCAGTTGGACGCCACCGCAACGAGGTTTTTAACGGCCTCGAACGGGCCCACACAAGTGGCGGCGGTTCTGTCCGATTTTTTTGACCGCCCCTCTCAGGATGATGCCGTGACGGGGTATTGTCTGGACGCAAGCCCTTTGGTTCCTTTGACCATCGAAACCTTCAGCACCTTAGGTCGACAAGTAGCGACTGCATTGAGCACGCAAGGCCTTACATCTTGCGTGAAGCTTCCAAGCAGCACCCCGAACAGTCTTTTGGTCCTAGCGAACCGGTTCTTTGATACGGTTATCGTCAATGGCTACCAGGAGTATTGGATCGGTTCCGCACCTCAGCCACTGGCAGATAAAAATTGGTTTGAAGCGCATGTGACGTCCCTTCAAGAGCATGTAGCACCTGAGAAGCTGGTCATTGAGTTGGGGACCCACGCCGTCGATTGGGTCTCAGGCCAACCTCGGCCGGAAATCCAGTCTTTTGCGCAAACCATGTCTGCGCTCGCGGAAGAGGGGGGGAATGCAGAGTTCGCCCCCCAGGCCGGAAACACCCGGGCAAGCTATATAGATGCCAAGGGAATGCAGCACCGGGTTTGGATGCTTGACGCCGCTTCAACGCAAAATCAAATTCTCACGTTGCAAAATAAAGGTATTGCCGCGATCGGCCTCAGTGGGCTCGGGTATGAGGACCCAGGAATTTGGGCCGTTCTCGACCAGACCACGCGCGACGCGGCACTCTCCGGCGAAAGCCTCAAAAACATCGTTCTATCAGACTACGTTGAGCTTTTCGGGGAAGGCCCCTTTGTCGCGCCGATTTCCATGCCAGGTGTAGGCAAACGTACCGTGCTGGTTGACCCCACCACCCATGAAGTCACTTCTGTAAGTTATAGCGAGATGCCGCGGGCGGGGGCCGTGCGGCTTTACGGCGCTGGCGCGCTCAATAAGGTGGTTCTGACCTTTGATGATGGCCCCCATCCTCAGCATACCCCTGCCGCTTTGGATATTTTGCGCGAAACCCAAACGCCCGGCGCATTTTTTGTTTTGGGCAACAGCGCGATCGCCGCCCCGAATTTGGTGAAACGCATTCTTGCGGAAGGCCATGAGCTGGGCTCGCATACCTATTCACACCCAAATATGGGAGAGGTCTCCGCCTCCCGGGCCCGGGTTGAAGTCAACTCTACGCAGCTGTTGATCAACGGCATAACGGGCAAAAACATGCGGCTCTATCGTGAACCCTATATGCGCAGCGGGGGCCCTATCACATCCAAGGAAGTCGCATCTCTTCTTCCCCTTGAGGATGCGGGATACATCATTGCCGGGATGGACGTCGTGCCGCGCGACTGGACCACTCAAACCGCCGATGAGCTGGCAGATGAGATCATCAGACAGGTAGAGCTCAATGCCGGGGGCGTCGTGCTGCTCCATGATGGGGGCGGGGATCAGAGCCAGACCGTTGCGGCTCTCCCGCGGGTGATCTCTGAATTGCGGCTCAAAGGCTACACCTTTACCACCCTTGCTGACCTTCTAGGGGTTTCATCAGACATGCTGATGCCAGATGGAGATCGCGTGACATCCACCTTCGGCAGCATGTCCTTTCTGGCCGTGGGCAACAGCTGGTCTCTTCTCCAGATTGCTTTCTGGACCGTGTTCGCGATCGGCATTTGCCGCTCAATCAGTCTTCTTTTCTGGGCGGCAAGGCGCCGGCGCCATGCACCGCCCCTTTCAAAGCACGAGCCCTCGGTCACAATCGTGATCCCTGCCTACAATGAGGCGCGCGTGATTGAAAAATGCATCCGCAAAGCCCTCTACTCTGAGTATGGAGATTTTGATATCATCGTGGTGGACGATGGGTCGACCGATGACACCTACGAGAAAGCGATCAGCTTTGCGTATCACCCGCTGGTGACCGTCCTAAGACAGCCCAACCGCGGCAAGGCTGCGGCGCTCAATGCCGCACTTGATGAAGCACAAAGTGAAATCTTGATCTGCATTGATGCAGATTCCCAAATTGCCCCTGATGCCGTGGGCTTGCTGGCCGCGCACTTTAAAGACCCTAAAGTAGGGGCCGTGGCCGGTCGGGTGGTGGTGGGCAATCGAGACAACCTTCTCACCCGCCTCCAAGCGCTTGAATATATCACGGCTCAAGCTGTTGAGCGCCGGGCCAAAGAGCATCTGAATGCCATCACCGTTGTACCTGGAGCGATTGGAGCATGGCGCACGACAGCTCTAATGGAAGCGGGCATTTTCTCCACTGAAACGCTTACAGAAGACGCCGACATGACGATGGCAATGATACGATCAGACTATCAGGTAATCTATGAAGATCGCGCCGTTGCAACAACCGAAACGCCAAGGTCTCTTAGTGCATTGATGACGCAGCGGCTGCGCTGGTCGCTCGGTATGATGCAAGCTGGCTGGAAACATCTCGGTGCGACGGTTGAGCGCCGCAACTTAGGTCTCGTAGCCTTACCGGATTTGGTGGTTTTTGGGTATTTGATGCCGCTCATCGCGCCTTTGGCAGACCTATTTTTGGTGCTCCTGATGATAGAGTTTTTTACAAACTTTGGCGGGACGGATCAGGATTTCGCAAGCGTCATAACCAATCCTTTAATCATCGCCTATCTGGCCCTGCCGGCATTGGAAATCGCGAGTGCCGTCATCGCCTTTCGATTGGACTCTACAGAGGATCGACGCTTGTTGCTTTTGCTTCCGGTGCAGCGGATCTTCTACCGTCAGGTCTTGTATGTTTCAGTCATCCGGGCGCTCTGGCGGGCAGTAACGGGGTCTTTGACCAGTTGGGGGCGGATGACGCGCGTGGGCTTTCACTTCGATCAAGCAAAGCTGACATGATCGAGCGCCGAACTTTTTTAAGGTGGGGCACAGCAGCACCGCTTTTGCTTGCGCATCCGTCCCTAGGTCGTGGTGCGCCCGCCACCCCTCAAAACACTCTCGTCGTGATTGATGATGTGAATAGCACCACCGATCCTGAGCGCATCGCGATTGTTTTGGACGCCTTTGCCCGCAAAGGGTTGCCTGTGAGTTGTCTGATTGATCCAGCCCCCCTCAACGCAGGGCCCTTGGAGCCAGGCACTGCGCTTTCTCAGGGCCTGAGAGCACGGCTGCAAAGAACACCCGGTTTGCTTCAGATCGTGCCCCTGGTGAAAAATCTTGCGGGCATGACCCCCTATTTCCAAGCGCGTGCGGTTCACGACACGCGCCGCGCTTTGCACGCCGCTGTGTGGGGCACTACGGAAGCCCCCCCCTATGCAGACGAAAGCCAAACCATCGCCTGCGATATGATGCCCACAACCGTGGCTCCCTCGGGCGTTCGGGCTTCTGGCATTCGTAATGTCTTGATGCGCCCTCAGGTGAGCCGTGAAGTCAGGCCTGAGGCTTGGGAGGACGGTGTTGTCAGACTGGTCGGTGGTCAGCGCGTACAACTGCAGCCTGCGCGGAAAGCCTATAGTTTCCCCCAGCCCCGGGCGGTGGAACACGTCCTCTACCTTTCCGCACGAGACTTTTTGACCATCCCCCTGGCAGGGCTTGAGCCCGCAGCCTCTGCTTTTGCTGCTCAAGTTTTGGTTCAGACGGGCGACCACTGGGTCAGCCCCATCCTTGCTTCCGATCTCCAGTTTCGGGACGCCTATGCCTATAAAAGGCATGTGGGGCTGCATTTTGTCTTGAAGGGGAATGCGACAGCAGAAGACCAAGCCGCCTTAGCTGATTTCCAGCGCGAACTGGAGGCTGAAGGACTGCCCTCAAGCTCTGGGCCCGACACAGCCTCAGACGCCGCTTTGGGGTACTGGATTTCTTTGAAGGAGGGGAAACCTTCATCTGGATCCTTGGATGCTGTCGCGCTCTTCGACAAAGGCCAGCATTTGTCCTCTCAGGCTCCCGCCGATGGCGGCTATGGGATTGTAACTGAACTTACCGAGAAAACCAGCGCAGGGCTAAATTCAAAGAACATCTTGGGTCTGCCGACAGTGCGCCTTCAAGATGTCGGATCAGCACAGGAAACCTTGGAAAGGTCCCTTGGAACGACGGACTGTGTCCTTGCTGTTTCCACGGAGCTTTTGCAGAACGAATCCTACAGGCGTGTTTTCAAAAACGCTCTATACGCGATCGAGAATGACGGCATTTCCCGGATCGTATCACTGCCAGACTATGTAAAGCGCCTCGTTCCCCAAGGACCTTACATCACGCATTTTCGCAGAACGCAGACTTATCAGGCGCAACTATCAAAGACACCCCTTGACCCGAGTGCCGAAAGCCGCGCCCAGTTGCTGGCGGATGCCAAGATTGCCTGGTCGTATTTCGAACGATGGACCAATCCGAAAACAGGCCTTTGCCCCGCCACCGTGAACTTTGCTACTGGCCACCAAAGGTTGCATGAAACCGTGACAATGTGGGATGTGGGCAGCCATATCTTTGCACTCATAGCGGCGGTAGATCTTGAACTCATCTCGCCCCAGAAGTTCCAAAGGGCGATTGGGCGTATTTTGCCCAACATTGCTGGCCGACGCTCCCAAGGACGGCTGTTGCCCCAAGGATGGATTGCAACTGACAAGTTCAAATGGGGCAATCGAAACTTTGATGGCTGTGATGCCGGACGGCTGCTGGCGGCTTTGTACAACCTCGATCTGCACCCTTTGGTAAAGGATCGCGCGGCGCCCACCGTGGCGAGTTGGGACCTGAAAGACATCGTTCAAAATGGAGTCGTCTACTCCGTAGAGGACGGCATACTGGAAACGACCTTTAGATCACATTGCGCACATTATGCCGCCTGGGCCTTTCGGACCTGGGGGATTGAAGTGAAATCACCCTACGAAGTGTTCCAAGGCAAAAGCAGCCCTGATGGTCAGATGGCCTTGCTGGAAGTCTGTGGGCGCATTGGGCCTCTTGGGGCGGAACCTCTGCTAATGGAGGCGCTAGAGTTCGGCATGTCTCCTGAATCAGCGTATCTCGCTGATGTCTTGTTGGCCGCTCAAATCGAAGAGCATGAGGAAACCGGAAGGCTCATCGGCGTCTCAGAAGGGCCTATCAACAACGCGCCCTGGTTCTTGTACCAGGGATTGCAATTTGATGCGCAGGGGCGCGTTTGGGCAACTGACACAGTGGCGGGTTTGGACGCTCATCGCACGAAAGCCTTCCGCGATGAGCATCTCTCGATCAGCTCAAAAGCGGCCTACTTGTGGTCCGCATATAAAGACCATCCGTTTTGCGACAGGCTGCTCACCGTAGTAAGAGACAAGGCCAAGACCTCTAATGGCTTTGCATCCAGCATCAACCAAAGGACCGGAGAGGCAAGCAAAACCTATAGCGATATCAATACAAACGCAGTCATCCTTCAATCTATCGCGCATATGCTGAAAGAGAATGGCTGACCCGCATATGTCGCAAAGCGCAGTCCGCTTGTGCAAAGCTCCCCACCAGTTTGAGCGACGCATTCCGTGCAGGGGAAGACTTGAGCACACGGTTCCGCTGTGTGGTATAGCAGATTTCTACATGGTAGCGCTCAATGTTTTTGCTCAGATGCCGCCACTTTTCCGTCTGCATTGCGTATGTAATACTCACGCGCTTCATCTATAAACCCGTATAGCTCAACATATTTTATCAGTGCTTTCTCAAGCAGCTTTATCCGTTCAGGATCGCTCATAGCCCTTTGCCTTTCTGTTCGCGTCCGTTCTTTTATCGTTACCAAGAATGGCATGTTTGGATAAAGCGCGCATAGCTGCGAATGCAAAGAAGCCCTTCTTTTGGAAGGACCACCTCACCAGTCTGCTTACTTCCGCCGACGCGCGCGCTGGCTTCGAAGCTTTGCTCCCGGTCACTGAGGCGGCCGGTCTTGAGGATCTCAACAAGCCGGTGAGGCAAGAGCGGCCCGTACTGCAGAGGTTTGTGACCGTGGCCCACCCCCTTCACATCGCGATTACCTTCAACCCAAGAGATGTCCACTCTGTAGTGCAGATCGCGAGACAGCGGCATTTCATCCGGTCAGACAGCGCCGGTCCCAGCAACACCCAAGACACCGAGACACTCTCCGTGACTGGTTTTGCGCGCGCTTTGCGCGTGGCCCAGTCACTGTTCGCGAAAGGCGCGGATCATACTGTCAGTAACAGGCTTCATGAGATACTGAATAAAGGTACGATCTTGCGTTGTAATCATGATCTCGGCCGGCATGCCTGGCGTCGGGGTAAAGCCCCGAACGCGGTCGAGTTCTCTGGGAGGCACCGACACGCGCGCGACATAAATTTCTTGGGGAACGTCATTTGCCCGATCCAAGATTGCGTCGGCCGATACATAGTAGACCTGACCTTCCAGGATCGGTGTGGTGCGTTGGTTTAGCGCTGTCAGACGCACCGTTGCCTCCTGGCCTTTGCGTACGACATCAATCTCAGCCCGCGGGATCTGAACCTCGATGATCAGCGGCTCGCCGGTCGGGAGGATCTCTAATATTGCCTTCCCGCTTTCAATGACACCCCCAGCCGTATGATAGTGCAGGCGCACCACGGTGCCCGACACGGGTGCCACTATTTCAGCCCGGTGCAGAATACCCTGGGCCTTGCGCGTTTGCTCTCGAATACTTTCAAGCTCTGATTGCACCACCTGAAGTTCATCGAGAGCCGTCGCTTGCCGCTCATCGATGGTCTGTTCTATTTGAGACTCATAGCGCATGGAAAGCGCTTGAGTTTCCTTGATTTCAGATTCGAGCCGCCCGATTTGGCCTGTGGCTTCCGCCATAGCACGTCGCAATGTGTTGTACTCCGTGCGCCGGATGAGGCCTTTATTCAAAAGGATCTCTTTGGCTTCAGAATCCTCGATCAGGATCTCAAGCTGTATCTTCGTCGCATTGAGCTGTTGCTCGTAGCCCTGCGCGCGCTCTTTCAGGCCATTTATGCTCTGTTGAAGCAGATTGACGTCATTTTGCAACTGACGTGTGGCCGCATCAAATACAATTTCCTGTCCGTCAAGCATCGAGGCGATGTTGAAATCGCTCCGGAGTTTCTCGAGATGCAGAGGGTAGGCTAGCACGTCCTTTTGACTGTATTCAGCAAGAATGCGCGCTTCCATCGCCTCAAGCCGCACCTGGCGCAAAAACAGCTCTCTTTCCGTAGCCAAGGCAGACGTTTCATCCAAAAGCAGAAGGGGTTGGCCTGCCTCGACATCTTGACCTTCCTCAACGAGGATCTCCTTAATGATGCCCCCCTCCAAGTGCTGCACGATCTTGTTGCTTCCGGTAGCAACAAAGCTGCCTTGGGAAATAACAGCGGCCGCCAAAGGCGCCTTGAAGGCCCAGAGCCCAAATCCTCCGAAGGCAAAGACAAGCAGGCTAATCCCAAAGGTTACCTGTCGCGTAATGGAGCGTGGTACCTCATCATACCATTCGGGTGGCTCTGAATAGACTACCAATTCACCCATTGTTCGGTCCTCCCTGATGGGGTGCTGGGGGATTGCCGTTGTTGCTCCGCTGGGACAGTTGCTGGAGCACCTGCTGGCGCTCGCCGAAAAGTGCAATATTGCCGTCAGCCAAAAGCATGATCTTGTCGACCACACTCAGCAAAGACGGCTTTTGCGTAATGACCACCACCGTAATACCTGCCTCGCCGGCGCGATGAATGGCATTGGCCAGTGCGCGGTCACCAGCAGTGTCAAGGTTGGAGTTGGGCTCATCCAGCACCAAAAAGCGTGGGTTCCCGTAGAAGGCACGCGCAAGAGCAATGCGTTGCTTTTGGCCTCCAGAGAGCGGAGAACCATCTGCTGCGACCATCGTCTCATAGCCGTGGGGAAGGGAAGCGATCATGTCATGCACATCTGCCAAGACGGCGGCGCGGTGGATGTCCTCGTCGCGCGCATCAGACCGCATCCGCGCAATGTTGTTTTTGATGGTGCCGGGAAACAGCTGCACGTCTTGGGGAAGGTATCCGAGGTTCTCGCCGAGCTGGCGGGTATCCCAGTTGCGCAGATCCATAAGGTCGAGCCGCACATTCCCTGATGTCGGCAAGATTGATCCAACCAACATCTTGCCCAAAGTAGTCTTGCCCGCCCCGGAGTTACCGATTACCGCCAGCGAGTCCCCAGGCTGCAAAGAAAAGGTAAGGCCATTAAGGACGACTTGCTTTGTGCCTGTAGGCACATAGAGCAGGCGCTCCACATTCAACCGGCCTTCCGGCTGGGGCAGGCGTAACTTTTCAAACTTCTGAACGGCCGTCATCATCAGGTTCTCCACCCGCTGATATGCAGAGCGTGATTGGGAAAAACCGTTCCACCCTTCAATGGAGCCTTCGATCGGTGAGAGCGCGCGCCCCGCGATGATGGAGGCCGCAATGACCATGCCCCCGGTAATTTCACCTTGAATGGCAAGGAAAGCGCCCCAACCCAACATTGCGATCTGAGTAAGCAAGCGGGCCCCGCGGGACACTGCAGCCCACATGATATTGCGGTCCTGAGCGATAACCTGAGACCGAAGAGAGGTTGCCGTATCACGTCCCCAGAGCGTGACAGCCTCAGGAACCATGGCAAGGGCGTTGATAATCTGGCTGTTGCGGGACATGGAATCGAGATGCATGTTGGCGCGCGCCTGAGCCATATTAGCTTCAGCAAAAGGTTTGGATGTCGCCTTTTGGTTGATTAACGCGATCACCATCAAGACCATGGCCGTTGCCACCACGATCATACCTAGATGTGGGTGCACAAGAAAAATTGCCGCGATGAACAAAGGGGCAAAAGGGACGTCGAGAAACGAGATCAGCGTGCCAGAAACAAGAAAGCTGCGCAGCAATTGGAGATCCCCAAGGGTCTGATACTGCCGCCCATTGTCATGCAGCGACGAATGGGCCGCGGCACTCAATACCGGTCCACCGAGACGTACCGCAACCTCTACGGCTGTGCGCATCAAAATGAAGCGACGTACCGCATCAAAAATAGACTGCAAAATCACGGCACCGGCGATGACCACCGTGAGCATAATTAAAGTATCAATAGAGCGACTGGTCAGCACGCGGTCAGATATCTGAAACAGATAAATGGGGATCGACAGGACCAAGACGTTGGTGGCGCAAGTCAAGATCATCACAAAGCCCATATTGCGCCGGACGATCTGTTTGCCTTTGCTTAGTTGTGCGGCAAATTGATCGGGTGCGCCACGCTTGTGAAAAGTGGGCTTGCCCCCATTCCCGCCACCGCCGCCACCACCCCCGGTCCCACTGGGCGGCTTATTGCCATCACCGGACTTCAAGATCGGGCCAGTATCCCCTTCGATTTGGATTCCACCAAGTATGGTTTTGCTTGGCTCTGCATGTTTGGCTTTTGCTTCGGTTGGCTGTTCGGGGGCAACCTTTGCCTCAGTCCCTTGCGCCTCTCCCTGAGGCGCCTTGGGATGACTTTGGTTATGATTTTGCGCGGAGCTTTGGCCGGCGGCGTCTTTTACGGGCGGGGCGTTTCCAGAACTCTGCAAAGCGTCGGGGAGGGCCTCCACCTGTGGTGCAGGCGAAGGAGCTTCTGTTTTTGTCTGCGCGCCCGCATGCATCCTTTTGGCAGGCTCCGGCAGGGGACCCGCACATCGCATCCAAGGTGTCAAAAGAAATGCATTTCTGAACTCTTGCCCTGCAGGGAGTGCCGCCGAATAGCGCGAACGACTATTTGTTTTTAAAGTTTTTGAAGAGAAGGGGGGGACTGGAAAAGGATTGCGGTAATTCATATGCGCTCTGCTCTATCAGGCCAGCATTGTTTGCATCAGATCGGAGGATGCCATGCTTTCCGGTGAGGTTGGAACGATGCCGTGATCGTCCGATGAATGAGAGGGGTTGGTGATCATACCATCGGCGAGAAATAGGACCGCTTCATTTGCCAACGCGGGCATGTAGACCCCAGTGGGGTTAGAAGTCGTATCGATCAGATCAGCCTGATAGAGCAGGGCGTCGCTGTAAACATCGCCCTGCACGCGCACTTCGGAATCAGCACCATAAACGTTTATCGCGGCAGAGTTGATTTCGGCATTTGACCCAGTATAGAGTTTGGCGGGCATGCCAGCCTTCGCTGTAAAGGCATCAAGAGCTAAATGAACCTGATCACTGTCGCCCATAATATTGGTCTGCTCGACCCAGTTGATGGTTTTGAAATCACCCGCGATATAAAGCACGGTCAGCAGGTCATCGCCGGCAAATACACCGTCATGGGCGACATCACGGTCAATGGTCTGCGCACCATCTGCAAAAGCCTTGCCCGCGGCCGCGAAGTTTTCGGTCATCGCCCCGTAAGTATTGATGCCCACCGTGGAGATAGATGCGCCATTAAACAGCAAGTTACCACTTACTGAGATCCCGAACGGGGTAGCGCCTGCAGCGGTGATGCTGTCATAATCCAACATCACGTTCATCTGACTGATCTGGTTGACCGTAATCAGATTGCCGCCGATCATGATGAGATCATAGCCGTATCCGATCTCTGCAAGACTGGCCAAGTTAACGATGAGGTTCTCGCCTAAACTGATGTAGGTATTGGCGCCAGAAATTTGCACGTCCGCGCGATCATTGTCTGTCATGAAGCTGTATTGCTGCACCCAGTTTACAGTCAGCACATCGCCTTCAATTCGCGTAATCGCCCAGTTCTTGGGCAATCCAGTGTAGATGTCGTCGTTGTTTTCACCTGCATTTTCGGACGCACCTTCGGAGGTCTCGGCGCCAGCAAACTGGGAGGTGTAGGACATCATCGCGATGTTGAATGTGGCTGAAAGACTGTCCTGTATCACACCGTTAAAAGTGGCATGTTCCGCGAGCACATTGACCTGGCTGATCAAGTTCAGCTCTACCACATCTCCCATGACAGATATAACGGGAGCATCGAGCCAAGAGACATTCATGACCACTTCATTGAGCATCATATTACCGCCGGTCACCACTTGGTGGCCGTCGTCGAGGCCAAAAAATTCAGCTTCACCGGAGGGTCCATTTAAACCCTCAAACGGGTCTTTATCTTGAATCCGCTCGCCATCATCCGGCGCTTGCGTATTCACTTCTGGTGGCAGATCGAGATCGCTTGTGCGAACATTCGATGAGGTACCGCTATCTTCATCCTCGGCATCGTCATCGGCCCGTAAAAGCTCAGGCATAACGTCTTCCAGCAAAGGCAGGGCGTCGACGGGCTCCCCCCCGACGAACATGCCGTAGGCCTCCGATCCATGCAGCACCACCACTTTTTCCCCAAGGCGGGACGTGTCGTCTGTCTGCGCCATAAGACCATGCAATGTTTTAAAGGACGCAGCATCGCTGCCGTTGAATTCCAAGGTTGCTTCTACTGTTAAGACACCCAAGATCTGTGCAGCTTCCTGAAGACCAGCCAAAGCGGCAATGTATACCGACGGATCATTGAACTCGGCATAGACACTGTTCATCCGAAGAAGGTCATTATCTTCCATCCAAGCGCTTTGTGCGCTTACTGTGACCACGCTTCCTGGAGGCTCAAGGACGAGTAAGGGGCGCGCCACGGGAAAGAAGGAAGAGTACCCTTGTTCGACATAGAGCTCAGGAAAGGCGTTCATCTGCCCCGCAACATACGGGTCCCGCAGATTGATCGGGTCCGCATTTGCCAGCCAAATTTTGAACGGGGTTTCATAAGAAGGTGGAGTGTATTTTAACTCAGGATCAAAGTCCTTGAGCGTGTAGCGCAAATCAAAGTCGACAGGCGAAGCCTCAAGGTCATCCAGCTCAGAGTGAAGCTGTTGATACTTAAAGTCTTCATAAGCGTCGCGCAATCTTTCCGCTTCGACAGTGGTATGGAAAATACCAATCAGATGAGAAATGATTTCGGTAAATTTGTCTAACATCCTGCCAGTTCCATTTCTGTCATGTAAACAGTTGCGACACTGGGTTCCTTGCTAGCGTGGCAAGATGACGGAATGCGCAGCCATCATCTTGAGATTAAAAAACCGGGGCCCAGCGAACGCTGGGCCCCGGAACCGTTATTTAAACCTATGCCCCATCGCCATCGTCGCCGATGTAGCTGGAGCTGAAGCCGCCGCCGACAACGGTCATATCAACAGTGTTGCCAAGCACGTTGGCACCCTGAACGATCGACATGTTGAAGGCTGTGGTGTCGATCTGCGAGGCAGCCGAGGCAAAAGATTCACCAGTCACGAAGCCGTCGTCACCGTTGCCCGAGCCCCATTGGCCTGCGTTGCCACCAGCACCGCCGGCACCGCTGTACGCGTTTCCGCCAGCACCACCGGTACCGCCACCAGCTTGAACACCACCGACGATTGCTTGACCACCGAAGGCATCACCAGTGTCGCCACCCCAGGAGTGACCACCGTAGCCATCACCGCCGTCACCGGCTCCCGCAATGTTCATGCCGCCATTGCCCTGAGCATTGTTCAACGCCGCAGACCATGCACCTGCGTCACCACCGTCACCACCGTTGGCATTGCCACCGGCACCGTTACCGGTACCTGCACCGTTGGCGAGGCCTATTGAACCGGCGTCGCCGCCGTCTCCGCTATGACCAAGGCCTAGACCAATGCCGCCCCCGAATGCATCCGCATCCGAATCTCCAGTGGTACCGCCACCGGCAATGGGAATACCAAAGAAGCTTCCGGCGGAGCCGCCATCAGCATCGCTGGAATCTGCACCAGCACCTCCTAGGCCGACGCCGACGCCAATGCCGCCTGCATCACCGGAGTCACCTCCGGTCGCACCAGAGCTTACACCGGCCAATCCGAGACCGAGGCCCGCACCAATCGAGGTTGCAGCCTCGCCGTCGCCGCCGTCAGCGTCAGCATCTGACTCTGCACTGCCAAGCCCAAGCCCAAGGCCAACGGCTGCAGCATCGCCGCCATCTGCGCCAGCACCACCGGCTGCAGAAGACGCACCGCCGGCACCGCCTTGACCACCACCGGCAATTGCTGCACCTCCGACACCAAAGCCACCCAGGGCTCCAGCGCCGTTTGCTGCGCCACCTTGACCACTATTGCCACCAGCAGCCCCTGCATCAATACCATCATCAGCAGTTGCTGTGCCGCCCGTCGAAGTATTGGTTTGGCTGATTGTACCACTGTTGTGAACATCGCTCAGGTTGTCGTTGTCATTGAGGTTGTTTGACTGGGCATTGACCGTACCCGCGTCATTCCCCTCACCATTCAGGGCGTCATTGAGAATATCATCTAGGTCAAGATCATTGCCTGGATTATAGTCAATGTCTCCCTTGGCCATGATGAAATCATTCGCCGATGCATGGTGCAGGTCGATGTCAGCAAAATCGTCATCGTTGGGCATATACCCTTCCATGTTCATGCCAACGTCGACCCCAACAGTTGTCGTGCTGTTGTTGGTCATACCAGTGGTATTGGTTGTCGCGCTGTTGTTACTGGTCGCGCTGTTGTTACTGGTCGTGCTGTTGTTATTGGTATTGCTGTTGTTGCTGGTGTCGCTGTCGTTCGTCATCTTGTTGTCTGAATGATTACCATTATGGTTGCCGTTCAGACCGAGGTTGGCGTTTAGGTTCCCATTCCCATTCCCATTGCCATTCCAGTTCTCAGATGACTGATCCTGCGTTGAAGATTGATCTTGTTCCTGATCGGAATGCTGACCTTGCGCTTGTAGCTCAAGCTGCGCTTGACCTTGACCTTGTAGCTGATCCTGGTCCTGATCTTGATTTCCGTTCCCCGGATGGAACATGGTTCCGAAGTTTGTGCGATTACCACCTGGCATTGTATTTCTCCTATAAGGCACATGCCGGATCGCTGCTCATTTCAAAAGCGACCATAAAGCTGTGCGTTTCTGTTGGATTGAAGTTTAAAGCGCGCAAAATACCCAAACAGGGATTGCTAGAGCGCAGTGTTATTTTGATTTTGAATGATAAGAGCGCCTCCCTTATTTGCTTTAATTGCAAGTTGACGGGAACGAGAGAAGCTCCAGAAAAAGAACTTCAGACCTCCAGACCCGCCAACGCACTCTGGCTGCAGAGCACGCCATCACGACAAGGTGACAAGCCTGAATATCTCGAAAATCGGCAGGAAAACCTATCTGACCATTAGGGCTAGGTGGCGCCAAAGACACCTATACTACTGAAATATTTATAAATTTAAAAAGTCGAAAGTCAGAATAGGAAGACCTGCGCTATTTTTCGATCTATAGGCCTACACCTTTCGATCTGAGAAAATAAAAACAACACCACCCAAGGTTGAAAGAATGAGCTCTTGATAATATTATGACAAAAAGTGGGCCGTTTGTGTTATTATCTAGTCATAAAGGCGTAGAATCTCTACCCGTTAAAAACACATTTTGTTAACATGCAAATAAAGATTGCTGACTTATCACAGCATGAAATATAAGCGATGAGGCAGACAGGCATAGAACGTTGTAGCCAAAGTTAGGGACAATGCTATGCACAAATATGAACATTTTAGCTCTGATAAAGTCTCCTGTTTTTTTGTAGGAAACTCTCATGACTTCTCGGACACATTACTTAAATTGGCTCAAACGAGCTTTGAAAATATAGCCTTTTGTCGTTTGCCCTCTGTCGAATCCCTTCTCGATTTAACAGTCTGTCGCCCCGATAGAGTTCGAAGCATCATTTTAAATCAGTCTATGGCTGTTGGCTTAAAAACTACGCTTCCGGTCTTGCTCGAGCAATTTTCCAATGCCACCGTAGCTTTATCTTACCGACAGCCGAAGCTAGTCCGGAATATCCTGAACGATATGAGGACGACCCAACCCCCACTCAACTTAGCCTTCCTACCAATGAACCGAGACGTAGATCGTTGGCTGACCCTCCTGCAGCTTTTGATCTGCGGGGAAAACTACATCCCCTCAGAGCTCTACACCCCTGCAGACGCCCAAATACCAGAACCGATAGAGATTTGCGCTAAGCCAAAATCTTTGCTCGACCCCGCTGTGCAAGCCTCCTTAAGCTTGCATGATCCGGCCCTTAAAGTTGCCAAGGACGAGCTGACAAACCGAGAGATGCAGGTACTGACCTGTGTCGCTGAAGGTAAGCAGAACAAGGTTATTGCCAATAGCCTGGGCCTCTCTGAGCATACTGTAAAGCTGCACATCCATCACGTAATATCCAAGCTTGGCGTTAATAACCGTACAGAAGCAGCCGTTTGGTTCTTGGAAAAATCCAGAACAGAGATTAGGTCAGTATGAACGAAAATGGTGGCCCGCATCTGCAGTTTGATGATTTCCTCCTGCTCATAGGCAAGCTCAACTATACTTGGACCAACACCGAAAGCCTGTTGATCCATTTCATTGCAGGCTTATCAGAAGTGGACAAAGAGATGGCAACTGTCATCTTCTTGACCTTAAACACCACGCGTGCACGGATCGACCTCGTTGAGCGGCTAGCAAAGCTTGACAGGGTCCCATCAGATCAAAGAACCGCGATACTCGACATCACAGGCCGCATTTTGGGACAAGCCAAGCTACGCAACCGCTACAATCACTGCATCTATGCTTTTGATGCGGATGGCGATAATCCCCGCACCATTCTGATGCGGATCGCCGACCGCAAGGACACGCTAAAGATGGGGCAATCGCACCCCCTCAACGATGCTGCGGCCGAAGATATTGAAGCAGCCATCAAAGCGTTGGCCCTTATCAACCATGCGATCTGGAAAATTATTCAGCAGTTCGACTTCCCGCGCTGACCGGCTCAAAGCTTAAGCTTGGCCAGGCTAACCTTATTGTTAGCTTCACAGGTAAGATTTTGATTTTAAACTAGTATCACAGACACATAGCCGACGCTGAATTGTCGCGAGCTACAAAGTCGTCGCAGCACAGTTTGGACGCAGCCTCGATCGACATCCTTCGTTCCGCAGCCCGAGCTAATGGTCTGATACTGGAGGAAATCCTATGAATGCGCACTTACCCAAATTGCACTCAGTTCGGGCCAGCACATCTAGAAATACCGATGCTCGCCGCCGCATTTTGGTTGCAGGCGGCGCTGGCTTTCTCGGGAGCCATTTGTGTCATACGCTTTTGCATGACGAACATATCGTCATTTGCATGGATAACTTTGAAACTGGCAGGATGTCCAATATTGGGATCTTGCTCAGTGATCCCAATTTCATCTTGATGCGGCATGACATCATCGATCCCCTACCAGACATTGGCCCTGTCGATGAAATCTACAATCTTGCCTGTGCAGCCTCACCACAAAAATATCAAATCGATCCCGTCCATACGCTCAAGACCAACATTTGGGGCGCCCTAAACCTTCTAGAACTTGCGGTTTCCTGTGATGCGAAAATTTTGCAATCGTCCACTTCAGAGGTCTACGGCGATCCGGAAACGTCGCCTCAATCGGAAGACTACAGGGGCTGTGTGAATACAATGGGCCCTCGGGCCTGCTATGATGAAGGCAAGCGCGCCGCCGAAACCCTGTTTTACGACTACTATAAGACAAAGGGGGCTCGGATACGGGTCGCACGGATCTTTAACACTTATGGCCCTGCGATGTGCCCGGCCGATGGGCGGGTCATCTCAAACTTCATGGTGCAAGCCCTGTCCGGCGCGCCCCTTACGATCTACGGAGATGGCCACCAAACCCGGTCATTTTGCTATGCTACCGACATGATCGCAGGTCTTATGGCTTTGATGGCGGCACCAGACAGCGCGGTTGGCCCCTACAACCTCGGCAACCCAGAAGAATTCACCATAGGGGCCCTTGCCCATAGCATCCTTGAGATCCTCGGCCTCCCTCCCATCATACACTATCTGGACCTGCCACAAGACGATCCCAGACAACGTTGCCCCAACATTACAAAAGCCAACAGGGACCTGAACTGGATGCCGCGCATTCCTTTGGCTGAAGGGCTGCGCCACACAATGCCCTATTTTGAGACTGAGCTGCGACAGATGAAACCTGCGCTGATCGCGGAATGAGCGCCTCGACTGGCATATGTGTGACAGGCGGCGCAGGCTATATCGGCAGCCACGCCTGCTATGCTCTTGGCGTTGAGGGGCGCACCCCATTGGTTGTCGACAACTTGGTAACCGGTCATCGCGCCGCCGTTCGATGGGGGCCGTTCGCCCATATAGATCTGCGTGATACGACACAGCTCACACACGCTTTATGCCAGCATAACACCAGAACGGTTCTGCATTTTGCCGCCTCAGCCTATGTGGGGGACTCGATGCAGGACCCGATCAGCTACTACGAAAACAACGTCTGCGGGATGATTTCTCTGCTTCAGGCCTGCTTAGCTGCCGGCGTGCGCCACTTCATCCTGTCCAGCAGCTGTGCCACCTATGGCATCCCACAAACCATTCCTATTACGGAAACAACCTCGCAACGTCCGATCAGCCCCTATGGACAGAGCAAGTTGATCTGCGAAAACATATTGCGCGATGTCGCAGGGCAAGCGGGCATGGACTTTGCAATACTGCGGTATTTTAACGCTGCCGGAGCGGACCCAAGCGGCGCTCTGTGCGAGGAACACTCCCCCGAAACCCATCTTATACCGCGGGCCCTTGCTGCCACGCGCCCGCAGGGGGAAGCGCTGGCTCTGTTCGGGACAGATTACGACACAGCCGACGGCACCTGTGTGCGCGATTACATCCATGTGAGCGATCTGGTGCGTGGGCATCTTATGGTATTGGCACATTTGGAAAAATTCGGCGGCAGCTTGGTGTTGAACCTTGGCAGTGGAAGGGGCGTGTCAAACATGCAGATCATTCAGGTGGTCGAGGACGTGACAGGCGCCAAAGTAAAGGTGCGTAGAGCGTCTCGGCGCCAGGGGGATCCGCCCAGTTTGATCGCCGACATCAGCCAAGCCCGGGAAATTCTAGGCTTTGAGCCAAGCCACTCCGACATCCATACCATCATAGCAGATGCGGCGCGCAGTTTTGGCCTATTGAAGGTACAAAATGCAAAATCTGCCTGATCATAAGCCGAAGCTTTTCCGCCAGCCTCTCCTGAAAGGGAAGGTGAAAAGGCGCTATGTTCTGTTGGCCAGCCTATGGCTGCTCACCGTCGTCTTCTTTTGGCACTGGTGGTTGCAGTCAGAGCACGCCACCGCTTGGTACCTCTATGTCCCGGTCACGCTTTGTGTCGCTTGGGTCTTTTTTGTCCAAGCCTATTTTCTTAACCTTTTCTTGCGGTCACATCATACGACCGGCACACTTGCTGAGCTGGGTCCATGCCGGGTCGCCATGGTGGTTACGAAAGCGCCGGCAGAACCCTTTGAAGTCGTTAAGGCAACGCTTAAGGCCATGCTGGCCCAAACAGTGGCCCACGATACTTGGCTGGCCGACGAAGACCCTGACCGTGAGACCCGAGACTGGTGCTGCGCGCATGGTGTTCATGTCTCCACGCGCAAAGGGGTCGCAGCATATCACAACAAAAGCTGGCCCCGCCGGACGCGGTGTAAAGAAGGTAACCTCGCCTATTTTTACGACCACTACGGCTATGAGCACTATGACATCGTGTCCCAGCTTGACGCTGACCATGTGCCCGAACCCGACTATTTACACGAGATGCTTCGCCCCTTCGCAGATCCGGATGTCGGCTATGTCACAGCACCAAGCATCTGTTCGCGCAACGCGCCCAACAGTTGGGCCGCACGGAGCCGGCTGCATACAGAAGCCGTCTTTCACGGCGTCGTACAGGCGGGATATGCAAACGGCTGGGCGCCCATGTGTATTGGCTCCCATTATGCCGTACGAACGAAGGCGCTGCATGCAGTCGGCGGGCTCGGACCTGAGCTTGCCGAAGACCATTCAACCTCCATGATCCTCAACGCGGGAGGGTGGAAAGGCATGCATGCAATCAATGCTATTGCTGAGGGAGAAGGCCCCCCCACGGTGGCAGATCTGATCGTGCAGGAGTTTCAGTGGTCGCGGAGCCTGATGACCATTCTGCTCCAGCATACACCGCGCTATCTTGCCGGTCTGTCACCGGGCCGTAAGCTGCAGTTTGTTTTCTGCCAATTATGGTATCCACTGCTGGCCGGCTTCATGGCCCTGATGTTTATATTGCCCATCGCAGCACTCATTTTCGACGTGCGCTATGCCAACCTTACCTTCCCCGCATTCCTGCTTCATGTTTGGCCCTCCATCGCTGTCATGATCATCCTTGTCTTATGTATGCGGACCGATGGGTTCTTCCGACCCTATGATGCCAAGGTGCTAGGATGGGAAAAAATGCTCTTTGCACTGGTGCAGTGGCCATGGGTGATCTTGGGAAGCCTCATGGCAGTGCGAGATACGCTCACGGGAAACTTTGTCGACTTTCGCGTGACGCCAAAAGGCCAGCGGGACGTGCAGATGCTGGGATGGAAGGTCCTATCCCCCTACCTAGTCTTGGCGCTGTTTTCCCTCTTCCCAGTGCTATGGGTGGAACGGGCAGAACAGGCTGCTGGTTTTTATATTTTCGCTCTCGTTAACGCTACACTCTACACCACGGTCTTCGTAGTTATTGTTGTCAAACATCTGAGCGAAAACCAATTGGGCGCTGCAGTATGGAAACCACGAACCGTCGCGCAATTTGCCTGTGTGGGATTATCGGCAGCCTGCATTGTTATCGCAGCAGGAGAGCGGGGCCATGCAGGCCTAGTCGCGCTTACCGAAACACGCAGCACAGTCCGCATCTTCATACCTACCTATGTTGTGACAGGCGCAGGGCAGGGCGGTCAAAGCTCCCCTTATGTCATGGTCTATAATCCCCACTGGTGGTCGCAGTGGCTCAATGCAGTCCCCCTGAAAGGAGGCACAAAATGAAACCCCTTCATATGTTCACCCCCAAGCGGACATTTGCGCCTGGAGCTGTATCGCTTCTCTGCGCTCTTGCTTTGGGAACTACGTTGCCCGCACAATCCGTCCCTCCGGGGGACCTCCCGTTTGGCGTCTATGACCCAAATGGCGACTTTTCGGATTTGAAGGGGGTGTCGATCGAACATCTGTTTCTTCCTTGGGAAGATGTGCTGCTGCCCAGTTTGTTCGAGGCAGAAACCTATGCAAAAGAACGCAACCGGACTCTGTTGGTCACAATTGAGCCTTGGACATGGTCGCGCGACGACCGCAACAGCCCGACAGTTCTGCGCGAAGGCATCCAAAATGGCACCTATGATGCCACCATGCAGAACGTCTGCTCTGCCTTAGGTCAGCTTGATATTCCGATGACAATCCGGTGGGCACAGGAAATGGAAGACCCCAGTGGTCAGTTCATTTGGTCTAATTGGCGCCCGGAAGACTATATCTCCGCGTTCCGCCGGATGAACGCCATTTGCCGCACCAATGCGCCCACCGCACGCTACATGTGGTCCCCGCTCGGATATGAAAACCTCGCAGACTATTATCCCGGTGACGATGTCGTGGATGTCGTGGGGCTCTCCGTGTTCAGCTTCGAGCCCTGGGAAGAGGCAATACTCGACCAAGCGCAAACCTTTGAGGAAATCTTCGGTCCTCGGTATGAGCGTGCTGTGACCTTTAACAAACCTATCATGGTCGCAGAGCTTGGATTTTCTGGTGATGCTGAGCATGTCGCCAAGTGGAATGCCGATATCCGAACGATGAGTGCGTCTTATCCCGAACTCGAAGCGGTGGTCTATTTTGCGCAAAAGGAAGTTTATCCATGGCCAGACGGATTTGGATATCCGAACTGGCGGCAAACCGCCCACGTTCTGCCTGATGCTCGCTAAGTGATTCAGGAAATACTCTTCTTACAGAGGCTTGGTGGCATTTGCTGTGAAAGCCTAAGCCACCTGAAAGCTCATCTGGCACCCGTGAAATGCCCCACCTCAAGTATTTGAGGGATGGGCTAGGCGCATGGGTGCCTTGACCGTAAACGCCGTATTCGCATAGTTGCTCCACTGTCATCGAGGCAAGCCAACATCAGAAAGGCTTGCCCGAGTCTGAGGAGAGCAGTTGTGAACAAGAACCTGGCACGCCGGTCCCGGCGCGGTATTTTTGCATTTTCAGCGATGTTAGTGGTCGTCTCCGGAGCTGCTTTTTCCGAGCAGGCAATGGCGCAATCGACCAAGACTGCGTCCGCTGGATCCGGTACGGGTGGCTATATTTGCACCCCCGCAGGTTTCGGTCAAAAATCGAAATGCTATCGCCGCTAGACGATCTTGGGTCAGGATACGCGGCAGATTAAAAAAGGGCCCGGACCCTCATTTCTGAGGAGCGCTTAAGCTTTTTAGACTCTCCGCGTTTCTCCGCCTCAGCTGGCGGCTTTTCCAATTGGCAAAGCCCTTGGGCAAGCCTGCGATGGCCTGTTCTACCAACCGGTCATGCCTCTTGGCGCTCGCGCGCACCATGAGACGGAACACACAAACGGGCGCTCTCCTCCTTGCAATATCCCCTCTGAAGTGGCCCACCCGCTGGGATATGATTATCCCGTTTTCAGGAGGACCAGAGCATGGCTGAAAAGCGAGAGAAGCCCGAAGATATTGTGCTGAAGCTGCGGCAAGTTGAAGTTCTAGCCATGGCCGAAAAACAAAGTTCGCCATTCCTTGGGACACTATCAACTCCTCGGAACAAACCGATCATGAAAAATAGGGATAGATTACAGGTTTCCGGGGGGGGGGGGGGCGTTGACAGACCTCTCAACTTTTGGTATGACTTATTCATACCTTTTTTTTTGGGGGGGGGGGTCACATAATGACCGTAAAAACTACGCTTAGCTTCACTGATCGCCACCACGATTTTCTTAAGTCCAAGGTTGAGCAAGG
>NZ_JBBMQL010000021.1:0-48998 GCF_038900015.1 Sulfitobacter sp. AS92
TCTCCGACGATTTGCCAGAAGCCAGCTTTTGCAACATTGCGATCCGCAGGCGAAGCGCCTGAACCAATTGATCATGGACCCGCAGCGTGGCTGACATCTTGGCGTTTTCCGCCGCAATCTGAGCATTTTCAGCCTGCAATGCCGCGATCATTGCCTTCAATTCGGCGGGATCATTTGGCAGTTTTTTGGCTGAGTGCGACATGCGCCTGACTACCAAGAATTAGCCGCAAACACCATATAAATATGGTAGATTAGAAGCTAAAATCACCCCACACGCGCAGGCGGAGCGCCCCAAGCGGGGCGTCGCCAGTCAATGCCTTCCCAGAGCATTGTAAGCTGCGCAGAGGTCAATCGCAAGGCTCCGTCTTCCGCGCTCGGCCAAGGAAAGCGGCCGCGTTCCAGAACTTTATAATAGAGACAAAACCCCTGACCGTCCCAGTACAGAAGCTTCACCCGATCCCCGCGCCGACCCCGGAAGGCAAACACAGCACCACCCGTGGGCTTCTGACGCAATACATCTTGAGCCATGGCGGACAAACCTGCGATCCCTTTGCGCATGTCCGTCACGCCGCACGCCAGATACACACGGACACCGGTTCCAGGCCCGATCATGCTGTCTCAACGGCCAGAATGAGTTGCTGGATGCGCTCTAATGGAAGATCACCGGCGCAGCGCAGCTTGCGACCATTTCCAAGCACGACTTCGATCTCCAAGTGTTGTCGATCTCTTGATTGCCCCGGCTCCTCGCAAGAAGGCGAAGGCAGCGGCAGAAAGACCGTCTCCGAAGTCCGCGGCAAAACCCCTTTACGCCGAAGTTCCTGGCGCCACTGGTAGATATGCTGGCGGGTAATGTCATGACATCGCGCGACATCACTGACCGTTGCGCCATTTAAGCCAACCTTTTCGAGGATCGATAATTTCTCCTCTTCGCGCCAACGGCGCCTTCGCTCAACGCCGACAATCACTTCATGACGCATATCTCATCCCATCTCATACGACGTCAGTAACGACGACAATAACGACAGTAGTTAAGTGAGTATGGGTTCACGCGGCAGGCGGTAACAATCGGGCGCTTACGGTGCAGCCAACCGAGAACGTGGACTTAACCTCAACCGTTCCGTGATCGTTGACAGCAACAACTGCCCGGATCACTGCCTAGTGTTCTGAGTCTGACACTTCCTACCTGTTTCCGCGAGTTTCATCGAGTTTGTCCAGTGCGCGGCGTTCCCGGGTGAGGATATCCTCTGCGGTTTTGGTCCATTTGAAGGGTTTTGGTTTCTCGTTGTGGTGGGCCAGATAGTCGTAGATCGCGGCCTCAAGGTCATCGACGCTGGAATAGCTGCCGCGCCGGATGCGCCTTGATGTGATCTCGGCAAAGAAGCGCTCCACCAGGTTCAGCCATGACGCGCTGGTGGGCGTGAAATGCAGCTTGATGCGCGAGTGTTTTTCGAGCCAGGCCTTCACCTGAGGCGTCTTGTGGGTGGCGTAGTTGTCGAGCAGCAGATGCACATCGCGCCGGGTGGGCACAGCCTTGTCGATCTGTCGCAGAAATTTTAGGAACTCCTGCGCACGATGGCGTGGCATGCAATCGCCAATGACTGTGCCTGATTTCACATCCAGCGCAGCAAACAGCGTGGTCGTGCCATGGCGTTTGTAATCGTGCGTTACGGTCGCGGCACGACCCTTCTTGAGCGGCAGTCCGGGCTGGGTGCGATCCAGCGCCTGGATCTGCGATTTTTCGTCGACGCAGAGCACCACGGCACGGTCTGGCGGGTCGAGGTAGAGCCCGACGATATCGGTGACCTTCTCCTCGAACTTTGGGTCGTTCGAGACCTTGAACCCCTTCGTGAGATGCGGCTTCAAGCCAGCTTCCGCCCAGATGCGGCCGACGCTCGACGGCGAGATGCCCATGGCTTCGGACATTAGCGCGCGGCTCCAATGCGTTGCATTGGGCGGGGTTTCCTGCACCGTCTTGGCAATCACCTTCAGCCTTGTTTCCATGGGCAAAGGCGGCACCCGCGAGGGTCGCGTCTTGTCACGCTTGAGACCGGCCACGCCCTCATCGAGATACCGCTGCTGCCAGCGCCAGACCGTGGGTTTCGACGTGCCCGCGCGTCGCATGATCTCGAACGTGCCATCACCGTCCGCTGTGGCCAGGACGATCTCGGCCCGCCAGACAAGCTTGCGCGCAGTGTCGCGGTTGCTGATCAGGGCTTGAAGCTCAGCACGGTCCGCGGGGCCAAGATAAAGGCAGATGTCATCGCGTCTCATGCCCCAAATATGGCACATCACGTTGCCGATGGGAATCATCTGTCAGGTGGTTAACACTAGAGGTGGCCCTTGCTAAGCAGACGCTTTTCTTGGAAATTATTTGGAACCCACGTAGTTTGGATATTAGTAAGAACATTCGGTCGACGGATAGGTCTAAGTGGGCCGTTGTGACGCAGGTATAGAACGTGGATAGGTGGTCAGGCCAAGGTCTCCGGTTGAAATGGGGCCCAGTTCAGTTACAGTGCGGACAGCAGGCGCATATTTTCGATGCCGCAGCATGTAAGAGCCGAGGCAGTGGATCATGCCGCTGAGATAAAGCGATCGACGTGCGAACCGATGCAGGTGACCGAGAAACGCAGGGAGTGTCATGAACTTTGTGTATCTGGTCTGGCCCATGCGGGTTTTAGATTGGGTCACGCATTGAAGTGATCCTCGAACATTATGGCGAAATGATTGCGAGCTGCAAACCATTCTCGAACATTCCGGCCGCCTTTCTCAAAGTTTCGGATCGCCAGGTAGATCAGCTTCATTGCAGCGTCTTCGGTCGGGAACGATCTCCGCGTTCTGATTAATTTGCGGATTATACGTTTCAAGCTTTCAATTGCGTTGGTGGTGTAGATGATCTTCCGGATGGCGGGATCAGAGGCAAAGAACGGTATTACCTATTGCCAAGCTCTGCGCCAGGCGGGGGCGATTGACACATATTTCCCGGCCCATTTTTCCTCGAAGGCATCCAACTCCAAGCCAGCTTGATCGGCGGTAGGGGCACTGTAAATCCGCCGCAGATCAGCGGCCACCTCCTTGCGATCTTTCCGGGCACAGAAATTCAACAGTGGCGCACGAGATGGACAATGCACGTTTGCACGGCCGTGTCCGGAAAGGCTGCGGTGATGGCATCAGGGAAGCCCTTGAGGCCATCCACCACCGCAATCAGGATGTCTTGGAGCGCACGGTTCTTCAGCTCTGTCATCACGCAGAGCCAGAATTTGGCGCCCTCGTTATCAGCGATCCAAAGACCGAGAACCTCACGCACGCCATCCCTGCTGACGCCGAGGGCCACGTAGACGGCTTTGTTCTTGACCATGCGGCTATCGGCGTCGCGGATTTTGACCCGCAGAGCGTCAAAAATGACGATGGGATACATCCGGTCCAGCGCCCGGGATTGCCACTCCCGAACCTCATCCAACACCGCATCGGTCACGCGGCTGATCAAGTCTGGTGAGACTTGCAGGCCATAGACGTCCTCAAGATGAGCACGGATATCGCGGACCGTCAGACCGGCGGCGTAAAACCCGATAATCCTGTCATCCATCCCATCAATGCGGGTCTGTCACTTCTTCACCAGTTCAGGCTAGAAGCTGCAGTCCCGGTCCCGCGGCAAAGCGATAGGCAGTTCACCGTCTTGCCCCTTCAATTTCTTAGCAGATGACCCGTTGCGATGGTTGGCCTGATCAGGCGGGGCATCCTTGCCGTCTTCATAGCCAAGATGTGCCGTCAGCTCAGCACCGAGCATCCGCTCCATCGGCTTGATCTTGAGCTCTTTCAATAGCCCGGCATCGCCAAGCAGATCTTCAGACCGCTCGAAGCCCTTCAGTAACTCGTCCAGCAGTTCCTTTGATATGGTCATCGTCCTTGCTCCTCTCAGGAAGCATGGACCAGATCGCAGTTACACAAAAGAACGGACACTATCGAAACGCATCCTACTAATAAGTGATCGAGCCTGATTCTGTCCAACAAATGGGGAGCACGTCACACACGTTATCACCGCGGTGATATACATCGTTTTGTACGTCAACTGGGAGCCGCTTTATTTATCACCGCGGTGATAATCTTGGGTCTTCGGTGCATTGAGAACCCGCGAACCCGAAATATCGCCGCGGCCAATATCACCCAGTACCGGGCTTTTCTCCGCCCCAGATTGGACCTGTCGACCTGGCATCTGTGCGAAGTCGCTGTTAAGATCGCGGGACGCCCATACTGGCTGTAGCGCGCGGTCGACCAATACGGGGTTGTTATTGAGGAAATTCACCAATCGAAACGAAACAAGCGCGCCGCAAAGCGGCTTTTGCTCAAGCTGATGAAACGTTGGGGCTTCGTGCCTGAAAGGATCCCTGCGGACAAACTCCGCTCCTATAGTGCCGCAAAGCATGAGGTCGCGTCCAGCATCAATCAATCGTCACACAAGGGACCCAATAATCGCGCAGTAAACAGCCATCTGCCCTTACGAAAACGAGGGCGAGCAATGCAAGGCTTCCGTTCACCGAGCGAGTTGCAGCGTTTCGTTTCTATGCAGTCCGCGACCCGTAATTGTTTTTAATTACCAAGCTGGCATCGTTCTACTTCAACCGTCCGCTACCATTCGCCTGGAAGCATTCAAGGCGTGGGATTCCGCGGCAAAGGCCGCTTGATGAACGACCGGCATGCCAGGTTGGAAACTCGGCGATCTGCCCGCACGTTTCCTGCAGCCCCAGGACGTTCTTTATCACATCGGTGCAAAGGTCAAGGTATCTCCCGGCACGGCTTCACACAAGCAGATAGATTCGGACAAGATCGATCCTGGTAACGCCTTTTATCGACTTCGGCTTCTAAACTGTCTCTGAATCCCACTTTGAGACAGACTGCGGGCTCTCCTTCAAGAACTGTTTCGGGACAAATTACGCTTTCTTCGGCGCTACAGCCAAACGTATGGCCTATGGCGCAGGTCACCGAACTCAAGCAAAAATGAAGAACCTGTGTGTAAGTCCGATCGTAGTTTTTATCCTATAATTCAAAGCACTTGGCGGCGTTCTTAGTTCATTACATCAACTTCCTGTACTCACGCTCCTTGTTTATGTTTTCGTATTTTCAAGCACAAAATCCGTAATTCTTCTTGAGATTCAGGTCTGCCCGGGCCATAGCTTGTAACAAGATAAACACAAAACGACTGCAAAAGCTGTTTCTTGAACCCTAAACACTCGAGAAACGCCAATTGAAGGTCGAGGTTACGGGCAGACAAGAATGATAAACGTACTTCATGATAAGCTACGCGCGGACTCCGGAAGGCTATCGCAGGCGCTCGACAATATGTCGAAGCTCTTCCTTGCTCCGAAAGAAGAGAAGACCCTAAGGGCCTTCTCGGCAGCGGAGGTTGCAGAGCTGCTTCGGGTTAGCGGCGGCTACCTGCGCAAATCGCACTTTGAAGGCAAAATTCCTGAAGTTGCCCAGAGTACTGGAAACAAGCGCTCCTACACCGCTGAAGACGTTCTGAAGGTCCGAAAGATCCTCGATAAGAACGCCAAGGATCCCCATCATTTTTTGCCGGGACGCAAGCCTGGCGATAAGCTACAAGTCTGGTCGACCGTCAATTTTAAAGGGGGCAGTTCGAAAACGACCTCCTCGGTCCATCTTGCATTTCGACTTGCGGCTCGTGGATATCGCGTCCTCTGCATAGATGCCGATCCCCAGGCTTCCCTGACAACCTTCTTCGGATATCAGCCTGAGTTGGACTTCAAGGAAGGCGGAACGCTCTATGACGCTCTCCGCTACACAGACGGTGATACGATCCGCGTGCCCATCACGGATGTGCTACGCAAAACCTATGTGCCGAACCTCGACCTCGTACCGGGCGGCATCATGCTATCTGAGTTCGAGACCGAAACGCCAATGGCGCTCAGCCGCGGTGAACAGCCCGTTTTCTTCAACAGGCTGGGGGATAGCCTCCGTCAGGTCGAAGACGACTACGATATCGTCATCATCGATTGTCCGCCACAGCTGGGCTATCTGACCATGGCGGCCGTATGTGCGTCCACATCTCTACTGATGACCGTAATCCCCGAACGGGTCGATCTTGCCTCCGCAAGCCAGTTTCTCAACATGGCCTCAGGTGTGCTTGAGGTCATTCACGGAAACGGCGGCGTCGCAAACTACGATAATTTTGCCTATCTGCTGACCCGCTATGACACTGGGATCAGTACGCAAGTCGATCTTGCTGATTGGATCCGGCAACTGCTCGGCGATAGCGTGATCCCTACCCCTTTCGTGAAGTCCTCGGCCATCAGTGAAGCCGGGCTCTCGCAAAAGACGATCTTCGAAGTGGATTTGGCCGGCGCCAAAAACCGCAAGACCTATAACCGCGCGCTTGAAAGCGTCATCGGCTTCTCAAACGACGTAGAGAAGATGATTCAGGCCGCTTGGGGAAGGAAGGTAACCGATGAGACGTGATCTGCTCGCTAAAAGCCTCAGTCAACTTAATGAGGCGACTTCTCCATCCGACCCTCTCGCGAAGCCCTCCTCCCCTATCGTGGAGGGGGAGACAAAAACGCCAAGCGGGCCCAAGTCCTTACAAGCCATGTCCAATGTATTGAGCCAAGTTTCTTCGCAGGCCGCTCAAATGGTGGATACACGTGAGATCGCGGATTCCGCGCTGCAGGACCGTTTTGATACGAGCAATGGGCTCGACGAGCTGATTGCCTCGATCCGGACTTCCGGTCAGGAGATCCCGGTTCTACTACGTTATAGGCGCGGCGCAGGTCAGCGGTATGAAGTGGTATATGGACGGCGGCGTATCGCGGCTTGCCGTGAACTTGGCATCCCGGTGCGCGCGCTCATCCGTGAGATGGAAGAGCGCGATGCGCTGAAGTCGCTCGCACGTGAGAACTCCGCGCGCCTTCAGCGAAGCTTCATTGAACAGGCAGTTTTCGCAACGCGTCTGGAAGAGTACGGCTTCGATAAAGATGAAATTTGCGGGCTCTTGGCGGTTGATAAGACTACATTAAGCCGCCTCGCTACCGTGGCCCGTGATGTACCAATCGAGGTCATCGAACGGATTGGCTCTGGCCATGAAATAGGCCGTCGGCCATGGATGGATCTTCGCAAGAGCCTCAAAGAAGCTAATGTTCTTGGTACCAGCAAGTTGCTTGCGATGATCCCTGACGAGGCGGACCCCCTGAAAGCTCTGCAGGGCCTCGTTGATGCGCTTCGAACAGCCACCTTGAGTGAAGAGACGCAGCAAAAAGAAGCCGCCTCGGTAAAGCGCTCAGAACCGTTGACCGTCGGCGATAAGCCGGTTCGCTTCGTCAAGAAGCGTGGGAAGATCACCATCGAGACAACGGAGGAATATGCAATTGATTTCATCGAGTATCTTGAGGACCAACTTCCTCGAATATTTGATAGCTGGTCAAGCGAATTCCCCGGTGGCCAAAGGGTCAAGTCTTTGATTCTAAAGGATTGACCATGGTCAATCCATCACAACGAACGACAATAAGAGCCACAATGGCCACGTAACAACCATAGAGAAGAGCAAAGAGAAAGGAGGCAGACGCAGCGCAAAAAGAAACCCCCCGAAACCGAAGTCTCGAAGGGTCCCATAAGATTTAAGCACCTCATGGATACCTTGCTAGACAATCGTTTGCAACACCGTTTTCGGTGAATGGTATCTCTTTGCCGTCTGAAAATTTATGATACAGGCTACAACCACGGTAATTCATGCCGGGGAGCGGAGGAGTCATGCCCCTACCCGCCCTCGACCAGCACCCCAAGTAACCCGGCGCGATCTCATGACCGCGGTCAAAAGCAGCTCACCGAGCTATGGAATGACGCCAAGTACAATCCTTGTTCTTGAGGCGCTTTTGAGCTTCCTCCCCTGCCGGGATCGCGAAACAGGCAAAGAGGCTCCGCTTAGCTCCGACGAGCTTCTCGTGGTTTATCCCTCGAATAAAGCCATCTGTGAACGCGCCAATCGCATGAACGAGCGAGTGCTTCGGCGCCACATCGCGAAGCTCTGCGATATCGGCTTCATCACGCGCAAAGACAGCGCCACCGGAAAGCGTTTCCCGCTCCGGGTCGGCGGGGTTGTGCGTGACGCCTTTGGCTTCAATCTTTCCCCCCTCCTCCAAGTCTACCCCGAGCTGGTGGCCGAGGCAGCAAGGCTCAGTCTTGAGGCCGAAGAGCTTCGCTCGATGCGTTCCGTAGCGCTGGCAACTCGAGCTGATCTTCTACGCGCACCTGGGCAGTTGACCGCGGCACAGATCGGCTTTCTCGCTGATGTGAAGAAAATTCTGCGCCGGGCCTCATTGAAGATTGAAGAGGTGGTGGCTCTTAACTGCGAGATGCGCGCGCTGAAACTTGCCGCCCAAGCGTCTCTCTCTGCGGCGGAAAAGGACAGTCAGATTTCTCAAGCCCATCACAGCGTCCCCTGCCCTGCCCCAGCAGCCGCCGATCAGCTGCGAAGCGCTGAGCTCAACGCAATTACCTCCCAAGAAATTGGCCGCAGTAAAAGCTGTGCCGGTGATGAGCTCGAGGATAAAAGTGCAGCGGCTCGGTCAGGCACTCCATCACGCCGAAAAGTAATTGCTCAGCGAGATGCCTGCGTTCAAAGCGGGTTTGCGGAGACGCCGAAAGAGTCCGGTAGGAACGGCCAGATTGTCCGCCAAGTAGAGTCCTTAAAAATAGATCCTACTATGAATGCGCCCGACGAATATGCCCGGCTCGTAAAAGCATGGGAGCGTAGTCCAAATATCGCCAGCTTCTACCCGGATGCTGTTCAATCACCCTCTCGTTTGCGGGAAGTAGTTTTTCTTTTTGGATCTTTTTTAAGTTTGAAGAGTGATGCCTTGGCGAAAGGTGTAGCTTCAATTGGATGGCCGAACATGCTTAGGGCTTTAGAATATCTGGCCGAGAATGCGATACGTATCAAATCTCCGCCCGCCTATTTCACTTCGATGATCGAAGGGTTCATCGCGGGCAAACCGATCGCAGGCATGCGATGATCCTGGGCATGAACTAAATTTGACCGCGGTAAATTCGAGCAGACCCAAAGCTGTGATGCCTTGCTATCGGGACGTGCCCCGAATTGACCGCGGTCAATCGAGATTAAATGGAAATATCGAAATCGTCGATTCTAACTGAGAGCGCTTCAGCGGCAATGTCTCGCGCGAGCAGCGGCATCTATCTATCGGTATTGAGCTTGCCGTTGACCTTGATCGTGAACCGTCAATCAGTTTTACAAGAATCTTACGACCCCCCGAGGCTGATTGAATTCAAATACCTGAACAGTTACATCAGACATTCTTTATCCCTCCAAGTTGCTTAAATTAGTGCTATCTGAGTTGCGCGAAAATCCCCAGCCTGGCCTGAAGTACCAAAGCTTCTCCAAATCGCGAGGTTCAGCAATTCTTCGCCTTGCGAGATCTGGCTTGGCTCGCAGCAGCATCATCGTTGAAGCCAACGCAGTTCTTTAAACCGGTCTACTAATGGCCGGGACACTCCGGGAGATGGGAGGTTTTGAGTTCCTGTTTCCGATAATGGAGGGGTCGTTTCGGGGGCTCTAAACGGACCGGTGAAGAGGATTTCCGCATTGTCAAATTGACCGCGGTCAATTTTCAAAGCCCGTAGATGACCGGCTTGGCCACATCCAGAACCTCAGCATGGGTGATGCCCAGAATTCGATGTGAAATTTACCACCAGCCGCCGGCATAAATGCACAGACTCACGCCGCGCTACCGTCGTTTATGATTATAGCGGTCCGCTAAGTGTCCGTTCTGTTAGCTGAGAGTAGTGTCGCCGACGGTAATCAATGGTCCGGGTTCGTCGGAGTCAGACTGAAATTGTCTGACAGGAAAACCGCAGTAACGTCAAAACTTCTAATTCAGTCAATCTAGATAGGAGGGTAGGACAAGCGCTATCTTTTCTCGTTCAAATACCGATTTCTCATAGGTTAATGAACTGTGGTCAACACGAACTGAAACCTGTCCATGGCTTCAAAACTGGGCCGAGAAGGGCTCGCGCGTGAAGATGTCGCGATCCCAGCACCATTGCCCCAAGCGATTTTATCCGGGCGGTTAAGAAAAACGTAGAGCTCTTTGTAGGAACTGCAACCGACCGCATGCAAATTAAAGTGTCCCATTGCTCACCGGTCCTGGCCTCGAGGGCCTGCACGAGCTGCGCCGCGTCGTCACTCATAACCCCTTGGACTGAAATCAAATCCAAGCGGCTTGCGACGTATGCGACCGAGGTCAAAACCCTGGCTTCAGTCCAGCCAAAGTGTTGGATGCTCCAACTTGCAACAATGGTATTCCATAGGCCGGAACGGAAAGCAGAAATATAATGATGAGTCACAGAGATTCTTACTTGGGAGTACCCAGTGTAATTTTTCGCAGACGCGAGGCCTCCCGCTCGTCTTCTGCTCGGGATAGGGGGCCGCAGAAATGAGATAGAGACGACAGAAAATGCTACATGATGGCCATTCGCCGCCGAATAGAGGGCTCCATTGACCAAAACCTAGCATTGGCATATATTGCCAATCATGGAGGCCCGACCCATGGTAACTCGCAACGTTGTCCTGACCGAAACCCAAGACTATCTAATTCAAGCACTGGTGGCGTCTGGGCGCTACCAAAATGCGAGTGAAGCCATGCGCGCTGGCCTGAGGCTGCTCGAGCAGGAAGAGGCGCAGATCATGGGGATCCGCCGGCAGCTTCTCGAAGGTCTGGCGCAAGCCAGGGCGGGTGATCTTGCTGAAGGTAGGGGCAACGATGCGATCCGTAGAGTCTTTGCGACTGCGCGCGCGCGTTCATGAGCCGATCCTTCCGGCTGACCCGTCGTGCGGAAGCCAGCCTCACTGAAATCGCCAGATGGACGATCGAAACTTTCGGGCTGCGCCAAGCAGAGCTTTACGAGGCCGAATTGCTCAACTGCTGTGAACGTATTTTGAATGACCGGGCCCATAGTCGCAGTTGCGCAGTTCTCGTTGATGATGTCGAAGACCTACGGTTCATAAGGGCAGGGGAGCATTTTTTGGTCTTTCTGGATCGATCGGACGAGGTCATCATCGTAAATACCCTCCATTCCCGCAGCGATCTCCCTCGCCATGTTGCCTCGTTTTCGACGTTGCAATCCGAAGAATGCTGATCCACGTCACAACCCGGCTGCCTTCGTCAGGTTCACTCGGAACCGGTTGCGCCGGCGTTGATAACGGCGGGTCATTTCCGGCGAAGCGTGCCCGAGCTGCTTCTGGACATAGCGTTCATCAGACTCTGCCGTACTGGTGAGGCCGGCACGCAGCGAATGACCAGAAAACAGCGCGAGCCGGTCCTTTGTGGGCAGGTCGGACCGAATTCCGGCGTCCAGGACCGTGCGCTTGACCAGCCGTACGACATGCTTGTCATTCAATCTCGCTTCTGATGCCCTTTTGCCATCACGGAACCTGCGGACGAACACCGGACCGAAGTCAATCTTGGCGAAGTGCAACCATTGTTCAAGTGCGTGCACGGGGCAAGTTTGGTCCTTGGAGCTGCGGCCACTCTCGACCTCGCGCCAGCCCGTCTTGCGTCGGAAACGCAGCAGTGCCCCATCGCCCATGAACTCAACCCATCCAGCCGAATCCACCGTATCATCTTTATGGCGGTCGATACTGATGATTTCCAAGCGGCGAAGACCGCCTGCATATCCAAGCAGCAGGATGGCTCGATCCCGAAGCCCATGAAGGTCGTATGGCAAAGTGGCGACCATCGAGATAATATCTTCAGCCGACACAGCTTCTTTTTGCAGGGGTGGTCGCGCGTGCTTCCGTTTTATGCCCGCCAGTATTGGGGCATTGTGGCGATCCTTCCGATCAAGTTCGAACCCGCGTTGCGCGTAGTGCTTCTGAGACCGGACAATCGACGCTCGATTGTGGAAACAGTTAGAGGAGGCGTCGCTCCATTCGGAGCGGCCAGGTCGGTCGGGTAAAGGCCGATCATCTCAGGTGACGGGGGCAGGGGGGGGGGGGCGTTCCCCGTAATCGGCACCAGCGAGCAAAGTGCTTCCAGTCTGCGATGTAAGCTTTGTTTGTGTTCTCTGCGGTCGGCATAGTGGCGCGCATCGTCAATCAGGGGATTGGGCGTCCCAGAGTTAGCCACGTCGGAGGGAAGTGCTAGAGGGTCGCTGTGCGACGTCTCATTCTCGTTGCCCTGGCAGGGGGGAGCCCTGTTCGATCCTGATGGGTTCGGATTTTCGTTGTTTTCTGCCATGGCTGTGAGGATATCTCATTATGTCCGATAATGTAAACATTATTGGACATAACTAAGTAGAGCATGGTAGGGCGGTTTCGTCGCTATTTGCTGGCACAAAGAGCCGTCTCATTGTATGTTTCGCGCATGACCTTTGCCTGCGCCCATCCCATCGAGTGTCTTGTCACGCTACCCCGGATGCCGGACTGGGTCACCTCCGGATGGGCCGAAACCCCTGAAGATGTGGCGTTTTTGTCGGGCGCGGCGCTTGCTCACCTGCATCTTGTGTTGGCACGAGACGAAGTCCCGCAAGCTTTGTTGCGAGAGCGTCTCGCGCTGCGTGCCGCTGAGGCCTGTATGACGTTTTCTGGCCGTTCTGAGCGGGCCCGGGACTTGCGGGACGCGGTTCACCTGCTGCGTCCTGGCGATCTACCGGGACCGGCAGGGGGAGTGTTTTTGGCTTGGCGTCGCGCAGTCGAGCGGCCGGTGGCGGTTAGGGCGTTGAGCCGCGCCGTACCGACCCTTGAGCAGGAACAGATCGCTATCTGGCTCGATGCGGGGCAGGGGGCGCCGGTCTCACGTGCGGCCATTGTGTTGGAGACGGTCCTGACCAATGCGCCGCGGGGAGAACTGTCGGCGCTTATCTTGGCGGATGCGGCCCTTGCGCAAGCGCTCCGCTGGGATGATCTTGTGCCGTTGTTGGCCCAAGGTTTGAGCCGTGCTGACTTGGAAAAGCGCGGCGAAGACCTGCGTCTGGCCTGTCATCACGCAGTCGTCTCATCGGCCGCTGAGGCCGTGCGGCTCTCCGCCGACCTTGCGCGTCGGGCGGCGCATCTGAAAGCAGTTGCCCCGAAACTCCGGGCCAAGGCAGCAAAGGAGGCGGTGGAGATTTTTTTAACCCGTGACGCCGTGACCCCGTCCGCGTTGCCCTTGCCAGATCGGGCGGCGCGGCGGCTGTGTGATCGTTTGATTGATCTCGGCGCGGTGCGTGAATTGTCCGGCCGTGAGACGTTTCGGCTGTACGGGATCTAGGTATGGCAAAAGATCGCCCTGCGTCAGAGCTCGACCGCGAGCTTGCCGACCTTCCGCCCGAACTGCGCTGGCGCGAGTGGGTGCGCCGGATTGAGGCGGTGCTGTTCGCCAGTGCGTCGCCTGTTGGACGCGATGATTTGGCGCGGGTAGTAGGGCAGGGGGTGTCGGTCGACCTGCTAGTTGAAGACCTTTCCGTAGACCTCGAGGAGCGGTCATTTGAAATTGCCCAAGTTGCCGGTGGGTGGATGTTTCGGACGCGGGCCGCTTATGCCCCGGCGATCCGCCTTGCTGCGGACGTAAATAATCAGCTTGCGGACCTGAATGCGTTCGACGTCGCAGTCCTCGCCGCTGTCGCCTATCACCAACCAATCACCCGCGATGGGCTGAAGGACATTTTTGGCAAGGAGATTAGCCGCGACCTGATTGGAAGGTTACATGCGCACAACTTGATCGGGACCGGGCCAAGGGCGCCCCGTCGCGGCGCGCCTTATACCTTCGTTACCACAGAGCAGTTCCTGGTCGCCTTTGATCTGAAGAGCCTGCGCGATCTTCCGGATCGGGAGCAGCTCGACGACGCGGGACTTGGTGTTGCGTAGTCTGGAGGCGCGTGGTGGGTTCGAGACCCCTGTGCGGAACATTCGTGAAGGTCTTCATGGGCATTTCTTGAGATTTAAGGAAGCCTTGAATGGGTGCCATTGCATTGCGGCGCCGCGACCGCGACGGAGTTCTGAAACCTCGACAGCGGCGGATATTCCCTTCAGAGTTGAGTAAGTTAATCCGTAAACAGCTTTAAGCACAAAGTTACTACAAAGTATTTTTTCTCAGATACCTTTGCGTACCACGTGTTTTAACAATCATCTACGCCGGTTTGGAACCCGTAAGCGCCTGATCGAGACGACCAACGAGCGCTTCTTGGACTTTGTTTATGCTGAGATGCGAGATGTTTGGTGATGCACAGACCCTGTGCGCTGCACTGCAGAAACAAAGTCGTCGCTGGCTACGTTCCTTTTCCAGAACGATGACACGCAATGACGCGATGAAGGTCAAACACGAAAGGAACTGATCATGAAGCTCGTTATGACAACAGCTGCCGCCGCCCTTATTTCCACCGCTGCCGCGGCCGACAACTCGACCTACTACAACGACCTCCGCCTTGATACGTCGATTGGCGCTGAAGCGGTTTATGGCGACAAGACCCGCACGCTCGCACCCGGTGAATCCACAAAGGCGAATGACATCACCTTCAGCACCGCGGATGGGACTTTCGATACCGATGCCGTATTGAGCAGCCGCAGCAATCTGCGCAGCCCTGGTGAAGGCTACATCTACGGCGGCTATGGTCAGGGTAACGACAGCCGTTAAGTTTGCTCTTATCATATATTCCCGCTGACTGCGGGGCATGAAGCAAAAAGGCTCCCACCATATGGTCGGGGGCCTTTTTCATGATGCTGTGGTAAGTCGGGTCATTCTCTCTAAGAACTGCTTCTCGAGGCTTTGAAAGCGGGCCTTGGATGTGCGCCCTATATCGGCCAACAAGGCCTCCAGGTCGGACTCCGTCAAATCTTCTTCAATGATTAGATCAACTGGAAGCTCGTGCGAGGCCTTGCTGACGATACGGTCGACGGCGGACCTGGACATACCGCTATCTCCCAATTTAACCAGCACATCGATGTCGGAGTGGGCCCTGAAACCACCATTGGCCAAGGATCCAAACAAGGTCGGCTCTAGGCCCACTGCTTCAAGGTCCGCCTTGATCTCGCGCCAAGCCGCCATAGCCGTCCGTTGCCGGTCGGCCGCTCTGCGCTGTATGATATCGGTCGTCTTGCTCATATCGGGTTTTATGTTGAGCGATTTTGACATGCCGGGATTCCGCTCCAAGTTGTGTCATGGTCACCCCTGAACGCGATTGACGACAGGACCCAATATGACTGCCCAGGACGATAGATGGCGATATCTCCACAGCGTGATCTGGGATGCGCTACGTCGCCGCGATGACATTCCCCTGGATGAGCTTCCGGAGCATGTACAAGCTTGTCTCGCGGAGACTGGAGCAGCGCGTCCGATCTACAATGAGGTGGTCCACGCAAACGCTGAAGATGTCTTGGCGGCGCTCAGTCAAATCAAAGACTGAAATCCTTGCCCTGGGCCCTCTGTTCATCGGGAGCCGCGTCGAGATCGCCTATGTCTCGCTCTACTACCCGCGGCGACGACGGCATTGCCTGAGCCGTGAGCAGTTAGGGTATAAAGGCTCTGCATATCCCGAGGGTCAGATGGGGCGGGACTTCCCCGCCATTCGATGCAAACGCAACCTTGGAGCGGGCGGTATTCGTGGGCGAAACCGGCGCGGCTGTAGAGTTGGGCGTAGCGTGCTATGCTTTTCTCGATGCCGGTCAGGATCAGCCCCATGGCGGCACGATCGTAGAGGTCGTTTAGCCATTCGAGGGCAGTGAAGTTAAGGCGCTCCGCTTCGTCGACAATCAGTAACTCGATGAGAGCAACGCGCCTGGGATCAATGGAAGAGTCCTTCAGCGCCAGACCCGCGCTGATACAGGGCGATTGATGTAAGCTCCGCCTCAGATGTCGGAACGGCGCGTCGGAAGCGTCACCATTCCGGCTGTTTCGAGGAATTTCAGCAGTTCATATTCCACCGGGGTCATGTGCCGCTCCGTATCCACCAACGAAAATACGTCCACCAGCGGCGGCGATACCGGCACCGGTATCTGCCAGAGTCTCGCACCATAGCGGATCGCGTGTCCCCGGGCCATGCAACCGATGGCGGTGCCGCTTTCGATTAGTTCCGATAGGTCGACGATACCGGTGGCGGCAGCGATGAAGCGGTCGCCGATCCCGTGGCGCACCCGCCATACCGTCAGCGTGGAGAGCGCGCCCGCCATTCGGTCCTCTTCATAGCCGACCACATCCGATGCAGCGAGAATCGCGGGGTCGATCTCCTTCTGACGGAAAAGCGGGTGGTCGGGGCCGCAATAGACACCGAATTCCAGCGGCTTCAGCGGTTGTGCGCGCAACCGGTGAATCGTCGGATCCACGCGCGTGCAGAACCCGACTGACGACGCGCGCTGCTGCAACGCCTGTGCTACCTCGTGGCAGGGGGTAGAGCGAAGCGATAGCGTCACGTCGGGATGCTGGCGGCGAAACTCTTCCAGCAGGGGGGTTATGCCGTCCATTTCCAAATGCGAAGACCGGTGTACCACCACCGTTCCCGACAGCGCTCTGCCACCATCGGCAGTCAGATCGTTCAGCCGAACGACGCCGCCGTAAATTTCCAGCACTTCACGATAGACGGCCTCGCCCGCCCGGGTCACGCGGAATGCCTGTCCACCTCCACGGTCAATCAGCCGCTGGTCCAGCCGTTCCTCCAGCCGGCGCAGAGCTGACGACACCGAAGGTTGCGACACGTTCAACCGCTGCGCAGCGCCGGTGATCGATCGTTCTTGGACGATGACCATGAATGTCAGCAACAGGTTCCAGTCGAGCTGCAGCGCCAGCCGATCAAGGGGGAAACTCATGTTTGCTCCGTCGTTCTGTCGGCGAAGTGGCAAAGTGCCATGCGCCCGGGCCCGGGTGTCAGGGCGGGCGGCGGCGTCGTGTCGCACAACCCCTTTTCCGCGATCGGGCAACGGGTGTGAAAGGCACAGCCCTTAGGAACATTAGTAGGGCTGGGGATGTCGCCGCTCAGGCGCATCCGATCAGGTCGCTTGACCGCTTCGGGCACCGGCACGGCTGATAGCAGAGCACGGGTATAGGGGTGAGCGGGCGCGTCGAACACCTGCTCAACCGGTCCTTCCTCGACGATGCGACCCAGATACATCACCGCGACCCTTTCGCACAGGAACCGGATCACGGCCAGATTGTGCGAGATGAAAAGCTGGGTCAGCGACGGCCGGGTGTCGCGCAGATCTTTGAGGATGCCGAGGATCTGCGCTTGTACCGACACATCCAGCGCCGATGTCGGTTCGTCCAGCACCAGAAGATCCGGATCTAGCACCAGTGCGCGGGCGATGCAGACGCGTTGTTTCTGCCCGCCCGACAATTCGTGTGGATAGCGATCGTGAAACTGCGCCGGCAGGCCGAGAGAAGTCAACGTTTCCGACACTCGGTCGCGCAGGGTACGCCCCCGTAGGTCGGTGTTTAGGATTAGCCCCTCGGACACAGCACGGCGGATGGTCATACGTGGATTCAGCGACGAATGCGGATCCTGAAAGATGATCTGCGCCTTTTGCCGAAGTTTCCTTAGGTCGCGGGCCGAGACGTCAATCACGTCCATTCCGCCGATCTCGATGTGCCCGGCGGTCGGTTTAACCAGCCGCAGTGCGGTCTTGCCCACGGTCGTCTTTCCCGATCCGCTTTCGCCGACAAGCCCCACAGTCTCGCCTGCGCGCAGGGTCAGCGAAAGCTGTTCAACGGCGCGCACCAGTTGCCCGTTGGCCAGCGGGAAATGAACATCCAGATCGCGGATCGACAGCATCGCGGGGCCGTCAGGCGGGCGGGTCGTGATCGGCTCAAGCATCGGCGCGGTCCTTCTCGCGGGCAGGGTCGTAGAGGGTGCAGGCGACCCGGTGAGAAGCGTCGATTTTGCGCATCGGCACAGGCTTTGCGCAGATCGGTGCCGCATGTGGGCATCGCGCGGCAAACAGGCATCCCGCTGGTGGGTGCAGGAGGTCCGGGAGGGTGCCGGGGATCGATTCCAATCGGTCCTGCCGGCGGAACGGATGCGGAAGGGCGGCCAGCAGGCCTTTGGTGTATGGATGTGCTGGTGCATCGAATATTTGCGCGACCGGCGCATCCTCAACGATCTTGCCAGCATACATGACAGCGATCCGAGAACAGACCTGAGCGACGACCCCCAGGTCATGCGAGATCATGATCATTGTTAGTCCCATATCGGCGACGAGTTCCGCCATCAGATCGAGTATCTGCGCCTGAATTGTCACGTCTAGCGCGGTCGTGGGTTCGTCGGCGATCAACAATTTCGGTTTCGCTGCCAGCGCCATCGCGATCAGCACCCGCTGGCGCATTCCGCCCGACAATTCGTGCGGATAGGCGGCGAATTGGCGATTGGGGTTTGGCAGTTGGACCTTTTCCAGCATGTCTAGCGCGATCGCTTTTGCCTCGTCACGTTTAGTCTGCCCGCCCGACTGTGCGCGGATCGCGTCTACCAGTTGCGTACCGACCCGGAACACCGGATTGAGATAGGTCATCGGATCCTGAAAGATCATCGCTACCTCACGCCCGCGCACCTGTCGCAGAGCGCGATCCGACAGGCCCAGAAGTTCACGCCCCTGAAGTTGCACGGATCCGCCAGTAATGCGTGCGGGCGGCGACGGGACCAGGCCGAAGGCGGCGCGTGTTAGTACCGATTTGCCGCAGCCGGTTTCGCCGACGAGGCCTAGCGCCTCTCCCCGCTGCAGTGACAGGTTCACACCGTCGATGGCATGATAGGAGCCGTCGAATGTGTCGAAGACCAGCGAGAAATCGCGGATGTCGAGAAGCGGATGGTCGGTCATGCTCTGCTTACCTCTGTCGTGGATCGAAGACGTCGCGCAACCCGTCGCCCATCAGGTTGAACCCCAGCACCGTCAAGTAGATCGCTAGCCCTGGAAAGAATGTGGCCCACCACCAGTCCGGCAGATAGGCCCGCCCGGTCGAGATCATAGCGCCCCATTCGGGATAGGGCGGCTGCGCGCCAAGACCGAGGAACCCGAGTGATGCAGCTCCGAGGATTGCCATGCCCATATCCATCGACGCCTTGACGATGATCGGTGACAGGCAATTCGGCAGAACATGCACGAACACGACCCGCAATGGGCCCGCTCCAAGTGCGCGGGCGGCATCCACGTAGGTTTCGTTGCGCTGACTGAGTGTCTTGGCTTGAACGAGGCGCACGTAACCCGGCCACCAGACCAGCGACAACGCGATCATCGCGTTGATGATCCCCGGACCGAGCGCACCGACGATGGCAATGGCGAGGATCAGCCCTGGAATGGACAGGAAGATGTCGGTGACCCGCATGATCCCTTCAGATATCCAGCCGCTCGTCATTCCCGCGATCAGCCCGAGCGGCACACCGATCAGGATGGCGATACCAGTCACAGTTACACCGATCTGCAACGTGGTGCGTGCGCCGATCAGCACCCGCGACAGGATGTCAGACCCCACCTGATCGGTGCCAAACAAGTGTTCGGCTGAAGGCGGTAGCAACTTGGCCCCGAAATCGACCGCGCCGTAGGCGTCCTGCGGATAGGGCGCAAGCCACGGCCCGAAGGCGGCAATGAATAGGAAAACGATCACGATCACGAGGCCCAGCATCGAGGAGAAGCTTCGCGAATAGGTGCGGATCGCCCGGCGTGTCTCGCGGAAACGCATTGGCTCACGGATCGTCACGGGGCCGGATTCTAACGATGCATCGGTCATTGCCGTCTCCTCATATCTGGTTGCGTACGCGCGGATCGAGCAACGCGTACATCAGATCGATCAGCAGGTTGGTCAGCATGAATGCGGCACCAAGGATCAGTGTCACGGCCATGATCGGCTCGAAATCGGAAGAAATGGCGGCCTTGGCGGCATAGAGCCCGATGCCCGGAAAGTCGAACACGCTTTCGACCAGCACGGTGCCACCTAGCATCCATCCGAACCGCAGCCCGATCATCGCCAGCGTCGGCAGGATGGCGTTTTTCAATGCATAGATCGCAATGATCCGGAACGGCCCAATGCCTTGCGCGCGGGCATTCACAACGTAGTCGCGGCCCAACACCTCCAGCATCTCGGCGCGATTGACCCGGATAATCGCGGCCAACGCCGGAAAGCTGAGCGCGGTCGCAGGTAGGACCATGTGCATCAGCGCCGTTCCGGCAGTCGCCGGATCGCCGACTAGCAGCGCGTCGATCGATATCATTCCGGTAATAGTAGTCGGCACATCGTCGAAGATGCCGAGCCGCCCGCCAAGCGGGAACAACCCCAGTTCGAGCGATAGATACCATTGCAGCATCAGCCCAAGCCAGAACATCGGCAGGGCGACACCCGAAACGGAAAGGAACCGTATTGCGTGGTCGGGCAGGCGGTTCTGCCAAACCGCTGCTAGCACACCAAATGGCACACCAAGGACCACGGCGATCAAAATCGAGAAGAGGACCAGTTCGATCGTTGCGGGCAGGAATACAGCGATATCCTGCGCAACCGGGCGTCCGGTATAGACGGATGTGCCCAGATCGCCCTGTGCGAGTTGCCCAAGATAAAGCCCGAAGCGCACCGGCAGTGCGCGGTCAAAACCGCGCTCGACGCGGATTTTCTCGACCATATCCGGTGACGCATCAGGCCCCGCGGCCAGCCGCGCTGGATCGCCCGGCGCGATGTTCGCGACGGTAAAGGTGATAACCGCCAGCCCTAGAAGCATGACTACCATCAGGCCTAGTCGTTTAAGGATCAATCGTTGCATTGGCACTACCGGTTGTCGTGGGATTAAGGGCGCTGCCGACTCAGCAGCGCCCTTTCTGCCCACCCCGAAAGGGTCAGGGTTGGATATAGAGGGGGTAGATATCCACCTCGCTGGTCATGTGGATCGGGCTGTCCTCGTATCCCTTGACGTAGGTTTTGTAGGCGAACATGCGCTGACGCATCATACCGAAAATCTCCGGCTGCAGGTCCACAATCCGTTGCTGGATATCTGCATAGATCGGCGCGCGTTCGTCCCAATCGGACAGTTTGCGGGCTTTTTCGATCATCTCGATCAGTTCGTCGTCCTCAAGGAAGTGCGAGCCATAGTATTTGCCCTGCGAGGACGGATGATACTGGACCGCGACCGCATCCGGGTCGGTCGACACCGGCGTGGTGAAAATACTCATCAGATCAGGGCTTTCGCCCGCGTCAGCCGCGCGTGCAACCATATTCGGCCAAGTCAGCGGTGTCATCTCGAGCTCGATGTTCAGCTCGCGCAGGCTGTTCAGTAGGGCGAGCCCCATCTGGCGCTGTTGTTCCAGACCCTGGACATAAACGTATTCCAGCGTGATTCCACCATCCGGCCACTGCGATTTCGACAGGTATTCGCGGGCTTTTTCCATATCCTTGCGCGGCATATCGATATCGACCTTGCCCTTGATCGCGTCGGTGAATGCCGATGTCTGCAGCGTCGCGTTACCGTTATAAACCTGCACGAACGTTTCGTAGTCGAACGCGTAGGCGACGGCCTTGCGCAGATTGATGTCCGCCATGTATTGCCCTTGGGTATTCATCTTGATCCCAAAGGACGTCAGCGCCGGAGTTGATGACACATTGATGTCGGGCCGCTGGCCGACGATCTCGAGCTCTTCCGGCGTCAGGTCGGTCACCATGTCCGCCTCGCCTGAAAGCAGCGCCGCGCGCTGCGACGAGGTTTCGCGGATCAGCCGATAGATAACTCCGCCCATCTTTTCGTCATCATAGGGAAAGCCCTTCCAGTAGTCGGGGTTTCGCTTGAGCCAGTAGGCCGTTCCTTGGTCGAATTTCTCGAGCGTGTAAGGACCGGAGCCAGCCGCATTTTCCGAAAGCCATGCCTTGCCGTAATCCTCATCAGTCACATTCTTCTCGACCTCGGCCGGGTTGACGATAAACCACCATGGCAGAAAGGACAGGAACGGGGCATAAGGCCGGTCCAGCGTGAATTCGACGGTATGTTCGTCTAAGGCCTTGATGTTTTCCGCGCTTAGCACGTCAGACAGCATCCAGGCAGCGCCTTCGTTCAACTTAAGCACCCTCTGGTAGGAGTAGACGACCGCATCTGCCGTTACCGGATCACCGTTGTTGAACCTCGCCTCTGGGGCGAGGTTGAAGGTCCAGACAAGCCCATCATTGGACGTGGTCCAGTCAGTCGCAAGCCACGGTTCCACCTTCGGCGGGTCGCCCGAGTACTTGACCAGGCCGTCATACAATGCCTGGGTCATCATCCGGACGGCGTAGTCATAAGCCTGACCCGGATCTACGTGCGATACAGGCTGGCGGCCGCCGAGAACCATCCAGAACTTGCCATCGCGTTTCTCCACAGCCCCGGCCGGGGCGCTCAATGCGACCCCGAGCGATAGGGCCAGTGCCGAAGTTATCTTCCAGAATTTCATCGTTCATCTCCCCGCTGTCGCCCCGCCCGGAACGGGCGGTGGCAATGCCTCCATCTTTCTGACGGACAGGCTTTGTGCCTTTCCATCAATTCAGATGCGGGAGCAGAGGAAAAAGAGTGATTCCTGATATCGGACATTTGTGAAAACTATGTGCGTGCCGGGGAATTTAGGCTTGCGGGGTGGATTCGATGCCTGCGATGGCATCCCAGCCCGATCCGTCGTCGCGCCCGGACTGCGGGATAGGCGCAGCGCATAGGATCCATACGCAATTGCTATTTGCGAACCACCCGGTGGACGAAGGTAATCAGTGGCAAAGGCCAACCGAAGGCCGGCACCTCCTTGCGCGTCCGCGCGGGGCGGCCCGGTGCGAAAGGACACGTGATGACCACTCAGACCCAAAGGGCACCCAGCCAGACAAGCCGGATTCTGTCCGCCGATGACATCGAGGCGCTTGCAGTCGGTGCCTGGATCCTCGGCACCGGCGGCGGCGGCGATCCGTATCACAAGCTGCTGAACATGCGTATCCTCTACGAGGCGGGCCGCGAGGTCACGTTGATCGATCCGATGACGCTGGACGATGACGCGGTGATCGCCGTCGTGTCGAACATGGGCGCCCCTCTGGTCGGGCAGGAACGGCTGGCGGACCCAGAATTCGCGTTGAAACCCGTGCGAATGATGGAAGAGCACATGGGCCGCAAATTCGACGCGATTATGTCGCTCGAGATTGGCGGCGGCAACGGCATGCATCCAATGCAGATAGCGGCGCTGACGGGCTATCCAGTCGTTGATGCCGACACCATGGGCCGCGCCTATCCGGAGGCGCAGATGACGTCAGTGGCGGTGGCGGGCCTGCGTTGCTATCCGCTGACGATGGCCGATATCCGAGATAACGAAATCATAATCCCGCGGGCCGCATCCTGGCGCTGGATGGAGCGGATCAGCCGTAAGGCCTGCACCGAAATCGGATCGGTCGCCGCTACTTGCAAGGCGCCCCGCACCGGAGCCGAGATTAAGCAGCACGGAGTTCTATATTCCGTGTCAAACGCCATCGCACTTGGCAGCAGGGTGATTGAGGCCCGTGCCGCCCATACCGACCCGATCGAGGCGGTTCTGTCGGCTGCCAGCGGCAAGAGGATGTTCCTGGGAAAGGTCGTCGATGTTGACAGACGCGCCACCGAAGGGTTCCTGCGCGGCAAGGCGGTGATCGAGGGACTGCACGATTTCGCAGGTCACGAGATGGTCGTGCATTTCCAGAATGAGTTTTCGGTCGCCTATCTGAATGGCGAACCGGTGGTGATGACACCTGATCTGATCTGTCTGCTCGACAGCGTTTCAGGCGAAGGGATCGGCACCGATGTCCTGCGCTTTGGCCAGCGGGTCAGCGTGCTGGCTCTGCCGGCACCTGCCGTGTTCCTAACCGACCAGGGAATTGCGGCTGTCGGTCCTCGAGCCTTTGGGTTCGATCTGGATTTCAAATCGGTTTTTGAGGAGTCATGGACATGAAGCGTATCGGTATCGACGTCGGCGGCACGAACACGGATGCGGCCCTTCTGGATGGCGACCGGGTGCTGGCATCGGTTAAGACGTTCACCACCGCCGATGTGACATCGGGCGTACGCACCGCGCTGAACGACCTGCTGGCGCAGGCGGGCGATGCAGCGCGGGACACCATCGCCGTAATGATTGGGACGACCCATTTCACCAATGCGGTCGTCGAGCGGCGCAATCTAGGCCGCGCCGCAGCGATCCGCGTAGCGCTGCCGGCTTCGGCCAGCCTAGTGCCATTCTGCGATTGGCCGCGCGATCTGGCCGCCAAGGTCAATGGCGGTGTCTATTTGGTCGAGGGCGGGCACGAATACGATGGCCGCCCGCTCGTGCCAATGAATGAACGCGCCGTCGCCGAGGCCGCACGCAAGATCGCTGCGGATGGCATTCCGGCGGTCGCAATCTCAGCTACATTCTCGCCGCTGACCGCGGAATGCGAGGAACGCGCCGCCGAAATCGTCAGGAACGAGGCGCCCGATGTACATGTCACCATGTCCTCGACACTTGGTCGGATCGGCCTGCTGGAACGCGAGAACGTAGCTTTGATGAACGCGTCGTTGATCGGGTTGGCTCGCGAGACGACCCGCGCCTTTGTCGATGCGGTTAGAGACAGCGGGATCGAGGCGCAGCTGTTCATCACCCAGAACGACGGCACCGTGGTTAAAGCCGACGCGGCGCGCGAATATCCTGTGTTCTCATTTGCGTCCGGTCCCACCAACTCGATGCGCGGCGCAGCGTTGTTGGCGGGGATTGAGGACGCGGTGGTCTGCGACGTAGGTGGCACGACCGCGGATGTCGGTTGCCTCGTCAACGGCTTCCCGCGAGAAGCGAACAACGTGGTCGAGGTCGGCGGCGTGCGTACGCTGTTCCGAATGCCGGATCTTCTGTCCGTCGCACTTGGCGGTGGCACAAAGGTGACGCGAGATCCACTGAGCGTGGGCCCGGAATCGGTCGGCTACCGGCTGGGGCAAGAGGCACTGGTCTTTGGCGGCGAGCAGGTGACCGCGACCGACATCGCCGTCGCGGCGGGGCTGATCGACATCGGTGACAAGTCGCGCGTCGCAGGCTTGTCCGCAGATTTTGTCAGCAGGGCATTGGCGGTGATGCACGACCGAATCGCCGAGGCGGTTGACCGGATGAAGACTGACGCCACCGAGATTCCACTGCTGGCCGCCGGGGGCGGTGCGATGCTGATTCCCGAAACCATGCCCGGCATATCGAAGGTCGTGCATGTCGAGCACAACGGCGTCGCAAATGCGGTCGGTGCCGCGATGGCGCAGATTTCGGGCGAAACCGATCGCATCTATCGCGACATGGAGCGGGACGATGCTATTGCCGCCGCGCGCGCCGATGCAATTGCCGCGGCGATCGAGGCCGGGGCCGACAAGGATTCGATCAAGGTAATCGAGGTCGAGGACCTGCCGCTTTCCTACCTGCCAGGCCGGGCGATCCGCACCCGGGTGAGGGTCGTCGGAGATGCCGCCGCACTGAAAGGCACGGTGTCGGCGTGACTCGCTCGCTGGTCGGCTTGCTGGTAATAGGGCAGTCGCCGCGCCCCGAGCTGCAGGCGCAGTTCGCTCAGGTGATCGGCGATCGGGCCGAGCTGCGCGTCATGGGTGCGCTGGACCATCTGGACGACGCAGGCATCGCTGCCGTCCCTCCGATTGGGGACGCGGATACGCTTTACACCACGCTGCCCGACGGTCGGTCGGTCTTGATCAGCAAGGCCGCTGTCACCGAAGGCATGGCACAGCGCCTTGCCGACTTAAACGAGATCGGCGCCGCGGTCTCGGTGGTTTGCTGCACCGGCAAGTTCCCCACATTGGCGACGCCGGGCGTGCATTTTGCCTCGGACCTAATGGCCGGGGCGGTCGATGGCTGCCTGCCAGGAAAAGGACGGCTCGGCGTTTTCATCCCGATGGCCGCGCAGGCCGCGGAATGCCGCAATCGCTGGGAGCGGTCGGGTCGCGAATGCGTTACCGTGGCTCTGGCGCCGGACGCAGACGACAACACTATCGCCGCAGCAGCGCGCGAGATGGCCGAACATGCACCCGATCTCGTGGTTCATGACTGTATCAGCTATACGAGCCACGCCCGCGACCTTGCATGCACCATCCATGGCTGTCAGAGCCTATTGGCAGTATCGGTCAGTGCCCGTTTCGCGGCTGAACTTGGCGGGTTCTGAACGAGCGGTGCGACAACCTCCGCCATGCCCGCCAGTTGATCGCGGCATGGCGCACCGACTTCAACCATAACCGCCCACACACAAGCCTCGCTGGCCTGACACCAGCAGAATATGCTAACCGGTCAGAAGAGGGCCAAAACCTGAACAAAGCTAACCGAAATTAGCGGACTCATCGGGGAGCAGGTCAGCGGAAACCTCTTTTCAAACCCTTTGCAAACGACGCATCGCTTAACACTATTACCAATACGGTTTCACACCACGCTGCTCTGGCCGAACCAGGAAAGTGTTAAGCTGTCTTCCCCGCTGCCATATAAAAACACCTGTAGCGGCCGACCCGAAGCTGCCCTTGGTGAACGGCGCAGCTAACGGCAGGTTTGAGCCCAAAATGACCGCGCGAGGGGCGGAGGACTTCGCAGTTGCAGCACAAGCTGCCCCGGACGGAACGGCCCATTGCTGTCCTTCACGAGCACCTCAGCATGCTGCAGTGCAGTCCGTCGAAGCGGCCATTGGTGCATGGTGCAGCATTTCTACCGGGCGAAACGTCGGTGTGCGGGACCCAGCCGCCTTTTGCTGATGCAGCTATTGCTTACGCAGCATTTCTTCGCAATCGCAGTAGCATTTTTTCGGCGATGCAGCGGATTTCACCGAACCGGGCCTTTAACCACGTCAAAACCGACCAAATCCAAACCGTCTTTTCGCTGCAACCGGGACCGACAAACGAGGCGCGGGACAAAGTGTTTCTTGATCTTCGCAGAACGAAAGACTGCTTTTGAGAAAGGGGAGGGCTGGCCCGCGCGCTGCAGTCAGGATTTGGGTCTTTAGCTGGCGTAGGGATGACACGGGCCTAGCGCAATCATGTTTGGTCGCATATCGTCAGGTAGTGACGCGAGCATCACGCGACGCATGTCAGTTGGCACGAAATCAGGCAGAAGCCGGTTAAATTTCTCCCCGGACAATTGATGCGACGTGTTCCACAAGTACCGCATTTCGTTCATTTCGCGGGCGAGTTCCCAGAACGGTGCAAGCATCGCAAACATTCGCCATGGAAATCCCATGATCTTGATGCTGCGGCCAAGGTGGTTTTGCAGCGCGTCCTGCAATTCGAGAACGCTAAAGCTGTGTCCGGGAAACGGAATGTCTTCGAACCTAGCAAGCTCAGCGCGTTTTTCTGCAAGCTGAACGGCAGCCTTGGCCCAGTCGGGCAGATAGCACATCGCTTGCAGCGCATCCGGGCGTCCGGCAGCCGTCAATTTCCCCTTTTTGATCGCGCGAAAATACAGCATATCCATCATGTCGTCGTCCCGGTCGGGGTCAATGAAGTTGCCTGCCCGAAGCACAATGGTCTGCACTCCCGAAGCACGATAGGCATTTTCCATTTCGACGCGGACCCGGCCCTTGACTGTGTTTGGGCGTTGCGGCGTGGTTTCTGACCAGACGCCGGGTGTATCGCCAAAATTATAAACATTGCCGGGGATGATGACCGTGGCGCCACTGGCCTTGGCAGCAGCAATGACCTGTTTTGTGATCTCTGGAATAGTCTTGGCCCAGTTATGATAGTTGGGCGGGTTCAAGCCATTCACGATAAGATCAACGCCACGGGCGGCGGCGGTCATGTCGTTGGATTTGCGATCATAATTGCGCACGTTCCAACCGGCGTTGGTAAAGGCACGAGCAGCATTCTCACCGATTTTGCCAGAGGAGCCGAGGATCAGGACAGTGGAGGAGGACATGTGAAATTTCCTTTGATCTGTGTTGCGATGATTGGAACATGACATATTCAGATATGGAAATTAATTGCTCAAAAACTTACATATGTTATTCATTATTGAATGGATAAGAACGTAAACGCATTGGACTGGACGTTGCTGCAGTCGTTTTCGGCCGTGGTTGAGACTGGGTCACTGTCTGGCGCGGCACGCAAACTGGGGCAGAGCCAACCAACTATTGGGCGGCACGTAAAGCAGCTAGAGTTGGCTTTGGGATTTGATTTGTTCACTCGAGCACCACGGGGCTTGGTACCGACGGTCGCTGGGCTGGAAATCGCTGACATGACACGAGACATGCAAAGCGCTGCGACCGGGGTGCGTCTGATCGCTGATGGCAAAGCCGGAAACCTGAGCGGGACCGTACGGATCACTGCAAGCGTGGTGACTTCGCATTTCATTTTGCCGAGGATTATTGCGGACATGCGGCAGACCATGCCGGAAATCCAGATCGATCTGGTACCATCTGACACAACAGAGAACCTCATCTTCCGAGAAGCCGATATAGCAGTGCGTATGTATCGACCAACCCAGTTGGATGTGATCACCAAACATATCTGCGATCAGCCGATGGCGGTCTATGCGGCCAAATCCTATCTGGATCGAATAGGTCGGCCAGAAACGCTGGAAGACGCGGCGCGTCTGGATTTTGTCGGGTTTGACAAGAGTGACTTGATTATTCGCGTGATGACTGACCTTGGACTGGAAGCCACACGCGATTTTTTTGCAGTGCGATGTGATCAGCAAGCGGTGCATTGGGAGCTCGTTCGGGCAGGATGCGGGTTGGGTGGCGCACAGACGATTATCGGGGATGCCGATCCGACGATGGAACGTATTCTGGAGGGGAAAATGCAATTGCAAGCTCTACCGATTTGGCTGACCGCACCACAGGCTTTGCATTCGAACCCCCGGATTCGAGCGGTTTGGGACTACTTATCAGAGGCATTGGCAAAACAGACTGAGGCCTGATCAACATGCCTAACACTCAGACGCACTGTAAATCTGAACATTGCCAGGACAAACCCGCGAAAGCTGCGGTTCGCCGCGTTGCAGAAGATTGGTGGTCAGGACTCTGAGCCGCCTTTTGCACTGCAGATAAATTCCCAGTTTCGCATTTATCTGAATGTCAGCTCCCGCCGTTGATGCATTGTTGGCTCGCGCATGCAGCGAATGAGGGCTCCCTGCCGTCCTTGCTCACCTGTTGCGAACGGACCAAACTAGCCATTGCCCCCTGAGTCATCACACTGCGGTGCGGCCCACCATTTCAACCGTTCGTAAATGGTGCAGCATTTTATCTCCCATAACTCAAGTCTGCGGGCACTCGCTGCGCGCTATTAAATGTCCGCAATGTAGGAATGGGTACGGACGATAGAATATCCGCTCTACTGGCAGATTACCCACCTGGCGTGGCAGCGGAACCGGCGAGGATACCGCCATCAATTGTTAGTTCAGTGCCTGTCATGTAGGCCGCTTCGTCTGACGCGAGCATCACGGCAAGGGCTGCGACCTCATTCGTTTCACCAAACCGCCGCATAGGAGTGTCTGCTACCATCGCAGCCTCGCGCTCTGCCCGGTCCGGACCATCGCCCAGCATCGGTTCCCACATCGGCGTCATGATTGCTGCAGGATGGATCGAATTGCAACGGATCGCGAGGCCCTGTCCGGCACAGTAAAGCGCGACCGATTTCGTGTGGTTGCGGATCGCAGCTTTCGAGGCGGCATAGGCTGCGGCCATCGGAATGCCGACGAGGCCGGAGCGGGAAGAGATGTTGATGATACTTCCCGCACCCTTCGCCCGCATTGCACGGATAGCATAGCGGCAGCCGAGGAATGTGCCGTCATTGTTCACCGCATGGACAGCGCGCCAGTCCGCCAAGGAAGCGTTTTCTGGATCATGAGCGGGTGGCGCACCGTCGAATGGCCCTTCAAACCCTGTGATGCCAGCGTTGTTCACCAGCACATCAAGGACGGAAAAGCGCTCAGCTACCGAATCCCAATCAGCTTCAGATGCCACGTCGAGGCGGGCGAAGGTGGCGCCGATCTTATCGGCTACGGCTTGTCCGGTCTCGGCGTTGATGTCTGTCAGGATCACGTCTGCCCCTTCATCGCGGAAGGCGCTGGCGATAGCAGCACCAATGCCTCGGGCTCCCCCGGTTACGAGGGCGGTCTTGTTCTGTAATCTGGGCATGAAAGTTCCGTAAAGTTAAAATTCGATGGAATCCGAGCTTCATTTGTCCGGAGTGCAGTTTCGCCCTAAGGGCGGGTTACCGGTTGCATTTGTCCATCGTCGTTCACTCCTCTTCGCTTCGAGATTTAATAGGAAACAAGGCTCAAGCGGTCAAGTTAGCTGATGCCACCATCCGTCAGTTTCGTCCAATTGTCCGCTCGTGAACCGGTTCCGGGACGTCTAGCTGTTTCACCCAAAACATGCCCTTGGTTAAACCTTTCAGGCTTCTAATCTACCGTCACACGCTTTCCAACCTTAGCGAAAATGCAGCTATTCTAGTTTCTATTTCTCTCTGCTCTCCCAATATCCAGCTGCGCCCACTGCGATAGCTAGCACTATGCCAAGTTCTACACTGTGCGCACCGGCGCCAATCATTAGCCCTGCTACAACACCAAAAACCACAGGGGTTGCTGGCTTTTGCCATAAGGATTTTCCCCGTACACCAAGCCGCTTGAATCCATTCATCGTTACGTTCCTTTATTTCTGAGCGACCGTGAAATAATCCTTCGGCCGCGCAGCGCGAGAGTAAGGCCGAACATGATTTCAAATACGGCACCGGGGATCAGCAATACCATCGACGGCGTCTCGAAACCGTTTGCCGCTGCACCCATCGCTGCAATGAGGGACGCATAGAGTATTGAACCGAATGTAACCGTCACCATAGATCGATTTGAAGATGCGCCTTCCCGTCGCTTGTCCGTTCAATTGAATGCCCTTTGGGACCAACCACACCACGAATGCGCGAGCGGTAGTTTGAGAAGCCCTCGGATGTGACAACGTCAACGGCCTCCTCCAAATGCAACTCCAACCGGAACCATCCTGGTTGCATGCATGAAATTGATACCACATGCGCCGTAAACGGTTGCGATAGGTACGTTCCGCTGACCTTATCACCGATGGCCCAGTCCTTTGGCGGCCCGTTTCCGATAGCTGCAAACATCGTGTTCCAATCGCGGAACCCATGTTGGTGGGCGACTAATTCGAGAGACTTGGCATGACCAATCGGTGTCCCGTCCTTGGCCATCTTTGCGCGCAAAAGCTGCGCTTCACCTTTGGCTTGCGCGGCTGACGGAAGTTGCGTGTTCATGACGCAGCTCCTTCTTCGATGTGGAAAATACCCCATTTTAGCGCTTTGTCCTGGGCTGAGTGCCATAGCACCACAGAAGTGAGACCCAACATCAACATTTCGGCCATGGGGCCTGCATACCAGATGCCAATTTCACCAAACCAAACGGGCAATAGGAACATCAACGGGATGGCCAAGGCGTAAGGTTTTGTCAGCCCCAAAAGAGCGGCCTTGCCAGCGGACCCGATCGCCTGAAAGTAGGCCGCGATCATCATCAACGGTCCCATCAGGAAGAAAACACAGGTCATGATGGGTAAGATGCGTCCGACCTCTGCGATGACCGCCCTGTCGTCTACAAACGCCCCCGCAATCTGATTGGGTATGCTCATCACGACGATCTGCACTAGGGCGCAGTAAACAAACGCAACGCAAAGCGCCATGCGCAGGCTCGCATCCGACCTTTGCCAAAGGGCTGCACCATAGTTGTTACCCGTGATCGTTTGCATCGCGAACGACAGCCCCAAGAGCGGCAGGAAGGCAAAGGTGATGACCCGTGTGATGATTCCATAGGCGGTAATGGTGTCAGCGTAGCCCGGGCGACCAACCCATTGCAGCGCAGTGATGATCGCCGCCGACCCGAGCGACAGACCGATGAAGCCCAGGCTTTGTGGTGCACCCAGTGCGAGTATCCGCCCCCATTTTCCGCGCACAGAATGGGACAGCAGGGTTGCGGGGCGCAGCGACGTTTTGCCAATCATTCGGAAGGTAAGAATGATTACGAAGGCCAACGCTTGGGCTGCCGCAGTCCCATAGGCTGATCCGGCAACGCCCATTTCCAGAATGGCGATAAGGACATAGTTAAAGCCGATGTTTAAAATCGACACCAGCAGGCTCATCGCGGCCATGAAGCCCACCTGCCCTTCATTGCGCAGCGCATCGGAGTTCACCGACAACACGAACAACAACGGTGAGAAGAACACCGTGATTTGCAGGTAGACTAACCCCATCTGTGCCAATGTCTCTGACCCTCCAGCGGTCAACAAGGCGACCGGCTGACCAAAGAGGATGAACAACACGATCAGGATAGCACCCAAAACAAGGGCCAATCCGTGTGCTCCAGCGAAAGTGGCACGTGCGCCGTCCAAGTCACCAGCGCCAAGCGATCGCGCCAAGAGGCTTGACATGCCGTTCGCCACAAGCGTGGAAAGAGCCACGATCAGCATGTAGATCGGGAACATCAGCGTGACGGCCGCCAACGCGTCAGGGCCCACGTAAATGCCAAGAAACAAAGCATCCGCAACGGACAGCAGGCCGTTCATCCCCATTACGAAAATGATCGGAAGCGCGGTTTTCAAGTAAATGGTGCCAAGCGGCCCATCGGTGAATGTATTGGGAGGTGTATCTGTCATTTCCCTTATCTCTCTTGCCAGATCGCGCAGTTTGAGATGGAACCCGCATTACCATCCGCGCGATATGCGGAAAGAGGTAGATAGAGATTTGCGTCGTAGAACTTAACCAAGACAAACGTCAGCGGGAGGCAGGCGTCTACAGCCTGATTATCGGTTAATCTGAAATTTTTCTGTTGTCAAGTGGTGAATAAGCATCTGAAATTGCGGAAACTCACAGTCGCCGCGATGCAGAAAATCCATAAATTGGGCTCCGAATCGCCTTGCGGCCGTGCAAAACAATATCCGGCTCAATATCATCTGAATGTCAGCTCACAATGAAGCTGGCCGGTCGCATCGCGGCCGCAGAAGAAGGCCAGGTCCCGCCAAAGGGCTGTTCGCTCGCGATTTAGTATAGAGATGTGGTCGCATACCAAGCCGACGGCAGTGCCTGCTTCGTCCCGCCATGCGGAAATTGGTTCATTACGCAGCCAAGGTCCGGTTCGAACCCAGTTCAGATTTTCTGTGTCACAGGGCATCTCCGGAGTTAGGGGGCGGGCAAATCGACTTCGAAAACTTTGCCGCGACCGGCCCCTCTGCGAGACCGAGTCATTTAAAGTGCGTCTTATCTGAAAAAAGGACGTTCCCCTTGAGTACGCAAGGGTGATATCGCCGTTCTGATTCAAAGCGGATGCCTCGGCGATACGCAGCTGGAGAAGCCAACCAACGGGCGTGAACCAGAGTTTTGGAACGCTTGTTGTTCATTCCCAAGCCAGCGTGACAGTTGACCTAATCGAGTTTATCAAAGAAGCGTCATTGAGCGGCCATTTGGATCGCTCCAACAAAATCAGGAAGCATGATGACCTCTCTGCCCCTCGCATGGATTGTCAGTGTTTTGACTTCAATCGCCGCGTTTGCATTGTCGCAAGACACTCGCATACCTTTTCCCGCGCGATTCTTCCTTTGCGCGTTTTTGCTGACCTTGGCCGCCATTGGCTTGCTACTGGGGCTTCGACTTTCATTCAGCGCCACGTGGGCCGCGCAACTTCAGCCGTTGATTGCAGTGATGGTCGCTCCGTCAGCCTACCTCGGTTTTTCCGCACTGACCCAAAACGATGGAACCGAGTGGCAAAAATCGCTCCTTGTGAATGGAGTTCCAGTTGGTCTTGCCCAAATCGCGATCATCTCAGACATCCCAGCGTCGGCAGATGTGTTCGTCTTGAGCATTACCAGTCTCTACCTTTTTCGTGTGGCACGGCTGTTGCCCTGCAACTCGGATGACTTCTTCCATGTTGCTCCGCACGCGTTGCGTATCTTGCGGGCGGCAGTTTATGCCACAATCTTCTTGCTCGGTATGATGGTTGCCTCCGACATTTTGATTGTGGCCGCCAGCGTGTTGTCAGGGGATGCCTTTGTCCTGAGATTTTTGACCGGAATATCAGGTGTTTTTACGGCATTCATCTTTGTAGTTGCCCTTGTCGGTGCTCCGATGTTGCTGCGGCCTGCGAAGGGCAGCGCGATCAACTCGGAAGACCCCACTGACAGCGACCGCGCAATGATGGCCACACTCGATGCGTTCATGAATGACAAACATGTCTACACAGACAGCAACCTTACACTTGCGCGAGTCGCACGACGGCTATCGGTACCGGTCCGCGATGTCTCAACCGCGATTAATCGAATAACGGGTGAAAACTTTTCTCGCTACATAAATGGCTTTCGTGTTCGTCATGCGCAGGATGCTCTACGCGGTACCGAGCTGCCGATCACAGAGGTGATGTTTGACGCCGGGTTCGTCAGTAAATCAAGTTTCAACACCGAATTTCGCCGGATCACGGGGCGGACGCCATCGCAGTTTCGGTCTGGCAGAGAAGACACCTAACGGCATCCGCCCTGCCTGTCTGACATTACAATTCTGAGCAGCTCAAGCGGCTTGTCGTGGAACCGAATACGTCCGCAACAACGGAGGTTCCCGGGTTAAGCACGAAGCCGTGGCTTTCACTCAATCCGCTTTCAATGATGATATCCGCGTCGGAATCGTTCATTTGACTGCTGATAACGTACATGTCGCTTACGACGTCTTCACCGCGCGCCAGCGCACTTGAAACGCGGGCGGACTGAAGGATCAGACGAATTGGCTGTGCCGCGCGAGCCGAGACGCTGTCGCCCCCAAAATCCCCCGCGACGAACCGCAACTGCAGGCTTTGACAATCGTGGTGATCGTGATTTCGTATGATGGCGGTGCCGCGACCCATGACACCTCGCAGCTGTAAAAGGTTTGCAACGCGTGGGGATTCAATTTGGACAACTCCGTAAGCGCCTGCAGGGATTTGCTGTCCGGTTTCCGTTTGGACTGCGATACTTGTGGGCGAGATCACCTGACGGTCAGTCTCTTGGGCGATTGATGCGAGGGGTGTGAAAACTAAAGCCGCCTGCGCGACCAAACGGATGAACGGGTTGAGATGAGGTAGCATTTGGAAAGTCCTTTTGTGCAGAGTTGGTTGAGTTGCGGCATGAAGCGGCAACGTCTTGCACTTAGGCGATAGCGGCGTGTGAAAAGCCCAAATACGCGATCTAGAACGTTCGACATCGCCATTGCGAACGTCGTTAAGAGTCGGAAGGCATCAACTTATGATGCCTTCCGTTCGATATTATGACCTTGGCATAGACATCTTAAACGTTTCGTCGCCGCTGGCGTCGAACATTCCCTCTCCGGTGACGACAAAGCCGTATCGTTCATAGAATGGCAGGCCAATCTTGTTGTCTTTGAAGACCTCGACAGTAAGGGGCCCTTTGAGGACAACAACATGATCGACCATCGCGCGCCCCAAGCCCTTGCCTTGCTGAGAAGGGTCAAGAAACAGGCCGCCGATCTCTGTGTCGATCATGGCGATGAAGCCGGCCGGAACTCCGTCCTCTTCCAAAACCCATGTTTCGGCATTTGGCAGATACATGCTGCGCATGTCCTTGCGCACTTGATCTCTGATTGCGGTTGGCAGAAATGGGTGCGCAAGCGCTTCTGCGTTGTCCCAGATTGTGATCAGGGCATCTGTATCTTCGGTTTTGTATTTACGGATCATTGTCTTACTTTCTGTTTTTCTGTTGAATTGAGTTGATCATTTTGTGCAAGGATTTGTCGGCGCTCTTGCGTTCAGCCAATGTGGAGGAGTTGAACCGCTCTTCCGCAGCCAGCTTGTTCCATCGGATCAATCTGGCCAGCTCAATTTCCCCGCGCTCCATCGCACTTTGAATGGCGCAGCCGGGTTCAGTGTCGTGTTTGCAGTCGTTGAAGCGGCACTGGTTTGCTAAGACGACCATGTCTGCAAACACGTCGGCGATCCCTGCCTCAACATCTGTGAGCTGAAGTTCACGCATTCCGGGGGTGTCGAGGACTGCGCAGCCTTCGGATGTAAAGTGCAATTGACGCCGCGTTGTCGTGTGACGGCCCTTGCTGTCGCCTTCACGAATGGCGGCTGTATCAGTAACGCCATCCTGAAATAGCGCGTTGACCAATGTGGATTTCCCCACACCGGAAGACCCCAAAAACGCGACTGTTTGTCCGCACTTGCACCAAGGAGCGAGCTTGGTGATAGGTTCCTCACTCAAGGCGTTCAGCACCTCAACCAGAACACGGTCAGAGATTGCGCTAGCTGCGTCCAAGTATGAGGCTGGATCATCACAAAGATCGGCCTTTGTGAGCAGGATCACTGGCATCACCTTTGCCTCGAACGCCAAGGCAACATAGCGCTCCAGTCGCGCGATGTTGAAATCCTTGTTGCAGGACGACACGATAAACAGAGTATCCACGTTGGCTGCGATCAGTTGCCGTCTACGGTCTGATCCTGGTGCACGGCGTTCAAACACGCTTGTGCGATTCAAGACCGGGCTCTGCGAAGGGTGTTGTTGATCATAAAACAACCAATCCCCAACTGTCGCGTCAGGTCCCGGCGGGATGATGGTATCAAGACCTTCACCCAGAACGTGCAGCCCTGTTCTGTGGACTTCAACGACCCGAACAGGCGCCATTTCGACAGAATTGTCAAAGTCGGTTTGTTGGTTAAAGAAGAGCTTCCAGCCTAGTTTTTCCAGCGGCGAACGCGCGCGCTCAGGAGGCTTGCCAGAACCCGAAGGCGGCAAAAATTGGGAATAGTCCCGTGTCATAGTTGTGAACTTTCATGCTCGGGGCACGGGCCAAGCCCGCGCCGTAATGTGGGGTTTGTTTAGATAGCAAAAATGAGCCCGCCTACGGCAGCAAAGCGCGGCGTTGACTTGATCAAAATTTGCACCGGGAGGACGCTTTGCCTCCCCACATTATCGGGACATAAAATCTCCATGAACACACATACTAGGTTACCTTACTCAGCGATTTTGGCAAACAGCGCGCAAGCTAGGTCAGAACCGGCACGAGGACGTGTAAGAAAAGGTCGAGTATGAAGTGAAAGAGGATCGCCATCTCAATACCGCGGTTTCGATAAAACAAACCCGCGATCAGCCCGACAATTCCATTCAACAAGATGATGCGCGTTACAAACAATGGCGTGAGCGGCATGAGTTCTGCTGTCACTGGCAAATGCAGGAGTCCAAAGAGAACAGCGGTCAGAACATTCGCTGTCCAAAACACTCCGTTGGTAAGGTCACCTGCGCCTTTCCTCTCTGAGGACATGGTGTTGGCCACATAGCGGATGGCCAACGCTATCCCGGAAAGCAGGAAAAGCCTTAGCTGAATCTCTTCAGCTATGCCGCCATAAAAACTCGCCAATATTCCTTTCCATAGCTCTATTTCCGACGATTGGATCGCCAACTGGGCCGATACGGAGCTAAAAACATTCATCTCAAGTACGTAAATGACGGCACCAGTGGCTAGAGAAACGGCGATTACATGGGAAGAGGTTTTCTTTAGATCATAAGGCAATGGCCGCTTGTTCAGCACCGCATCAATGAGTGGAGCGCCAAGGGACAGCCTTTTTGCCGCCCAAAGCCCGGTGAATGTCGCAATGCCCAACAGTATGCATGACTGAACCAACGAAATGACTATCACGGTGCTTACCGAGATTTGCATTTCTTGGGCAGCACCAGCAAGAACGCCAGGTGCCAAAGCCGTTACGTAGGGCAGGATCGCGACGGCGCTAAGGCTTGACGCAAGCCATAGGATCATCCCGGCACTTACGTTCGTTTTTTTGGCTTTGTGCAACATAAAGAGACCTATCCTTTCATTTCGGCGTAGCCTGCATTTCGTTCAAAGGTCTTACATGCCGACGAGATGCAAATGTCGCTGTTGAATGATTGGCAGAGTGGTTTCGAGTTCTCAGGGCGTTACGGGCTGCTTACACATTCTTCATCAGAGCCAAGCCCGGAAACACGATCCAGAACGTTCGAGATCGCGACTTCGAACATGGTGAGCGCCCAGTTTTCGCACTGGGCTCATCGCCATTCTCTTGTTTCCATCAGATCAGGCAGAAACGTCAAAGGAAGCGTACCAATTGGGTGATGTTTACCCGGTGGTCAATGTTTTCGGCATGCGAGGTTGGCGTTGCAGACAACAAGGCCAGAGAACTTCTCGAAACCTCATTTATCGTATTTGCCTTCGTCTACTTCGGTCTGAGTGGCGCCACAGATCAAAACCGGAATGGTTCTAGGCGTTGGCGTCATAAACTGGCTCTGCACTTTGATGCCAGTCATTTGGAGACCCCGTATGGGATCGATCGTCAAGGGTCTCGCACCAAGCCTTCAAGCTTCTGTTTTCAAGAGCGATTGCCCTGCCGACAATGACTTTGATAAGGGGCCACAAAGCGAATGCGGCAAAGCCTGATACATGGATAGTCATGAAACTGTCGCTGCCATGCGGCGTCTCAATAATCTCGTGACCAGCAACCATTGGAATGCCATAGACTTTCGCCATCCAAGTGAATGCATGACCGTCATCAAAGCTGGTAACCCTCCAAGTGGTTTCGAGCTGCGCAGGCTGTTTCAGTTTCACTGCGCTCCCCGCGCCAAAGGGGCCTTGGTCAAGTCGAACCACTTTCGTTACAGTTGGCGTCCACTTGGGCCAATCCTCTACTTCAACGGTTACCCGCCATACGAGGTCGGACGATCTGGCAATTGCAGTTGTGTTTTTCGCCAACAGTCTCATGATCTTTCTTCCTTCACAGGGTCTGACGGTGGGTTGCTTTGGTCGCCATGTGCATCAGGTCCCTGAGGTAGCGGACCTTCCATCTGCAGATGATGATCGACACATTCACCCAGCAACGCGACCACCCTGTCCGGAGCCATGTTGGCAACGGACTCAATCTGCAAAATATATCGGCAATAGGCGAAGCCGAGCATTTGGCTGGCAATCAGCGCGGCTCGCTCAGGGTCAACTGGCCGCCCGGCCAAATGTTCGATCAGGCGACGTATCTGCGACTCGAACAACATGCGAAGCTTTTCCGCGGCCAACGTGGAAGAGGACGCCGTCCTCAGCAGAATTGGCAGTGCCGGATTTGCCTCCTCGCCTTCCCAAAGCCTTAGGAAGTGCCTGACGCCGCGCTCGCCTGGGGTGCGATCCCCAGACATGGGGGCGGCGACATTGCCCATTTCGAAATCAACGGTCAGCGCAAAAAGAGCATCTTTGCTACCGAAATACCGGATCACCATCGAGGGATCGATACCGGCCTTCTCGGCGATGCCCCTGATCGTCGTGGCTTCATACCCAAACTGCGCGAAGAGCGTTCGGGAGGCGTCAAGGATCCTAGACTTGGTGCGGTCGGATTTGCTGGGCTTCATTTGTTTATTTGCCATTTCACCATTTTGCCAACACGCGTTGACATTTGCAAGTTGCAAAGATAAAGGTCAACACGCGTTGGCAAAATGGAAAATCAAATCATGCAAACCTTCGGTAAAACCCTCACCCGCACCCAGATGTGGCTTGCCCTGGCGGTAACCGCAGTGATGGCGCTGACTTTCACCTTAGTCGGCAGGCTACCCCTGATCGTTACCTTCGATGTTGGCCTGCTTGGCGTCGCGACAATCGTCGTACTGAACCATTTCGGCGAGACGGCATTTCCCGAGGCTCAAGCCTACTACCCGACCTATTTCGCCACGCTCGCCTGGCAGTTCATTCACTTCATCGAGGAATTCATGACAGGGTTTCGCGAGCATTTTCCTGCGCTCTACGGTGCGGATGCCTACAGCGCCAACTTGTTTGTCGCGATCAACATGATCTCCTACGCGGGGTTCACCCTCGCGGGCATTGCGTTTCTGACCAAGGGAATCCGGTTTCTTATTGCGCCGATGCTGTTCTTTGTTGTCTACGGCGCATTGGGCAATGCAATCGCACATACTTGGTGGGTCATTTGGTTGGGCAAATACTTCCCCGGTTTCTATACCGCACAGGTCTACTGGATTCTTGGACCACTGGCGCTGGCAGGGCTTGTCGGATCACTAAAGCGTGCTGTCGTTTTCACGGTCAGTTTTGGATTGATACTGATCCCGGTCATGACAGTCTTCATGGTCAGCTAACAATCTGGGCGAACCTTGAGAATCGTATGTACGGCGTCCGAAATTGCGATCTCGAACGTTCTGGATTGTGATTTCGGGCTATTTGTTCGGAGCGGTCCTTCATGTGCAGGGCGTTGCGGCCACAAGCGCAACTCAACCAAGCCATGAACAAAGGACTCCAGACATGTCGGCCCTCCCAACCGTTAATCTTCGCCTGACCGCACTGGTCGCGCTTCTCCTCACGTCCCTCGGAGCCAACGCCGGCGACCTACTGGCTCAGGCCACCGATTACATGGCAGTTGCCGACGGCGTCGATGAGACGACGCGTGCCTTTCATTACGATCCAGCAGAACTGGAGACCGCCCAGTATCAGCAAGTTATGGCGACAATAAGGGCTTTAGCGGAAACGGTCGAAACCGATGATGCCTTCGTTGAGGGCTTTAGAGAGATATGGAGGGATCAAGGGCCCTTCTCGCACATGTCATTGAGCCAGGCGCGCGGAACCTCTGAGGAACAAGCTGCCTTTTTTGACACGTTTCGTACAGGCGGTGGCGGTGCAGTCCTGTCGTGGGATGGCAGGGTCGCTATTCTCACCGTCAATACGATGATGGGTCTCGATACCATCGAGGAGATTGACACTGCTTACGCCGTTATTGCCGAGCTGGGCGCCGAGAAACTCATTATTGATCTTCGCGAAAATGGCGGCGGCGCATTTGCGATACGACCTTTGGTGGGCCACTTGATGAATGAGCGTTACGATGCCGGAGCCTTCGTTGCGCAGCGTTGGAACGCCCAACATCGCGGTCAGGCGCCGACTCTACAGGACATAATGACCGTGGCTCCGTGGGAGGGCTGGTCAGTTAGAGCCTTCTGGGATGATGTTCAAAGAGAGCCGTTTATCCGGGTTAGCTTTTCGCCGATAGCTCCAGTGTTCGACGGTCCCGTTTATGTTCTCACCAGCGAACGCACCGCAAGCGCCTCTGAAATCGCTACGGAAGCGCTGCAAAGTTCGGGGCGCGCGGTAATCATTGGCGAGAGAACAGCCGGAGAAATGCTTTCGCAGAAAGTATACGACATACCGGGTGGGTTCCATTTTTTCCTTCCAGTAGCAGATTATTTCTCAGTTACGGGCGACAGGATTGAGGGCTTCGGTATTGTGCCTGACATCGCAGTTGACGCGGAAGACGCGCTAAATATTGCACTTCAACAATGAGTGGTACGCATTTCGCGCGCGGTAACAGCGGCTACCCGTTTGATGTGGCTAAAGCTGCACATGGCATATCCCCAAAAGCGGACCTTAGTGCGCGGCGCAGCAAATTTACTGTTTGTCCCGCGACTTGATCCTTGAGCGTTTCGTTTCCGCTGCGGCTCGCATGAATGACCGGTTTTCCCGCCGCGCAGCGGCGTAGAAATTTACGCTGTTGCAGCAATTTCCGCGCTGCGAGCGCACGCAGCACAAAATCAACAGGTCCGCTCTGGGCTCAGAGCCGCCGTTAGCTGCCACGAGCTCCGAGGTTTGCTGGGCGGACCTTCCTGTCGTTCGCAGCGGACTCATAGTCTCCGCTGCAGTTGCGAAGACTAATTGGAGGTAGAGCGGTCTCCGGCCGTTCGCCGCTGGCGCATGGCGATCGTATCGCAACAGCCAAAGCGGACACTTCCACAGGTTCACAATGCTTGAATCAGGGTGGCGGAAATGATGGGCTCAGAGCTGCCTATTACTACAATAAACTTTACTCCCGCAGCCTTGCAGGGCGAGCGGCATACGTTGAATAATGAGGTAGTTATCTGCGGCTTCATGATTCCCATGCAACTTGCAACTGACTTCACAGAGGAACCTTGGATGACAGCGGCACATGTCCGAAGCTAACTTAAATTTGAAACCGGCCAGACGCCGCCGAAAGCTTGGTCACGCCAGAGTGCCAAACGTTGTCCAAACGTCGTTGATCGAACATGACATCGGCGCTTGCAAAGGGCATGATCTGATCGATTTCGTGCGCATGGAGACGTGATTGCCAGCAAGTGACCTTATATATGCAGGGCGGAATGTTGATTTCACCCGCGCCATTACCAAACCTGAATTCAGCAAGAGATCAGTCCTCGATCATGACTCCTTCCAATTCGTTGAACTATGGTTGAAGCGAGAGAAGCACAAGGACGCTCTTTTTTATTGGACACAAGCGAGAAGTTTCTTTGAAGCATCGAAGATCCTTCAAGGCACCGCCTCACCGCTAACTTCTTATTACTGCATGCTAAATGCCACAAAAACCCTTCTTGCCGTCAAGGGGGTAAAGGCAAGGGAGAGTCACGGCGTTTCGGGCGAAGCTGTGAACTCAAGAACAAGTCTGGCCAATGAAGAAAGCTCAATAAGACACAGCGGAATCCTCGCGGAATTATCCAAATATCTCGGAGAAACCGAGAGAAATCCAACGCATTCTCTCGATGACATCCTTTCAAACTTGCCGTTTATCCACAGGGCATATGTCTTAACGCGAAATAAGGACGCTGAGCTATTTATACGCATACACAAGCCTAGATATGTTCGCCACCCGACTGCAAATCGAGTTTGGCTCGCGGCAGAAGTCGCAGGTCATGAGGCCGATCGTAGAGTCCTCAGGTGGGTGCCTTCGCACTTTGAAATAGATGATGGCTACACTCAATCAAGAGTAATTAGGTCGACGCAGCGAGTTAGGTGGTTTCCACGGCAAGGTGCTAATCTAACTACAAAGGAAACTGCGATCACGCGCCTAAGATCGCGTCATAGTAAATTGAGATTGGACGTCGTTTCCATATCGGCCACAGAGACGCTTTGGTATCTCAAAAGAAGGCTCGCCAGCTATACTATTATTGATAGATATGGTCTGACACTCATGATGATGGCTATGCACCGCTTGAGCGAGCTTGCACGATATGATCCCAAAGGGCTCTCAAGGCATCTAAGCGGCAGGGAAAACTGGCTTCTCAATGAGTTTTTGAGTCTCGCTCCGGCTCAGTTCGTTGATGAGATTTCTTCTGAAATTACCGGGCTCGAATTTCGCATGCCTGCAGTTAGGCGGTAGGGATACGCTTGTGGCAACCTATAAATCGATCTCTACATTATGGCGAAGTGTTTCATTGGCTGGCATCGTCTCCTGCAACACGTCCCACAGTATAATTTCTTTTCGGAAGCGTTTCGCGGCTTGAAGCTCAAGCTGAACCCAAGGCGACATGAAAAAAGCCGGTGAACGCAACCCCAAGAACAAATCGCACTTAGCGATTTCCGACACGATCCTCTTTTGGATATTCAGCGAGTCGTTGTGAAGCAAGTCGGCAAATGGACGGCATGCAGCTGGAAGGGTCCTCAATGTCGATCTCAGTTTGATCTCGTCGAAAAGTCCATCACGAGTTGTATAGCAAACAAAGACTCTCACTTGAAGACAAGCCAGAGCATAAAGATTACGGCAAGCAAGACAAAATACAACGACATCGACCTATTGAATATAGACGACCACATCTTTGGATTCTCAATGTTTTCCTCAACATCAGCACTATTTCTCTCTGCAATTTTGTTGAGTTTTGCAGTCATTCTTCGGCGGAGCGAGCGTTGATAATAATATGCAATTGAGTCTGAGAACCAAAAGCCCAGGCACACTAATCCACAGACGGCAAATACAAATTCTAAATTGTCTTCTGATCCGAACTTTACCATCAGAGCGATCACGCCCGCCACCACTGCGACACAGAGTTTCTTATACTCAAAGCAATCGTTGCTGATCTTCAAAGTAGCATCGTGCAGCTGATCAACAATCTTCCAGTCGATCACGTCGCTGGTCTTGGTAGCTTGGTCATCTGGCAAAGGTTCACTCCCAAGATTTTTACGGCATATTATGGCATTTTTATTGATTTCCAAGACTCGTCAGCCATGAAATCCAGCGCCTCATGATTCAAATCGAACGCCAACCGCAGCCTTGCAGGCGCTGGCTTCGATCGAAAGGTCAACATTGTGCGACGCTACGAAGGGCAGCTTCGGGGAAGCTGCATCGCAGCAATGGCCAAATGTCTGAGGAGCCGGTGAGAGCCATCACCTGCAAAGTATGCGATGCTGCAACTGCGAATAGCCTCAAGCTCGGCACGGTAACTAAGGGCTCCAAGCCGACCTCCGCACCGCAGCACAAACACCTGTTCCGTGGAAGCTTGAATGTCAGCTGTCGCCATCCACGCCCGGCAACCTTGCACCTGCAGCGAATGCACGCTTTCCGCCCTCCTTTCGAAGGTTCTCGGAACCTCAGCAAAGACTGTCCGGCCGCAGCGAACGGCAGGAAAGTCCGCTCAGCGGACCTTCCTGCACCGCGCAGCGAAGGGCGAAAAAGCCTCGCCCAGCTCCTGGGCGGAAATGCGGAGCGTCAGGGTCAATTTAACACTATTGCCAATTCTGTTAAGTGCGCGGCATCCGCCGTCGGCGGACTGGCAGGGCACGGGGCATATTTACGCTTCTCAGTTTAACAGTTCTCGGCCATACTATTAAAGATTATGAAATGAGTTTCAGTTGATTACCCTTTACCTGAATCTCGAACATTGAGCCCCCCTTCACGAGGGGGACCTGTTTTTCTATCGTCCCCCAGATGACCATGAGCCGCTCCATTTTCTTAAGAATAGGGGCCCTCTGAAGCCCAGGCGCGAAGAAGAAACCGATATGTTTGGAATTCCGAAAGACCCGCTGTTCTGCTTTGTTCTTCGTAATTCTGCGGTCAGCCGATATGATGACCCAGCTGCCTTCGCGGTTCAGAGCGGTCAGCCAGTCGATATCTTGAACTTTCGGCCCGAACCTCTCTCGGAGGTGAACGACCTCGTGTTGTCCGATGAATAGGGCCGCGAGGGCGCGAGCCATCGGAGGGGGGAGATTCTCATCCACCATTACCCTCAAGCGGCCGCGAGCTCCCCATGATACCTAACTGCATCTACTACTACTGTTCGATCTACTTCGTAGAGTGCTGCGACCCGCGCCACCGAGCCCTCAGCTTGAACTGCTTCTGCAAGTACGATGGTGGGTACCCCGAAGTCAGAGGAAATCGGCTGACCGAATGATCGTGTTGGGTCGATAACGATGCTTTCCTTTCCACGATAGGGCCGCCAGCGGGTTACCAGATCGTCTTCCAAATCGAGATCCTTGAAGGTGCGTTCGATTACGCCGTTGAACACGTACTGGCGTCGCTTCAAGTCGATCAGAACTGGATCATTTAGGTGATCGGCTCCTTGGAGGAAGATGCGCCGACCGTCCGTTCGGAACCTTCCAGAAGAGAAGGGTCGGTCGGATTCAATACACTTTCGAGCGGCATCCAAACAGGATCGGATGGTTTGAATTGACAGACCCAGCTCAGTGAAGGCGATGATGAACCTCAGCTCAATCAGATCGCGGAAGCTGAGTTCAACGCTGTCTTCCAACGATAGATCCGGTTGCCAAAGGGAGGCTGAATGGGTCTTTTCGCCGTTTCGGCGATAGTCATACCCCTCCACCCACCGCCGGATGGTCCGGGGGCTGGATCTCAGAAGCTTTGCCGCTTCGCTGATCGTATAGAGACCAACACCGACAAACTCAGTCTGGGGGGTCACCGCATTCATGATCTCCTGTCTACCCTTTCCGCAAAACAAAACAACCGGGTCTGCGCAGCTCCGTCAGTCATATCACCCTCCGGACTGTTTTCGCGCTGACCTTGAATAGGCCCGCGATTTCGGGGATGGGCCGCCGCTCCTCATCTCTCATACGTTTCACCTCGGCCTTTTGGGCCGTCGATAGGGCAGGTGGTCTACCCCCGACCCGGCCCCGTTTCCGGGCCGCCTCCAGCCCCTCCTTCGTACGCTCGACGATCCGCTCGCGTTCGAACTGGGCGATTGATGCGAAAACGTGAAACACCAGCCGCCCTGCGGGGCTGGTCGTGTCGATGTCCTCCCCCAAGGACCGAAACCCGGCGCCGCGCGCTTGGATCAGGTCGACGATCTCCAAGAGGTCTTTCAGACTCCTCGCAAGGCGGTCGTACTTCGTGACGACAACCACGTCTCCGGACCGGAGCTCCGGCAGTAGACGATCTAACTCGGGTCGAACCCGGGCGGAACCGGTGATCGTGTCTGCGAAAATCCGCTCTGCACCGGCAGCGGCGAGAGCGTCCCGCTGGCCGTCGAGGTTTTGATCCCGGGTTGAAACCCGCGCGTATCCCAAAATCATAGGCCGAAACCCTCCCAAAACTAACACGGTTTAGTCATGGGTTTTTGTCCCAGTCAACCTATTGAAATCTTGCGGGGCCGGGCAAGAGGACAAAAACGACCGTTTTTGGCGTACAGGTTCCGGTAATGGGTCGGTAGCTGCGCATCGCATGACTGTTTTCTATGCAGGACCTTCCTACTGTTCGCTGCGGGTGGTCAGTTTTAGCTGCGTCAGTAAAGAAGGTCTGCGAAGCGCAGGTAGCAGGCATCGTTGCATGTGGGGGTCAGTACAGCGCTCCCCGTCACAGCTGGTACAAGGTGGTTACCGACAAGTTCGAGCCTGCCTCTGGCAAGAAGTGGGGGCATGTGATCCTGAACCAAGACAGCGACGCAGTGGCCGACTTCCTCAAGGAGAACCGCTCCGAGATGAACCCGCTGATCGGCCAGTTCGTCGAGGAGCAGGAGAAGGCCCGTCACGTTGGTACGCCTCCTGCGGCCAAGCGTAACCGCAGCCGTATCCGTCAGAGCTTGGTGAAACTGTTCCCGCTTGAGTCCAAGGTAGCTGAGCGTCTGGAGAAGAAAGCCAACTACCTCACTCCCATGGATCCGGGGTCGTTGGTGGCTTTAGAAGATGTAAGGAAACTGTGTTGTTACAGCACCATAGCGGCTCACCATTTAATCCAGATTCCCTTGTGGGTTGAAGCTTCCCGGAGGAAGGGCACTGTGGGCATCCAAAAATATAGGATTTAGGACGACATGATAGAGAAGGAAATCTCCGACTGGTATTTTGGAAACTTCACCAAGGCTCAGCTTGACCTAAGCAACGATACGCCTTGGAGCGGGGAAACTACCTTTGGGCTGCTCGGCCCCGCGGGGGTAGGTAAGACCTTTGCCCTGACCCAAGCTATTAAATCTATCGAGAAAGAGTTTGAGGCCTCGACCAAGAAAGCCGGGCTTACTTGGGATATTATGGAGGTCGATCGCGACACGGCCGAAGAACGACTGGCCTTCCTTGAAAACCTCATCTTCAGCGCAAAGTCTCGCAATAAGAGGCTGAAGTTTAATAACTACGCATTCGCTCTGGCGGCTTACGCGCGTCGGCGACGCCCGGGGTTGAAAGCCCATGAATCCCATCCCGAATTCAATCGAATGCGCAAGGCTGTCATGGCTCTTGGTGGATCGGCAGGCGGCGCCATGCTTGAGTTCATGGATGAAGTTGGACTCGATCACCATTTTGATGCTGCGATCGAGCTTATTGAGGATTATAACGGCATCCCGGATGGCTTTCTTTCATTTGCACGAAACGCTTTTGCAGGCTTATCTGGGCAAGGTCTTGGCGCTGTGGCGCGAAAAGCGGGCGAGGACCTAACTGGTCATACGGTAGATAGATTGACGGAAGCACGTAGCGCATTCCGTCAACGCATCCGGGATCTGTCCGAGAGAAATGGAGCGGTTGCTGATCCTACCAAAAATTTGGAGCTAATGCTGCCGGAAGCTTTCGCTTTGGATTGCGCCCTAAACGCCGCAAAGGGGCATAACCTTCAGGTGATCGCAGCCATAGATCGAGTTGAGGCCGTAAGGTCACCGCAGACTTTGACATGGGTCGAAAGACTCGCCACCGGCGCCCCTGGGGTGGTTTGGTTGATGCTGGGCGAACGGCTACAAGATCGCGAAGATCAACGATTTGAGGCACGATTTTCTGTGCAGTGCCCAGAGGCGGGTAAGCGTCTTCGGACAAAACTGTTTAACGAGAACAACCTTGGTGTAAGAAGCGCGCTGATTTTGCATGAAGTGCCCGATCGCCTTTGGCCACGCGTAGAGGAACGTGCCGAAGGGCGTCCAATATACGCGAAACTCTGGGCTGAAATATTCCACCGGAATTACAGCCGTCTGGGGGATATTGACCAAGCTGCAGATTTTTACCCCACCGGCCAACATATTATAAATTATTATCTGGCAAACATGCCGGAATCTATGCGCTTGCAAATTGAGCTGGCTTCGCTGGTACCCAGCATGCCAATAGAAGCCTTCTATGCTGTACTTGAGTCAGAAAACATAGGCGAGGGCGCTGCTCGACCGGAGGATGTTCGCGCCATCGGCAGAGCTACCGCAGCCGAGGGGCGGATTGAGATCCATGAAGAGCTTCGCAATGCACTCTTCGATAGCGCAACTGGTCGGCGCAAACGCTGGTTAGAAGGAAAACAGTATCAGCTATCGCTGTGGGCGCTGCACCACATCGCTATTCCCAACCCGGATGAGAGCCAGGAGGATCGAGCGGCTTACTTGGGCTTGTTTGAGGGGGCCGCGCTTTCAGTAAACGGTGATCGTGTGGCCAAACTGGCTGTCATGGTTCAGGCGACGAACTTTGTGACTATGGGGGCCGTCGAAGACGTGATCGACCTGCTTCGTAGCGCTATCAAGGACCGGCACCAGCGGCGTGAGGATGAGTGGGCGTACGCGCTCTCTTGCGAAGCCGAAATCCTTGAAAGAGCGCTAACCCTTTACGATACACCACCTGACGAAGAGGTGTATGACTCCGCCAATAGAAGCTCCCGGATGGGCGAGAATGTTCTAGGCTCAGGACCCATTGATTATCGTGGAGCCGCATGATTCACCGTCCGAAAACGGAGCGGTGATATGTCTGATCTTTTCTGGCTGAACGATGCGCAGATGGCGCGGCTGGAGCCCTACTTTCCGAAATCCCATGGCAAACCACGTGTCGATGATCGGCGGGTTTTAAGCGGGATTATTTTCATCAATCGCAATGGTTTGCGATGGCGAGATGCGCCTAAGGAGTATGGCCCC
>NZ_JBBMQL010000022.1:0-48962 GCF_038900015.1 Sulfitobacter sp. AS92
TCCCAAGAATGCTGCACGACGAACGAATGGCCGCTGTGGTGAAGCTGCACCGCAGCGCTCAGCCACGAGGCGAACGGAAGGTCAGGGCAGCTCATACCGGTCTCGATAGTGGCCTACCTATCCATGTTGATAGGACAGAGATTCTCGCCTCAGGCCATCGTCGAAGTGGGGTTGAACCCGATCTGCTGCAAAGGCGTTTCTGCCAATAGTCTGAGGCAGACAAGCGCAGTCCTCCCGAACGTGCGCGCCAATGAAAAAGCCGAACTGCGCAACCCGAACAGTGGCAAGAACAGCGTCTCATGCTATTCTGCAAAAAGATGGAGTAGGGGGCGTCCATATGTTCATGTCGGTAGTGAGCCCAGAGTTTGACTGGCCCGAAGACACTGTTATTGCGGCGCATTGGCGGCGCAATGGGGATCAGGGTGCCGGCGCTCCTCTTGGCACGGCGGCGATCGGTTGGAAGGCGGGCGCGGTCGGTTTTCTGATCACTCGCACCGAACTGGCAGGCGACAATGTGCTGGGCTGTGCGCGTTTGGACATTGCGCAGGGCGACTGGGCTTTGCGTGTGGACGAAGTTGCGTTCCCCGAGGGAGCAATCGCCCATCGTCACACCCATTCCGGCAGTGGCTGGCGGCATCTGGTCAGCGGTGAACTGCGCATTGAAACCACGCATGGCACCACAGTCATGAAACCTGGCGACAGCTGGTTCGAACCTGCACAAACGCCGGTCCGTGCGGGCGCCCTGCAACAGACGGGAGTCACTCGCTTTGTCCGCTGCATGGCAATTCCACTTGCCGATGTGGGACGATCGACATTTCAGCTCGTGTCACCGGAGGATGCGGCTTTGCCGCGGCTCCAAGCAACGCATAGGCACATTGATCATCCCATTCAGGTCGACGCCGGATAGTGATCCGACAGGGATGAGCTACGCCAGTCTGGGTCCGGTACAGCGGGCTCTGACTTGAACCCGGCCGACTGGATCGCCTCGATGGCGCAGTACTCATCTTTGTCGGACGTGTCGCCAGAAATGCCAACCGCGCCTAGCGTACTACCGTCGCCATCCTCGATCAACACCCCGCCGGGCACGGGAATGAACTGCCCTCCCGATGCTACCGCGATCGCGTTTTGAAAGGCAGGCCGTTCGGACAGACGGTCACGGATCACACGGCTGGATATGCCCATGCCAAGCGCCCCGTAGGCTTTTCCAAAGGCGATCTCGAAGCGGACCAGCCCGCTGCCGTCCTCTGATTGCATTGCCACTAACTTGCCGCCGGCGTCCAGCACGACCACCGTCAGCGGCAATAGCGACGCCTTTCGCCCCAAGGCCAAGGCTTTGGTGACAATTGTGTTGGCCTTCTCAAGTGGTAGGGACGTTTGCAGGCGCATGTCAGATCCTCAGTTGGCGGCGGTTGTGGCGGCCCAAAGGCCATCCCACCACAGGGCGAAATCGAAGTTCGGCAACCATGTGACGATCTCGGGGAACGTTAAAAGGGCTGCGATAGTGATCACATCGGCAATAAAGAACAACGCCACGCCACGAAACACCGTTCCCAACGGAATGTCAGGGCGCACGCCGTTCACGACGAAGCAATTCAGCCCGATGGGGGGCGTAATCAGGCAAACCTCAGCCATCTTAACAGCAATGATGCCAAACCAGATCGGATCGAACCCTAATGCGATGACCGCCGGATAAACCACCGGAAGCGTCAGAAGCAACATGCCAATGGCATCCATGAACATGCCCAGCACGGCATAACCAAGCAAGATGCAGATCATTATCGTCATTGGCGCAACGTCGAGGCCGACGATCCATTCCGTGAACGCCCCTGGAATGCCGGAGAAGCCGAGAAACCGTACGAAAATCAACACGCCCCAGATCAGTGAGAAGATCATCACCGTAAGCTTTGCGGATTCCATCAGCGAGTTCTTGAAAGCCTTCAGCGGTGTGCCCCGCACAAGCGCCAGGACGAATACGACAAAGGCCCCAAGCGCCCCTGCCTCTGTTGGCGTGGCCCATCCGCCATAGATCGCTGTCATGATAATGATAACCACGAGGATGATCGGCGAAATTCCGGGAATAGTGCGCATCCGCTCGCCCCATGTGAAACCGGAGACCGACGGGGCCGACCCGGGCCTTAGAATAGCCCAGACCACAATGATGCCAGCATAGACAATGGCCGAGAAAATGCCGGGAATGAAGCCTGCCAGGAGCAGCTTGCCCACCGATTGCTCAACGATGATCGCGTAAATCACTAGGATCGCTGAAGGTGGTATCAGCGTCGCCAATGTCCCGGCTGAGGCAACCACCCCCGCAGCCATGCGTCGGTCGTAGCCGTACTTCAACATTTCGGGGATCGCCACACGTGAGAACACCGCTGCAGTCGCCGTGGAGGCGCCGGATACCGCCGCAAAGCCTGCGGTAGCAAAGACCGTCGCAACAGCCAGCCCTCCCGGCATCCACCCCAACCATTTGCGTGCCGCGTCGAACAGCTGTTGTGTCATGCCCGCATGGAAGGCCAGAAAACCGATAAAGATGAACATTGGCAGCACCGACAGCGCATAGCTTGAGGATTTCGAATGTGGGATCGTGCCAACGATACCCGCCGCAGGCCCCCAGCCCCGCAGTTCAATCAGCCCTAGCAGTCCAACGATGGATGCCGCGAACACCACCCTAACCCCAAGGACAATGAGAAGCAGCAGCAGACACAGCGTAATGATACCAACCAAGAACGGGTTGGACATCCCGATACCAAGGATCATGTTTTGCCCTCCGGACCGGTCAAATCGGCTTCGTCGCCCATGACCTCGTGAATTTCGTCCTGTGCGTGTTCGGCGGCGTTCTTGACAACGATGACGGCGACGGGTTCTGCTTCTGGCCAGATCACCAGACGTGCCGCTCCGACGAATTGCAGGGCCAGTCTGATCCACCAGATTGCAAAGGCTATCGGCACCAAAAGCTTGGACGGCCAAACCTGAAATTCGGCGTCGATGGTCGTGTCGCCCAATGTGAAGGACCGCATGAAATGCCCATAGCTATAATAGATCAGCACGCCGATGATGAACATCGCAAGGGCTGTGCCCAGAGCCTCTAGCGCCCAAAGCGCCCGGCCTGAGAGTTTCCCGATCAACAGTTCCATCCTGATGTGACTGCCAAGCCGTTGGGTATAGGCCGCCCCAAGGAACGCCATGCTCGCCATCGAAAGCTCAACCAGATCGATGTAGCCGTCGATAGGATTGTTGAAGATCGTGCGCATGGCGATCTGCGCCACGCCCAGCAACATCATTGCCATGATCGCAAGCGCGGCCACAAGATTGGCCCCGTCCTCAACCGGGATGAAGCCCCGGTGCATTCGGCCCAACAGACCGCCGCTTTCTGCCAGCTCTTTCGCCATCTTCCGTACCCTTAAAAAGTCAGAATGATCCGGCCCCGAGGTCCGGGGCCGGATGCATTCGGCATTAGATCAAATTTATTGGTTCTGGGCTTCTTCGGCATAATCCCAGATCGCGTCGAACACGCCTTGCGCGTCAAATTTCGCGCTGTTCTCGGCAATCCATGCGTCCCAGACGGGCTGACCGGCTATTTCGCGGAACTTGGCAATCTGCTCTTCGGAATAGACGATTTCTTCGAGATTCTTACGGAAGATCGGCAGGTTGATCGCATCTTGTTCCGCGTAGGCAGCCTGTTCAATGTCCATGCCCATTTCACGCAGATCCATGAGTAGGGTCTGGTATTGCGTGGGCAGTGCCTCATACGCGGTCTTGTTCAGGATCCAGCCACACTCAGACGTTCCCGGCGCCAGATTGGAGGTGAACCAGTCTGCTTCCTCGGAGATCCCGAAGGAGACATGGGCGTAGGTGAATGGAAACGCCGCTGCATCAATCGCGCCGCGTTGGAAGGCCGTTGACGTCTCGCCAGAAGGCAACGTTTGCTTGGTTGCACCAAGTGCCTCCATCGCGTCGCCCAAACCGCCCCCGGCCCGCACGCGCAGCCCCTCCCAATCTGATAGGTCGGTCGGAGCCTCGCCCCGTCCAAGGATTTCATACTGGGGCAACAAACCTGTCAGATAGGGGATCGCATTCCATGCAGCCATGTCAGCGACGATGGCGGGGTGTTCAAACATCTTGGCCCGAACGTACTTATCGACCTTAGGGTCGCCCAAAGGCAGGAATGGCAGGGAAAATACCATCCAGGCGGGGTTCTTGCCCGGGTGATAGAAATTGCAGATCGCGGCACCTTCAAAAGCATTTAGTTTCAGCCCATCAAGGTTCTCACGCGAGTCCGACAACTGTCCGCCGTAGAATATCTGAATATTGAAATTGCCCTCAGTCCGGTTTTTTACTTCTTCGATGATGCCTTCCATCCCCGCTGACAGCGCACGCGGATTGCCGAAGAACGACAGGCTCCAGTTGACCTTTGGCCCTTCGACCACTTGCGCCGCGGCAGATGTGGACGCGAACAGCAAAGCCGCAAGGGTCATTTTTTTCATCAGTTTCATGTCATCCTCCCAGATGGTTTTGGCTTTTGGCCGTTTTTCTTGCAGCGCACGATGTTCTCCTCGTGTTGCTGCCGGTTTCAGAGTATTCAGCGCCCCCTCAGCCCGACATTTCGCGCGGCTTCGCTTTCGCTAGGTCCTTGGCTAGAGCGTTCACGCTTTTGGCGGCTACGATCCGGCCAGTCTGTGAAAAGTCACGGTGGTTTCGCTCGACACGCGACAGATCGTACAAGTAGTTCACCATGGCACCGCTCGACTGGTTCTGGCCGTTGGCAGATGTGTCCGCATTCGCGTGAACGTCATGAACCTCAGCCCCGTTTCCAAGGTGGAACCGTGCAACCGGATCATAGGGCAAATTACTCTTGCTCTTGGCCGTCAGCAGATAGTGAGCGGCCAGTCCGCGCAGTGTGTCCTGAGATGCCGACCCATCTAGCACTGCCCGGGACGCTGCACCGATGACGTCATCCTTGACTTGGGTTTTAAGCCAGGCATTCAGTCGCGGAATGGGTGACAAAGTGACGAAATGCGTCAGCTGTGAAAACTCCAACGCCAATTCCTTGACCACTTGTTTGATTAAAAGATTGCCAAAGCTGATCCCCTTTAAACCCTGCTGGCAGTTGGAAATCGAGTAGAATACAGCCGCGCGAGCATCATCGAGACGTAGGGGAGTCGGTTCTTCACTTAGCAATAAGTCGATTGATCCGGGGATCGTTTTTGTTAGCGCAACCTCGACAAAGATCAAAGGCTCATCTGGCATGGCGGGATGGAAAAACGCGAAGCAGCGGCGGTCCGGCGGGCTGAGACGGCGACGTAAATCGTCCAGATCGTCAATCTCATGAACCGCCTCGTAAGCCACGATTTTATCGAGCAACCATGCGGGAGAGTTCCAATCGATCTGCTTTAGCACCAGAAACCCGCGGTTGAACCAGCTGCGCAGCAAAAGCACAAAATCCATATCGGTGCGCGCCAGTTCCGGTGCGTCTTTCATCAAGCGGAGCAAATCCACGCGCATCGACACAAGATCAGCAGTCGCACCCGCCGGCTGGTTGAGCCGACGCAGCAATTGCCGCCGCTTCGCCGAGGAAGCGTCAAATACCCGCGCAAACGCTTCTGTCGTTCTGGTCTGCGCATATTCGGTCGCAAAAGCGGCCAGCGCGACAGGATCAATCTCAAGCTCATCATTCAGGAACTGGAAAAATTGAAATTTTTCGGCGTCACCAAATGCGCGGTAGCGGGTCAGGATAACTTCGGCCAGCTTCTGCCCCGAAACGGTGCCTTCTTCGGATAGCAAGGCATGGCAGAGCTTGGCGATGCTGCGCGGATCGTCGTCCCGGCGAACAGCACGAGTGCGGTCAAACAGGTTGGATAGCATGTCTATCAAGAATCTGTTTCGCTGCATGGTCAGCCCCCCGCTTACCGATTCACCGTTCCATAATATCGATTTTATTGCAAATACTTTTATTATATCGGCAAAAAGTCAGCTGGGCATGTCCTGCGTTAGGTGAAGTCGATGGACTGAGACGACAGCGAAGTCTTCAAATTCAAGCTTCCTTCATTGATCAACCAACGGCGGATATCATAGGAGCGCGCGCCCGATCGATGCATCGGATCGGCATCAGCCAAGGCCCGCGCGGCGTCCAAGCTATCAGCACGATAGATGATCATTCCTTCGGCCTCCATTTGCTCTCCGGTCTCGTCCGACACCGGACCCGCCAGAAACAACGCTCCCTCTGATTCGAGCTTCTTCTGGTACGCAAGGTGATCGGGTAAAGTCGATTTCACCAAATCCATGTCACCGGCTGGCTTGCTGCGAATGACGAACAGTTCCATCGCCAACGCCCCACGCGACTTCGCCTCGCTCTTGTACTCGTTCCACTTCGGCATTTCAGTCCTCCCCTTTTGAACTATCCTTAGCCGTCTTAAGCACCGCCGCAAATAAAAAATCGATTTTGTTGGACAAAGGCGAAAAATCACGACAGTTTCAGAATGCGAATCTGGGAGGACGCATGACCGATACAGCATCACTGGATGACCTGCGCAGAGCGGCTCAGAATGACGTGCGGTCACTGCGCGACAAGATCGATCACCTGTCAGACGAGCAGATCGGCTTAATCCTGAGTGAGGCCAGATCTCACTACAACTGGACCGATAAGCCGGTCACCGACGACCTTCTGCACAAGCTCTACGACATCGCCCGGATGGGACCGACCAGCATGAACACCTGCCCGGCGCGGTTCACTTTTGTTCGTTCTCAGATGGGCAAGGAAAAGCTAGCCTCGGCGCTCAAGCCTGCGAATGTGCCAAAGGTCATAAAGGCGCCTGTTACCGTGATCATTGCCTATGACCTCGATTTCTGGACCCACCTGTTAAAGCTGTTCCCGCATGAGGACCGCCGCCCGCACTTCAAAGGCAAGCCCGACCACATTAAGGACACGGCCTTCCGCAATTCCACCTTGCAGGGTGCGTATCTGATGATCGCGGCACGAGCGATTGGTCTGGATGTTGGCCCCATCTCCGGCTTCGACAACGCTGTGGTCGACGAGGCGTTCTTCAAGGACACGACGCTGAAATCAAATTTCCTATGCAACTTAGGCTACGCGGACGAAACCGCGCTGTTCCAGCGCCTGCCGCGTTTCGATTTCAATGACGTCTGTACAGTTATTTAGGCGAGAAACTATTGGCACCAGCCGCCGGGTCGGCGGGGAACACCATCAAAAAGGGAGAGAGACAATGACTTTTACAAGACGATTTGCCGTAGCGGCAGGTATCGCCATCGGGGCAACCTGCGCGTTGGGTGGCGCAGCATCGGCTCAGGAGACCATCAAACTGACGGCCATAGACGGCTATCCGGATCGATCTATGTGGGTGCGCGAATTTTCGAGCTTCTTTATCCCGCGCGTAAATGAGCAACTTGCCGAGGCAGGCAACTACAACATCGAATGGATGGAAGCCTACGGCGGCCAAATCGTCAAACCGCGCGGCGTGCTGGAAGGCATCAAGCTGGGTCTGGGCGATATCGGTATCGTGACGACCATCTTCCACAACTCCGCGTTGCCATCGCAAGGCATCTCGGCCGTGACGCCCTTTGTTTCTTCGGATGCCCGAGTCGTGGCGCGGGCCGTCGATGAAATCGCGCGCGAATTCCCGCAAATGCAGGCGGAGCTTTCGGCTGAAAACCAAGTCTACCTTGCGACCGGCGTCGTGCTGGACACCTATCAGTTGTTTTCCTCCGTGCCGATCGAAAAGCTGGCTGACATCGAAGGCATGAAAATCGCCGGTGCTGGCTATAACCTGCGGTATCTCGAAGGAATTCCAGGAGCTGCTGGTGTTCAGGGCGGTTTGCCCGACTTCTACAACATGATCCAGACCGGCGTGACCGAAGCTGCAATGCTCTGGCCCGAGGCGGCGGCAACATTCAAGATCGCGGAAGTTGCACCCTATATGCTGCAAACCGATTTCGGCTCTGTGAACACCAAGACCGTGACCGTCAACGCGGACATTTGGGAAGATCTGCCAGATGAGGTCAAGGAAGTACTGAAGTCGGTCGCCATTGAGTATCGCGACCATATTGCGGGCATCGCAATGGACGAAGCAGCCGCCGCGATTGACGCCTATATCGCAGGGGGCGGCACCATCGTCGAGTTGAGCCAGGAACAACGTCAGGCATGGGCTGACAGTATGCCCAACATCGCTGCCGAATGGGCGCAATCACTCGATTCAAGCGGTGCGCCAGGCTCTGAAATGCTCGTGGCTTACCTCGACAAGCTGCGTGCAGCGGGAGCTGAACCCCTGCGCGACTGGGCTGCAGTGCTGAAATAAGCCAGCGGATCGGAGCGTATCATGATCGCAATTTTGCGTAAAATTGAGAAGGTGGTCATTAGGATCGCCATTCTCGCCAACGTCAGTGGCGCGTTCGTGCTGCTGGCGCTGGTCGCGATCATGAACGTCGATGTCGTGTCGCGAAACCTGTTCAATGCGCCGTTTCGCGGCGTGGTGGAAATCGTAATCTTCTCACTCGCGCTGATCGTGTTTCTGCAGTTGCCAGACGTGGTCCGAACCGGACGGTTGACCCGGTCAGACGGATTTCTAGGGCTCCTGCGCGCAACGCGTCCGCGCCTCGGTCATGGGCTAAGCCGTATTTTAGATGCGATAGCCTGCATCTTCATGGGTCTCATCGTCTGGACCGTCTGGCCCGAGTTCACCGAGTCCTTTGAAAGTTGCCATTTCTTTACGGCGCCTGAATTCGGAATCCAAAAAACGGGGAACTTCTGGTTGGACTTCAAGACCGCGCTCGGGCGTTGCGATTACTTCGGCACGCCCGGCATCCTGAAGGCGCCGTGGTGGCCTGTCCGTCTTGTGATAGCCTTCGGCTGTGCATGGGCCGCAATATTGTTCTTCTTCAAAACCATCTTCGGCGATACCGACCCTCAACACGTCACCGCCCAAACCAGCGGCGAGGTCTGAACATGGATCCCATTACTATCGGCGCGCTGTCGGTCGCGGCCATCGTGATCTTCGTCTACCTTGGACTCTACATTCCGATCGCACTTGGCCTCGTGTCCTTCGTGTCGATCTGGATCATGTCCGGCAAATCGATCCTCGCATTTAACTTCCTGAAGGTCGCTGTGGGCGACGGAGTGACCGAATACAACTTTGCGACCATCCCCCTTTTCACGCTGATGGGGCTGCTGGTGTCGAAAGCGGGGCTTGGCCGTGACATTTATGATGTGCTGAATTCAGCCTTCCGAAAAGTTCTTGCTGGCATCGGTATGGCGACAGTCGGGGCAAACGCCGTATTCGCCGCGATCACCGGCTCGTCCATCGCGTCGGCCAGTGTCTTCACCAAAATTTCCATCCCCGAAATGCTGCGCTACAACTACAATAAGCGCTTTGCTGTGGGCGTCGTTGCAGGGTCGTCGGTTTTGGGGATGATCATCCCGCCCTCGGCGATGCTGATCATTTATTCCTTCGTGTCCGAACAGTCGGTTGGCGACATGTTCCTCGCCGGGATCGTTCCGGGGCTTTTGCTGACAGCAGTCTATGTCGCGGCGATCTATGTCATGGCGCGGGTCTGGCCCTCCTACATAGGCGAAAACATTCGCGTCGATGAGCAGCCCCCCATGCCACGCAGGGAAATGGTTAGAAAGGCATGGCCGATCGCCGCGCTGATCTTCCTTGTACTCGGCGGAATATACACCGGCTGGCTGACACCGGTCGAGGCGGGAGCCGCGGGCGCGTCACTTGCATTGTTCATTGCGCTGATCCGCCAGTCGATGTCTTGGGCCGACTTTTGGGAAACGCTTGTCGAAACCGGTCATATCACGGCAGCAATCCTATTGTTGATCACAATGGCATCATTTTACAGCCGGATGTTGGGCTACGCCGGCCTGCCAAACCAACTGGATGCACTGCTGCAAACTTGGGATCTGACGTTCTTTCAGATCATGATGATCTACGTTGTTCTGATGCTGGTACTGGGCACCTTGCTGGATACATCATCGATTATCCTGATCGTCGTGCCGCTTTTCATCACCCTGATCGAAGGCATGGGCCTCAGTCTTGTGTGGTTCGGCATCATCACGGTGATTGGTGCTGAGATCGGGCTGTTGACCCCGCCGCTTGGCATCTCTTGCTTTGTCATCAAGGGAACGCTGAACGACCCCAACATCACCCTTAAGGACGTCTTCATGGGCGCGCTGCCCTTTGCGTTCCTCATGCTTCTGGTGCTGATCGTGTTGATCCGCTTTCCCATCCTTTCCACCGCAATTCTCTGAAGTCAGGAGTCTTCACACATGAAAAACGTGTCCATTGACACCATTACCCGGGCATTTCTGGACTATTGCAGTGACGACACCGACCCACGCACGATGTTCGTGTTGCAGAAAATGGTGGAGCACCTGCATGCCTTTGCCAAGGAAACTCAGCTGACCCATGCGGAATGGGCGCGAGGGCTGAAGTTCCTGACTGACGCGGGAAAAATAACAGACGACGAGCGCAATGAATTTGTACTGATTTCAGACGTAACCGGCATGTCATCGCTGGTGGATATGATCGGATCGCAACATGGCGGGACTTCGTCCAGCGTGCTCGGCCCTTTCCATTCTGTGGGTGCGCCGCTCCTGCCGATCGGCGGAGACCTCAAGAAAGACAACGAGGGGGCGACCGTCGTGGTCGAAGGCCATGTGCGCGACTTGGACGGCGCACCGATAGAAGGCGCAATGATCGAACTTTGGCAGACTGCTGAGAATGGTCTTTATTATTCGCAGGACGGCGGGCAGGACGATTTTAACCTTTGTTGCTCAATGAAGACTAGCGCAGACGGGCGCTATGCCCTGACGACAGTGAAGCCCGCCCCCTACAAAGTGCCCGATGACGGCCCCGTTGGTGAATTGTTCCGTGCCACTGGCCGCACACCGTGGCGTCCATCGCATCTGCATTTCATTGTTCAAGCGCCGGGCTACAAACCCCTCGTTACCGAAGTGTTTGCCAACGGCGATCCCTACCTCGACCGAGACGCGGTGTTTGGCGTGCGATCCGACCTGATCATGGATTACGTCGAATCTCGCGATCCCAATGCCCTGCCTGACGATCTCGAGATCGGGCGGAACGTCACTATCCCCTACTACAAGGTCGATTTCGATTTCGTCCTTGTCTCAGAAACCAAATGACCCTCGATACGAAAAGGAAAAAACATGCGCGAGACATACAAAGAAGATGGCAAATGGTGGGTCAGCCCCTACAACTTTGAGCCTTCGGTGCGCGACAGTCTGAAGCTGCCCGAAAAAGTTGAAATACATGACGCGACTCTGCGGGACGGCGAACAGACACCCGGTGTCGTGTTCTCCATCGACGACAAGATTGAGATTGCCACCAAGCTGGACGAATTGGGCGTGGACCGGATCGAAGCCGGTATGCCTGCCGTGTCGCCCGATGACCAAAAGGCGATCAAGGAGATCTCGAAACTGGGGCTAAAGTCCAAGATTTTCACCTTTGCCCGCGCCATGCAGAAAGACATTGATTTGGCGCTGGAGTGTGGTGCCGACGGTGTCGTTATTGAAGTGCCAATCGGCTATCCGAAACTAGTGACGCAGTTCGGTTGGACATGGCAGGACGTGGCTGAAAAGACGGCCCCAATCATCAATTACGCCCGTGAAAATGGACTGCACGCGCTGTTTTTCCCTTACGACACAACGCGCGCGCGCAAAGATGATCTGGAAAACCTTTGCAAATACATCATGGACAATTCCCCGCCGGATTCCATCGGCATCGTCGACACAATGGGCTGCGCCACACCCGAAGCGATCAAACACATGGTCAAATGGGTTGACGAAATGACGGGCCTGCCCATCGAAATCCATACCCACAACGATTTCGGCATGGGCGTTGCCACTGAACTGGCTGCAGTAACAGCTGGTGCAGTCTGCGTACACTCCTGCGCCAACGGCCTCGGAGAGCGGACTGGCAATGCGGCATTGGAAGAACTCATGATGGGTCTGCACCTGCTCTATGGCTATGACACCCGATACAAGCTGGACAAGATTCCTGAGCTTGCGGCGATGATTGCCGAGAAATCGAATATTCCGATCGCGCGCAACAAGCCGGTTCTCGGCCATGGAAACTTTATCCGCGAGTCGGGTATCGGCATCAATTATGTGATGAATGACCCACTGGTCATGTTTGCCACGCACCCGTCCCTGACCGGCAAGCAAGGCGAAGTTGTGCTCGGCAAAAAATCCGGCAAGGCATCAATCATCTATAAGCTGGGCGAGCTTGGCATGGGAGAGTTAGACGACGATACCATTGGTAAGGTTCTGGCCGAGGTGAAGGCCACAGGCATCAAAAAACGCGATGTCCTGACGGACGAAGAGTTCGTCAATATCGTTGCATCCTTCAAAGCGAAGTGAGATTACACTAGACCTATGAATTTAACGCCAAACCCGATGCCGGCCGCCCCGCAAAGTTCGGCCACCCAACTTGCTTACAACAGGTTGCGTCACATGATTTTGACGGGTGAACTGGCTCCAGGCGAGAAGTTGAAGATCGACGGGCTGCGTAAAATACTCGGCACCGGCGCCTCCCCCATTCGGGAGGCGCTGAGCCTGCTGACCTCGGATCAACTCGTCGTGCGTCATGAGCAACGCGGCTTCAGTGCTGCTGAAACAAGCCGCGAGAATTTCCAAGAAATATTGCGCTTGCGCTGCGCTCTGGAGAGCATAGCCCTGCGCGAAAATATGCAGAAAATAACGGATGAGTGGATCGAGCGATTGGTCATCGTCCATCACCGAATGGACCGCCTCAAGGCGACCCGTGGAGAAGACTTCGAACGCGAACACAAGAATTTTCACATGACGCTGATTGACAACGGTCATTCGCCTTTGATGCTGCGCTACTGCAGCCAGCTTTACGATCTCAATATTCGGTATCGATATCTCGCCGGCCGTTCTGTCGACTACAAGGGGCGAAAAATTGATAAGGAGCATCAAAAAATTTTGGATACCGTTGTTTCGGGAAACGCCGATCTTGCCACTGATTTGTTGGTCCAACACTACAACAAGACAGGTGCGTTCCTGACGGATCACATTGGGTAGGGGCATTCAAGACTAAATTTGATTTCACAATGGCAGCTTTGTCCGCCCAGCAGACTTCGGTGTTGTGCGCAGCGAAGGTCGGCAATCCGCCCACTCCGTTAAAAAACTCTTTGCTGCAACCACAAATTTTAAGAATGTGGGAAATTCTTATCCGAAGGTCTGATTGCGCCCCTTTACGCAACCGAAATTTGCGCGGTTTAGAATTTTGTTCTACCAAATTTCGCTCGAACGCGCCGTATGAGAGTTTTTCAACACAATCGGCCGTTCGTCCCAGAGACTGCTCAATAGAAGATTCCCGCCCCCACAGCTTCTATGTACTCGACGACTTGCTGCGCTTTGCCTGCTTGAACGAGTTGCATCGCAGTTTGGCTATCAAAGCCCGCCAGTGGTTCGGACCTATACCACTGATAAGCCATGACCGGTGTAGCGAACCGAGGTCCCACTTTGTTCAGTACATCCACAAGGTTGTTTAATCGGTTCTGCGTCTCATCCGACATCATCTGCGGGCCTTGCAGTTCCTCCAGGTCGACTCCGGCTGCTACGGCTAATTCAGTGACGGAGGTCCGCAAGATGAACGCGACTTTTCGTGCATCAGCTTGTCCGTGGTGGTTGAAACAATCAATTGGGTGCATCGCAATCTACCTTCCGACTAGGACGTTTCTACAGCTGCGTTCTGTCTTTCTTCGTCTTCGACTTGGGCAGCGTCCTGGTTCTCAGGCGGCTGAATTGCGGAAAGTCGTTCCAAGGGGGCCTACTCGACGAACCGCCTCACGAGCTCCATATCGGGGCCAGTGCTTTTTGCCGATAGGTGGTAAGCGCGCCAGGATACAAAAAGAGCTGCGCCGCAGCCGATTATACCTATGGTTAGAAAGATTGTTTGTGGGCTCAGGAAGGTACGAGTCTGTTCTGAGCTATCGACCAGACAGTTTTCGATGTGGCCTTTCAAATATCTGCTGAGGCTAAGCATCGCTGAGCCCTGCGGAAACTTGATCTGCTTTGATGTAAGCTTGGACCTCGGACGGGGTGAGCCTAAGGGCGTCTGCGAGACCAACCCTGCCATAGAGCAATGAGCACAGCTCTCTCCGACTTCCATTTTGGCCCAACCGGTACCATCGGGTCGACGTGCGGGCCCAAGCACCCTCTTTGTCCAATCCACAAAGCCGAGACGTATTGATGAACTTACCCCGCAGCGTTGGGTGCCCATCCTGCGCGCCAACTAGGATCGCGCCCCCGTATTCTGGATCAAGGATGGCAGACCATGGGGAGAGGGTTGGCGCCAAGTCAAGTTCGGCAGAAGACGGCCCCACCTTGCTGAGTTCGAGGGACCGCCGCGCCATGCGTTTCATAAGCTCGACGATCAGCTTCTCCCTGCACGACACCCAGTTCTCTACTGGGAAATTACGCCCTTCGCCCACGTCAACCCTGGCCATCGTTAAGTTGAGTTGTCCGATCGCTTCATGAATCTCGGGCGGGATGGAGTCGGCTACGGCATAGGCAGCGCCATCAGTATCAGTGATTACAAGTGGGGCGCACCGTCTTATAGTTTCAAGAAACTTGAGGTCGGCCGAGTTAGGATCCATCGTGGCTCACCCAAAGACCTGCTTCGAACAGATATTCACTCTCTGGCCGAGGGAACTCCCGACAATATCCCACGCTCACGTTCCGAACGTCGGTTGGTCCAACCATGGCCCCTAGCCGGCGATGTGAATGGCCAAAGAACCATGCTGATGGGGCAAACCTTTCAATTAGGTCTGTTAAATCAGAGTGGAATGCGGGTGTAAGGCCATCCACTGGCCCTGCGACCGACAGATGGGGCCCATGATGGGTCACAACAACCGTGCGACCTGCCTTCCCCCAAGGGTGGGAGGACATCAACTTGTCCTCAAGCCATGTGCGATGGTCGCGGTGAACTGCAAGCGTGTCCGCGGGCTCAATTTCGGTCGCTGAAGGTTGCCACGTGATCCTGTCTCCCTCATCCGAACCTGCGGGTGGGTCAACCCATATATGGGAGTAGTCCCGCATGACGCTTCCAGCGATGCCCATCGCAGTTTCAGCATCTCCCAACAGATCGAAATCCGTCCAGAGCGTACAACATAGGAACCGTGTGTCGCCGTGGTGCAAGTCTTCTTTCTGCACGTAATGTGCGCCTACGGAACGTGTGTGTTTAGCAAGGAGATGGTCATCCGAAAGAGTACCGCCGTAATAGTCATGATTTCCGGGCATCACATAGATGCGTTCTGGTGGGATATGTGGCGTCAGTTGAGCAAGCCCTCGGATCCACCTAGGCGCAGGTCCATCTGTGAGGTCCCCGGCTATGATAAGCGCATCGAGCGTGTCGTTCACGACGGCATGGAGGCCCAATGACGTAATAGGATCAGTCCCTCTGTACTCGTATGTATTGGCATGCAGGTCCGAGAGGATCGCGATGCGGCCACTGTGGAATGGGATTGTCAGTGGCATGCCCGAAGCCTTTATCCATGGGAAGCTGTTTTGTCTCTCATGTGACCATCAGTTGATGTTTCGAGTCAAGTTTTTGTTTTAAAACGATTTCTTTGATAATCCTGCGCAGTTTCTATTATTCGCAACTCCCCCAAACCAACAATTTACCGTCCCTTATGCAAATCTAGAGGAGGTTTCTGCTGGTTTGTGCTGTTCTGGCATTCTTGAATAGCGTTGTGTTTAGTTAATTCGCAAAAAGGGTAATTACCGGTAAAGTTGGATCGAGGGGCGGACGCTCGAGCGGCTCAAGCTTTTACTCTCGGCCCCAGATTTTGCTATGATAGGGTTGGATTCGATTCCCGATGCGCCGCGACGCCGCCGAACGCCTGCGCCGGGGCGAGCGCGACATCGTCGATCTGACACATGCGCAAATCGCTGAGTTCGCCGGCAATGCGATCGAGCTGCAAGGCCGTGATGGTCTCGTGCTGGCGCTGTCAACGCGGGCACTCCGTTCGCTCGATACCGGTCAGCGCCAAGTTCTGGAGCGTCATATCAGGCTGCTGCCACTCGACATACCCACCATCGAACACGCGGGCAGCTCCGTGCGCTGCATGATTGCCGGACTCCACCTAAGCGCCCGCCCCCAGATAACCGCCTGAGGAGTTTCCATTGCCGCAGTTTCCCTCAGAACTTACCTGAGTTCCCTTCGTCTCGGTCGGGCCAAAATGGTCTCGTCCATGACCTAGGCGTCGAGAAGGTGCTTTTACCACCGCGCGGACGAGTTCGAGGGCTAAGCATAGGGGCACCGCGAAGACCGCAAGATCACCCTGTTCGACAGCATCAGTTTTGCAATCGAGGATTTCAGCGCACTGCGCTAAGTTCTCGACCCAGGGCACACCGTACTTAACTCCACTGGATATAATTGCCGCCCCGATAGTCCGCGCAGCTTGTTCGGCATGCTCCAGCGCGCGCAGCCTGAGAGCGCGGCGGCATAAGTTACCAGAAAATACTGTTCCCGTTGCCGAGACCAAACAATACGACATCTCGATGAAGATTCGAAGAAAGGTTGAGATGCTTTTCCCGCATCTCAAACTCATTCTTGGCTTGGTCCGGCTTCGATTACGTGGACCATGCGGCGCAAATGACGAATTCCTGCTCGCCGCAACTGCCTAAAACCTCCGGAAAATGGCCAAGATATTTCCCGCACCGCAGCAAACGCGAAAAGCCTGATAGGAAAAGCGCTCGCGCCGTATATGGAATAGCTATTTCTGCGCGCGCAAACATTAGTTTTTCCTCAGAATGGGCGGATTCCGGACCTTCGCTGCTACGTCGATTTCATATAGAAAAATGCCAAAAGCAGACATTTGCGATGATCTGAAAGCCACAAACCTGCTTGGCCGTTTGGTTCATAGGCGCAAAGCGCGCAACGACGCCACAGTCTTGGGCTTTGCTAAAATTGATAAGACCAGACGGGAGGAAGTTAGTAAGTGTTGGCGGAATAGGGCAACGAAACCGGTAATTTTTATCGCCGTAGATAAGGGTGTAGGTGGGTTGCTTCGCGCGCAAAATTCGGGTGTCCTCTTCCCAACGTGCTTTCTTTTCATGAGAAGTTGGCTCTCGAAAGACCGTTTATTCGAAGGGAACTGACCTTTGCCAGCGAACAATTTCCAACAGCCTTTCTTGCGCTGCAAGTTTGCCGTTTTATGTTTTCGCTGCCACCAAAATGCCATGTTTGGAAGGCAAAAAGCAGTGGTCCTCCATAGAGCCCTCGCTGCGCAAAGAATTTGCGTTCAGACGGAGGTCAGCGCCGATTGCTAAGGCGGAAAGAAAAAAAGGAACGCAGAATGCGTAGTTTGCAAAAGAAGCCTTTGCCACGTGCTTTTTTCTGGATTGCAGCAACTCTTATCGTCTCGGTGCTCTGCGCTGCGCTGTTTGTAGCTTATACTGTTACGCAGCGCAGTAACTTGGCGCAGCAACAGTTGCGGCATGACATCGTTTTGCGCGGTGCAGACGCGGTGGGTTTGAGCTTCAATACCGCGCTAAAGCGTGAGTGGGACAGTCTTCACGCCGTCGCGCGTAACATAAGCAATTCTTCTAAGCCCGAGATCGATGGGTTCATGGATGCTGTGGCCCAAACCGGGGGTCAGGTCGCTTGGTCGGGTTTTGCCGATTTGGGGGGAAAGATCGTATCGGGCTCCAACCGCCTGCGGGAAGGACAAGATGTGAACGAGCGCCGTTGGTTCCGCGAAGGCCTGCGTCAGCCAAACGTCGGGAATGTTTTTGCCAGCAGCTCGCTCGAACGAGATGACAACGACCGCAAGCAACGGTTGCTCAACCTTTCGACGCCGGTTCTCGATGAACAGACAGGTGAGGTGACGGGCGTCGTCACCTACAGCCTGCGTATGGCATGGGTACAGTCTTTTCTGACGCGTGCCCGCGAGCAGTTAAATATCGACGTGGTGGTGCAAAACCGCGAAGGTGAGACCATCGTGGATACCCGCGACACTGCCCGCAATCTGCCCGAGGCTGCCGTGGCGCAGGCAAGTTTGGGACGGGATCTGCCTGGAACCTTCCAATTGCTCGACCAAGCCGACGGGCTGTACGCCTTTTCGCCCAACTTCGTCAGCGATGAACTGCCAGACTTCGGCTGGCGGGTCTTTGCGGTCTTGGATTCAGGCAGGTTGCTAAATGTGATGCCGCAATTGCTTCAAAGCGCTGTTATTGCGGTTTCCATCGCGGCGCTGTTTGTCTTAGCGGCGACATTGATCGTCGCACGTATTCTCCTGCGCCCGCTGGAGGATCTGGTGGCGACGGCGACGGGAATGGCGGAAGGAGACTTCGAATATCCGCGAGAAAGCCGCAGTTCGCGCGAGGCGGCTCATCTGTCGCAGGCCCTGGCTCGGGTCCAAGGGACATTGGCGTTGCACCAGCAGGTAAAAAGCGGCCGAGCACCCTTGCTACGCGTGCTGGACAGTGGTGCAGAGATTACCTCGATTAATGAGGGCGGGTCCAACGACGAAGGCGGGAACAAACCTTGGCACGAAAAAACGACGAGGCGTAACTCTTGAGCGATACGACAAACCCGACGCGACCGATCTGTCGCGCCCTGTTATGCGCCAGCGCGCTGCTGTGCCTTGCCACAGGGGCCCGAGCGGATGGCGCGTTTTTTCAACTTGATCTCGCACCGGATGCCTCTGACGCGGTGTTGGGGGCCACGCGTGGGAATTTGAGTTTTGGCGCGAACTATTCCACTTTTGAAGATGGATGGAGCGCCGGGGCTCATGTGACGCGGGATTTTGCGGTTGAGGACGTGGCGACGTTCAAGATCGGGCCCAGTATTGGCAACAGCGCTGCGTCCAACGGTCTGGAATTTGGTGCCAAACTCATCGTCGAGCGTTATCAGCCGACAGACTTCGGCTTTGTCTTCATGTCTGGTCAGTTCAACACCATTGAAAACGACTGGTTTGCCCTTGCCCAGATTGGCAACGGCAAGGGCTTGTCTATCGACCTGACCGCGGGCGGGAGCGACACTTATTCTGAACAGTCCATTGCGGTGAACTATCGTTTGGATGACGGTCCGACGAGCCTCCGCGGGGGCTACCGCTTTGACGCCCAGGAGGTCTTTGTCGGAATGTCGGTCAACACATACTGATCCGCTCAGTCGCGTCGAGGTCCGATGCTGCGGAAGATATCTCTGGCAAGGCTCCTCAGCTTGACCTCGGTCACCCCCGGCTCATGGCCGTCCGCGTAGAATTTCACGAAAAAGGCTTCGCGCTGAATTTCCGTAGGTAGAAGCTGCAGGCGCAGCCCATCGGCGACTTCGGCAATCGCATAGGTTTCGATCCGCCCCGGAATGTCGTCAATCACGAGATGCCCTCGTGTCTGAGGCGGGACTTGGAGTCCGCGAATGCGCACTGTATCCATTGTCAGCGATGTGATCCAAAGCTCATGCTGGCGTCCATCGGCCGAGAATACCGCGCGCTCTGGCCTGTCGCTGACGTGAAGCTCCCGGCGCGGGCGTTCAATGCAAGCCAGACAGGTCACCGCCAGCACCAGCAGATTATACAGGCTCCAGAACAGGATGACCCATTTGCCATCTCCAGCAGAGAAGGTCGCGAATTGGTCAAAGACGATGCCCAAAAGCAGCCCGACCAGCGTCAGGATGAAGCCGATCAAAAAGGGCATCATTAGGTGCCATTGCACCACGACCTTCGAACGGTCACCGCCCTTTGCCGTCACCGAAAAGGGGTGCCCATGGGGTTTGAGCAACCCGGTAAAGGCCGCACGACTGATCGGGATCGCCCCCAAAAGCTGGCTCACGTCGTTTAGGATCGGCACCACCATGCCTCGGGTCAAGAAGTTCAGGGTGAGCAAGATCCAAAAATAATAGGCGCCGAAATAGCTCAAGACATCGGGCAGGCGCGCGTCGACCACGATGATGTCAAAGAACCAATAGAGCAGGGGAAAGATGATGGCGGCGATGCGGAAGGGATAGGTGGTGGTCCAGAACAGGATCGAGTCCAGCACGCTCCACCGATCGCGCAGACGCAGGTTGTTGGATGACAGCGGCCCGAGCGAGGAGCGCGCGATTTGCATCAGCCCAAGGCACCAGCGCGCGCGTTGGGTGACATATTCCTTCAACCCCTCAGGCGCGAGCCCTTCGGACAGGGGTTCCGCCAGATAAACAGAGCGCCAGCCCGCATTTTGTAACGCCAGTGTCAGCATGAAATCTTCGGTTACGGATTCGGTGTTAAACCCGCCAATTTCGCGAAGCGCGGTCCAGCGGCAAACCGAAGAGGTGCCACAGCAAAAGGCAATGCCCCAGCCATCGCGGGAAGGCTGCATGTGATCAAAGAAGAACCTTTGTTCGTCCGGGTAGGACCGACCGAGGTTAAAGTTATGCTGGATCGGGTCTTGGTTGAAGAAATGCTGCGGCGTCTGAACCAGACCCACCTCGGGATCGTGGAACAGGGCCAAGGAGCGCGACAAAAAACCCCGGTGCGGCACGAAGTCCGCATCAAGCACCGCGACAAAATCAGGGGTCACGGCATCTTCGGCCAGACTGTCCAGCGCGTGGTTGATGTTGCCGGCCTTTTGGCCCTCATTCGTGGGTCGCCGGATATAGCGCACGTCCAGTTCGGCGCAGAATTCGCGGAGCCAGTCCCGGCGATTGTCATCGCAAACAATGATCTCCTTGCTTCGGTGCCGTAGGAACTTCGCCCCGACAATTGTCCGCTCAAGGATTTCCTTGTCCTCATTGTAGGTCGCAATCAGGATCGCAACCCGTGGCTCCTCTTCGCCCCACCATTCTGCATGGGCGTCGGCCTCGTTGCTGCGAAGTTTGTAGCGCGAAAGGATCAGAAAGGCGCTGAGCGAGCCGAGGACGGAAAAGGCCTCCAGCCCGAAGAGAAGCCAGCTTCCAATCATATCGAGGCTGAAGTCAGCCGGAGCAAGCGTCTGCGTGGCGCGCCACCACATATAGCGCAGCGCCAAAATACCCGCGACGCTAAGCAACACGGCCCGATGCCAGCGCCGCTGCGGATCAACCATCAAGGGCACCAATGACCCCACGCCGATCACCAGCAGCAAATGCATGGTTGCAGAGCCAAGTTCGCCGAGATGCGGAAAGAGCAGCATCAGTTCAGCATCGCCCGAAACCAGTTGAGTGGACGCTCATCAAAGAAAGCGCGCCCGGTGCGTCCGATCGAGCAGCCGCGGTCGCGGTCGGCGGTCAGTTCCGGTACCAGAAGCGCCACGTCATAGCGCTCCAAATGTTTTGCCGACGGCGCGACGGCCAAATTTTGATAGATCGTCGCCGCACCGGCTCCGGCGAGACGCGCCACGGTCCCCTCCATCAATTTCTCGCGCCCTGTCAGACGAAAGGATGCAGCATCGCCGACTTGTAGCGAGTTGAAGACCCGCTCCGTGACAGACAGGGACACAAAGGTCGCATCGCAATTGATCAGTCGCAGGATCGGGTCGCCCCGCTGTATGTTGATCCCATCGGCTTGCAAGATCTCCCAATAGATCCCATTGACCGGGGAGGCGATTTCTCCCCCGCCCGCGGCATTCACGCGCAGGTTCTCGCGTTGGCTGCGCGTGGTAAGTGTTTCGAGCCGCGATTGCGCTTCCAAAAGGCCATTCTCGAGCTGCAAGATCACAGTTTCTAACTCGGTCGCGCGCTGCTCCGCGTTCGGTGAATCGTTGTAGCCGTCGCCGAGGAAAACCCCGGTCTCGGCTGTCTCAAAAGCGATCTCCAGCACTTCGACCCGTTCCCGCGCGTGGTCGAGAAGAAGCGGCGCCAGGCCCGGCTCCATCGGAAGGCGGATGGGCAGTTCGCCGACCAAGGACAAAACTTCCTGATCCGTTTCCTCAGGCAGGTCGCCGCCCTCTAAAACAGCTAACCGAAAGCGGGCATGTTCGAGCCGCGTACGTAGTTCTTTCACCCGCGCCTCACGAAATGTCGTGGCGCGGTCCATTAGGCTGTTGCGTAGGGAACGGGTGCTTTCAAGGTCAGCTTCAAGCCGGGCAATCTCCGCTTCAATGAACCCTTGCTCCATGCGCAGATCGTGCAGGCGCACCGTGTCGACCAGCGGGTCATCCACCGTGGCGATGGTCTCCCCTTTTTGCACACGCGCACCGAAGGGTGTGTCAGGTAAGCTGAGGTCTCCGGCCGTATTTGCCCGGATGGTCACAACGGGTGCATTGACAAAGGCGTTTGCACTGGCCCCCGCCATTTGCTCGGCGATGATCACCCATAGTGCAATCGCGATGAGTACGATGCTGAGGATCAGGCGTAGCAACTTCATGCGTTATCTCCAATATAACCAATATTCTACGTTGGATTGTATTTTTGCTGCAGCCGCAAGGCGACTTTGACCAGCTCGCAGCAAATTGAATCTTAGAGAGAGAAAGTGGCGATTATATGCCTTCGCGCCATGCAATTTGCGCCAAAAGCGCAAGCGTATCAGCGTAATAGCCTTGACTGGGGCGAGGCTGTGCAGGGGAGCTTCCGGCGGCAAGATCGGCCACTGCACGAAAACCCGCCGCGTCGCTTTGCGCAATCAACTTTCCCGATGGGGCTGTAACGGTCGCGACATGCTCGGCCAAGATCGCGCTCGCGAAACGGGTGCTGGCGGCCCTCAATGCCGGATGGTCATGGCGCCCTGACCAGAACAAGTAGAGCGGTATGCGCAGCGCGTCCCAGCCAAAGGCGCCGGATAGGTCTGTTGCCGCTTGGATGCCGCTCGGGGTGACATCGATCCAATCCCGCAGGGCTTCGGGAGCACGCAACAACTGTTCGCCGTGCGCGGCAGTGCGCAGCAGATCAACCTGTCCAAAGGCTTCACCCAGTTCGATTAGCGCACGGCTCATGTAATAAGACGGGTTCACGACCACCGACTGGTCGGTTGCCGTCATATGGCTGGCGGGTTTGAGTACTAACTCAGTCGGCGCCCGTGGGTCAGGTGCGAGACAATTGTCGACAAGCCCGCGACTGATTTGCGCAGCTTTGCCTTTTTGCTCGTGCCATCCTGAATCCCGCGTGGCCCGCAGCAGCGCCCAAGCTCGAAGGAGGTCACCATCCGTCGCGTTTTTAAGATCCGCCTCGTTGCCTTGCCACTTCCATGCCATCAGCCCATCCGGCCTGACCGCAAGCGTATTCTGGGTCCAGGCCTCAATGTGGCTGAACGCTTCCCTATCCCCAAAGGCCTGCGCAAGCAGTAAACCATATGCTTGCCCTTCAGAGTGACTGATTTGGTTGTTGCCATCGTCAATGACACGGCCAACCTCGGTGAGGTACGCCGCCTTCCAAGCGCTCCAAGCTTCTAACTTCTGATGCTGTCCCCAACCAGACGAAGCTACGGCAATACAAGGTAGCGCCACAAGCAACCTACGCCTATTCATCGCTCACCTTGCTCCAGTGGAACATTTATTCCTGAACCCTGCTAAGTTCCCCGTTTGGTATCGGTTAGGTAGGCTCCTGAGTTAAGAACATCAATGGCAGCTTCCGGAACGCTGCGATGCTGCGTCCACTCTCACGGCCAAGGTCGGCACTGGGCCGTCCTTGACGAACGGCCCAGAACATCAAATTTCGATGGCTTCGGCAATTGCGAGGGCATCTTCCAGCTCAACGCCGAGATAGCGCACCGTACTGTCCATCTTGGTGTGACCCAATAGAAGCTGAACTGCGCGCAAGTTGCCCGTCTTTTTGTATATCTGCGTGACCTTCGTGCGCCGCATTGAGTGAGTTCCGTAAGCGGTCACTTCCAAACCAATCGATGAAACCCATTCCCGCACAATGCGGGCATACTGGCGGGTTAAGATGTGCAACCGCTCGTGAAGGCGCCCGGGCCATAGGTACTCTGACCCTACCATCAGCGAGTCTTCCACCCACTTCGCAAGCGAGCCTCTGGTTCCTTCGGAAATCTCGAAGCGCACGGGTTTCTGGGTATTGCTTTGGAGCACTGACGCCCGCTCCTTGATTTGGCCTAACGCCATAACATCGACTACTTTCATTTTGACCAAATCGCGGCCGCGCAGCTTGCTGTCGATGGCAAGGTTGAACAGCGCGAGATCGCGATGGTTCTCAGCAAGCTCAAGCCTGACCCGGATAGCCCACACATGCTTGGGTTGCAGTGGTCGCTTCTGACCGATAATGCGGCCCTTGTTCCAGGCAGAGCGAAGCGCGCGAATGGCAGGTAAGTTCTGTGTTCCCATGACTGATCCTCCGATCCGCCAATCCCTCCCACATCGACAACCAGACGTTGACCGAGCCAGCATATCATAGGATGCTGCAACGCATCCGAGGTCGGCTTCGAGCCCATTTTACCGATTTTCTGCATTGCAACGAATATCCACTGCGACGTGAAGGTCAAAAGCCCCGGACATGTCCGGAAATCGCGTTGGCAGGCCCGGCATCCGTCCTTATGGCACGTTTTCAAAAACAAAAGACCAAACTACTTGACGGTCTTTGAATGGTGTTTGACCCTATGGTAGTTACCTCCAATCGCACGACTTCCTCGTCGCTTGATCCTGCGGCGCTTGATGGCGAAAATTCGGGACCATCTTCTATGGCCTGAACACAAGATGCGCTTGATCAATTTGAAAAAGGAACGATCTATGCCCGAGAAGCGTATCATGTGCTTTGGCGACTCCCTCACTTGGGGCTGGGTGCCTGTAATCGAGGGCGCGCCAACGAGCCGCTATCCAGCGGATGTGCGTTGGACCGGATTGCTACAAAAAAATCTGGGCGACGGCCATATCATCATCGAAGAGGGTCTGGGCGGACGCACCACATCGTTAGATGACCCTACGGATCCGCGTCTTGACGGCAGTGCCTATCTGCCGTCTGCGTTGGCCAGTCACCTACCGCTCGATCTCGTGATCCTCATGGTCGGGACCAATGACACGAAGGCCTATTTCCATCGCTCGGCGTTCGAAACCACCGTTGGGATGTCCAAGCTGGTTGGCCAAGTGCTCTCATGTGCCGGTGGCGTCGGGACTGTCTATCCAGCGCCACAGGTTCTCATCATTGCGCCGCCCCCCCTAACGCCGATGCCACACGCCTATTTCCAGTCTCTGTTCGATGGTGCCCATGAAAAAACTCTCCAGTTCGGAAAGTTATACGCGGACCTGGCGGATTTCATGAAAGTGCATTTCCTTGACGGAGGTCAGGTGATTTCAACTGACGGTATTGATGGAATTCATTTTACGGAAGACAATAACCTGGTACTCAGCAAGGCGGTTGCGGGAAAGGTCCGCTCGATCTTTGAGGCCATCCCATAGGGGCGATTGGTCAGCGAATTCGACTGACGACTGTTGCCTTGAAGGCGCGCTGCCGCTGATCGTAAAGACTATCTTTTCTCGAGCCTTGGTGTTGGAGGTCACTTCAGCTCAAACCTGACCTTGGGGCAATGCGCAGCGAATGCACACTATGTCCGCACACTGTTAATTCGCCAAGCTTCAGATTTTGCAGTCGCAGCTAAGGTTCGCAATGCGGGCTGCACGCGCAGAGCTGAGGTGTCGTGGTCAATGGCCGGTTAGGGCCGATAACGGTCCTTGTATGCACATGGGGAGTCAGACTAAGCCCAAGCAGACAGCCCAGATTTGAACGCTAATGGACTGGAAAGCCTTTCTACGGTTCGGAAGACAGCTCAGGCTCCATATGTCACAAAACCATCAAACGGGTGTTACGAAGACGTCAACTCACCGCGGTAATGAGCATGCAACCGCAACATGTTCTGGGAAGACAGTCATGAAAGACACCGATACGCGCCACCTGAGCTGGGATGAATGGGACGAGCTGCGCCGCCCCGCGCCTGAAACGACCGATTTCGACAAGGTGGTTGCGGCCTCTATGTCGCGCCGTAGCTTCATGACGAAGGTGGTGGCCTTCGGTTCCGCAGCGACCGCGTTGAACCTAATGGGGTCTACCTCGGCCCAGGCACAGACCGCGTCGCGCTTTGCTTTCCGGCCGATCGACATCCAGACCGATTTTACGATCCACGTGCCAGAGGGTTACGATTGGGACGTTCTGGTGAGCTGGGGTGATCCGCTGTTTTCCGACGCTGCCCCTTGGGATCCTACCAATGGCGGCGACGCTGCAACCGCCGACCGCGTATTCGGCGAAAATACGGACGGCATGGAACTGTTCGAGGTCGACGGCAAGCAGGTCATTGCCGTGAACCATGAATATGTGAACGAGGACATCAACCTGCCCGCCGCGACTGGTGAATCCGCCAGCAACGTGGACAGCGCCGAAGACGCGATGAATTTGATGAACCTTCAGGGCGTGACTGTCATGGAAATTGCGGAGACGGACACAGGCTGGGACGTTGTCGTTGACAGCCCCTTCAATCGCCGGATCACGAACAATACGCCGATGACCCTTACCGGCCCTGCCGCGGGTCATGCGCTGCTGCAGACCTCAGCCGATCCTGCGGGCACTACCGTTCTGGGCACGCTGAACAACTGCGGTGCCGGCAAGACGCTTTGGGGCACCTATCTGACCTGCGAGGAGAACTTCAACGGCTACTTCGGTGCGACGAATCCTGCGACCACCATGCCCGAGGGGTTCGACCGCTATGGTATCGGTGCAGAAAGCCGTTATGCCTACGAACAATACGACCCACGTTTCGACATCACTGCAGAGCCGAACGAGGCGAACCGCTTCGGTTTTGTTGTCGAGATCGATCCCACAGATCCCGCCAGCACTCCGATCAAGCGCACGGCACTTGGGCGGTTTAAGCATGAAAACGCCGCTATGACACTGACTGCTGATAACCGGGTCGTAGTCTATCTGGGTGACGACGAGCGCGGCGAGTTTCTTTATCGTTACGTGTCGAACGGCACCTATTCCGAAGGCGGCGACACGTCGACGTTGCTGGACGACGGCACGCTTTACGTGGCGCAATTCGACGTCGATGGCACCGGGGCATGGTTGCCGCTGACGTCCGAGACGACGGGCATGGATGATCTGGCGATGGTCTGCATCCACACCCGTCAGGCCGCTTCCGCCGTCGGAGCCACGACGATGGACCGCCCGGAGTGGGTCGCCGTCTCGACAACCCTGCCGGAAGCCTATTGCTGCCTAACCAACAACTCGAAACGGGCAGCGGATGCGGTAAACGCGGGCGGCGACGCGATGCAGGCTCAGGACGGCACCCCGAACCCGCGGGCCGGGAACGAATATGGCCAGATCGTGCGATGGCGGCCCACCGGCACCGACCACGGTGCGGATACGTTCTCTTGGGATCTTTACGTCATGGCGGGGAACCCCGACGCGCACGACGACGCCTACGCCGGATCGGCGAATGTCACACCGGGCAACATGTTCAACTCGCCTGACGGGATGCAGGTCGACTCGAACGGCATGATCTGGATCCAAACCGACGGTGACGACAGCAACGAAGGCGGATTTGCTGGCATGGGCAACAACCAGATGCTGGTCGGCGACCCCGAAACGGGAGAGATCGCGCGCTTCATGACTGGCCCTAAAGGGTCCGAGGTGACAGGCCTGACTTGGTCTGCCGACAAGAAGACCGCTTTTGTGGGCATTCAGCACCCAAGCGGAGACTTCCCGAATGCCAGCCCGGTCCCACGCTCCAGCGTGGTCTGGGTGCGCCGCCAAGACGGTGCTATTATCGGTTAAAGTGCCCGACATACCACGCAAGAAGTTGGCGGCATTGCTTAGGGGGCTGCGCCGTCAATCGCAATTGCATTGTCTATTTCTTTGGGGGCGTCATTTGTAAAGAGCACAGCCTGCACCGCTATTCTGCCAGATTTCCTCGCTCACCTAATTATTAGACAACATGATGCTGCGCACTGGACGAACGGCGGGTTCGGCAGGCCGCACCGCAGCAACCAGATCGCGGGTTCAATGGCTGATTAGGGCCGTATGTCCACCTTGGCCAATCGGAGTCTGGATTCGAACGCCCGAGCCTGTGAAGACAGTGACCTACAAACCTAAGCTTTGCAAAACGATGTAAGAAAACGCTGTGGCACATTCTCAAATAGAGAGCGCGGATTCGTTCCCGCGCTCTACTTGATGCTCAATAGCGCGGGCGGCTGCAAATGCCCGCATCATCACAGAAAACGCCCGCAAGGCCGCCGATGATGGCACCGTGGTCGGCGTTTTCATCCATAGCTTTCGCCGCGCCATAGCCGAGCGCTGCGCCTGCAAGCCCGCGTTCTACGTCACTATCGAGGGCGATATTTGGCGCGCAGGCAGAGATAAGCGTAGTGGCGGCGATGAGGGGGTAGAGTAATTTCATATTAGTCTCCTGAGGGCCGAGGATGCACCTTCGGCATTGTAGGGTATCGGGAGGATTACGAAGAATTGTGCTCTCGCTGTCCCCGACCAATTCACTTCCCTTACGCCACAGGTCCGCTGATATCCGATTGCGAAAATAGGTTTAGGACGTGCTATCCAATATCAACGTGACTAATTGCGTGGTTTAAGGCGGCGAGATCAAAACCAAAGCCCCGAAAATACAACTGCCAGCCCCCCTGCGCAGAGCGCGATCGTCGGTAAAGGCCGCCGCGCTCCGATTAAGCCGGAGGAGAGCAATGTCAGACCCAAGGCCACCCGCGCAGCCGCCAAGAGAGCTGCCAACGGCGCCTCCGAAAGCCGCAGCATGTCGGGATTGGCGACCATGCCCAGCGGGATGATATAAAGCCCAATGCCAAGCGCCATCGCCGTCAGCGCGACCTTCAACCAATTCTCGCCGATCATCCCCGCCGCGATAAAGACCGCGCCGCAGACCGGGGGCGTGATCGTGGACAAAAGCGCGAACCAAAATACGAAAAGATGCGCCTGAAGCGGTGAAAGCCCCAGTTCAATTAGCGCAGGCCCCGCCACCGAGACACAAATCACATAGGCGGCGGTGGTCGGGACCTCCATGCCCAGGATGAGACAGGCCAGCGCGGTCAGCAGCAGGGAGGGCCACAAAAGCCCGCCTGAACCTTGCAGAATTAGCGAGGTGATCTTCACGCCGAGACCCGTGATCGACAGCACGCCAATGATGATCGACGCACAGAGGATGATCGACGCGATCAAGGAAACCTGACGCGCCGCGTTCAGAACCGCGCTTGCCAATCGTCTGGCGATCTGGCGCGGGCGGAAGGTCAGTTGCGCGTTGAAAAACAGCAGCACCGCCGCCGACAAGATCGCCATGGCGGCGGAATATTCAGGCGTGAACTGCGCGATGAACATGCCCCATAGGAGAACGGAAAAGGGGACGAGAAAAAACAGCGATGTGATCACCACATCTCGCAGGGCAGGGCGATCGGCCGCGTCGATACTCTTGAGCGAAAAGCGCCGGGCATAAGCGTTGATGCCCACCCAGACCGCCACGAAATACAAAAGCGCTGGCAGGGCTGCAGCGGCCATGATGCCGGTGTAGGGCACGCCGGTCAGCTCAACCATGACAAAGGCGCCCGCGCCCATCAGCGGCGGCATGATCTGCCCGCCAGAGGAGGCCACGGCCTCGACCGCGGCGGCGAGGCGTTTGGGGTAGCCGAGTTTGGTCATCGCCGGCAGGGTGATGGCGCCGGTGGAGGCGACATTGGCCGAGGCCGAGCCAGAGATCGAGCCGAACAGCGCCGAGGACAGAACCGAAACCTTCGCCGCGCCGCCCTTCAGCCGACCGGCTGCCGCTGCCGCGACATTCATAAACCCTTGGCCCGCTTCGCCAGCGTTCAGCACTGCGCCAAAGATCACGAAGATCGCTACGACCGTAACCGAAACGCCGGTGAGCGTGCCCCAGATGCCGCCCTCGGCAATGGTCAGCGTGCCAAAGAAACTCTCTACGGGGGTGCCGGAATGCCCGAACTCGCCGGGAATATACTGTCCAAACAGACCGTAAAGCAGCGCCAATGCGGCCACCAGCGGCAGCGGCCAGCCAATCACACGCCGCGCCGTTTCCAGCACCACCAGCAACAGCGTCACCGCCACCGCGAGCTGAAAGCCGCTTTCGATAAACCCATATTGATCGCCGAGCGCGTTGCTGTTGAAAGCCACCCAAAGTGCTGCGGCAATACCAGCTGCCGCAAGGATGCTTCCCGTGATCCGCCGCATCGGCGACCCTGCGTCAAGGATCAGGGCAAAGGGGAGGATAAAGGCCATATGCAGCGGCCTGCTGATAAGGTTCGGCACCAGACCTGAGAACACCAGAGCCAAGTGATAGGCGACCAGCGCAACCGCGAGGGCGATCCAGAAACTCGCCGCCAAACGGCTCTCGGGAAGGTTTGTCATGTGGGTAAGGTCCGGCCTTGAATGGGGGCAGAGCGGCGCGGAAAGCCCGCGCCGCGCAGCATGTTATTGCGACGCTGTTGTTGCGATCCCGGCTTCTTCGTAATAGCGCAGCGCGCCGGGGTGCAACTCGGTGGTAATGTTGCTCATCAACTCTGGCGTGACATTGCCCCACCACGGCGAAGTGTTGGCCATCTTTGCCTTGTTTTCCCAATAGGTCTTGGTCAGTTGATAGGCCGTTTCATCGTCCATCTTTGTGGTCGTGAAGGCGGCAACGGGCAGAGAGGTCGTGGTCACATCCTGCTCCTGGCCCGCATAGGTCCCCGCTGGAATGACAATTCGCGTCCGTTTGGATTGCGCAATTTGCTCGTCTGACAACGGAATCACAGTAACGAGGGTGGAAGCGGCGGCTTCAACGACATTTGGCGCAGGGAATGAACCTGCAGTGACAAAGCCATCAATCTGCCCGTTCTTCAAAGCGGCTACGGCGTTGCTTAATTCCGCATCCGCGATCTCGACACTGTCCGACAGCCCAAACATATCCAGATACTTTGCCCCTTCGGTGGCGCCGAAAGACCCTTTGCCCAGCAAAATGCTCTTGCCTTCCAGATCAGCGAGCGAAGTGGCTCCACTGTCCTGAGACATCACGAAATGCATGGTTAGCGATGGGATCGGGAAAAGCGCACGAATTTCGTCGAAAGCAGGCGTTGTTTTGCCCTCAAACATAGCCTTGCCGTTCTGGGCCAGACCAACAAGAGAGGGCGGGGTGGTAAAGACATAGTCGGCCCCACGCGCGCGCACTTCCATGACGTTCTGGACAGAGCCCTGGCTCTCTTCCACCGTAACCGAGATGTCCCCGCTGCTGCCCGCTTTCATAGCCTCGGCAAGTTCCACACCCATTTGATAGTAGGACGAACCCGATTTGGCCGACTTATAGGTCACACGGGTCTCAGCACTCGCGGCAGCGCCCACCAGCCCCACGGCCAATGCCGCGCAGATAGTTTGTCTTAATGCATTCATGGTTTTTCCTCCTCCAAACCCAAAGGCAAACCTTCCCCGGCCAGATAGCTGCGGGAATGCCTCCGGGTGACTTTGTGGCAGCACGCTACGGCATTGTCGAGAATGGGGTTCTGCCGTTTGGGTTGGGCGTGAAGATCACAACGGCGGGCCGCTACAGTCTTGTAAGTTTGACGCAGCACGCGAATGGGCGGGAAGGGGGCTTTCGCTGCTCTATCCATTGAGATCATATGTGCGGACCTTGCCGACATTCGCTGCAGGCGTTCTGTTTTCACCGCGCCTGCAAGGACCTCTCGAACGAAGGGCGGATTGTGTTGAAAACCGCTCTCACAGCGCGCTGAATCCAAATTTGGCAGAACAAAATTCCAAACTATTGGAATTTCGGCGGCACCCATGGGCGCAATTGCCTTGTCGGAGAACAGCTTCCCACTTTTTAGAAATTTGCAGCTGCAGCAAATAGTTTTTCAACACAATGGGCGGTGGGCTCAACAGGTGGATGCAACACTTTAACCTTTATGGAAAGTTGGAGTGTTCAACATGAAGTATCGGCGCAGGGTTTATTACTCGGCAGAGCAGCGAGCTGAGATTTGGGACCGTTGGCAGCGTGGGGAGTCGATGAGCTCGATCGGGCGGGTGTTTGACCGGCAATCATCCTCGGTCTTTTCCGTGATTTCACCGACGGGCGGCATCAGACCGCCAGATCGCAGACGCGGCAGCCACGCTCTGAGCCTTTCTGAGCGCGAAGAGATTTCACGAGGGCTCAGCATCAAGCACTCTTTACGCGCGATTGCGGGGCAATTGGGGCGTGCGCCTTCGACCATCTGCCGCGAGGTCCGGCGCAACAGTGGGTCTGCCGGCTATCGTGCCGCTGCTTCAGACCAAGCAGCGTGGGATCGCGCCTTGCGTTCCAAGATGTGTAAGCTGGCTTGTCACCCCGCATTGAGCCGCGCAGTATCCGCTAAGCTGAGGCGAAAGTGGTCACTTGAGCAGATTGCCGGCTGGCTCAAGCGTGCGTTCCCGGGAGAGGCGCAGAAACAGGTGTCACACGAGACGATCTATCGAAGCCTTTATATACAAGCGCGTGGTGCCCTGAAGAAGGAGCTACTTGAGCACCTGCGCGCCAAACGAACAATCCGCCGATCCAAGCATGCGAGCCTCAAGCGCAACGGCCTTGGCCAGATCAAGGATGCAATATCGATCAGCCAAAGGCCGGCATCCGTGGACGACAGAGCGGTGCCGGGGCACTGGGAGGGCGACCTGATCGGAGGTTCAAAAAACAGCAATATCGCGACCCTCGTGGAGCGGCATTCCAGATATGTCTTGCTTGTAAAAGTTGCGAATAAGGACACCGAAAGCGTCGTCTCAGGACTGATCAAGTCGGCTCAGAGGTTGCCACGCGAACTCTACAAATCCCTGACATGGGATCGCGGCAAAGAGCTGGCTGATCATCAACGCCTGACTATGGCAACCGATGTCGAGATCTACTTTTGCGACCCACAATCCCCTTGGCAGCGAGGATCAAATGAAAACACCAACCGGCTTTTGAGGCAATATTTGCCGCGCGGAACAGATCTAACTGTCCATTCTCAAGCAAAACTCAGTGCAATCGCTAGACAGCTGAACGAACGGCCTCGCAAGACCTTGCAATATCAGACGCCAGCGGAGAAGTTCGCACAGTGTGTTGCGTCGATCAGTTGAGCCCGCCGCGAAAACCGGCCATTCGCTGCGACGTCGATTTTATATAGAGAAATGCCGGAAGCAGACATTTGCAGTGCTCAGAAAGCCACCAACCTGCCTAAGCCTTTTGGTTCGAAGGCGCGAAGCGCGCGACAAAGTCAAAGTCTTGGGCTTTGCTAAAATTGACAGGTGATGTCTGCAAAGCGTGTTGGCAATAATGGACACACGGTGAGCGTCTGCGTTGGTCGCAAAACACAAATCCGAAAAATAGTGAGTCTTATGAGCTTCGCAGCTTTGTTATTCGTGCAAGCACTTTCCAAAGCACGTAACGCGGCCATGTGGGACGCCCTGTGTCAATGACTGCCTTACGAACCTTGGCGCCTTTCTCGGGACTTGCGGATTCTCGCTTTACCTTCGCCTAAGAGGGCACCAAACTTTAGCTGCTACAATCCGCTATGCAGCTTTCAACCATTTCTACTGCGTTGGCCATAACCTCGGTTGCGTCGCAATCGGCAGGATGCTCATCCGCTTCACCCGATTTGGCGTAGAATTGGGGTATCGCCCTGAGGATCAAAAACGGGTTGTGCTTAGGCGACCTTCAGCAGGCCAGCGGCTTCGTTATCGGATCCGATGCCAATAGGCAGGATGAAATAGAACACGCTTCCTTCACCGACGGCACTGATAACCCCAATCTCCCCGTCATGGGCCTGAATAATCGCTTTTGAAATGGCCAGGCCAAGGCCAGTCCCGTTGTGCTTCCTTGTATTTGTTGAATCTACCTGCGTGAACCTCTCAAAAATCATGCCCTGATCCGCCTCTGAAATGCCGCAGCCCGTATCACCGACTGCGACCCGGATCGATCCGTCACTCTGCTGAACAGAAACTTCAACTTTTCCGCCCACCGGAGAGAATTTAGCTGCGTTGGATACCAGGTTGCGAATGACTTGAGCAATCCTGTCGGGATCGACATTGGCAAGCAGCGCGCTGTCATCCCCGAACAAACGATACTCAATATGCTGATGGGGCCCGTAGGTCTCTAAAATTTCAAGTTCATCTCGCAAAAGACTGGTCAAATCGGTCGGGCGTTTGATCATCTCAAGGTTGCCGGTATCCAGCTTTTCGAAATCCAAAAGGTCATTGACAAGCAAGTTGAGGATGCTTGCGTTCTTTGCCGCCATGGCCACCAACCGCTGCGCTGGTCCGGATAGATCGATGATCTTTCCGGATATCAAAATATCGAGCGAGCCTTTGATGGACGTCAAAGGAGTTCTCAGTTCATGGCTGACGGTAGAGATAAATTCGCTCTTGGCTTTGTCCGAGGCTTGCGCGCGAGTTTGGGATTTTTTCAACTCTATGTTTTTCAAGTTGATGCGGCGGAACATGAGCCATATGCCGATTGAAGGTATTAAAAGCGCTAAGCCGATCATGCCCATCATCGCCGCTCCAACAAATGCGTATTCCCTCCTTACGGCAGCAGTCTTGTTCGTTTGATCCATATAGGTTTCTGCAATCGCCACCATTCGCCCGTTGTCGAATACTGGTAGGTAGGTTTCGCTATATAGATTAGGGCGATTAGGCTTATTTCGCCCGTCTTCGACAGATGTAAAAGGCTGCCCTGAACTCACAACACCTGAAGCAAGAGGGTTATGCTTTCCGAGGTCCTCTCCTGTAGCATTAAAATCATCAGATACGTAGCGAAGCACTCCGTCAGCGCTGAAGATCTTAAAGCGGAAGACACCGGCAAAGTCGGTCAAATTTTTGAAGGTTTCCCAATCTTCAGTTTTTATAGGCAGCCCTTCAGCCAAGTTCGCGATGTGCGGAGCTTGGCTTATCGCGAATTCGGCCCATTCAAGAGATCGGCGGGAGGCGTCGCGTTCCACCGCTTGATGAACCAGCGCCGATGCAATCCGTAGGGTCGCGATCATCAGCAAAATGAAGAATGCGAGAGAACCCGCGACCATCAACTTTGATCTTGGGCGCACGGATGAAGCTTTATCACCAATTACAACAGCACTCTTTCCGAGGTCTAAAGCCGAAGTATCCGACATGTGTAATTACTCCAAAAAGTCGTGCTCTCGGCAAGAACCGATAACTAAAGAGGCTGGGCTGTTGCGGGTAAAAATTGACAAATTGAAAGACAAACAGGCCATGTTCCAGAAACCGTAGTTTTGAATATCGGCAAAAATGAGACCGACATCGGACCGCGCTGTGCAAAGTTCCTTAGGCATCTGGCGCTGAAGCGGAGACTGCTTGGAATGTTCACCCCTGTCTGACGTCAGCACCTGTGGGACAGATTTGATGATTTGAACAACGGAGGGTTTCTGGTTCATCGTAGCCTTTAAGGAGCGAAGATGAACAAGAAGCCCGGAACATCGAAAGATGCAGCCGACAAGCTGGTCAAAAACATCCGCCGCAAGACCCGCCAGACCTACTCGGCGGAGGAGAAGAACCGCATTATTTTGGCCGGATTGCGCGTGGAGGAGAGCATCTCTGCGTTATGTCGCCGCGAGGGTATCTCTGACAGCCTGTATTATACTTGGTCGAAGGAATTCCTTGAGGCTGGAAAGCGTCGCCTCTCCGGCGACACAGCGCGTCAGGCGACATCGCTTGAGGTGAAGGATCTGCGATCCTAGGCCGTGGCTCTGAAGGAATGCGTGGCTGACCTAACCCTTAAAAACCGTCTGCTCAAAAAAAGCATGACAGGGGCTGGGGAGTTCGAGGAATGAGGTATCTACTACCCGACAGTCGCTGCTTGCAGCGATGAGAGGGCAGCAACCGAGAAGCTTGAGATCATTCGCACGGTTGAGGGATCACACCTGCCCACAAAAATGACCCTTGATATGCTGGGTATCCCGCGCACGACATTTTACCGCCCATCTCACACATGCAACGCATGTGTTGCCGGTCAACGGGATATGACCGCTACGTCGAAGGCGGCCTTGACGCTTTAACGGGACCGCGCGCCTCGGTCGAAGTCGGTCTGGAACCGAATTCCGCAGGACCGGCGGGATGATCTGATCGAGTTTGCGCTGGAACATGAGGCGCTGACCCCACGCGAACTGGCCGTCATTCTCTCGGAGGCATCAAGGATGCCTCCGTTTTAATGCGATTCAACGACCCCTCGCCAAACTGGCTGACCACTGCGCGTCTGTCGAAAACCCTCTCAGTCCATGAAGAGAAGCTCTGCGCGTTGGGCGCTGTCCCTGTAATTTTGCATGCTGATTGCGGCCGTGATGCGCGCTACGAGAAGGCCGTCGCGAACTACGGCAGCTCTGGCTATTGGCGTTACGTGCTGCCAGATGGACTTATCGATGTAGACCTGGCCCGGGACGGGATCATCTATTTCGACGGGGCGCCGATGACCACAGATCGCAATGAAGCTGTAGCCCATCAAAGAGCCACTACGCGTCCCTGCCCCTGTGGGGGGCTGAGCAAGAAACACCCACATACGATGACGCAGTATTTCATATGGCCCGAAACGGCTGAGACAATATTGGGCGAGCTTTGCGACTTTCCAATTCCCTGCGCAATGCGATTTTGGCGCCAAACGCTTCGACAGCCCCCACTGTAATCTTTTCAGCAATCGGGCTCGCAGCGACCGTCTTGTTCTGGCTCTAAAACAATGGGTCTAGAGCCTAAACCTCTTTCAAACGTTCATTGATCTCGTCGATACGCCGCAGACGGGTGCGGGCCGCCAATCCGGCGCGTAACGTGGCGCGTGTGACGATTTGGTGGCAGAGCGACATCACGGACGCATGGTTGAACTGCGGGCTCGAGGTTTCGATGCGGCAGCGGAAATGCCATTTCGCCCGGTCATCAGGTTGGCTTCCATCATCGGTGATAAGCCCGATTTGTGCCCCAAGGGCTTGCAACTCATCCAGGGCGAGATCGGTATTTGCCATCCGGCGGCGTAGGGCGATCCAGATCACCAAATCGTCAGGCTGGATTGTGGCAAAATGCTCACCAAGGCTTTCACCGGCATGCGGAATGATGGCCGCGTCAGGCACCACTTTCGCCAGTTGCCAATAGATGTACTCCGCAAAGCTGTGGCTGATCCGATACCCCGCGAGCCAGACCTTACGCGCACTCACAATCGCCTCGGCAAGCGCATCCAGATCCGCGGCATCGATATGCTCAAACGTCCATACGATGTTTTGCATTTCCTCCTGCATGCTGGTGGCGAGCTGGCTTTCGTGGGGCACGTTCTCGGCATGTGCCAGAAAATGGCGTGATCCGGTTTGTCGCTCTTCGCGAGCGGCGCGGCGCGCGGTTTCGTAACTGGCAAATCCGATGCGCCGGACAAATCGGGAGACCGTCGCCTTGGACACACCACTCAGCCGGGCCAGTTCTTGCGCATCGTAGGAGGCAAGATCCCCTGGAAAATCCAGCAGGAATGCCCCCAACTTGCGTTCGGCGCGGTGCAAGTTGGGCAGGCTGGACCGGATGCGGGCCAAAAATGTCATGTCGTCGTGAAATTCGGGTTCCATACGGGTAATCTGAGTGGGCAGCTCGTCTGGCGCAAGTTCAAAGCCTGTTGATTCGGAAAATATCGCGAGGTTGGCCATAAGAAGGGGTTTTGCTCCGTTCTCGTCGAGAGCGCAAATGGGTTTTATCCTAAAAATCACGCCCAATTTCTGGGCAATACCACGATTCCGTTTCAGAAAATTCGTAAAACTTCAGTTTCCTGTAGGCGCAGCAGGCGACTTTCGTGAAACCTTAGTTTCACGGATTCACTCAGAGGGAACCAGAATATGAAACGTAGACATCTGCTCGGCGCAACTTTTTCCACACTCGCCATCCTTTCCATGCCCGTCTTTGCCGAAACCAAGTGGCCCGAACGCCCGGTGAAGATTCTGGTATCCTTTCCTCCGGGCGGGTCCAGTGATCTTGTGGCACGGATGCTTGGCGAAAAACTGTCGGCAACGCTTGGCCAGCAGTTTGTGGTCGAAAACAAACCCGGTGCAGCCGGTACAGTAGCCGCGTCAGCTTTGAAAGCTGCGGACCCGGATGGCTATACCTTCATGCTGTCTAATCTGACCCCGTTTAATGTCGCGCCAGTCCGTTTTCCCGACACGCCCTATGACCCGATCACGGACTTCGATCACATCACCTATATCGGCACGGTCCACCTTGGCCTGTTCGCCGCCTCGTCCATGGGAGTCAGTGACCTTGAGGCGTTGATCGCGGCGGCACAGGCCGATCCGGGCAAATACGAATACGGCAGCTCGGGCGTGGGCTCTTGGGGACATATCATTGCCGAGCAGTTCCAGAACGTGACTGAGGCCGAGCTGTTCCACATTCCCTACAAAGGCTCTGGCCCGATGCGTCTGGATTTCCGAGGTGGCGTGGTTCCGTCCATCTTTGATGCGGTGCCGCAGAACCTGCCGGCGGTGCAGGACGGTACGGCAATCCCGCTGGCCGTCACAGCGACAGAGCGCCTTTCCTCTCTGCCCGAGGTGCCGACCTTCACCGAGTTGGGCTATGACATCGTGGCGGAAAACTGGCTGGGGTTGAGCGCTCCAGCGGGGGTCGATGGTGAGATCAAGGCCAAGCTGGACATGGCGCTGACCGAGGCGATGAGCTTGCCCGATGTGCAGGCGCAGTTCGACACATGGGGACTGGTGCGCGAACCCAAAACCAGCGCGGAGTTTGAGGCCTTTGTGAGCGATTTGCTGGCGCAGTGGACGCCCTTGGTTACGGCGGCAATGGAATGAGCGCCAAGATGAAGATTGCCGTCTTTTTTGTGGGCGAAGTGCGGGACGCTGGCTTTAATGCCAGCGCCCTTGCGGGTGCCGAGGCGGCGACCGCCGAAGCGCTGGCTGATATCTCGATCGTGTCTGGCGTGCTCTACGATCAAGATGAAATCCGCGAGCGTCTGGCAGAGGTGGTGCCCGAGGTCGACGGATTGGTGTTTATCGGTGGTCAGGGCAATATCGCGACGCTTGAAGTAGCAGACCAATATCCCGATAAGAAATTTGCCATCGTGCAGGGCGAACGGACCGGTTCGAACCTTGCCAGCTATGACGTTCGCCAAGAGGACTCGGCCTTTTTGGCGGGCGCACTTGCTGCGCGGATGACCAAAACCGGGACAGTCGGCCATTTGTCCGGGCACCGGGTGCCACCCGGTCTTAAAGGGCGCGCGGCCTTTGTTGCGGGGGTCAGGCATGCGGATCCTGACGTTCAAACTTTGACTGGCTTTTGCGGAACGCAGGACGACAGCGCCATCACCAAGGCTTGGACTGAGGCGGAAATCGCGGCGGGGGCAGATATCGTGTTCACGATGCTCAATGATGCGCGATCCGGCGCAATCGAGGCCTGTCGTAACGGCGGAGGCCGTCAGATTGGCAACGCGCTGGATTGGGTCGACGTCGATCCCGAGGTGTTCATAGCATCTGCGATGGCAAGGATTGATTTGGGGGTGAAGGCGGCGATTGCCGATATGGTGGCGGGTGTGACCCCGGACGAGATTGTCGAGCTTGGCCTGGCAGACGGGGATTTTGTAACCCTGTCGATGGGGGCTGAGGTTTCGGAGGCCGCCAGAGAATACATCGCAAGCTTGGCCGAGGGCATTCGCAGGGGCACAATCGCCGTTCCGAATGTCTACGACGGCCCCGAGTTCGAGCTGTAGGAGCCACCATGCGTCGTACCGCCATGATATCCCAGATCGGCCCGCTCATCATGCTAGCGGCGGGGCTTACGTTTGCCTTTGGCGCGATCGCGAGCCTTGATCTGGGCTCGTTTCGCCGGATGGGATCGGGCGCCTTTCCGCTGTTGGTCGGGGGTCTTTTGTCCGTGCTGGCCGCTATCGGGCTGGTACAAAATTTGCGTGCCCCGATGGAGACTGCCAAGGCCGATCCAATCGCCGTTTTGGGGGTGGCCGGGGGCGTTGCCTCGTTTGCCTTTTTCACCCCCTTGCTTGGGGTTCTCCCGGCCACGGCCATTGCTGTTTTTGCCACCGGATCGGCAATACCGGGGTTTCGCTGGCCATTTCGGATCGCTTTGGCCCTCGGGGTTGCAGTCGGCGTCTGGCTAATCTTCGTGCGCGGGCTGGGTATGCCCTTTGTTTCCATCAAAGGACTTTAATATGGACGTTCTGACAAATTTGGCATTGGGGTTCAGTACGGCCACGACGGCGTCCAATTTGCTGTACTGCTTCATCGGCGTCTTTCTGGGCACCTTCATTGGCGTGCTGCCCGGTGTGGGTCCGCTGGCGGCTGTTGCCATGCTGCTTCCGGTCTCGTTTTACCTCGAGCCGACCACGGCGTTGGTGATGTTGGCGGGAGTCTATTACGGCGCGGAATATGGCGGCTCGATCGCCTCAATTCTGCTGAATATTCCCGGCACACCGTCGTCTTCAGTCACCTGTATCGATGGCTACCCAATGGCCCAGCAGGGCAAAGCCGGCATCGCGCTCTTTGCCACCTCTGTCGCGTCCTTCTTCGGTGGTATTGTCGGCGTCATCGTCATGGTCCTTCTCGCGCCAAAGCTGGCCGAGTTCGCCCTGCTGTTCCAACCAGCCGAATACTTTTCGGTCATGGTGCTCGGGCTAATTGCCGCTTCGATTGTCAGCTCATCTGGCGTTGTGCGCGGCTTGATGATGGTGTGCTTGGGCATCTTGCTTGGTGCAATTGGTGTTGACGTCAACAGCGGCGATGCGCGGTTCACGGCGGGCATTCCTGAGTTGCGCGACGGGGTGTCGCTGGTCGTTGTCGCGATGGGCTTGTTTGGCATCTCCGAAGTCATGGTGTCCCTGCGGGGGGCAACGCAAAGCTATGCCGGACAAAACGTGCGCGGGCGCGATATTTTCCCAACCTGGGCCGAGTGGCGGCGTAGCTTTCTACCCGCCTTGCGTGGCTCTGCCATCGGGTCATTCTTTGGCACATTGCCGGGCACCGGCCAGACAGTCGCCAGCTTTGTCGGCTATGCGCTTGAGAAGAAAGTCAGCCGTAACAAGGCGCATTTCGGTAAGGGCGCGATTGAGGGGGTCGTCGTGCCGGAATCCGCCAACAACGCGGCGGCGCAAACCGCTTTCATCCCCACCTTGACGCTGGGGATACCCGGCTCAACCACAATGGCGCTGATGCTTGGCGCGTTGATGATCCACGGGATCACTCCGGGCCCGCGGCTTATTTCCGATCACCCTGATCTATTCTGGGGTCTTGTCGTTAGCTTTCTGTTCGGGAACTTCTTCCTTTTGGTTCTGAATATTCCGTTAATTGGTCTATGGGTGCGTCTGCTGCGGGTGCCGCATTATTACCTGTACCCGACCGTTATCATGATGATTTGCGTCGGGGTTTACGGGATTTCAAATTCGCTGGTGGACGTCTGGGCAACGCTTGCCTTTGGGCTTATCGGCTACGTCCTGCGCCTGTTTCGCTTCGAACCCGCGCCGATGTTGATTGGCTTTGTGCTTGGGCCGATGATGGAGGAATTTTTCCGTCGCGCCATGTTGCTGTCGCGGGGGGACCCGATGGTCTTTCTTGAGCGGCCCGGCAGCGCGGCATTGCTTGGTTTGGGTGCATTGCTGCTGTGTGCGTCCGCCCTGCCGATCAAAGGCATTTTGCGATGGCTGTTGCCAGCACGATCCTGATCTTCTCCTCGGCCTAGTACTTTTAGTGTGTCATACGGCAGATAACTTTGACCATCTGCTTGGTGAGAGAAGCTTGCCCAGCGAACGACGGGTTCCTGACTTTCACCGGCAAATCATGACCCGCCGCAGTGGCAGGCCCTCCGGCCGCGGCGTTTCACGGCCCCATGAAAACTAGGGGTCCGCGGGAGCCTTGGTGGCAAATCCTGTCTGGTGATTTCATGTCAGTGAAACGGCGGGCAATTCAGCGGCATTTCGGCTGGATTGTCTTCCACTTTCTAGGTCTATTTCTTCTACTGCGCGTTAAATTCTTGAAATTTATTGCTTTCAAAAGTGCCGATCCGAGAGGGTCGGCATCTTTCGTTGACGGCCTTGGAGCGAGGCAAGGTGGTTGACGGAAGGCACCAGATGTTCGCATAAAGTTCTCAAGGTTCCGGATCCTCTCGCTTAACCCAAGGCAGTCATTCGCTGTCGAATGCTGGTCGCTAAGTTACTGGTGAACTGGTCATGAGAGGACATCAAATGCCACGCATCAAATTTGCCGACGTGAGATTCCCGGACCCGAATGCTCCGTCGGTCTTTGACATCGAACATCGGTTGAAACAGTACCTGATCAATTTCCGAGAAAAGATGGGCAAATGCAAACCAGACAATCAAATCTCTGACCGAGATCGGCGCAATATTTTGCAAAAGATAGCAGTCTACAGAGACGCGGTTTCTCGTAGATCGGGCATGGGCCATCTTGCTGACAAAGACCGCCAGAGGCTGGAAGTGTTCCGCCATGGCACAGAGCCGGTTCAAGTTGTATCCGAACACCGCGCCGATGAGATTGCTTCCGCCATCCATTCCGAGATGCCTTGGATGGCAGCAGCAACTGAGATGATCTGGCAGGACATGCGCGCTTCTGTGCGCAACGGTTATCCGGCACCGCGTTTAAGGCCGCTGCTCTTGGTGGGGCCACCCGGGACTGGAAAACCTTCTGGGCCCGGTCCTTAGCGCAGCATCTGATGGTGCCGACATCAGTGATTGAAGCTACCGCCGAACCCGCATCATTCTCCGTAGCTGGATCGCAACGTGGTTGGGGATCTGCAGGGCCAGGAAAGCCCTTGGAATTCATCATGGCCAGCGGTGTCGCGAACCCGGTTATTGTGATCGATGAAATTGAGAAAGCTGGCACGGTCGAGTCCATGAAAGGGCAGCGATTCAATTTGTCCGAAGGTCTTTTGCCATTTCTCGAGCGCTCTACGGCCGCGCAGTGGTCTTGCCCCTATTTCCGCGTATCCTTTGATATGTCGTGGGTTACATGGATCATGACCGCAAACAGCGTGGAGGGGTTGCCCGCACCGTTTCTCAGCCGTTGCCCCCCTTTAGAGATTCCTCCGCTTTCAATGGAGCACCTGCTTGGATTTGCAAATCGTTTGGGCGCAGATAGGAACCTCCCGCCCGAAGCCGTTTATGTCGTGAAGGAAGTCATCGAGGCTATCAAGGCTCCGCAGCTCATAAGCCTACGATCAGTCGCGAGAATGCTGGATGCTGTTGAGCAGGCGATCAACCGACCGAACTTACATTGACAGAGAGAAACCGGACGCGAGCCCAGAGAGCTTGTGACGCAACCGAACCAGATGGTCTCTATAGGAGGTGCTCATGCCTTTCAATGTTAGTCGAGGGACGCGTTCGCAAACCCAAGATTCCCCCCTCACTCCAGACAAATCTAAACCATGTCCATGTAGCGTAGTTGAAGCATTGTCACGCCACGTAGCAGGAGCTTTCACCGATATTCCCGGCTCAATGGAAGAGCGCCAAACTCCCCACGTGGAAGTGGTAGCCCGTTCAGCACCTCACAAGAGGTTGAGGTTGGCATCAGGCGGGTTCAAAAGTTCGTCTGAATTTGCGGGTAGTGGTTCGGAGGATTATAGACCAGGGAAGCTCGAATACGATGTCCGCAATCGAGCTGGTGACGGGCCGCCTGCGCGCCTGAAGCTGCATGCTAAGCATTTGGTGCTGCGAAAGATCTCAAAGGCCCTAAGGGTCCGAATTAACCCGAGCATGGATGAACTTGGACCGTACATCGTCATCGACAATGTGACATCAGCAGAAATTCTGATCATTGCGCAGATATTTGAAGATTAAGTATCAACGTTATCGGCAGAGAGGGCGGTGAGCGGTCATACGCTGCAAGCGCGAGCCTGGATTGCCCCTCCGGCGAGTGCCGACATTCAGACAAATATATAAACGGGGCTTCTCTCTGCGGCGTGGAAGGCGGCAGTGAGCCCACAGTAGACGTGACGAAGTCTTGCTGCACGCGTTCGCCGCATGAAGAATTTCTGCGTAGGCGTAACGTTCATTGCCGTCGTGCCGCGGGAGAACTGGTCATTCATGCAGGTCGTAGCGAGAATCGCCGCTGCAAACTTTTCAACGCATACTGCATTCGCATCTGTGAAAAACGCCACGGTGGAGGGGGCAAAAAAAGAAAAACCGCGTTTACACGGGACGGAGCGCCGTCGGAGTGACCTACCGACTTGCCTGCGTTTTGTCTGGTATTGCTTTGGCGGTGAAACTGGGTTCCGAGCGGCCATAACAGGTGCCGTGCGCTTGGATCCGACACGCGCCGCGCGTTGGAAACTACAGATTTTGTGGGCGTTTCCTTCAGGTGCAAAAATGTCGAATTGGATAAAATCCTGCATACACCCTGCACATTTTAATGCGATATCATCCCGTATGAAAAATATCCGCAGGTCTTTGTTTGCCAAAATATTTGCTGCTATCGCGGCGACCGCTGTATTGGTCGTTATGGTTATGGCGTTGATGGTTGCGGCATGGATGCGAGATGGTTTTGCCCAGTATCTGCTTCGGGGTGAACTTGCGCGGTTCGATGACCTGACATCCTCTTTAGCTGAGGCACATCGGGGCAGTTGGGCCGAGTTTGCGGATAATCCGCAACAATGGAGCTACTTTCTGCGCGCGCATACCCCACGGCCGGGCATAGACAGCGGCCGACCGCCTCCTCCTCCGCCTGGCGGGCCGCCGCCAATGACAAGCAATCCGCCACCCTTTGGCGCAGGTGGTGAAGACCTGAGACTGGACGAACGACTTGTTCTACTTGATCGCGAGGGTAACCATATTGCCGGCAATCCGAAGCGCTTGAAGGTGTTTGACCGTCGCCCGATTTGTGCGCAAGGCGATTGCGCCGATGGAGAGCTTCTCGGCTATCTTGGGATGAACGCACCCGTCGCAGCCGAGAACGCCAGTGAAGCATTTTTCCTACGTGGCCAGTATTTGTCTCTCCTGCTGGCGGCCTTGATTGCAATCGCCATTTCAGCTGCTGCGGCCTATATCATCGCGCGTCAGTTATTGGGGCCGATCAGGCGATTGGAAGCTGGAGCGAAAACGATGGCCGCGGGTAATTATACCGCACGTATCAGGCAGGATCGCACCGATGAACTGGGGCAGTTGATCGACCACTACAACAGTTTGGCCGCAAACCTTGAACAGACTGCAAAGGCCGAGCGGGAGTGGATATCGAACACCAGTCACGAATTGCAAACCCCTCTTGCGGTGCTGCGCGCTCAAGTAGAGGCACTTCAGGACGGGATACGCCAGCCCGATGGAAAGACACTGACCGAGATGCACGCGGCGTTGATGCGGCTGTCCCGATTGGTGCAGGACCTCAAGACGCTGTCTTACGCACGCGAAGCCGAACTGTCGGCCAATTTTTCCCGCGAAGACCTGTCGGGAATCGCAAGCGTGTCCGCCGAAGCAGCGAGATCGAAACTGGCCACGCAGGGCATAGATTTGGACCTTGATCTGGCGGCCCGGATATTGATTGACTGCGACGGTGGGCAAATTGGTCAGGTCATCGATAATCTGCTTGAGAATGCGGGCAGATATACGGACGGACCGGGCCAAGTGCGCATGAGATTGAGGGAAACAGGGGATTATGCAGTTCTGAGCGTTGATGACACACCGCCCGCGCCACCGGATGCCGATATTGGTCGGCTGTTTGACCGCTTTTTCCGCGTGGAGGGTTCAAGATCGCGTGCATCGGGTGGGTCGGGATTGGGCCTGTCTGTGTGCAAGGCGATTGTCGAGGCCCACGGCGGCACGATTACTGCGGGACACTCGGCCTTGGGCGGGCTGAAAATCACCATACGATTGCCGAAGGAGACCGCATGACAGTGCCACACATCTTGATCGTGGAAGATGAGGTAGCCCTTGCTGAAATCGTGCGGGATTATCTGATTGCAGAGGGCATGAGCGTCGACCTGCTGGCCGAAGGCACAGGCGCTGTCGAAATTGCGCAGGCACAGCAGCATGATCTGGTCATTCTTGACCTGATGCTGCCTGGTGTGGATGGTCTGTCAATCTGTCGTGAGTTACGCAAAACATCCGACGTCCCAATCATCATGACAACCGCAAAAGTAGAAGAGATCGACCGCCTGCTGGGGCTTGAGCTCGGAGCCGACGACTATCTGTGCAAGCCATATTCCCCTCGCGAGCTTGTTGCGCGGGTCAGAGCGGTCTTGCGTAGACGCCCCTCTGGCGGCGTGGTCGAGCCTGCGCATACCGATACACGTTTGGCGATCGATGCCGACAAGTGGCAAGCGAGGATTGATGGCATCGAGCTTGGCCTCACACGGCGTGAATTTGCGTTGCTGCAATCGCTGGTCGCGCGTCCAGGGCGGGTCTTTTCGCGCGATCAACTGCTGTCGCTGGCTTTTCCGGATGATACCGAAGTATTTGACCGTACCGTTGACAGCCACATCCGGAACATGCGCCGAAAAATCGCTGCGGTGAGCACGTGGGACCCCATCCGCTCGGTCTATGGCGTGGGCTATGCCTACGACGGATGAAGCGAACAACAATTGCTTTCCGACTGATACGTGAGCTGAATTTGGAACAGCAGGAGTTTTTTTCCTGTCTTCATTTTGCCTGCATAATTGCTGCAAACTCGCTTCTTAAAGAACGGGCAAATTGAACCTGTGAAGGGCGACTCAACGCCTATACAGGAGACCAAAAATGTTCGCAGAAAAAATCAGAGCGATCCGTGCGCAGTTCGCAGCAAACCGAAAAATTCCGATCTACAGATCGACTGTCCCGCGCATTCGTGGCAACCAAAACATCCTTCTTGCAACGACCTTCGCCGTCGTCATTCTTGGTGCGCTCAACATTTCGGCAGTCCGGGCTGAGAGCGCTTCTGCCACTTCAGCGCAAAGCTTTTCTGTCGCACAATCCGCTCCGGCTGGACAAGGAAACCGGGCGGGTCGTCCACCTCGTGAAGCGCTTGACGCCTGCGCAAATGTAGATCCGCAGTCGGCATGTTCATTCAATAATCGCGAGGGTGAAACGGTCCAGGGCAAATGTATGTCCCCCAAGGCCGATGTACCCTTGGCGTGCGTGCCTGCAAATCCGCCAAAGAACGGCTGATTTACTCCGATCTACCCCACTTCCAGCAACAGCTCGGAAAGGAAAGCTCATGAGATCTCTCATAAAGCTGCCTGTATTTCTGTTCGCCTCCGCCATCGCTCTTTTTGATGGGCGCAAAGGTTCGTCTGCATCAGTCGCACACATCGCTGCTTCTGAGGCCCACATTCCCCTTTCGATCGGGCTTCAGAAGAACGCAGAAGCAAAGGTTTGGTCAAATAATCTTGCTGCCAAACTCTCAAAAGCGGGAACAGGCCGCGAGGTCTCAGAGCGGGGTAGGGCAATCGGTCGTCTGTCGGAAAAAAATGAATGGAGCGATACATGAACAAATGTTATTCAAGCATCGCTCCTGCCACTTTTTTGACTACCGTTCTCTTCACGCCGCTCACCGCTATTGCAGAAGAACCCCTCCAGCAGGTTGACCAAAACTATCTCAATGAGTTGGTGATACGCGATCAGGGCGATACTGCATTTTTGCAGGCGTTCGAGGCAGGTGATAAGCTGTCCGAATTCGACTTTACCGCAAATCACGGGGTTGGTGCCAATATTGGCGAAGGCCGCCGTTTTACAAGGTTTCCGCGTGCCGATCTGGACGGGGATCAGGAATGGGCAACCCATTTCCCGAAACGTGAAGGCGGTGCAAATGCCACAAGCTGCATAAGCTGTCACAGCGCACCCTTCGCCAACGGAGCTGGAGGTGTCGCGATGAATGTGGTCCTCGATCCGGATCATACGGGCGATCCAAGTCAATATCTCGAACGGAACACCACATCGCTGTTTGCGCTCTCTATTCCGCAGCGCCTCGCAGAGGAAATGAGCGTCGAGCTTTACCTCCTGCGCGAAGACGCGAGGCAGCTCGCGTGTGCAAAAGGATCTGCGACCGTAGCTCTTGTAGCCAAGGAGGTTGCGTTTGGCAGCTTGTCATTGACCCGTATCAGCGAGGACCCCTGCGAAGTATCGATTGATACAAGTCAGCTGGCCGGTATCGACGCTGATCTGGTGGTTCGTCCGTTCGGCTGGAAAGGCAATCACGCCACGATCAGGTCGTTTACCCGTGATGCGGCGCATAACGAATTGGGTTTGCAGGCAACCGAGTTGGTCGGCGCACAGGATGGCGACTATGATGGCGTGATCCACGAGCTGAGTGTTGGTGATGTCACTGCGCTCACCCTTTACATGGCAGCGCTCGAACGGCCTGTCAGCACGGTTGAGCTGGCGGATATCGGGGTCATCGACCTTGCGGAGGTGCAGAAGGCAGACATCGCCGCCGGAGAGCATCTGTTTAACACTGTGGGGTGCAGCAGTTGCCACACCCCAAGCATGACAATCGCCGACCCAACGTTCAGCGCGCCGAGCCGCGTTGCCGGATACGCCGATATTCTGTTTCCTGACGGGTCCAGCCCCGAGGCGCATGGTTTGGTCTCTGATACCGCTATCACGTTCGACATGCGGCTTGATCCGCCGAACAATCAAATCCTGCTGGGCAGTGGCGGTATGTACCATCTCGGAGCGCTTGAAACCGACGCAAAAGGGAAGGGGATCGCCTGCTGGTACTCCGACTTCAAACGCCATGACATGGGGCCCGCTCTGTCAGATCCGTCCGATCCGCTCGGCATGGGCGCATCCGTGTTTCTAACACGCTCGCTTGCTGGCGTGGGTTCAACCGGCCCGTGGCTACACGACGGCCGGGCGACGACACTGGAGGAAGCGATCCTTGCGCATGGCGGCGAGGCAGCAGTCAGCCGAAATGCCTATGCGGCGATGTCTGACGCGGATGCTGCGCGGATCGTGAGCTTTCTCGAAAGCCTAATCTTGTTCAGTGCAGATGAAGCGCACTGACGATTGCTTCCCCCTGAATACAAACAATGGATACGCCCAATGACACTCAAATCTTACCTCTGGCCAAGCCTGTTCGGGCTCGCATTCTTAGGTGCGGCACCTATGGCGCTGGCCCATCCCGACATTGCTGAATTTTCCGAAACAGCCTT
>NZ_JBBMQL010000023.1:0-21029 GCF_038900015.1 Sulfitobacter sp. AS92
ACCGATGCCCAAAGGTCTTCCTCTCAGCCATCGCTCTCGCCGCCACTGTCATCTACTGGCTATGAGTCCTGAGCCTAACCATCCGCTACCATCGCCTCCAAGCACTCGACGCTTGGAATGCGGCAGCCAGTATTGCCTGATTCGGAGCCTTCGCGCCTCCGCTGACCCACGGAAGTTAAAGTGACAATGCCCGCTGGATTCATTAGGCGTATCCGTCATCGAATTTGTGCAATAAAGCCACGCAGGATGTGAAAAGGCCGTCGCGGTTCTTAGGGCCAAAGGCGCGGTACAGGCAGAAACTCTGCCGTGCTATTGCCTTCCCTCGAGCTGGTTCGAAAGTCTTGCCGTCGGTTCGCGCTTTCAGGTGAAGCGGATCGTTCACCCCGGTGCTGCGCTCAGCCTGCAAAGCAACCAACACCGATTTGAACACCGATTCGTGGCTGAGGGAACGGCGCGAGTGACCGATGGTGACGAAGTAAAGCTCGTCACGGAAAACCAAATGGTATATATTCAGCTTTGCGCGGCGCATCGTATGGAGAGCACCTGGCAAGGTTCCGATGGTGCTAATTGAATTGCAGGCCGTCAGCAATTTGGGCGAAGATGATAGTATTCGCGGCGAAATTATTTGCTAAGTAGACGTGTACAGGCGGCGGGGCGCTATAAGATTGGCTGCAAGATCTCCTAGATACTACCGCCATTTAAACTTCCGCTGACATCAAGTTCGGCGGCTCTGAATTGGAAATACTTATGTCAGGTTATCAAATCGCCGTTGCCGGCATCGGCTATGTTGGCCTCTCCAACTCTGTTTTGCTTGCTCAGTACAACCCTGTCATAGCAGTCGATATCAGCCCAGAACGGGTGGCGCTGCTAAACGCCGGTCAGAGCCCAGTCGTCGATCCTGAAATCGAGCGGTACCTCCGTGACAAACCCCTGACCCTCACTGCCACCACCGATGCCGAGGCCGCCTATGCGCATGCCGAATTTGTGGTGGTGGCAACCCCGACCAATTACGATCCGGTAGAGAATTCTTTTGACACCTCCACCGTTGAGGCGGTGATCCGCGCTGTGGTGGCGGTTAACGACCACGCCACGATAGTGATTAAATCCACAGTCCCAGTTGGCTATACCTCACGGATCTCGGCCGAGGTCGGCGGCGACCGGCTCATCTTCAGCCCGGAATTCCTGCGCGAGGGCAGGGCGCTGCATGACAACCTCCACCCGTCACGTATCATCGTCGGTGAACGCTCCATCCGGGCCGAGACGTTTGCCCGGCTTTTAGCCGAGGGAGCGCAGCGTAAAGACATACCGGTTCTCTACACGAATGCCTCCGAGGCCGAGGCGATCAAGCTCTTCGCCAATACATACCTCGCCATGCGCGTGGCCTACTTCAACGAACTCGATAGCTATGCGATGAGCCTCGGCATGGACAGCCGCCAGATCATCGAAGGGGTCAGCCTCGATCCGCGGATCGGCGCGCATTACAATAACCCCTCCTTTGGCTATGGCGGCTATTGCCTGCCGAAAGACAGCAAACAGCTCTTGGCGAATTACTCCCAAGTGCCGCAGAACATGATCCGCGCCATCGTCGACGCCAATAGCACCCGCAAGGATTTCATTGCTGATCAAATCCTCGCCCGACGCCCCAGCTGCGTCGGCGTCTACCGGCTGGTGATGAAGGCTGCATCGGACAATTTCCGGCAAAGCTCGATCCAAGGCGTGATGAAGCGGATCAAGGCCAAGGGGATCGAGGTTGTGGTCTACGAGCCGGAGTTGCAGAAAGATTATTTCTTCGGCTCAGAAGTCACGCATGATCTCGCCGCATTTAAGCAGGGCAGCGACGTGATCCTCGCCAACCGTACCACCAGCGATCTCGACGATGTCGCCGACAAGGTTTTTACCCGCGATCTCTATGGGTCGGATTGAGGATTAGCACCATGCCTACCGCTTTAGTCACTGGCTCAGCCGGATTCATTGGATACTTCGTTTGCCGCATTTTGCTTAAAGAAGGCTGGCACGTTGTTGGTCTTGATTGCCTTTCAGATTATTATGATGTGGGATTAAAACACCGCCGTGAGGCGGAGTTGACCCCATACTCCGGTTATCGATCCATCCATGGGTTAGTTGAAGAGAGAGGGCTTCTGGTTTCGTTGTTTAATGAGGAAAAGCCGGATATTGTAATTCATCTAGCAGCACAGGCAGGAGTTCGTTATTCGATCGACAACCCGAGGGCATATCTCGAAAGTAACATTATTGGAACTTTTGAGCTACTCGAAGCAGCCCGCGCCTTTCCGCCAAAGCATATGCTCCTTGCGTCGACCTCATCTGCGTACGGTGGCAACGCCAAAATGCCATACGCCGAGACAGACCGCGCCGATCACCAGATGTCATTTTATGCGGCAAGCAAGAAATCGACAGAGAATATTGCACATAGCTATGCACATCTCTTTAATTTACCGACAACTATGTTCCGTTTTTTTACTGTCTACGGCCCCTGGGGTCGCCCTGACATGGCGCTATTTAGGTTTACAAAGGCTATTCTCAATGGCGAGCCCATAGATGTGTACAACTATGGTGATATGAAACGGGACTTTACCTATGTAGAGGATCTTAGCCGTGCGATCCGCTTGCTAATTGATGCTGTTCCAGTCCGGCATGCGGATGCAAAATTGCATCCAGGTGACAGCCTATCCCCCGTTGCTCCGTACCGTGTGGTTAACATCGGTAATAGCGATGCAGTGCGACTTACAGATTTCATAGGCGCCATTGAAGCCGCTGTTGGTCGGTCTGCCGTGAAGAATCTAATGCCGATGCAAGCAGGAGATGTGCCAGCGACTTGGGCCAATGCCAGTCTGTTAAAAAGTCTTACCGGATATGCTCCGAAAACTTCAGTTCATGAAGGAGTGCGCAAATTTGTAGACTGGTACCGACACTATTACCGCGTGTAACATAGACAAGTTTCTATATCTTACCCTCAGCAATAGACACCACCGCCACTTCGACTCATCCCCAGCACTTCTTGTTCGTGTGGGTCAGACTACGTGAACGGTAAGCGGTTTTCTGATCACGCACTTTGGGCATGGTAATCCCCCTAGAATAAGTGTTGATGCATTCTGCCGGTCACTGCAACACAGTGTGAAATTCTTGGGTTTGAAGGACTGAGCTAATAGGATGAACTGTGCGTCGCTGTATCGTCCGTTCTTCATTCAAAATCTCCTTAGATATCTTGCCGGGAAAATTCTACTTTTCAACACGATGGATTCAGGCGGTCACTGCAACACCTGCTCTAACTTACACGCTGGTGTGAGGAACCCTAAGGTTTTCCGTGGCCGATTGTTGAGTTGGTTTGCGACCTCATCTAACTGTTCCTGAGAGTAGTTGGAAAGGCAGGACCCTTTCGGGAAGTATTGGCGCAGCAGACCATTGGTGTTTTCATTTGTTCCTCGTTGCCATGGACTGCTTGGATCGCAGAAGTAGACGTCAATGTCAGTCGCAACAGTGAACTTCTGATGAGAGGCTAATTCGGTTCCCCGGTCCCAAGTAAGGCTTTGCTTCAGTCGCCTGGGTAGTTTGGTCATTTGACGGGCCAAAGCAGGGACGACGGTATCAGTCTTCTTGCCATCGACCTTCACTAAGAGCGTGAACCGGGTTTGGCGCTCGACAACAGTGATGATGTAGCTGTTCTTCGATCCGCAAATGAGATCACCTTCCCAATGCCCCGGAACTGCGCGGTCGTCGATGGCAGCAGGCCTTTCCCGGATGGATACTCCTTCGACAATTTGCTGCCCTGATCCTGGTTTGTGAGCTTTGGCATGCCGGAATTTGCGCTTACTTCTAAGATGGTTGCGCAACTCTTTGCGCAAAAGACCACGTGTTTGCACGAACAGGCTTTTGTAAATTGTTTCGTGAGACACACGCATTCCCTTTGTGTCCGGATACGTCAGCTTGAGCCATCCCGCGATCTGTTCAGGGGACCAGTCTTCACTAAGCTTGGCATCAACGAGATCTCTCAGCATTGCGTTTTCGCCTAATAAGAACGGCTTTGGGCGCTGCCCACGGCACCAGGAAAATTTATCTGCAATGATAGCACGATACAGATTCCTTCCGCCGTTTTTGTTGATCTCACGACTTACAGTTGAAGGACTGCGGCACAAAATACTGGCGATAAATCGAATGCTATATCCATGCGATATGCCACGCGAAATCTCTTCACGCTCTTCTAAACTCAGTGCTTCAGTGCGCCTAAACCGGTGACGCGGTCTAATGCCGCCATGATACTGGAGATACGAGAAAACGGTAGCAGGTGGCTTGTCGATAACGCGAGCGATATTTTCCATCGGCGTTCCGCGCTCCCACTCGCGCCAAATCACTGATTTCTTTTGTTCGTCCATCGGCAGCGGCTTAGTCATCAACACAGTCCTTAAATGCAAAGGTTCATCCTGTGTTGCAGTGACCGCCTGAATCCATCACCACTATTTTTAGGGGGGATTACCGGACCACTTCAAGTTTCCTTTGACAATGCGCTAAATCACGCCTTCAAGGTATATATGGCTTCGCGCGTGACAGAGCTAGCTTGAACAGTTTCCAAGCATTCCTTGATGCGGTGGGACTCTTGTTCGTAATTCTTCCCCATATGGTCAATTTGGTCCAAGATTTGATCAACACCCGGTTGCCTTATGTCAAATACGTAGGCTTGTTGTTGGAAATGTGCTGCAAGGTCTTGGTACTTGCTCGCCCATCCGAGAATGATCGCGGGGACGCCGCTTCTGTATGCAAACACGACGGAATGGTAGCGTGATGCGACAACGTACTTGAATCGTGCAATAATATCAATCAATTCTGGGCTGGAGTATTCCCCACTGATGATGTTAATTCTGCTTCTGTCGTTCATCTTGTTAAGAACTTCCTCCACGAGGTGTGTGTCGGCGGTAGAGGTGTTCAGAATGTAAACCTTCTCTCCATTATCGGAAAGGCGATCTAAAAGTTTCACATACAGGTTTAAGACCGCGTCTGGGTCACCGATGCGAAATACGTTTTCATTGATGATGAAACCGACCGAACCTTGCGTTGGCTGTTCGACCGCGATGCTATCAGAGGTCGAGGCATAAATATCAGATGCAGTTGGAAAAAACTCTTCTCGAATTACCATATCCGTCGACAATTCAACGTTATCTAACCCCAAAGACAAAAGGCACTCATACCCCTCTTGTTCACGGGCATATATTTTTGTGCAATAGGCCAATTCGGCTTTGATCCGCTTGAGGAAATCTGTATTGTCGCCTTCCCAGTCAAATGGACCAAAGCTCTGAGGCATTAAGATGATCTTCTTGTTGTAGCGTTTGGCAAGTCTTATGGTTTGGAGAAGTAGCTCGCCACCGTCTTTGGACCAACCGGAGCCGAGAGTATAGCCGCTCGCATCGAAAATAGCATCCGCTTCTCGTAGTACTTTTTCCATTTCCGGAAGCTTGCCTTGCCACTTGTCTGTCTTCCTCCAAATCCCGACCAAATAGGTCAACAGTGGAACCAAAAGCGGCACCTTGCTTAATCGGTTCTTTAGTACGAAGCGCGTGTAATAATCGTATGGTAACAGTCTAAAGCAATATTTGTCTGGGGATTCATATTTATTGGAGAATCCATAAACTTCGCTGTTTTCATGTGCGCTTTTTAGACTGTAGTACAAAGTCAAGAACATGGCCTGAGAGCCCTTATTCTTCATCTGAGTTCCCGTAATAATATATTTATTCATAACAATACGCGGACAATAACAGGTGTCCGCTTTTCTCCCTTCTGTTTGCTGCCAATCAAAGAAAGTCGTCACCAACTTCTGCCGCTTTTCGCCCAAGGTGACGCCGTGGCGTGCCCGGCGATGAAGCGTAGCGCTAATACCTTGTTACGATGGAATTGGGTCGATGTCTTGGTAGATCAATCCGCTGCTTAATGTCTTTTTATCACTACATTGATGTGAGGTCCATCAATTGCGGGATGCTAGATCCCGCCGTCGATGTGGAGTGTTGCATCGTTTATATCGTTAGACGGCTTTGTTGCACAAATAGGTTGATGGGGTTCACTGTATGAATCCAGCGTGATAGCTGTAGGTGATGAGCAGTTGGTCCCCTACCAAATATAAGACCAAGAATTGGTCGTCTTAAAATGACAGCTTGAAGCGGCGCGGATCGTTGTCGATCTGGTTTGATCCGGAGATGGTGTGGGCGCCGCCGCCAATTGGCAGGCGCGTTCGGCAACAGCAATTCAGTGACGCGGCCATTTAAACGTGTCTAACGCTGAAGGTCCTTTTTGGCATGCCGCTCCGCTAGATAACTGGGTTTGTTCAAAGCTTGCTGCGGTTGGTCGGGCTTGATTGGTCAGCACCGGACTTCAGCACTCTTTGCCGCCGTCAGAAAACGCTGAACGTGAGCCTGCCGTATCGTGACGGTGCTGGCCCGTTGAATCTTCTTATCGATAGCACGGGGATCAAGGCCGAGGGTGAAGGCGAGTGGAATGCACGTGAGCATGGCGGTTCTAAACGCCGCACATGGCGCAAGATACACATACGTATCGACGAGGAAACGCTGTAAGTTCGGGCAGCCGAAGTCACCAGCAGCAACATCGGTGATGCTCCCATGTTGTCCGAACTCCTGAACCAAATCCCGCTCGATCAGGACATCGGCAACGTTACCGCAGATGGGGCGTATGACACCCGTAAATGCCACGAGGCAATTGCTGCCAGAGATGCCCATGCGGTGATCCCGCCACGCGAGAATGCAATGCTCTGGAAGCCTACGCGCGCCGGAGCAATTGCCCGCAACGATGCAGTCAATGCGCAACGGTATCTGGGCCGCACGGTGTGGCGACACTGGAGCGGATACCACCGCAGAAGCCACGTCGAAACCAAGATGCATTGTATGAAACTACTGGGCCAATCGCTAATGACGAGAGACTTCGAAAGGCAAGTCGCGGAAATCCAAATCCGCATCGCCGACCTCAACCGTTATACGGCTCTTGGCATACCTATCACTAAGCCCGTAGGCTAAATCCGTCTGGGGTAAGGGGAAGAACGTCTTTAACCCGATTTGTGCAACAAAGCCGGTTCCGTTATCCAAGCCCAGACCTTAGTTAATTTGCACAGAAGACACCCGATTATGGTTATTCCTTTGCAAAGAGGGTTCTTAGTCCTATGGTAATGGGGTGGCCATTTAGGCAGCGCAGGAATTTGTTGTTTTTGACAAGATGGCGCTAAATTTTTCGTGAGGTGTGGACCGTCGGAGAAAGCGGCATTTCGCTTGAGTAAGGGGCAACCGAGTGTCGAAGCATTGTGACAATTTTTTTTCTGGACATGACTGGCGACTGGTGCGCCCCTAATTGATACAGGTGCATCCCGGCGAGCTGCGATATCACTCTTCAGACTGTCTTTTTAACGCGCTGCAAAAACTATATTTCTTCCGGTCCACTCAGGCTTTCGTTGGCTTGGAGCATCAGCTCCGTGCAGACAAACAATAGAAGATACAACAACCAACGCAATGACTGAGCATTGCGCTTCTGGGGTGCCGTCGAGTTCTGAAAACGACTTTTTCACTAGGGATTGTTTGCGATGAAAACACTAGTAAAGAATATGCTTTCTGAGAGCCAAATTGATCGGCTGCGAGATGCCCGCCTCCTGTTCAAGGAATCCAGGGCGGTCCGCCTGGCCACCGCAGCACAGACCAATGGCTTGAGGATCGCCTCTTCGGCGAAGCCTTTAGCGACTGCATACTACTCGCTGCTATCACGGCAATTTCAGCGTGAAGAGCGTGCCGTGCTGCTCGGACTGGCGAAGTACCACGCCGAGCTTCAAGAGGACGATGCGAATGTCTTTCTGATGCGCAGAAATGTCCATCGGTTGGAGAAGGGCATTTCTATGCAGTCCCGGCGCCCTGTCTTCGCAAAGGACTACATCCTTGAAACGGTTAACGTATATCGCAAGGTCGTCGATGCACCCGAACGCTCCTCTGAAAGTTCGGCGGAGTCCCTCCACTGGGCTTTTGATGTGTTGAGCGAGTACTTCAACGTTGTCGGAAGAGATCCAGTGCTCGACCACGCTCGTGAGGTTTTCGGTAAATGTCCGCCTCCGGTAGGCCGCAGAGCGGCCGGAAACCGGATTCCTTACAAACGCAACCTTAAAGAGCATTCTGTCTCTTTCGAACAGCTTAAGCAATTGGCGATCAAGCGGCGTTCCGTGCGGTGGTTCGAGCAAAAGTCTGTGCCCCGCGACCTGCTGGATAAAGCCTTCACCGTGGCAGGACTCTCTCCTAGCGCTTGTAACCGTCAACCCTTCAGGTTCCTAGTCTACGATGACCCCAAAATGATCTCTACTGTGTCGTCTCTGCCAGGAGGTACTATTGGCTGGAAACACCAGATTCCGGTAATGATTGCCGTCGTTGGCTCGCTGGATGCTTTCTATAGTGAGAAGGACCGACACGTAATTTACATCGACGGTGCGCTCGCTGCGATGTCATTCGCATACGCCTTGGAGACACTCGGACTTAGTTCCTGCATTTGCAACTGGCCGGATATTGAGAGCCACGAGAGGCGAGCGGAGAAGGTTTTGGGCTTAAAGGGCTACGAAAGACCAGTGATGTTCATTGCGGTAGGTTACCCAAACCCCGATGCGATGGTTGCATACTCCCAGAAGCGCCCGATTGAGGTCATGCGTACGTATAATTCGCCGATCAAGGAACCTTAACCCTCGCTGTAGGGCCTGTCTCATAATAATATGCCTTTCCGGACTGTCAGTATGACGGGCACCTGCAGTACCCGAAACCAGAACTATGGCGCTTGGCACCGATGAGGCCGCGCTAGCGTCGGTTCTCTTTCGAGGCTTGGGCGTTCGTCGACTTCGCATTTGACGCCCGGGCCGCTCGTCAGTCGGCTTAATCCGACGGGCCATACCAATGAGAAACCGACTGACCGCTTAACTCTTCCAGTGCTGTGATTGAGGGGCGGTAATAATCAATCAAGCGATAACGCAAATCGTCGGTCAGCGGAGGATAGTGAATCTCTCGCGCCAGCCAACCCCGTGCGGTTTCGAACGGGGCGGTGCCCCGCAGGGGGCGCACAATCGGTTTCATCCAACCGAGGCGCTTGCTCAATTCGGCAGGAACGTTCGGTGCAGTCTTGTCTTTGACTTTCTTTCCACCATCTGAGGTCAAAGGATACTGTCGCAGCCCTAAGTGAGCGCGGACCTGTGACATTTGTCCCTCCGGGTCGCCGGCCACTCCTTCAAAGAACAAGAAAAGTAGCTTTTCGCGGCCGAAATGGTCAACGAACGATTGCAGATAATTTGCGTATTTCCCGGATGAAAGCAGCCGGGTGTGACCCGCCAAAGAAGGTTTAAGATAGGACTCTATATCCGCCCCAAGCTCGCCGCGTCTGAAGCGCATGCAGTAGTTTGAATAGGCCCGTTCAACGGGATTGCGCAGCTGAGCAATGAGTTTGACGTGATGCAGATGGCGTTTGATCAGGGGCACTGCATCTGGCGCATCGAGGTAAGAATTTGATTTCTCTCCAATAGTTTTGCCAAGCCCTGCGTTATCAAATTGGGACAAATACCAGTCTTCGCCGCGATCGTAGTTTCGAGAGAAAAAGTGGATCTCCGGATCAGGCATATAAACTGCTGGATCCGACTGAAGCTGCATTTGAAGCCAGGTTGTCGCTGACTTCCCAGACCCAATAATAAGGAAATCGATATCACTGAAATTCATTTGCAACGATCGTCTGTGGTTGGTGTGCTACAAAAAGACTAAAGGTCGACGGTTGCACCCTGGGATCCCTAACTGGATTTTGGCATCGGAGTTGTCGTTATGTGCGGCGATACAATCTTGTCTATGAAAAACTCGATGTTGTCCACAGAAAGCAGGATATTGCCTGTGTAGGAAGGCTATAGAAATCGTCAAAAACTTGGTCTCGGAAAGTACTCAAGTGTCTTCCGATCACCGAAATCGGCTATGCTTCCCGCTTCCCGCTTTCTGCTTCAATGGCTTCATGGCCTTAACGTGTCAGGTGATCGCTGTGACGCTATCAAGCCACCGAGTAATTATAGGGCTGCAGTGCGATGTCGTTGCATTTTCGCGATCATATCGTTTAGTCTTCCTGAGGTCTTAACCATTTGTGAAGGTCTTAATTGGTGATTACGTGAACTGTTCTGCAGGCGTGCTGCTGACCTCCGCCGGACGTCGGGTCGAATTGCTTGAGTGCTTTCGGGCCGCGGCGCGAGAGCTCGGACTAAATGCACCGATATTTGCTTGCGATCATGAGCCGACGCTTTCGGCGGCGTGTGCGCGAGCCGATGGGGCCTTCAAAGTGCCGCGCTGCGATGACCCCACTTATGCCGAAGCGGTGCGCGCGATCGTCGCGAAAACCGGTGTGAACCTCGTGATCCCAACCATCGATCCAGAACTGATGTCACTTTCTGAAGCGAGGTCGAGCTTTGATGAACTTGGCGCTAGGGTTCATGTCTCCGACCCCGCGACCATCGCGGTGGTCCGCGACAAAGCGCGCACATCCCAGGTGCTAGACTCCGCTGGCGTGCCGGTGCCCCGCACACAAACGCTGGCGGCCCTTCGCGCTGAACCTGTCCTCTTATCCTGGCCGGTATTTCTCAAGCCCACGGGTGGCAGCGCAAGCCGCGGGTTGGCAGTGATCAATCGTCAGGAGGACCTTCCGGCCAACGTGGATGAACCCATGATCGCGCAGGACTACCTCCGGGGCCCGGAGTTCACAATTAACATGTTTGTCAAGGCCGATGGCCAGCTAAGTGCCGTGATCCCGCATGTCCGTCTGTCGGTCCGTGCCGGTGAGGTGGAAAAAGGCCGAACAGAACGGCGGACGGATCTGCGGTTGATCGCTGAGGGGATCGTAACGGCATTGCCTGGGTTGCGAGGCGTAGTCTGCTTCCAAGTGATCGACGACGCGGTGCTGGGCCCCCGTGTCATCGAAATCAATGCGCGGTTTGGCGGAGGCTATCCATTGGCCCACGCGGCCGGTGCAACCTTTGCCCGTTGGCTTCTGGAGGAGGCGGCAATTGGCAGTTCGACGGCACATGATGACTGGGTTGAGGGGGTCGAAATGCTGCGCTATGACGCTGCTGTATTCCGAGGATTTCCTTGATCGTTTTCGATCTGGATGACACGCTTTATTTGGAACGTGATTTCGCGTTCTCCGGCTACGCGACACTTGACGCCCATGTCAGGGAAACGACAGGGCGTGCAGGATTTGGCGAACTTTGCCGTGAAGCTTTCGCCGCTGGACGGCATCGGCACGCCTTTGACGAGGCGCTGGCCGCGTTGGACCTGCCGGCAGACCCCGAGACGATTACCAAACTCGTGGCGTTATACCGTACTCACGTTCCGAACATCGTGCTTTGCGGGGATGCGCGGCGATGTCTTACCCGGCTTGCTGCGCATCTGCCCTTGGGATTGATCACAGACGGACCAGAGGCAACGCAACGTGCAAAGATCGCCGCACTCGGCATCGCGCCAAGTTTTGCAGTGCTTCGGCCCACTTGCACATGGGGCCCGGAATTCTCAAAGCCGCATCCACGTGCCTTTCTGGAGTTGGAGGCCGCGGCGGAAGGGGCGCCTCTCGTTTATGTCGCCGACAACGCCCTGAAGGATTTCGTCACACCCCGGGTTCGGGGGTGGTATGCGATCCAAATCTGTCGGGACGGCCGCCTCCACACTGCGCCGCCGCCCGACAAAGCGCATTCGCCTCACGCCCAGATCGAGACCCTCGATGCACTTGAGGGAACACTGCAAGGGCTCGGATGGACGCCGCCTGGTAAAGGATAGAACTTTCGCTTCGAACCTATTACATCAATAAAGGGCGAACGACGTAGAACCGATTAAAGGGCTGCGGCGCTTCGCGACGAATTCCTCTCAGGTTTCTTTTTGCGAGACGGCACTGGCAAGATCTATCAGACGGAGATCTTGCTTTTGCAGTGTGGATTCGATCGTCCGATCCCAGAGCCGCATTACCGCACCCTCGGACAGGCGGATGCGGTTTAGCATTGCCGCCGCTCTCATGCTTGTTCGCAAGTGCGGGTCGGCGGCCAGGCGAGACATTGCCTCAGCCAATGCGTTTACGTCGCCTGCGGGGACCAGCAGCCCATTGCGCCCGTCTTCAATCAACTCGCGCGGGCCGTAAGGGCAGTCAAAGGCGATGACCGGCAGGCCGACCACGGTTGCCTCAGCAACGACATTGGGAAACCCTTCGTAGCGCGAGCTCAGAACCATGGCGTCACCCGCCTCGATCCAAGCACCTGGGTAAGTGGTAACTCCGGGAAATTGGACGGCGTCGTCGATGCCAAGGCGGACTGAAAGTTCCTCGAGTGCTTTTCGCTCGGAACCCTCACCGAAAATCGTTAGTTTCAGGTCTCTATGGCGAGATTGAATCCTTTCGAATGCATGCAGAAGTAGATCGAACCCTTTTTGTCGGTCCAACCGACCGACTGCGATAAGGTGTACACCTTCACCCTTCGCCGACGCCTTAAGAGACTGGCCGATGGGGATGCATGGGTTCGGGATTACGATGGAACGTTGCTGCAGGGTTCTGGGAAGTGTCCTGCATATGCGTTCTGTTTGCATGACGATAGCCGATGCCCGGCCCATGGCTAATCTGTTGACGGGGCCCCAGAACGCGCTTGCCGGCTGTGCCGCGGGATTGTTGCGCTCCGAGATCACCACCGGCACGCCGGTTCCCATTGCGGCTAGCACCGTTAGGGTGTTGACCTTAGTAAGGAAGGCGATCGCGATATCCGGGCGCAACTCTTTTAGGCATCGACGAATATGTCTCAACCGGAGAAGTTGTCCGCCGTGGCTTTGAGATCCACCTTCTCGTTTCGCCACGTGAAGGGTGACTTCGGGAGGGTAATCGAAGAAGCTTCCGTTTGACGGCTCGGTTAATCCCGCGACGTGAACCTTGTCACCCAATGCTGCCCGGTGTCGTGCGAGTAGCGCTACGATTTTCTCCGTACCTCCGGCACCGAAGCCTCCATGAACAAGAAGAATTCGCACTTTGTTACTCCTGATGCTTCCGCCGGTTCAAGTCTTGGGAGGGTATCGTTTTGCGGCCGGAACTACGAAACGGTCGCGCTGAGGCTCCAAAAATCTTGCGCCAATTTTAAGATACTCCACAAGGGGTTAAAGAACATGTTGCAAAAAAGTTAGCTCTTCGGAGAACGCCACTGTTCACTTTCTCAGACAGATACGATATGCGGTTTCCCACCTATACCACTTGTGGCTGTTGGCGACTGCTCCGTGTTGTCAAAATTGAGCCATGGCGGCACATCTCCGGCCGCAAGTTTGCAAAGCTTATTTCGATCGCGCAGTGTATCCATCGGATGCCAGAACCCGAAATGACGGTAAGCCATCAGGTTCCCGTCCCGAGCCATCTGCGGTAAAGGGCCCTTTTCCAAGGGCATTGCATCATCCGTGAGATAGTCCAGCACATCGGGTTCGAAGACGAAGAAGCCACCGTTGATCCAGGTTTCACTGTTTTGGACAGTGTCGCTGAAGGTGTGGACGCGGTCGCCTCTAATATCGACGCATCCGACCTGGGCGTGTGGCCGAACGGCAGTCATGGTGGCGAGCTTGCCATGGCTTCGGTGGAAGGTCAGCAACGCATCGATATCCACATTGCCAAGTCCATCGCCATAGGTGACCATGAAAGTCTCGCCATCGAGCCATTCCTTAAGTCGCTGGATGCGACCACTAGGCAATTGGTCAGGCCCAGTATCAACGACCGAGACACTCCAACCCCCGGGCGATGCAGGGCGCAGAGTCATCTGACCGCTGTCAAGCACCACGGTGATGTCATTCGCGATGAGGTTGTAGTTGGCGAAGAACTGTTTAATGAGCAACGACTTATACCCCGTTGCCACTATGAAGTCTTGATAGCCGAAATGGCTATAGATATCCATGATGCGGACGATGATGGGGCGACCGACTACTTCGACCATAGATTTGGGTATCCGGACCAAATCATCATTAACCCATGATCCAAGCCCTCCAGCTAAAACTATTGTTTTCAACACACAATCCTCTTTATGCTCAGCATTTTTCATTGCTATTCGACGACGTCGCGTAAGATGCGCCCTCAGCGCAGGCTCTCGGTTGCGGTGCGCCGGGGCGCTACCCCTTGCTCTGTGAGCCAACTAATTGCGGAACCATCCGATCGCCGACAAAGCTTCGTAATGCCGCATCAGTCCGTAGCCCGGCGAAGTCATGCTACCGCCTCAATGCCAGCGCGAACACTTGGTTTCGGCAAGACTTCAGCGGCCAAGTCCATATGCTTGACAAGTAAGGCATTCACCCTTCGCACGTCATTGTTCCTGCATACCTCAGCCCGGGCAGCCAATCCCATCTCTGCGGCTCGCTCCGGCACCTCGATGAAGCTCAGCATTGCGGCACCCAAGGCCGCAGGGTCATTCTGCGGTACAATCCAGCCTGAAACACCGTCAGTGATTGTTTCTCCACAGCCAGGCGCATCGGTGGTGATCACAGGAAGCCCGCAAGCCATGGCTTCCAAAATGGTGCGCGGAACGCCCTCTCGCAACGTGGTCGGCAGGACGAATATGCTCGATTGCGCAAAGACTGGTCGGACATCTGTGACTGCCCCAAGATGACGGAAGAGCCCTTCTTTTGTCCAAGCCTCTAAAGTTGCTCGGTCAACAGCATCAGGATTTGAATCCTCTGGCCCAAGCAGGTCGACCGTGACATCATGCCCTTGCGATCGCAGTTGCCGCACAGCGGTGGCTAACATGTCGAGACCCTTGCTCCGTAGAAGGCGGCCGACAAATAGGAAACGTGGCGCAGCACCAGGCATAGGCGTGGGCAAAAAGCGCTTTGTGTCGATTCCAGTGCCAGGGATCTTCACCAACGAGACGGTTGATGGGATCAAGCCGAAGTGCCGGATGTCCCGCTCCTCGGCATCATTGTAGCAAAATGCGGTGGTCACCTTGCGCAGTCCAATGCGATGCAGGGCAATCGAAACCGAACGCAAAAGACGACGGCGCGTGGCGGGTTCGCCGGCGAAAAGATACCCTAGCCCTGTGAACAATGGGTAACATTCTCGTACGCCAGCGATCCGAGCCGCAAGGCTGCCATAAACGATCGGTTTCATCGTGTACGGCATGACAATATCCGGTGCTTCCTCCCGGAATATGCGGACAAGTGCGATGAGGGTGCGCAGGTCCATGGCTGGACGCGTTCCAGTTCGCTCCATTTGTACGGTCCGCGTTCGGATCCCGTGGCCGGACAGCGTAGCGACGGTTTCAGCGTCGAACTCTGGAGCGACAGCGATGACCTCATGCCCGAGTTCGACGATCCTGCACATCAGATCGAGGCGGAAATTGACCAGCGAAAAACCAAGGCTGCCGATCAAAATAACCCGCTTGCCGCTAACTGGCGGTAGCATGATAGATGAGCCTGCGGCCATTTTCGACCCTAAACCCCCGCTGTGGTGTACGTCGGGTTAGGCGGACGACGAACCTTCATTTCCAGCAGAGGGAGTTTGAGGGTGGCGAGTGTGGGCATCTTATCGCAGTCTTGTAACGTCGTGTATCCAGGAACCAATTCCGAAAGACAGTGCCGCACCTCGGCTTCGTTGCAAGCAAGTGCAGCCTTCTCCAGCCGGAGCATGGCTGCGCGCAAACGAGCAATCGGTACGCCTGCTGCAGGAACTGCGGAATGGAGGCCCGGCACTATGCCTTCTCGCATCTCCTCTTCAGCGTCAAAAAGTTCTTCGAATAGTTTTTCACCGGGCCGGAGGCCGATGATGTCTATTTGTACATCTTTCCCAGGCTGAAGGCCGGCTAGCCGGATCATGCGATGGGCTAGGTCAATGATCTTCACCGGTTTACCCATATCCAGTACTAGGATTTCTCCTAAGGTCGAGCGTCGCTCAAGCCCTTGCGCCGCTGCCAGCAAGGTCAACTGGACCGCCTCGCCAATCGTCATGAAATACCGTTCCATACGTGCGTCGGTCACTGTGAGGGGGCCACCAGCCGCAATTTGCCGCTGAAACAGGGGGATCAATGATCCCGAGGAACCCAGCACATTGCCAAAGCGCACGACAAAGAAGTGCGTGCGCTGGTCGGTTTCCAAAGTGATCCGGTCCTGAGCTTGGCAGTAGAATTCAGCAACGCGCTTGGTTGCCCCCATCACGTTCGTGGTGTTAACGGCCTTATCTGTTGAAATCTGTACCATGGCAATTGCTCCGCTGGCACGTGCGGCATCGGCGACATTCCGGGCACCGATCACGTTTGTCAAAACGCCCTCGCAGGGGTCGCGCTCGACCATTGGAACATGCTTCAGTGCGGCGGCGTTAAACACCAGTTCCGGCATATGGGCCTTAAATATCTCGTCGAGACGGTTAACATTCCGGATAGAGGCCACGTAAATTCGGCGCTGAACCTCGGGAAAGTCGCGGTGCAAATCCAAGTCGACCGAGTAGGCGTTGAATTCACTGGAGTCGATCAATGCGAGTTCTGCCGGCTGAAACGAAGCGATTTGGCGGGCAAGTTCGGATCCGATCGACCCACCGGCACCGGTGACCAAGACACGCCGGCCTTTAATCATATTGCGAAGTAGGGATTTCTCAACAACTTGCTGGGGCCTATTTAGAATGTCATCAGGATTGATCGTGCACTGTTTGTTTGACAGCCAGTCTGCGCCAAAAGCGTCAGTTTCTCCAAGGTCGGGCAACCGCGATACAGAAATGCTCTGACGCGCCGCCCACCTCAAGATCGCTTCTATTCCCTCGCTGTCGAAATGCGTCAGCGGAGCGGTGAGAAAGATCCTCCGAGGACGCTCACACTTACGGAGGGATTCAATCACCAGGTCTGGCTCTCTAACTGATCCCAAAATGAGTGCACCATGGAAGTAGAGTTGTTCCCGTCCGCGGGCATCATCGACTATTCCGACAGCGCGGTAGTGCGCATCAGGCTGCATCAGTGACCGCATGAACAGGTCGCACGTGGCGCCGCTACCGATCATCAGTACAGGCAGACGTATATCGTCTTCATTTATCGGGCGTTTGTGATGAAGCTCGTTCCGTCTTGCCGCGATTCGTACGGCGCAAATTGTCGGGATAGCAATCAAAAACTGGACAAGGAAAGTCGATGCAGGCACTAAGATGCCAAACACAAGAAGCATCGTCGCCGTGGCAAGGATCGTCGCTATGACAGCGCGAAGAACGGCTTTGAGATCGCGAAGCGAAAATGAGCGTGCATCAATGCTATAAATCATCGAAAACGGCAATAATAACACACCACATGTCGCCGCAAACAGGGCGAATGGTGCTGCTTCATACGCAATTGTCGCGAGCGACCCAGAAGAGTTCTGGAGAATCACGGCGCTGGCGGCGGAAATGGCGAACGCGGCGACATCTAAGAGATACAGGCGCAAATTACCTCGAAGCTGCGCAGCCAGCTTCAAGAACGCGTTGCGCGCAGTCAGCCTAGCTACAGCGGCATTGGAGAGCCGCAGCGAATCCGCCCCTCCCTCGGCAATAAATTTAGGAATCCACTCTCCATAAATACCCATAACGTCTGTACCCCGCACTCGGTTAAATACTGATCCTCGGGCACCTCAATTCCGTACGCAGATTGCCCGATTATAGGATGTGTTTTGTTCGAACGACGAGTGTTCCCCCTGTATTTTGGGTTTTATGGGGCCAGTAAATCGCAGCGCAATGCCGCTTCTGACCACCTGGACCAGCGAATTATCCACTAGCCATCATTGAAATGTGATGATGACGTCAGTCTCGCCGGAAGTTTCCCCTGCGTTAAGCTGTAAATAGGATTAACTGGCGCAGGCTTCAGTAACTATTTGTTAATAAATGCGGAATTTGCATGTTTGAGCAAAACGGCGAAGTTCGGCGCCCTTGATACTAGCCATTTGGAGTAGTCCCAATTCCGCCCAGTTCGTCCAGCTATACCTTTGGCTAGGTCATAAATCTGCCAAAATGGATTGAAGATCTGTTATACTCACAGGTCTGATTGCTGCTCGCTTACGGGGGAGGGGTGGCAAGCCTATGAGGTCATTTGGCCCTGACGCCAGCCTGGTTAGTCTAGCATTGATAGGTTCCGTATTCGAAGCTTTGGAGATAATTTCCTGTCAGGGGTCCACCGATCCGGGTGTCTGCCGAGTGTAGCGCTCAACCCGCTTATACATTATTGATGTTTTACATGAGGCAACAGAAAGGGGCAAAGATGCTTGCAGGCACTTCGCATACGCACCCTTTAGCCTTGCTGTTTTCTTGAACAGATAATTTGATCTGTTTCAGACGGTTAACCCGACTATGTCTGTCTTTCAGACGCGGGGCATATTTCTTTGAGGGCGCAATAAAATGCAATATCAAACATGTTCGTGCATACTCGGAGAAGTGCTCGGCGGCAGCTGCCATTCTGAGTGGCTCACCATTTTACTTTCTAAACGACACCTATCTCAATACACTGATCGTCGCGGGAAATCGCATCGACCTTGGTCCGAAGAACAGCAGATATTGTCAGCTTGAAGTGGGTTTTAATAGTTATCGCACCACCTGTAAGACCGTGCCACTACTGGATTTAGTCAAAGCTGATCATCTAATGGGATGAATGTCTCTTCCATCATCGGCAATGCTGCGGGTGTGACGCAGCTGAATAGTAAGAGATTTGATAGTCGCATTCAATGGAAAAGACCCGGCCAAGAACCTGACCGTCAGGCCATATTAGAACGTCGCATCCGCGGAAATGGATTTTTTAGTCCGGGTTGCAGAGCTGGAACCTTGCGTTATCGGTACCGAAGCCTGCACAGGCGCGTTCTATTGGCATAAGCAGTTCGAAGCACTCGGCCATACCGTCAAAGTATTTGCGCCGCAGTATGTAAAACCTTCGTCAAGCGGCGGAAGAACAATGCTGAGGCGATCTGCACTACCTTGATGCTACCAAATATAAAGTTTGTGCCTACCCAGTCGGAATAGAAGCAGGATATTCAGGCTATGTTTAGATTTCCGCGCAGAAGTGAGCCGGAAAGACAGATAATTTCCACTGAGATTTGAGCCATGTAACCCTTTCCCCTGAACGCGATGCGCAAATGGGGAGTAATGGAGTGATACACATGGGACTTTTGAATATAGTCAGACGTATGGCGCTGCGGGAGAAGCTCTCGATCCGAGAGATTGCGAGACGCACTGGTATGTCGCGCAACACCATCACAAAGTATTTGAATGCGGGCACGATAGAGCCGCAATTCATGACGCCAGAGCGTCAAAGTAAGCTTGATCCTTTCGCGGAGAAACTGGCTGGCTGGTTGAAGACGGAGGCCGGTAAATCGCGCAAGCAGCGGCGAACGCTGAAACAGCTACATGCCGATCTGGTAGTTCTCGGCTTTGACGGGTCCTACGGCCGGGTCGCGGCTTTTGCGCGTGACTGGCGGGTTGATCGACAGCGGGAGCAGCAAACGACAGGGCGCGGCACCTTCGTGCCCCTGTCGCTTCGCCCGGGCGAGGCCTTCCAGTTTGATTGGAGCGAGGATTTTGCCGTTCTGGGTGGCGAGCGCACCAAGCTTCAAGTCGCCCACATCAAGCTGTCGCACCGCCGAGCTTTTCTGGTTCGGGCCTATCTGCTGCAAACGCATGAGATGCTGTTCGATGCCCACTGGCACGGATTCCGTGACTTTGGCGGCATCCCGGAGCGCGGGATCTACGATAATATGCGCACTGCGGTCGACCGCGTCGGTCGCGGGAAGGAGCGCCAAGTCAACATGCGCTTCCTCGCGATGGCGAACCATTATGTGTTCGAGCCTGTGTTCTGCAATCCGGCGGCCGGCTGAAATAAGGGGCAGATCGAGAAGAACGTGCAGGACTCTCGGCACCGTCTGTGGCAACCTATGCCGAGCTTTCCCGATCTTGCGGCGCTGAACGACTGGCTGGAACAGCGCTGCGTTGCGCTGTGGAACGAGATCCCGCATGCAGCACTGCCCGGGAGTGTTGCTGACGTCTGGACCGCAGAGCAGACCGCGCTGATGCCGTTGCCACCCGCCTTCGATGGGTTTGTCGAGCACAGTAAACGGGTCTCCCCAACGTGCCTGATTAGCTTCGAGCGCAATCGGTATAGCGTCCCGGCGTCGTTTGCGAACCGCCCCGTCAGTCTGCGCGTCTATCCGGACAGGCTGGTAGTCGCTGCCGAGGGTCAGATTCTGTGCGAGCATGTGCGGGTGATTGAGCGAAGCCATCAACTCCCACCACGGACAATCTACGATTGGCGGCATTATCTGGCGGTCCTTCAGCGCAAACCAGGGGCGCTCAGGAACGGCGCACCTTTTGCGGAATTCCCTCCGGCCTTCAAAGAGCTGCAAGACCTCATGCTGCGCTGCCATGGCGGTGATAGGGAAATGGTCGATATCCTGGCGCTGGTTCTGCATCACGATGAACAGGCTGTGCTGGTCGCCGTGGAAATGGCCTTGGCCGAGGGTGTCGCCACAAAAACCCATATCCTGAATCTTCTGCACCGGCTGATCGACAGAAAGACGACCGGCGGGCCTAACATCGACACACCGCAAGCGCTTGCTCTGCGCAGCGAGCCAGAGGCCAATGTCGAACGCTATGACGATCTGCGTGCACTGAGCGCAGGAGGCCGCCATGCGTCATGATCCTGCCAGCGGCGCCATCATCATCATGCTGCGCAGCCTGAAGATGCGCGGCATGGCACAGGCCGTCACCGACCTGATGGAACGAGGCGCACCGGCATTCGACGCCGCGGTGCCTATGCTCGCCCAGTTGCTGAAAGCTGAGGTCGCAGAACGTGAGGTCCGGTCCATTGCCTATCACATGAAGGCGGCCCGCTTCCCAGCTTACAAGGACCTCTCCGGCTTCGACTTCGCGGCCAGTGAGACCAACGAGGCCACTATAAGGCAGCTTCATCGCTGTGAGTTCATGGACGTGAACTGGCCCCCATTTCGACCGGACACCTTGGGCTAACCAGGGAGGCTTAAGGATAGCCTTAAGCACGTGCTTAT
>NZ_JBBMQL010000024.1:0-19157 GCF_038900015.1 Sulfitobacter sp. AS92
TACCGTGGTCAACGTGGCCGATTGTGCCGATGTTGACGTGTGGCTTGTTACGTTCAAACTTTGCCTTTGCCATGGTGTTGGCTCCTTTAAGTGTTGGGTGGTGGGCTTAAAAACCCACCCTACAGATTGGGTAGGGCGGGGTTCACCCCGCCATCCCGGTTATGCAAATTTGGCCTGAATCTCGTCAGAGATGTTCTGCGGCACAGGCTCGTAGTGGTCGAACTGCATGGTGAAGTTCGCACGACCGGAAGACATCGAACGCAGCGTGTTGATGTAGCCGAACATGTTCGCCAGCGGCACGAAGGCGTCGATCGCGATGGCATTGCCGCGCGTGTCTTGACCCTGCACCTGACCGCGACGCGATGTCAGGTCACCAATGATGCCACCGGTGTACTCTTCCGGAGTCACAACTTCGACCTTCATGATCGGTTCCAGCAGTTTCGCGCCAGCTTTCTTCATGCCTTCGCGCATACCCATACGGGCAGCGATTTCAAAGGCCAGAACGCTGGAGTCAACGTCGTGGAACTTACCGTCGATCAGGGCGACTTTAAAGTCGATGACCGGGAAGCCCGCCAGCGGACCGGAGTCCAGAACCGACTTGATACCCTTTTCCACGCCCGGGATGTATTCCTTGGGAATGGCACCACCAACGATACGGCTCTCGAAGGAGTAACCTTCGCCCGGCTCGGTCGGCATCAGGATCATCTTAACTTCACCGAACTGACCCGAACCACCCGACTGCTTCTTGTGGGTGTAGGTGATTTCGGCTTCACGGCTGATCGTCTCACGATAAGCAACCTGTGGCGCACCGATGTTCGCTTCGACCTTGAATTCACGCTTGAGGCGATCAACCAAGATGTCGAGGTGAAGTTCGCCCATGCCCTTCATGATGGTCTGACCGGATTCCAGATCGGTTTCGACGCGGAAAGAGGGGTCTTCGGCGGCCAAACGGGCCAGACCTGCAGACATCTTTTCCTGGTCGGCCTTGGTCTTCGGCTCAACCGCGATCTCGATAACCGGATCGGGGAAGGTCATGGTTTCCAGAACCACCGGATCGTTGGCGGCACAAAGCGTGTCACCTGTGGTGGTGTCTTTCAGACCGGCAAGCGCGATGATGTCGCCCGCGAAGGCTTCTTCGATCTCTTCACGGTTGATCGAGTGCATCATCATCATACGACCGACGCGCTCTTTCTTACCTTTGGTCGAGTTCAGAAGGGTATCGCCCTTCTTGAGCACGCCCGAGTAAACGCGGGTGAATGTCAGCGAGCCAACAAACGGGTCGTTCATGATTTTGAACGCAAGGCCAGAGAACGCCATGTCATCATCCGCACGACGTGGGATGTTGCGTGTTTCTGTCTCATCGCCCGGCTTGAAGCCCATGTAGTCGACAACGTCCAGCGGGCTGGGCAGATAGTCGATTACGGCGTTAAGCAGCGGCTGAACACCTTTGTTCTTGAAGGCAGAGCCACAAAGAACGGGGATGAATTTGATCGCCAGCGTGCCCTTACGGATCAGCGCGCGCAGGGTGTCGACGTCAGGCTCGGCGCCGTCCATCAGGTAGTTTTCCATCGCCTCATCGTCCATCTCGACCGCAGTCTCGATGAGCTTGGCACGCCATTCGACGGCAGTGTCCTTCAGGCTGTCACGGATTTCGCGCTGTTCCCAGCCGGCACCCAGATCTTCACCGGACCACACCCATTCTTTCATGGTGACGAGGTCAACGAGACCTTCGAGCTCGGTCTCGGCGCCAATTGGGATCTGGATCGGAGCGGGTGTGGCACCTGTACGGTCTTTGATCATCTTCACGCAGTTGAAGAAGTCAGCGCCGATTTTGTCCATCTTGTTGACAAAAACAATACGCGGAACCTTGTAGCGGTCAGCCTGACGCCACACGGTTTCGGTCTGCGGCTCAACACCAGCGTTGGCGTCAAGCACGGCAACCGCGCCATCGAGAACCGCCAGCGAACGCTCAACTTCAATGGTGAAGTCAACGTGGCCGGGGGTGTCGATGATGTTCATCCGGTACTTGGTGTCGGATGTCGCATCGGCTGTAGGCTCTTCCTGGCGCTGCCAGAACGTGGTGGTCGCGGCGGATGTAATGGTGATCCCGCGTTCCTGTTCCTGCTCCATCCAGTCCATCGTCGCGGCGCCATCATGCACCTCACCGATGTTGTGGGATTTGCCGGTGTAGAACAGAATACGTTCGGAACAGGTGGTTTTGCCGGCATCGATGTGGGCCATGATGCCGAAGTTGCGGTAGCGTTGGAGCGGATAGTCGCGTGCCATGGGGCTGCTTCCTCGAAAATGTCAGTACGAACAGATCGCGCCCGAAACCGGGCGCGACGTTGAAATTACCAGCGGTAGTGGCTGAACGCTTTGTTGGCGTCGGCCATCTTGTGCGTGTCTTCGCGCTTCTTAACGGCAGTACCACGGGATTGGACGGCGTCCATCAGCTCGCCTGCGAGGCGCTCTTCCATGGTGTTTTCGTTGCGCGCACGGGCAGCTTTGATCAACCAGCGGATCGCCAGCGCCTGACGACGCTCGGGGCGCACTTCGACCGGCACCTGATAGGTGGCACCACCAACGCGACGCGAACGAACTTCGACGGACGGCTGGATGTTTTCAAGCGCTTCGTGGAACACTTCGATCGGGGCGCGTTTGATCTTGTCTTCGACGCGGGTCATCGCGTTGTAGACGATGCGCTCGGCGACAGATTTCTTGCCGTCGATCATCAGGTTGTTCATGAATTTGGTGAGAACCAGATCGCCGTATTTGGCGTCTGGCAGGACTTCGCGTTTTTCAGCGGCGTGGCGGCGTGACATGTCAGTGTCTTCCTCTTGGCGGGTGGTGGGGCCAAGCCCCACCCAACATCGAATGGATAGGTGGGGGCATGCCCCACCACTGCGAGATTACTTCGGACGCTTCGCGCCGTACTTGGAGCGGCGCTGCTTCCGGTCCTTGACACCTTGGGTATCGAGAACACCGCGCAGGATGTGGTAGCGCACACCGGGAAGGTCTTTTACACGACCGCCGCGGATCAGAACCACGGAGTGTTCCTGAAGGTTGTGGCTCTCACCCGGGATGTAGGAGATGACTTCGAAACCATTGGTCAGGCGCACTTTGGCAACCTTACGCATGGCCGAGTTCGGCTTCTTGGGTGTTGTTGTGTAAACCCGTGTGCAGACGCCGCGCTTTTGCGGGCACTCCTGCAGGTGCATGGATTTCGAACGTTTGACTTTCGGCTGCCGCGGCTTGCGGATCAGCTGTTGGATCGTTGGCATTCCGGATATATCCCCGTATCGCTCAGATTTTGTACACGGGGGATCCCCCATGCGGCTAAATTCGGTTACTTCGTGCGTCCACAAAGCAAATTGACCGCAACGTTCCCGTACCGAGGAAAACGACGCGGTGGGTTAACAGAGGATCGGGCCAGTAGTAGGCCGGATCGTGACCACTTGAGTTATGAGTTCGGATTGGCAGAGCGGCCTCCACCTCCGAGATAGCGGGCGTATAGGACGTTGCGCGGGGGCTGTCAACAGCAGGGCCCGGCCCGGCGACGTCCAGAGCAGAGGATCGCGTGCTGTAGATGCGCCATGTGGCCCCTGCCCTCGCAGAGCCCCCTTGCCAGCGGCTGCCCCCTGTCGCCATATTCGTCGACGTTTTCCTTTTGGGGGCAATACCATGCAAGCCATCGGCCTGTGCCGTTTTTCTTACCCCGCCCTCGGTGGATTTCAAGTGGGTCACGACACCACCGAGGAACGCATCGCTTATCTCTATGACGAGGCCCGGCTCGAAGAACGCTTCCGCCTGCTTGAGACGGTCGCCCTGCCCTGCCTCAAAGCGCAGACCGATCCGGATTTCTCCATGGTCTTTTTGATCGGAGACCAGTTTCCCGCACAACATGCCAAACGGCTCGAATCGCTTTTGTCGGACCTGCCTCAGGCGGTGATCCACCGCGAGCCGCCGCGCCAGCACCGCGAGGTGATGAAAGAAGTGCTGAACGCGGCAAGGATCAATCCCAAGGAGGCCTGCCTGCAATTTCGCTATGACGATGACGACGCGGTCTCGGTCGATTTCATCGCGCGCCTGCGCCGCACGGTTGAGGACAGCGTGGGTCTTTTGAAAGATCAGCGCTCTGTCGCGTTCGACTGGCCCAAGGGGTATATCGCGGAGTTTGGCGCAAACGGCATCCGCGCGGCAGAAGTGTTTCGGCCCCTGAATGTGGCTGCACTGGCGATGTATGTGAAGGGCAGCAGCCCGGTCACGATCATGAACTTCGCCCATGAGAAACTGCCGCGTTTCATGCCCTGTGTAAGCCTTCCCGACGCGGCGATGTTCGTGCGCAGTCACAACGGTTCAAACGATTCGCGCCAAGGGCTTGCGCGGCATGTTGAGGTCGCCCCGCTTGATGCCGAAGGCGAAGCGCTGTTTCGCGCGCGCTTTGCCATCGACGCAGATCAGGTGCGCCGGACCTTCTCAGCCTGAATTTTCAGGGCGCGTTCGCGGTAGAGGGTAAAGACCCCCGTGGCCACAACGATGCCCGCGCCGATCATGGTCAGGGTGCCCGGCCAATCGCCAAAAATGAACCAGCCCAGCAGCAGCGCCCAAAGCAGGCCCGTGTAGCGAAACGGCGCGACAAAGGCGACGTCGCCCACACGCATGACCTGGATCGAAAAGAAATACCCACCAAGCACGAAAACCCCTGAACCGCCAATCAGCACCGCCAGCGAAGGGGTCACCGGCGCCCATGGCGCGCTGAGCGACGCGAGCCCCGCCGCCGTCATCACCGACAGCGCGGTGATTAATGTGACCGTCATCGAGGGCACCGCAGGTGACAGGGCGCGGGTTGAAAGATCACGGACCGTCACGCAGAGCACCGCGATCAGCACGTATATCGACCAGATGTTAAACCCTTCGGCCCCCGGCTTCACGATCAGCAAGACACCGCAGAAACCGATCCCAATCGCCACCAGCCGCCGCCAGCCCACCGCCTGCCGCAACACCAGTGCCGCGGCCAACGTGACTGAAAGCGGCACGACTTGAAGGATCGCGGTTACGTTAGCCAAAGGCATGTTGAACAGCGCCGTGAGGAAAAAATACGCCGCGGCAATCTCAGCCACGGAGCGCAGGCCGATCACCCGCCAGTCCCGCGCCTCAAGCCGGAAATCGATGCGCCCCAACTGACGGCTGAGGGCAAGGATCAACACCGTCGTCGTTGCCCCCCGCAGAAACAGCAGCTGAAACAGCGGCAGCGCCCCGTCCGTCATCTTGAGCAGCGTGTCGTTAAACGTGAAACAAGCCATCGAGGCGATCATCAGCAATGCGCCGATGGTATTGGGGGACATGAAGGCGCTCCGGGAAAAATGGCGCGGCTTATACTGGTGCCGCTCCGGAATGACTGGCAGCGGGCACGGGAGCTGTCAAGAACGGCGGCTTGTCCCGCCCTCTGCGATTAGACAGGTGCGCAGGGCGACAGACGGCGCAGCGGTTGCGCGGCTCTACTGGTTAGAGGCCTGCGCCACGGGCTGTTGCTGACTGGCCAGCAGGTTCCGGACCGTGCTGCGCAGCAACCCCGGCTCGACGGGCTTTTGCATCACCGTAGCGGCCAGATCGCGGAAAGCGCCATAAACCTCAAGATCGCGGGTACGACCGCTAAGAAAGATGATTGGCGTTCCGGCAATCGCTGGGTTCTCGCCAAAGCGATGTGCCAATTCCAAACCACCCATATCGGGCATAGAGATATCACTGATGATCAAATCGGGCTTCAGGTCATTCACCACAGCCAGCGCGTCGCGGGCGTTCAGGCAAGAGACGAAGGTCAGCGATCTGTCGTCGGAAAAGATCATCTTTACCAATTCCAGAATGATCGGATCATCGTCGATATGTAGAATGCGGGACGTCATTTGAATGAACCTTACGACGGTTAAGCTTTTGCAAACTTATTGTGACTATGTGGCGGATGTAAGGCTACGGCGGCATTATCCGGGCCAACTTGCCGGCATTGTGCTTTCGATATTGTAGCGCGGCACAAAAAAGCCCCCGCAGTTTTCACTGCGGGGGCTTTTGATTTTCAGATCAAACCTGCGATCAATCGCGGCTCTCGTCGTCACCGACCGGCGTGTTGAACACATCGCCACCGACGATGTCGTCCTCGGCAGAAGGCGTCGGCGCAGCCAATGCGGCAGCGGCTTCGGCTTCTTCGCGGCGCGCTTCGATCACGACGTTGTCGCGGTCTGTCGCGACCTTGCGCATCTGCTGGGTCGCCCCACCAGTGCCCGCTGGGATCAGACGGCCGACGATGACGTTCTCTTTCAGACCGACCAGTTTGTCCCGCTTGCCCTGAACCGAAGCTTCGGTCAGCACGCGCGTTGTTTCCTGGAAGGACGCGGCAGAGATGAAGCTGCGGGTTTGCAGCGACGCCTTGGTGATGCCCAGAAGGATCGGTTCGCCCTTGGCAGGACGGCCACCCTTGGAGATCGCCTTTTCGTTGGCCTGATCAAACTCCTGCTTGTCGACGTGTTCGCCCTTAAGCAGCGTGGTGTCGCCGCTTTCTTGGATTTCCCACTTCTGCAGCATCTGACGCACGATGACTTCGATGTGTTTATCGTTAATCTTCACACCCTGCAGGCGGTAAACGTCCTGCACTTCGTCAATCATGTATTCGGCCAAGGCTTCGACGCCCATGATCGCCAGAATGTCGTGTGGCGCGGGGTTGCCGTCCATGATGTAGTCGCCCTTCTGCACGAAGTCGCCTTCGGCAACGGGGATGTGTTTCCCCTTGGGCACCATGTATTCAACCTTCACGTCCGGATCATCCGAGCTTTCGATCGCGATGCGGCGCTTGTTCTTATAGTCTTTGCCGAAGCGCACATAGCCGTCGATTTCCGCGATGATGGCGTGGTCTTTGGGGCGACGTGCCTCAAAGAGTTCGGCCACACGGGGCAGACCACCGGTAATGTCCTTGGTTTTGGCACCTTCACGCGGGATACGCGCGATGATGTCACCCGCTTGGATTTCGGTCTGATCCTCGACGGACAGAACGGCATCCACAGACATCGGATAGGTCACCGGGTTACCCGCATCGTTGCGGACCGGCTCACCATCGTCACCAACCAGAATGATCTCAGGCTTAAGCTCGTTGCCCTTGGGGGCCGCGCGCCAGTCGATCACGATCTTCTGGGTCATGCCTGTCGCATCATCGGTGTCGTCTTTGACAGCGATGCCCGACACGAGGTCGACGTACTTCGTCATACCCGCTTTTTCAGCGATGATCGGCAGGGTGTAGGGATCCCATTCGAACAGCTTGTCGCCGCGTGCAATGGTATCGCCATCCTTCACGAACAGCTTGGTGCCGTAACCGACCTTGTGGCTGGACCGTTCATCGCCGCTTTCGTCAACGATCGACAGCTTCATGTTCCGGCCCATGACGAGGATCTCGCCCGAGCTGTTTTCCAACGTCATAGCGTTTTCGAACACGATTTTGCCGGACTGGCTGGCCTCAAGGAAGGACTGCTGGCCACCCTGAGCAACGCCGCCGATGTGGAACGTCCGCATCGTCAGCTGTGTACCCGGCTCACCGATAGACTGGGCCGCGATGATGCCGACGGCCTCACCTTGGTTGACCAGCGTACCGCGTGCAAGGTCACGACCATAGCACATGGCGCAGACGCCTTCTTCGGCTTCACATGTCAGCGGGCTACGGATGCGTGCAACCTGAACAGCTGCCACATCAATCGCATCTGCCATGCGTTCGTCGATCAAACCACCGGCAGGCACGATCACTTCTTCGGTGCCCGGCGCCAGAATGTCATCCGCCGCAACACGGCCCAGCAGACGCTCGGCCAGCGAGGAGACGACTTCGCCGTCGTTAACCGCCGCTTCGGCGGTGATCGCAGTCTCAGTACCACAGTCATGCTGACGCACGATGCAGTCTTGCGCCACGTCCACCAGACGACGCGTCAGGTAACCGGAATTCGCTGTTTTCAGAGCGGTATCCGAAAGACCTTTCCGCGCACCGTGCGTCGAGTTGAAGTATTCGAGAACGGTCAGACCTTCTTTAAAGTTCGAGATGATCGGCGTCTCGATGATGTCGCCATTCGGCTTCGCCATCAGACCGCGCATCCCGCCCAGCTGTTTCATCTGTGTAACCGAGCCACGCGCACCGGAGTGGGCCATCATGTAGACCGAGTTCGGCTCTTTCTCGGAGCCATCCTCGTGGTAGGTGATGGCCGAGATGGAGCCCATCATCGCGTCGGTGACCTTGTCGTTACACTTCGACCATGCATCGACGACTTTGTTGTACTTTTCGCCCTGAGTGATCAGACCGTCCATGTACTGCTGTTCAAAGTCCTTCACCTGCTCGCGGGTCTCTTCAACCAGCGGCCATTTGGAGTCTGGGATCAGCATGTCGTCTTTGCCGAAGGAGATGCCCGCTTTGAAAGCTTCGCGGAAACCCATCGTCATGATCTGGTCACAGAAGATAACCGACTCTTTCTGACCGCAATAACGGTAGACGGTGTCGATGACCTGCTGCACTTCTTTCTTCCGCAGCAGACGGTTGACCAAGTCAAACGGTGCTTTGGCGTTCAGCGGCAGCAAGGCGCCAAGGCGTACACGACCGGGGGTCGTGTCAAAGCGCATCATCACTTCGTTGCCTTCGGCGTCGATCTGCTTGATCCGGGCTTTGATCTTGGTGTGCAGGTGAACTGCACCGGCGTCGAGGGCGTGCTGCACCTCATCAACCGAACCAAAGACCATGCCTTCGCCAACCATGCCTTTACGCTCAAGGGTCGTGTAGTAGAGACCCAAGATCATATCCTGCGATGGCACGATGATCGGTGCGCCGTTTGCAGGCGACAGAACGTTGTTCGTGGACATCATCAGAACACGCGCTTCAAGCTGGGCTTCCAGCGAGAGCGGGACGTGAACGGCCATCTGGTCACCGTCAAAGTCAGCGTTAAAGGCCGAACAGACGAGCGGGTGAAGCTGGATCGCTTTACCTTCGATCAACACGGGCTCGAACGCCTGAATGCCAAGACGGTGCAGCGTCGGCGCGCGGTTGAGCATGACGGGGTGCTCACGGATCACCTCATCCAGAATGTCCCAAACTTCGGGACGCTCTTTTTCGACCAGCTTTTTCGCCTGCTTCACGGTAGAGGACAGACCTTTGGCCTCCAGGCGCGAGTAGATGAACGGCTTGAACAGCTCCAACGCCATCTTCTTGGGCAGACCACATTGGTGCAACTTGAGTTCCGGGCCGGTCACAATGACCGAACGACCCGAGAAGTCGACGCGCTTACCCAAAAGGTTTTGACGGAAGCGACCCTGCTTGCCTTTCAGCATGTCCGACAGCGACTTCAGCGGGCGCTTGTTGGCACCGGTGATGACGCGGCCACGGCGGCCGTTGTCGAACAGAGCATCGACGGATTCCTGCAGCATCCGCTTTTCGTTGCGGACGATGATGTCAGGCGCGCGCAGTTCGATCAGACGCTTCAGACGGTTGTTCCGGTTGATCACGCGGCGGTACAGGTCGTTGAGGTCGGAGGTCGCAAAACGGCCACCATCCAGCGGCACAAGCGGGCGCAGCTCTGGCGGGATAACCGGGATCACGGTCATGACCATCCACTCAGGACGGTTGCCCGACTCGAGGAAGGACTCGACTACTTTCAAACGCTTGATGATCTTCTTGGGCTTCAGCTCGCCTGTCGCCTCTTTCAAGTCGGCGCGCAGGGTTTCAGCTTCGGATTCCAGATCAATCGCCGCCAGCATTTCGCGGATCGCTTCGGCACCGATGTTGGCGGTGAAAGCGTCCATGCCATAGGCGTCTTGGGCGTCCATGTACTCTTCTTCGGTCATCATCTGACCGTATTGAAGGTCTGTCAGGCCCGGCTCTATCACGACGTAGTTCTCAAAGTAGAGAACACGTTCCAGATCACGCAGGGTCATGTCCAGCATCAGGCCGATGCGCGAGGGCAGCGACTTGAGGAACCAGATGTGCGCGACTGGCGAGGCCAGCTCGATGTGGCCCATGCGCTCACGACGGACCTTTTGCAGCGTCACTTCGACACCACATTTCTCGCAGACAACGCCGCGATACTTCATCCGCTTATATTTGCCGCAGAGACATTCGTAGTCTTTGATCGGGCCAAAGATACGTGCGCAGAACAGGCCGTCACGCTCGGGCTTGAACGTCCGGTAGTTGATGGTTTCCGGCTTTTTGATTTCGCCGAAGGACCAGCTGAGGATCCGCTCTGGCGAGGCCAAAGAGACCTTGATTTCGTCAAACGCCTTTTGCGGCGTCAGCGGGTTGAACGGGTTGTTTGTCAGTTCCTGGTTCATTTTCAGATCCTTGAAAGGGGTGCGTTGGGAGGGACCGGACCCGTTTTCTTTTAAAGAAAACGGGCCGGGATTTTTAAAAAATCCCGTTTACCGCGTCACTCATCCTCCTCCGCATCCAGGAGTTCCATATTCAGGCCGAGGCCGCGCACTTCCTTGACGAGAACGTTAAAGCTCTCTGGAATGCCCGCTTCGAAGTTATCCTCGCCCTTGACGATGCTTTCATAGACCTTGGTCCGGCCCGCGACGTCGTCCGACTTGACGGTCAGCATTTCCTGCAATGTGTATGCGGCGCCGTAAGCTTCGAGAGCCCAGACTTCCATCTCACCAAAGCGCTGGCCACCGAACTGTGCCTTACCACCCAGCGGCTGCTGTGTGACGAGAGAGTACGGCCCTGTCGAACGTGCGTGGATTTTGTCGTCCACCAAGTGGTGCAGCTTGAGCAGGTACTTGACGCCGACGGTCACCGGGCGGGCAAACTGCTCACCTGTACGACCATCGAACAGCACCGACTGACCAGACGTGTCGAACCCGGCCCGCTTGAGGCTGTCGTTCACGTCCGCTTCCTTGGCACCGTCAAAGACCGGCGTGGCGATTGGCACGCCGCGGCGCACGTTGTCGGCCACTTCAAGAAGCGTGTCCTCGTCCATGCCGGTGATGCCCTCTTCGTAGACATCATCACCGTAAGCCAACTGCATTGCTTCACGCACAGGTGTCAGATCGCCGGAGCGCTTATACTCTTGCAGCGCCTCGTCGATGTTGATGCCCAGACCGCGTGCGGCCCAGCCCATGTGTGTCTCAAGGATCTGACCGACGTTCATCCGCGATGGAACACCCAGAGGGTTAAGGCAGAAGTCGACCGGGGTACCATCGGCGAGGAACGGCATGTCCTCCATCGGCACCACTTTCGAGATCACACCCTTGTTCCCGTGACGACCGGCCATCTTGTCGCCCGGCTGCAGCTTACGCTTCACCGCCACGAACACTTTGACCATCTTCATCACACCCGGGGGCAGATCGTCACCACGACGTACTTTTTCGACCTTGTCCTCGAAACGTGCATCCAAGGTCCGTTTCTGGATCTCATACTGCTCGTTCAGGGCTTCGACGATCTTAGCGTCATCCTCGTCCTCAAGGGCCAGCTGCCACCACTGACCACGGGTCAGGGTTTCCAGCAGTTCCTCGGTGATCTGGCTGTTCGCCTTCACGCCTTTCGGGCCTTTGACGGCGATTTTGCCAAGGATCATGTCCTTGAGACGCGCGTAGATGTTGCGGTCGAGGATCGCCAGCTCATCGTCCCGGTCACGGGCCAGACGTTCAACTTCCTCACGCTCGATCTGCAGCGCACGCTCGTCTTTCTCGACGCCGTGACGGTTGAAGACCCGCACTTCGACAACGGTGCCGAAATCGCCGGGCTTCACACGCAACGAGGTGTCGCGCACGTCAGACGCTTTCTCACCAAAGATGGCGCGCAGAAGCTTCTCTTCCGGCGTCATCGGGCTTTCGCCCTTCGGTGTGATCTTACCCACAAGGATGTCGCCCGGCTCAACGTCCGCACCGATGTAAACGATACCGGCTTCGTCGAGGTTGCGCAGAGCTTCCTCGCCGACGTTGGGAATGTCGCGGGTGATTTCTTCTGGTCCAAGCTTCGTGTCACGGGCGGCGACTTCGAATTCCTCGATGTGGATCGAGGTGAAGACGTCGTCCTGGGAAATCCGCTCAGAGATCAGGATGGAGTCTTCGTAGTTGTAGCCATTCCACGGCATGAAGGCGACGACGACGTTCTTGCCGAGCGCCAGTTCCCCCATGTCGGTCGACGGACCATCGGCGATGACCTGACCTTTGGTGACCTTCTCGCCCACTTTCACCAGCGGACGCTGGTTGATGCAGGTGTTCTGGTTCGAGCGCTGGAATTTGCGCATGCGGTAGATGTCCACACCCGCGTCGCCCAGTTCAAGGTCTTCGGTTGCCCGGATCACGATACGGCTGGCATCGACTTGGTCGATGATACCCGCGCGGCGTGCCATATAGGCAGCCCCGGAATCGCGCGCTACAACTTCTTCGATACCCGTGCCGACGAGCGGCGCCTCGGCTTGCAAAAGCGGTACGGCCTGACGTTGCATGTTCGAGCCCATGAGAGCGCGGTTGGCGTCATCGTTTTCCAAGAAGGGGATTAACGATGCAGCGACCGAGACCAACTGCTTGGGGCTAACGTCGATCAGGTCAACGTTTTCCGTCGGGGCCAGCGTGTAGTCGCCGGACTGACGGGTCGAAACCATCTCGTTCACGAACTTCATGTTCTCGTCGAGGTTGGCGTTCGCCTGTGCCACGGTGTGACGCATCTCCTCGGTCGCGGACATGTAGTGCACTTCGTCGGTGACGATGCTGTCTTTGACGACGCGGTAAGGCGTTTCGATGAAGCCGTATTTGTTCACGCGGGCAAAAGTGGCCAGCGAGTTGATCAGACCAATGTTCGGACCTTCCGGCGTTTCAATCGGGCACATCCGACCATAGTGGGTCGGGTGAACGTCGCGGACTTCAAAGCCCGCACGCTCACGCGTCAAACCGCCAGGTCCAAGCGCCGAGAGGCGACGCTTGTGCGTCACTTCGGACAGCGGGTTGGTTTGGTCCATGAACTGCGACAGCTGCGAAGAGCCGAAGAATTCACGCACCGCAGCCGCGGCCGGCTTGGCGTTGATCAGGTCTTGCGGCATCACAGTGTCGATCTCGACGGAAGACATCCGCTCTTTGATCGCGCGCTCCATGCGCAGCAGGCCAACGCGGTACTGGTTTTCCATCAATTCGCCGACCGAACGCACACGACGGTTGCCGAGGTGGTCAATGTCGTCGATGTCGCCACGGCCATCGCGCAGGTCAACCAGCGCTTTGATACATGCAACGATGTCGTCACGGTCCAGCGTGCGCTGTGTGTCAGGCTTTTCGAGCGCCAGACGCATGTTCATCTTCACGCGGCCAACAGCCGAAAGGTCGTAGCGCTCGCTATCAAAGAACAGAGTGTCGAAAAGAGCGGAGGCGGCCTCAACGGTGGGCGGCTCGCCCGGACGCATGACGCGGTAGATGTCCATGAGCGCGGTGTCGCGGTTCATGTTCTTGTCCATCGCCATGGTGTTACGCATGTAGGGGCCGACGTTGACGTTATCGATGTCCAACAGTGGGATCTCGGTGATACCCGCGTCGATCAGCTCCTTCGCGGTACCGCCGATCAGCGTGCCGTCTTTGTCGTATTCCAGCGTCAACTCGTCACCGGCTTCGACGTAAATCGCACCGGTTTCTTCGTTGATGATGTCAAGCGCAACAAATTTGCCAACGATGTGATCGAAGGGCAGCAGCAGGTCTTTGACTTTGCCTTCGTCGAGCAGCTTTTTGACGGCCCGAGGCGTAACCTTTTTGGTCGCTTCGAACAGGATTTCGCCGGTGTCCGCGTCAACCAGATCATAGGTCGGACGGGTGCCGCGCACACGATCAGGGAAGAAGGGTGCAACCCAGCCCTTATTCTTCTCAAGCTTGTAGGTGACGGTTTTGTAGTAGGCATCCATGATCGCCTCTTGGTCCAGGCCAAGGGCATAGAGCAAGGTCGTCACAGGCAGCTTACGGCGGCGGTCGATGCGCGCATAGACATTGTCTTTAGCGTCGAACTCAAAGTCCAACCAGGAACCGCGGTATGGGATGATACGGCAAGCGAACAGGAGCTTGCCCGAGGAGTGAGTCTTGCCCTTGTCGTGGTCAAAGAACACGCCCGGGGAGCGGTGCATCTGGGATACGATCACACGCTCGGTGCCGTTCACGACAAAGGTGCCGTTCGGCGTCATCAAGGGCATGTCGCCCATGAACACGTCTTGCTCTTTGATGTCTTTGACCGACTTCGCGCCGGTGTCTTCGTCCACATCAAACACGATGAGGCGCAACGTCACCTTGAGGGGTGCGCTGTAGGTCATGTCGCGCTGCTGACATTCCTCAACATCGTATTTCGGCTTTTCCAGCTCGTACTTGACGTACTCAAGAACGGAGGTCTCATTAAAATCTTTGATCGGGAAAACCGACTGGAAAACGCCTGTGATACCTTCACCATCGGTGGGGGTCTCGGCGTCGCCGGAATTCAAGAACAGATCGTAAGAGGATTTCTGAACCTCAATGAGGTTCGGCATCTCCAGCACTTCGCGGATTTTGCCGTAATATTTACGCAGACGTTTCTGGCCAAGGAAGGATTGTGCCATGTGTCGTGTCACCTTTCGTGTCTCTTGCCGAGCGCATCAACCACCGGGGCCGTGGTGCGCGCCCATAAGAGCGGAAAATCCGGGTCAATTCTTGGAATGCGTCCCACCGCATCCCTTCCGACCATGGACCTCTCCAGAGAAATACTCCGCCGGGCGGAACATTCGTCAAAACAGGTCAGGCTGGACAGGAAATCTCCCGTCCAGCCCTTGTTCATGCGTGGTGCACGTTGCCGCGCACCTCTGGCTTAGGCCAGCTCGACTTCGGCGCCAGCTGCTTCCAGCTTGGCTTTGACTTCTTCGGCTTCGGCTTTGTCGACGCCTTCTTTGATTTTGCCACCGGCTTCGACCAGGTCTTTGGCTTCTTTCAGGCCGAGACCTGTGATGCCGCGGACTTCCTTGATCACGTTGATCTTGGATGCGCCGGCGTTCTTCAGAACGACGTCGAATTCGGTCTTTTCTTCTTCGGCAGCGCCGCCATCAGCAGGACCAGCCATCATCACTGCGCCGCCAGCGGCGGGCTCGATGCCGTACTCGTCTTTAAGGATGGTTTTCAGTTCTTGTGCTTCAAGCAGAGTCAGACCAACGATGTCTTCTGCCAGTTTTTTCAGATCAGCCATGTTTAGCTCTTTCCGTTACGATATGTGTGTTCCAACGCGCGTGTTCAACCCGAGCGCCGGCTTGACGATATGCCTTACGCAGCCGCCTTGTCCTCGATCGTGGACAAGATGGATGCGATGTTGCTTGCAGGTGCGCCAATGGCCCCGGCGATGTTCGAAGCAGGTGCGCCGAGCATGCCCGCGATGGTGGAGATAAGCTCCTCCCGCGAAGGCATTTTCGACACGGCTTCGACACCAGCGGCATCCAACGCGTTCTCACCCATGGAACCACCGAGGATCACCAGCTTTGGGTTTTCCTTGGAGAATTCCTGAGCAACCTTGGCCGCGGCCACAGGATCCTCAGAATAGGTCAGAACGGTCATACCCGTCAGAAGGTCAGCGATGCTTTCGCATGGCTTGCCCTCAAGGGCGATCTTGGCGAGCCTGTTTTTGGCAACACGCACGGCCCCACCGGCAGCGCGTGCGCGCGCCCGAAGGTCCTGCATTTCGGCAACTGTCAAACCGACGTAGTGGCTAACCACAACGACGCCAGAGCTTTCAAAGATCTGGCCGAGTTCGTCGACCAGCTGTTCTTTTTGTGCTCTATCCACAGTTTCACTCCAAATTTGGGGGTTGCCCCCCGGCTCAGTTCAGGATGCGATCTTTTGCATCCCATTCGGGTCCAATGTCAGGGTCCCGGCCAAAACCGCCCGAAGGCAGAATTTTTCCGGTTTCCCATCTCAGGAAGGAATTATTCAGGCTGACGCCCAAACCCTCCGTCTCGGACAGACGCGAGGACCGATCTTCTGGCCCTTGCGTATCTGGCGGCCGAAGCCGCCAAATTCGGGTCGTAAGGTGGGATGTTGGCCCCCACCCCACTGGATCACTCGGCGGTTGCGTTCTCAACAGCGACCGACACGCCTGGGCCCATTGTGGAGCTCAGGTTGATCTTTTTCATGTATGTGCCCTTAGAGCCCGAAGGCTTCGCTTTGGACACAGCACCAACGAAGGCACGGATGTTTTCGACCAGCTTGGCTTCGTCGAAGGACAGTTTGCCAATGCCTGCGTGGACGACACCGCCCTTTTCGGCTTTGAACTGAACTTCACCGCCCTTGGCCGCTTTCACGGCGTCGGCGACGTCCATGGTCACGGTGCCAACCTTGGGGTTCGGCATCAGGTTGCGGGGGCCAAGCACTTTACCCAGACGGCCAACGATCGGCATCATGTCGGGTGTCGCGATGCAACGATCAAAGTCGATCTTGCCGGACTGCACGGATTCCATCAGGTCTTCTGCGCCAACGATATCTGCGCCAGCCTTTTCGGCTTCTTCAGCTTTCGCGCCACGGGCGAAGACAGCAACGCGCATGGTTTTGCCGGTGCCGTTGGGCAGGCCGACAACACCGCGGACCATTTGGTCTGCGTGGCGTGGGTCAACACCGAGGTTCATCGCGATCTCGATGGTTTCGTCAAACTTCGCGTTGGCGTTTGCTTTGATGAGGCTTACCGCTTCTTCAACGGTGATCTCTTCTTTGCCAGCAAAGGCTTCACGGGCGGCGCGGGTGCGTTTACCAAGTTTTGCCATCTTACTTCACCTCGATGCCCATGGACCGGGCAGAGCCCAGGATGATTTTCATCGCCGCTTCCACGTCGTTCGCGGACAGGTCGGCGGCTTTTGCTTCTGCGATTTCGCGCAGCTGCTTGGTGGTCACGGTGCCAACGGTTTCACGGCTTGGCGTTTTCGCGCCAGAGTTCACCTTGGCAGCTTTTTTCAGGTAGTAGGACGCGGGGGGCGTCTTGATGTCCATCGTGAAGGACTTGTCCTGATAGTAGCTGATCACGGTCGGGCATGGGGCGCCCGGCTCCAGATCTGCGGTCTTGGCGTTGAACGCCTTGCAGAATTCCATGATGTTGATGCCGCGCTGACCGAGAGCCGGACCAACGGGCGGGGACGGGTTTGCTTGACCCGCTTTAACTTGCAACTTCATCGTACCGACGAGTTTCTTGGCCATCTGACCATTCTCCTTTCAACACCCTTGGGGCGCGCCCCGCGGGTTCTTCGTTGCGTGGTCCGGTTTGAACGCCGCGGCGCCCTCGCCTCCCACAGTGACCGACACCCTCAGGCGCCGGGATGACGGGGCGAACCCCGCCTCACACTCAGATCTGCTTATTGACCTGCGTGAATTCCAATTCGACCGGGGTTTCCCGGCCAAAGATCGACACCGACACCTTAAGGCGCTGGTTGTCTTCGTCGACTTCCTCGATCATACCGTCGAAGTCCTCGAACGGACCGTCGGCAACCTTGACCTTTTCGCCGATCTCAAAGTGGATCAGCGTGCGTGGGGCTTCTTCGCCTTCCTGCACACGACCCAAGATCGCCTGAACTTCGGCATCGCGCATCGGCATCGGGCGGCCCTGCGGGCCCAAGAAACCGGTGACGCGGTTGATCGAGTTGATCAGGTGGTAGCCCGCGTCAGACATTTCCATATGCACCAGCACGTAGCCGGGCATGAAGCGACGCTCGGTTGTCACCTTCTTGCCGCGCCGGACCTCAATCACCTCTTCGGTGGGCACCAGCACTTCGTCAATCTGGTCTTCAAGTTCCTGCTCAGCCACGGATGCGCGGATCTGCTCGGCGATCTTCTTTTCGAAGTTCGACAGGACACTGACCGAATACCACCGTTTTGCCATCTGAACTCTGGTCCCTGTCTTGCCATGCGGGCTGCCCCGGCATGTAAATTCGTAAATCACACGGGGCCTCAGCCCCGCAACATCTGAACAAAAAATCGGCGCGCAACTCGAATCGCCGCACGCCCCTTTTCAGGTCAGGTCTGCGCAATAGCCCGCGCAGACGCAGGTTTCAAGGGTGTAAACATAAATTCACCCATGCGGGCGATGCTTAGCCGAACATTCCAAGGATCTGCTGCAAACCACCGCGGATCAGAATGTCGACAATTGCAAAGAAAATAGCTGTCAGTGCGGCAAGGATAAAGACCATTACCGTGGTCAGCATCACTTCGCGCTTGGTCGGCCAAACAACCTTGGCAACTTCGGTGCGAACCTGCTGGATGAACTGAAGTGGATTGGTGGTGGCCATGACTATTTTCCCTATTAGCGGATTGGGCGGATGTAACGGGTCCGTCGTCTAGTTTCAAGACTACATCGCGCTGCGGCTAGACTTCAGAGTTCCGCAAATTATCAAAGCGGCGGTCAAGGGCTTCACCATGGCGCGCGTCAGCCGCGGCCATCTCACCAAAGTCCGGCAGATAGAGCCCATCAACCGTACCTTCTGGGAATCGGTCAAGGACGGCGTCCCACCTCATCGCAAATGCATCCAATCGTGCGTGTATCCGCGCCGCCCGCTCCGGCCGGCGCCCGGCATACCAGCGCCCAAGCGCCATCGCACGTTGCCAAAATCCGTCATAACCAAGCGCTAGGAACACCCCAAGCGTGATGAACACCATAAGAAGGATAAGACCGAGCACCAGCAAAGGGCGGAGAACGACCAGCAAAGCAAGCACAGCAAGTGCGATCATCCCCGGCGATGGACGCCAATTGGGAAGTTTCAATACGGAACGCATACGAGATTTTGCTTTGGCGGATTCTGGCTTTGACAAGTCAGGAAATGCCCCTCGCCCTAAGGAGCGCGTTTTGATCGAAGATTTCTGCGACGCCTCAGAAGGTTCTACTTCACTGGCTCCGGACGATCTAACAACATCAGCCGCTCCATCACTCTCCACGAGGTTGCGGATCACGGACAGCGACGCTGGATCCAAGTCTGGTGCTTTCGATTGCGGTGAATTGCTCATTTCAGTCTCTCTACGCAGTTGCCAAAGAGTTACTGAGCCTTTGCGCCGTAGATTAGACGGAAATTTGACCGATATTGGGCAGGGTCAAGCGGATGGCAAGCCGCCGGCAGCGTAACCGGGCGTCATATCACGATCAAAAAGAACCCATTCCCCGAAACGCAAAACCGCCGCTGCATGTTTTGCAG
>NZ_JBBMQL010000025.1:0-18473 GCF_038900015.1 Sulfitobacter sp. AS92
GATGGCGCTCGCCTCGCGAGTTCATCAAGGCCAAAACCGAAACCGCTTAGGTGTCCGGTGAAACAGGGGCCCGTCCAGGACGGCGCGCAGAACGTTGTCCTGATCGGCGGCCCCGGCACTGGAAAAACCCATATTGCCACCGCCCTCGGCGTGCAGGCCGTCGAACATCATCGCCGCAAGGTCCGCTTCTTCTCAACAATTGAGCTCGTTAACACGCTCGAACAGGAGAAGCCAAAGGCAAAGCTGGGCATCTCGCCGAAAGCCTTGTCCGTCTTGATCTCGTGATCCTGGACGAACTCGGCTACCTGTCGTTCAGCGCATCAGGCGGCGCGTTACTCTTCCATCTGCTCAGCAAACTTTACGAACGCACCAGCGTTGTCATCACCACGAACCTGAGCTTCAGCGAATGGGCCACGGTCTTCGGTGATCCCAAAATGACGACCGCGCTCCTCGACCGCCTGACCCACCGCTGCCACATTCTGGAAACTGGCAACGACAGCTTCCGCTTCAAGGCCAGTTCAGCCGCCGCGGCGCAGAAGAAAAGGGAAGACAATCATGTATTGACCAAAGCCTGACACACAAAACATAATCTAAAGGTGGCTCACTTCTCAGTGGAAAATCCGGCTCACTTCCGCGTGGAAATCTACATGCATACACCTCTTGCTGTAGAACATTATCGAATTTCGGGACGGCACACTGGGACATGACTAATGTCAATCTTGGCAATCGCAGCAACCATTTAAAGATATCCGTAGCGTCGTAGCATCCAGCCCGCCCGGCGCTGCACTTTTCGGCGATCCTCTTCCGGCATGTTTATCTCCCAAGAAGTATCGCGCGAAATGTGAAGTGGTCCCCCCATCCGGATGCGGCTGCCAGCAACCTGGTGCCCCGGAACAATCTCGGCCAGATTTGTGGGATCGGAGGCCGCCTGGGCCGCTCCGACCATAGCTAGAACCGGATGCAGCGCAGCCACGGGATCGACTGTGAAATCCTCATAGCGCAATCGGATTGATCGTTGCGCGCCAACCTGGGAGGCTGCAAATTCTGTCAATAAATTGAAAGCCATCCACCGATGCGCGGTGCGTATGGCTGGTGCGCCGCCAACAGGTCGTTGCACACCAATGCTCGGGTTAACCTCATGGGTTTTCATCATTGACCATGCGACGCCGCGTCCGTCTCGCATCAGGTGGATCAACGACAAATCTATCCCGGGGATGCGGGACAGTTGAAGGGCTCTGATCGGAGATTTGGAGGAATCGACGATGACACGGCAGCCGGTCGTTTGCAGGATAACGGTGAACAGGCTTTTCGTAAGGCGTGCATAGTTTTGGAAACCACTGGTCCAAAACATAGCGCCGAGCATTTGTCGCGGATTACGAATAGCCTCGAAACTCTCGCAAAGACGACGGTAATGCTCCATCGTTCCGGGTGGTTCCCGTTCTAACCATCGCGCCACAATCAGCGACCAAAGCGGGCAGGCGTGGACACGGTCCCCACATGCGCAGTATTCGTCATTCAGCCAGACATGGCGGGGCAAATTCCCAATCTCTCCTGTGCCAAAGATGCCAGGAAATTGTGCAAGCGCGATATCGACTACCGTCGAACCGCTACGGCCGTAGCCTCCGACATAAAGAACTGGAACGTTGCCTGTGCCATAAAGTTCGGCCGAGCTCGTGCGAGTTTCGATCATGGCATGCCTCCGTGAGGATTCGCGGGCTTTTCATGTGTGATATTAATGCCGCCTACCAGATTCAGGTAAATGGCTGAAACCTGTGCAACATGCGCGTTAATTGTAAGTGCACCTGCAAAACGCGCCGCTGCCGATGTGATCCGGCGACGCGTTTCGGCATCGCCCAGAAGTTGCTGAATCGCGGGGACAAATGCCGCAGGATCGAAGGGGTCGACCAGAAAACCGCTGTGCCCGCCCACGATTGCCTCAGGGTTGCCACCGTGGCGCGTTGCCACCACCGGCGTGCCGACGTGCATTGCTTCGATCAATGTGCGGCCAAAGGGCTCGTCCAATGCTGTGACAGCCAGAACGTCCACAGCCGCCATATAGGGCTCTATCGGTGTCCGGTGGCCCATCAAGTGCAGATGCCCTGCTAGCTCAAGTTCTTCGATTAGATTTTGGCATTGCGCCTCGACCCCCAGCCCGGTGACCGGCTCGGTCCCGAATACGACGCCATGAACAGGGTGGCCGGGCATCGCGGCACGGAGCTCGTGTACAACCCGAATGAAATGATTGGGCCTTTTGCGTAGGGTCAAAGCGCCAAAATACCCGATCAATGCGGCTTTCGGGGGCGCGCCAATCTCGGTCAGAAGAGCGCTTCGCGCCGCATCGCGGTCGGGAGAATCGGGTGACAGGTTAAATGGGCTTCTGACGACTTCAAACCGGTTCGAAACGGGTAAAATGGGGTGCAACGGACGCGAAAACTCCGAAACCGAGAGGATTCGGTCTGCGAAAGCCGGTGCAATGAAATTTATGCCTCGGGCATCCGGTGCCTGCCGGTGATGCCAAACAAAGTGAGCCCCTGCCATCTTTGTTGGAAGCGCCCAGCTTGCATGCATGCCACCATCATTTGTGTGGACGATGTCTATTTGCTCACGCCGAAGCAGCCGCACCAGCGACGGCACAGTGCGCAGTAGATATTTGGTAAACGAAGCATGGTCTGCAGTGCGCTTGAGACGACCAGCGAGTACGGGAGGGAACTCCAGTTTGATAGTCTGCAGCGCGAGCTCCTCCACGTGGCGGCCTAGCGCGCCTTGTATGCCATGCAGCAGAACGATCGGCGAGAATGCGCTACGGTCAAGTTGAGCGGCTAGCATGAGGGACGAAGTGTGGCTGCCACCAATCGTTTCCCCGTCGGCGTAAGGGAACAACACCCGGATCCGTCCATCAGTGACCATTAGCGGTTTCTCGATTTCGTTTTATGACTGGCAGCGGCCAAGGCCAGGGCTAGGACTAGTGGAACGTTCCAGAAGCGCGCATAAAAATGTGTGAAGGAACTTAGCATTACAGCATAAATCAGACAGACTATTAATGCGATTAATCCTTCGGTCCGTGCGTCAGCCTCAACTATGGCGGCCCAAGCGAGTGTAACGCCACTCAGCAACAGCAACACAAGGCCCAAAAGGGAAATTAAGCTACCCTCTGTCAGCAACAGTAGGTAGGAGTTATGCACGGGCGCACCATACGCGCTGATTGTGCGGTATTGATCCGCTCCCAGCCCCACACCCAACGTATCTCGGGCTATTTCCAAGGCCTCTAGGATCAGAAGGTATCGGTCTTCAAAAGTACCGGCCTGGCTCAAGTCACGTGTGGTGAGAGCGGTCAGAACGCGCTCTTGGAAGATCTCGGGCAGAATAATGTCGCCAGCAAATTTTGCGACAATCACCGCCGTAACTCCAGCTAAGATGAAGCCGATAGTGACACGGGCCGAATTGCTGAATAGTGCTGTGACCGTGGCACCAAAGACTGTCAGAATAAGCCCAGTGTTGGATCCTGTGAGGATGACCCCGTATAGTAAGACTGGTATAATCAAAGCTGCCGTAATGCGGCGGAACTTTCCGTCAAGCGTGAGGTTCAGCAAAAGAACGATCGCAATGGAACCGAGTGCTGCAGTGGCATTCTCGCGTTCGACAAGAGAGCGCAATCTACCACTGGCTGACACGAGCCGCAAATCTGGATCTGGTACGTAGTGTACAACATAGGCCCCGAAGGCCATCACAACGGCGATTGAAAAAACCAAAACTTTCAGTAGTGCCACGGTCTCTCGGTACTCTCGCCCCGCGAGCACATAGACGAGGGCGATCAGAGAAAAAAAGTACTGTAATAGAATTACAACCAAAGATAGCAGATTGCCATTCACGACCGATCCGATAGTAAGACCCGCGGCAAGCAACAATACTCCTGTGAGCCAAATTGGTGTCACCATTCCCAAAGGCGCGCGGGGCACGTTGCCCTTCAAAAGCATGACTAAGAGAGTTGCGCAGGCAGCCGCATCGGCGAGTGTCAAGTAGACTACATCGAGTCGGAAAAAATTCATCGGCGAAAGAAAGACCGTCAAGGCCGCGAGTTTCGAGTCGAGTTTACTGAGTACCGGGGCCGGACGTTGGCGAAACCGCACAGCCCGTGGCGCGGGCGATAGAAAGGGCGGCGACTGTATCGTCATGTCGCTCTCGTGACCTGGCACGCTAACGCTGCGCGCAAAATGAAACCGGCAGCGACAAGCCAGACCAAGTTGCTCAAGAGATGTGTTGCCGCTGCGCCTGCAGCGCCGAACTGAAGGGTCATCGGCCAAAAAGCTGCAAAGAACAGGACCGTCACCGAGAGGCGCAGCACAACAAGCGAAACATCGCGGTCTATGCTTAGTAGGGTGGGGACAACCGTCACCCCAACCAGGAGAACTGCGGAGGCACAAATCTGTATCCCGACCACCAACGCGGCCCCGCGGTAGGTGTCTGTGAAGACGAATACGATAAGTGGCTCGATCCAAATTAGGACAGGGGTCACAACCACGACGAGCAAAACGAAAAACGCGCCAGACAAACCAAAGGTAAAGCGGGTTAAGCGTCCTTCATCACTTGACGCGGCAAAACGTGCGAGTTCGGGGTAAATGGCTTGCGCGAGCGGTCGGCCTAGGCGCAAGCCCGCTAAGGCGCTGCGTTTTGCAACATGATAAAAACCGACGGCCGTAGGCGATACTATGGTGGCTAGTATGATTACATCGAGCCGTTGCGTCGTTTGACGTAGCAACACTGCTGAGTTGCTGTTGACGAATACCCTTAGCAGGCCCGGATTGTCGCGAATAGCCTGCAGCGGGTTGTCGGCACAGTCGGGGGCCAATTGAATGGCCATCATACGACGACCCAAAATATAGGCAAGCGCTCCATCGGAGACGGAGAAGATGACGATAATCATGACGAACGCTTCCGGTCCGCCACCGAAGACTGCCACGAGAACCGACGAGAGTGCCCGAACTATGGCCGTGACTGCATCAAGCTTTGCCAGTTTGTCGAAACAGTCAAACAGTCGCAACATGGCAATCCCGGTTGGTCGGAGTGACACAGCGAGTGCCAAGGACGCGATTTGAAGCAGCGCTAGATGTTTTTCCAGATTAAGCCATGGGGCAACTAATCCGGCCAACCCAAAGGCAAGAATTGCAGCCATAAGCCCTAGGACCACATCGACCACTGTCGAGAAACCAATCAACGTGCGGAAACGTCGCTTGTCTCCCCGCTCTAAAGCTTCGCTACCGAACCGCATGACGGCCTGCCAAGGTTCGAGGTGAACGAATAGAGCAGCCAAGCGCATATAGGCCTCAACTAGAGCCACAATGGCTAAGTTTTCCGCTCCGAGGGCCCGCGCAGCTGCAGCCATAGAAATTAGACCGCAAAGGCTCGTTACCACCTGAGAAGAAAAGACCCAGCTGACATTTCTTAGGATCCGCGCCATGATTCTTTTGTCTTTTTTGGAACTAAAGAGCTGAAGGATCATCGGGCGGCCACTGTGCTATCGGGGATGTCTCCCGCTAGAGTTGCAAGCCATGTTTCAACATGCGGAAGGCCGGTGGCTGAGTCCACGGCCCACACGTCATCGGGAATGTTCGAGTCGACACCCGTGCGCACATCTTCCCAATCGTCGGGTAGCCCGTCGCCATCACTGTCCGCGATCAAAGCCGACTCGGCAAGCAGGGGCCAGCCGCCGACTTGATCGACCGAGTCGATAACTTTGCCCGTACAAGCAAAGACGCTGTCGATAACAAGTCGATCGAGTGAATCATGCACCCTAAGGCCGGAAATAGTGTCACCAGCGCTAATCATGACGTGAGCATATGCTTCTCGTGCTGGGATTACGGTGGCCATTGTGTCAGCGGATGTTGCAGTCATCGCTCTTTGAGCAGCAGGATCCAGCAGCAGCGCGCTTCGCCCATTGACGCATCCGTCGCGAGAGGGCATTATATTGCCCCAAGCGGCAATTTCGATCGATGCCTCTGTCCAATCGAACACCTGCAAGCCCTCTGGAACGTTATTAATAGTACTTGGGCCCGGCATCACAATGTTTCCGGCATAAATAAGTGATACGTCACCGGCGAGGTCGTATATTTCACCGAACTGGCTGATTGGGTTATAGAAAACGTTGTTGATCACCTCGACTGGACCGATAGATGTTGCCTTGATATCGGGGTTTCTGTCGCGGTGATGCGCAAATAGATTGCGCAGCAGGCTTATGCGTCCGCATTCGAATCTGGCGCCCTCCGTTGAGCAGATGAGTGCTCCTTTAGAATGACGTCCATCGGGATGGTTAGCTTTGTCGAGACTGAGGGCCAGTAAACTGTCGGCGAGAGTGATATCTGTCGAACGACCGCCCGAGACGTGGATATTGAAGGTTTCGTCCGTCGCAAAAGCCATCGAGAGATTGCCAAAGTAAAGACGTTCAGAGTCTTCGACTGTCAAGGCATCGACAGTCGGTGACGGCTCGAAACTGGGACCCGGCCGTAGCCTGATGAACCGCAAAATCACGTCATGACTGTCTTCAAGGACCAAGATGCCGTGGCGGGGCCCTTCCAAGCGGACCTGGATTCCGTCACCCGGGGCGGTTTGACCAGCTATATAGAGGTTGGAACCGACCCGTATGGGTCGATCCACAACGATCGTGCCGGAAACGGCGAAGACACATATCCTTGGCGTATCACCGTTCTCAGCACAGTCACGCAGGGTACCAAGTCCGTCCCCGGCAAGATTGGTGACGCGGACTACGTCGCCTCCTCTCCATCCACTTGCAATCGCTCCGTACCCATCTGCTCCGGGAAAGGCCAACTCCTGGCCTAGCGCTGGCCACACACACGGCAAGCCCGAGACGACCAATGCGAGGGCGCTTGTCCGAAAGCTTCGTTTGAGCCTAGGAAAGTCGATATTTCGCATAGGCAGCACCTCCAAGATAAGCGCCAGTCCGATACCGGCGCTGTTCGCGAGGGTCGACACCGCTAAAGACGGTTCCAGTAATGTTAGAGCCGCTCCGCTTAAGCCGATCATGCGTCTCACGTAATTCGTCGGCCTGCGACTGACCCCACTTCACAACGATCAGCACCGCGTCGGCCAAGGTCCCGAAACGACAAGCATCGTTAAAAACGAGCGCCGGCGGCACATTGAATAAGATTAGATCGTAATGTCTGCGCAACTCCGGCATAAGATTTGTTTCAACGTCATGAAGCACTTGGAAATTCAGACGTTCCCGCGCTCCAACGCTGATAAAGTCAAGCCCGTCGGCCAGTTTAGCGGATATGTCGAACGCGAATCCTCTATCCCCGGACCCCGATGATGGCACCTCCGTGGGGCCCCCACACGCTTTCGCTTTGTCGAATTGCTCGGCTAGGTTCTTAGGCGACAAGATTTTAGCTCCTGCGCAAGCGAGCGTCAAAGCGCTTTCTTGATGGACGTCAAGATCCAGAATCAGAACCCGCAATCCATCCCGCGCCGCAGAGCCGGCTATGGATAATGCACCCTCGGACTTACCCTCATCCGGAAGGCTTGACGTGATCATCAAGACTTTCGCTTCTTTGGTAGCGTGTTTCTTCAACAAGAGGGTCAGAATGCCCCGAAGTGCCTCATTGTAAAATGATTTCGGATCAATCGAAAGGTATTCAAGAGGTGGCGGTCGACGTAACCGGATACCTCGGCGTGGGATGCGCGGCACCGTACCGTAGTTCCGCAACCCGATAATCCTCAGTACGTCGGCTTCCGTCCAAACCCTCCGACTGAGCGACTCAGTGAGAAGGGCGGTTACGAAGGCAAGGATTGCCGCAGCCACGAAACAAAGTGCGAGCGCTACTGCATGATTGGGCCATGCTGGTTCGACAGGGACCCGCGCGACTGTTACATGTCGTGCGGACCGCGGCACGAAATCAAGCTGCGTTTCCAATTCGTTCAGTCGCTCGGCAGCATTTTGGTAGCGGGCTTGCTCTAGTTTCAAAGCTCGTTCCATTCTGCCGAGCGTGAGCGTGGCTGCTGTATGTTCGCGCAAACGCCGTCCAATCTCCACAAGTGCGGCTTTATTCTGAACTAAATCCGCTTCCTGCCCCGCTTCCCCTTCGAGCGCATCGACGATTGCGGACAAGCGCATCTCCTCCCACAAGAGCCTGTCAAGACGATCGGCATCATCGAGGCCATTGGCTCGCACGTAATCCGCGAACTCCAGTTCCATTTCGCTTAACTTGGCTGACATTCCCGTGGCGCGGGTTTCTAGGAAGGCGATAGATTGTTGGATTTCTGCATGCTGGGAGCGTTCGGATCGCGCAATGTAGGTTTGCGCGACGCCGTTTGCGATAGCGGCGGTTAGTTCGGGATCCGGCGTCTCTGCCACAATTTCGATTGCGAGGCTTTCACCTGAGCGAAAGACAGAATAGCTCGCCAGCAACCGATCTATGGTTCGAGCTCTCAACTCGGTCGCTGACATTGCTGGGGCGTCAGGTGCGGGCACGAAGATGAAACGTGTTGCCAACGAAGGTTGCTCCGCCAAAGCGGCGGCGAACTGGCGAGAGCGAAGGACGTCGAGTTCGGTCTCAACGATGGAGCGCGAGACGTCAAAAGTCTCCAGCTGAGCTGCCGTCCGGCTTATGCGGGTCTCCGAGGGCGTGAGAACGATCGTTGCGCGGGTCACATAGAGTTCTTCGACCGATTGCAGATAGAAGGCCGCGGCGCCCATTATGGTTGCGATCATAAGGACGGCTATCCGGGCTTGGCGGCGGAGAACCAACAGCAGCCCTTCCAGTCCCATCCGCTCCTGCGAAATTTGGGTGTCGTATACTTCTAGCGCGCCAAGATTTCCTGTCGCGGTCATCTGCCCGCCTCCGGCCGTTCCGTACGTTCAGTCTTTTGTCCATTGGGATCTGCCGCCGCGGTCGGCATTGCTGGAACGCAGGCGCGCCTGCGATTATCCAGCGCGTTGGCGTAGAAGGTTTCATGCGCGGCAATATAAGGATCAAATGAAAACCGCTCTGCGACCCGCGCCCGCCCCGCCAGCCCTGAGGCGGTCCGCTCGGAAGGTGTGAGATCGAGGATACCAGATAGTGCGCGTGCCATAGCCGCTAAGTCCCGGGGGGGCACTACGGCGCCTGTCGGTCCAACGAGTTCGGCGCAGTCGCCGACATCAGTCACGATGCAGGGTACACCCGCTGCCATCGCCTCTGCAACGGCTAGCGGAAATGCCTCGCCCCAGGCTGACGAAAGAAGAAAGGCGTCGAAAGCTGGCACAAGCGCGGCTACATCGGCCCGAGTTTCCAAGCAACTTATATTATCGGCGATCCCGAGAACAGTTGCCTCCGCTTGGGCCGGTCCGTTGGCTTGTCCTGTTCCCATCAGCACGCCATGTACGTCACGCCCGTTGGCCCGCAATTTAGCGATCGTTCGCACCATCGCCACGTGGTCTTTCATCGGGTGGTTCCGTGCGACAGTGCCAATGATTTGGCTGCTTTTTGAAATGCCGCAGAGTTCGGTCAGCCGGGCCCGCGCACCGTGGTCTGGTCGGAAAACGGCTGCGTTGACCGCATTTGGGATGACACGCGCTCGGTCTCTCGCATAGCCAATCGCTTCATGTTGTGTGCGGGACGTGGAGGAGCAGTAAGAGATTCCGTCGACCCGATGCGAGAGTGCGGCCATCATTCGGATCACCATCCGTGTCGAGGCCTTCTCGGCCTTAATGTCTGCTAGCGAATGGTGGATACCCCAGACCAACGCGGTGCTGCGCAGGCCAACCCTACCGATGAGAGCGGCTAAACATCCGTGATACATCCAACCAAAAATAACGTCGGGAGACTCAGTCGCCAGCTTGTGTCGAAGATCAAGCATTGCGCGCCATGACTTCGCGCCTGGTGACAGCCCAAAATGATGCACCGGGATACCGGCGCTTAAAAATTCCTTCGAAATCGGACCCTGTGCCATGAGCGCGATCACTGAGTGAGACTTCCGCGAAGAACCTAAGGCACGAAGGTAGCGCGACAGCATGATTTGTGCGCCGCCGACATCGGTACTCGTAATGATGTGAATTACCCTCATGAGCCAATGGTTGCCTTAAGTGTCATTCCGTGGCAATATATACTTGGATAGGTGCACCTAAGCGATATTGTTAGTCCAACTACTGGTTTCGAGGAGATTTCTTCGATGTACGACGGCGTTTTTCCAGGTAGCGCGGCAGACCTGTCTATACAGGTGTTAATAGTATGAGCCGCAAAACAGAGTTCGCGATAGCGTTTATCCTTTCAATTATTCTGCTACCCTTATTTCTCTTCGCGAGCGCAGTAGTGGTAATCAAGCTTGGATCGCCAGTGTTTTTTGTTCAGAAGCGCACGGGCAAAAGTGGGCGTTGTTTACGGGTCGTGAAGCTTCGCACTATGCACAAGCAACCCGACGACGGACCACTGCTACTTGATGTTGAACGGGTCACACCCGCGACTGATTTGCTACGCCGTCTGCGGTTGGATGAATTGCCACAATTGATCGCCGTATTGCGCGGAGACTTGGCGCTCGTCGGCCCTCGGCCTTTGCTTCGCCACACGGTTGAGGCTTTCGGTGTGAAAGGCGAGCAGCGGTGCAAGGTGCGGCCGGGTATCACCGGCTGGTCGCAGGTAAGTGGAAACACGCGTCTTAGCAATGACGAAAAGCTGCAGCTCGATCTGTGGTATGTCGCAAACCGATCAGCCGCACTTGATTTTCGTATCTTGGCTGAAACGGTATCGGTTGCATTGCTCGGCGAACGGCGCAGGCCAGAACGTCTGGTAGCAGCGAAGTATATCATATTAGTAGAACAAACCTCGGGGAGCCAGACATCGTGAGAACGGTTTTTATTGGTGCGGTTGAGGGCTCGGCAAGGGCGCTTGAGGCTCTATGTAGCTCAGGTTACGCACCACGTCTCGTTGTCACCTTGCCGCTTGACCTGTCACATCGGCACTCTGACTTTGCAGATCTGGAGCCGATTTGTAAGGCTTATGGGTTGTCACTCCACCGTACCTCGAAATCTGAAGCGGCAGACACGCTAGGCCACATTGCAGAGCTGCAACCGGACCTTTTACTAGTGATCGGGTGGTCGCAGCTATGTGGTCCTGCTCTTCGCAATATCCCCCGAATAGGCAGTCTTGGCTTCCATCCGTCTGCACTACCACGCCTTCGCGGGCGTGGCGTGATCCCTTGGACGATCATTATGGGGGTTAAGGAAACCGGCGCGACCCTGTTTTGGCTGGGGGACGGGGCTGATACCGGTCCGATCGCAAGTCAGCGACGGATTTCGGTGAATCCTGATTGCGAAACCGCAGCGAGCCTTTATGAAAAGCAAATCACGGCGCTTGCCGAAATGCTGCCGCCGTTGGTTGCTCGGATTGCTGAAGGTGACATCCCTGCAGATCCGCAGGATGATAGTCTAGCAAGCGTTTGTGCCCGTAGACGTCCTGAGAATGCGCGCATCGACTGGTCGAGGCCAGCGGAAGAGATCGAAAGGCTAATCCGCGCCGCCGGACCGCCGTATCCAGGCGCTTTCACCTATGCCGACGATGGCACAAAGTTAGTTCTTATCCTCGCAGAACCACATCCGCGGGAGAACTACTTCATCGGCTTGCCGGGCCAAGTTCAAGCCGTCAATGGCAATAATTTCACCGTATCTTGCGGAGATTCCCGTAGTATCGACATTACCGCCTGGGAGGGCGTCGACAAACTTCCTCGTGTGCACACGCTTCTCGGAAAAGAGCAAAAATGAGTTTCAATTTCGGTATGGGTGCCGGCCATGCTCTGGTCATCGCGCCGCATCCAGACGATGAGGTTCTGGGCGCCGGTGGAACGATGGCCCGGCTGGCGGCTGAGGGGTGGGAGGTGCATGTCTGTGTAGTCACCAGTGGAGCCCCACCGCAATTTGACGCCGCGCAGACCCAACGCGTCCGAGCCGAGGCCAAACGTGTGCACGACCGGCTCGGTGTGACAAAGTGCCATTGGCTCGGGTTTCCGGCGGCCGGTCTCTCGGAAACGCCACATGCGGAGCTAAACGCGGGGATCGAGGGCATTGTGCGGTCGCTGGCGCCCGAAATATTGCTCATTCCGCATCTGGGCGACATGCACCTCGACCATCAAGCCTGCTTCACTTCAAGTCTTGTTGCAAGCCGGCCGCACCAAGACACATTTCCTAGGGTGATCATGGCCTATGAGACTTTGTCGGAAACCAACTGGAATGCGCCTCAGCTTACTCCGGGGTTCCTGCCCTCGATCTTCGTCGACATTGAAGAGACTCTGGAAGCCAAGCTCGATGCTTTCGCACTGTATGAAAGTCAGGTTCGCCGAGCGCCACATGAACGCTCGCTAAAGACCCTTCGTGCGCTCGCGACAGTGCGCGGCGCAACCGTCCACCGCAATGCCTGCGAAGCTTTCGTGCCCGTGCGCATAGTACTGTGAGGTCAAATTAGATGACGAGCTGGCCAATCTTCGATGATGAACAAGTGGGGGCAGTGACGCGCGTGCTACGTTCAGGCCGCGTGAATGCCTGGACGGGTCCGGAGGTCGGCGAATTCGAGACGGCTTTCGCAAAGCTCGTGGGTGCCGAACACGCGATTGCGATGGCCAACGGCAGTGTTACGCTGGACACAGCGCTACGCATGCTCGATCTCGCGCCCGGTGACGAGGTTATCGTGACGCCACGAAGCTTCGTTGTGTCGGCGTCATCCATTATGCTGGCCGGGGGCATACCCGTCTTCTCAGATGTCGACCGGGACAGCCAAAACATCACGCCAGACACAATTGCACCGCTGATCGGCCCACGCACGCGGGGTATCTTGGCCGTTCATCACGCAGGTTGGCCTTGCGAGATGGGAGAGATACTGGATCTCGCGCAGGCCCATGATTTATGGGTCATTGAAGACTGTGCGCAGGCCCATGGGGCAGAGATCATGGGGCACCATGTCGGCAGATTCGGCACCTTTGGATCCTTTTCATTCTGTCAAGACAAGATCATGACGACAGGCGGGGAGGGTGGCCTGCTGGTCACCAATAACAATACCCTCTTCGACCGTGCCTGGAGCTTTAAAGATCATGGCAAGAGCCGGAGCCGTCTTATGGCGCCGGCGGAGGTGCCAGGCTTCCGATGGCTGCACGATGGCCCGCCAGGCACCAATCTGCGGATGACAGGCATACAGGCCGCGTTGGGGCTAATTCAAATCGGCCGGTTGCCGGAGTGGCAAAGCATTCGGCAGCGGAACGCGCTTATAATAGCCGACGCACTCGCTGAAAACCCACTATTCCGCGTGCCTATGCCAAGGCATGGGATCACCCATGCCTATTACCGTTTCTATTCATTTTTAAGACCCGAGGCATTGAGCCACGGGTGGAGCCGTGACCGTATACTTAATGAACTGCGGGCTGCGGGATTTCCGGCGCTGACCGGAAGCTGCCCTGAGATTTATCGCGAGCGTGTGTTTAAGGATCAGGGTGTGGGTCCATCCGCTCGGCTCCCGGTTGCGAAGGAACTCGGCGAAACTAGCCTCGCCTTTCTTGTGGACCCGGCGCAGACGGATGACGGGATCGCCGCTCTCACTGGCACACTCAAGGCAATCGCTCGACAAGCCGTCCGTTGATCGCCGCGTTTCGCTCTGACCGAGTTCTGAGGCGCGATAAAGTAGGACCGAAGCTTATGATCCATGCGTCGACTAACCGCCACCCACGGTAACTTTCACTTCTATGATGTCGCCCGGCTGTACCGTCTCATTCATGGCGGCGAGTCGCCCCTTTTCAGCATTTCCCGGGCCGCGGTAGATAAAAACCTCGACTGATGTGTTTATCTGTTGCGAAAGTGAACCGCCGCTTCCAAGGAGCACTGCTTGAAGGCCTTCAATACGTCCTCCAATCTGCGATAGCTCGCGAACGAGATCCTGATTTTGCGAAAGCAGGTCACTGCTATACTCGTTCTTGGCGCGCTCAATTTCCGCAAGGAGGCGTTCCCGCTCAGATTGCGTGCCAAAAATATCGCTCTCTATCGTCAGAAGCCGCGTTGAGGCGGATAAGGCCGCCAACCTGACGTTGTTGATTGCATCTGCAGTTGCCAGGCCTCTATCCATCAGATCTAGATAGCGCGCCAAACGTTCTTCTTCAGCGACCGATGCAGTCGAGTAGTTTTCAAACGCGGCGCGGAGCCTCTCTATGCGTTGATTGACCAGCTCGATACGCGCGTTAAGTGCCTTATTGCCAAGTGTGCGCTCACTAATGGCAAGACGAATTTCCTCGATTGCCGCAGAAGCGCCTTCATCACCAAGAAGTTCAAATAATGCAGCCATATCATCTTCGGGAATATCTTCCAAAGATGTTGGGGGTGTCAGAAGGATATTGTTTTTCAAGAACGCAGCTTGAAGAAGTTTGCGTAGCTCTAACGCTGCATGTAGCTGTGCAGGTACCTCTAGCGCTGGAGAAGGTCCTCCTTGAAAGATTTCAACACCGCCACCAGCTCCGATTGCTCCACGCACGCTCATTCCCGGAGCAAACTCGATGGCGCCAGACTGAGCGACTTGACCGATTATCGTTATCGGGCGAAATCGAGAAATCTCAAGGAAGAGGTTATCGGAGTGCAAAACGGCAAATGGTGGGGTTCTGCCGGGAAGGTTGGGGACCTCGACTCCGACTGCGGCTTGTTTGATCTTTCGTTCCAGGTCGCCGAGCGTAAGGCCAGCTGCGTAGAAGGTGCCAATATAGGGGAAACCAACTTCTCCGCTCGAACCTATCGTCGCGACATGAGGAGCCGGTTCTAATCCGAGATAACTTAGAGAAAGTTCATCGCCCGGATGCAGCCGGTAAGGCATGACTTCGGCTGATGATTGAGTAACAACCAGGCCGTAAAATGATGCGCACCAAACTATCCTCCGAAGGGCTACGAGTAGCGCGTCGAACCATCGGAGGGGAGAATTACAAAGACTGTTCAAGTTCGTTTCCTGGTGGGCATAAGTTTTTACCCCTCAAACATTAATATGCCACTCACTCCTTACGGACTGCCATGTGTAAGCTAGCTAGTCCGAGAACAATAATCAACAGAATCTCAGTTTCCTTGCGTCTGCCAGTTGTTATGCCAAGCAGAATCGGGCCAACTGAGAAAATAGCGTCGCCTCTCAGATCGGCCAGCAGATCTTGAACCTGTATGAAGTCATTCTGAGACATGGGTTGGGTGGCAGGTGGCGTCGCAATACTAGAAATACGAACATCAAAACCACACGCAACACTGACCCACTGTGCGTGAGATATTCAGTCTGAAGTGGTCCGGCAAAACTGGACAGCGTGCTAAGATGTATCCAACCTTGAAGACAGGATACACAAATGACGAAGAGACGCAGTTTTTCAGACAAGTTCAAAGCTACTGTGGCACTCGAGGCGCTACGTGGTGACAAGACCGCGCAAGAGATTGCAGCGAAGCACAAGGTTCATCCAACGCAGGTGACGACGTGGAAGCGACAGGCCATTGATGGGCTGACCAGGGTATTTTCCGATAAGGTCCGGCGGGCCGAAGATAACGAAGCTGAGGTAAATGAGCTTCACGCCAAGATCGGAAAGCTGGCGGTCGAAAACGATTTTTTGTCACAAGGGCTAAAGCGATGAGCCCGACCGAACGCAAGGCGCTGATCAACGCTGAACGCACAGACCTGAGCCTGACCAAGCAGTGCAAGTTGCTGAAGATTAGCCGGTCGTCGCTTTATTATACGCCGGTCGGTGTGAAGGCTGAGACGCTGGAATTGATGAACGAGATTGATCGGGTGTTCACCAAATACCCGTTTTTTGGCAGCCGCCAGATCGCAGCCTACTTGCCCAGAAACGGGCTCCATGCAGGTCGGCATCGTGTGCGCCGCTTGATGGGTATCATGGGGCTACAGGCCATCTACAAAGGCCCGAACACCAGCAAGAAGCACCCACAGCATCGCATTTATCCCTACCTGCTGAGAAAGCTACCGATCACGCGATCCAATCATGTTTGGTGCAGTGACATTACCTACATCCCCGTGCGACGTGGCTTCTTATATCTGGTGGCGATCATGGACTGGGCGACGCGCAAGGTGCTGGCGTGGCGGCTATCGAACACGTTGGATGCCAGCTTCTGTGTCGAAGCCTTGAAAGAAGCCATCGCCGGATATGGTAGACCCGAAATAATGAATACCGATCAAGGATCGCAGTTCACAGGTTCAGCCTGGATCACCACTTTGACTGACGCTGACATCAAAATATCGATGGATGGGCGTGGCCGTTATCTCGACAACATCTTCATCGAACGGCTGTGGCGATCCCTTAAACAGGAGGCCGTATACTTGCATGAATTGCAGGACGGGTTCCAAGCCAAACGCGTTATCAAAGATTGGATCAGCTTCTACAACATCGAGCGGCCTCACACCGCTCTCGACAAACGATCACCCGACGACGCATTCTTCACAACAGAACGGACGCAGAAGGCCGCATGAAACCAACCAGATCACATCTTAGCTGAGCCGCAAACCTGTCCTAAAAAGCAGGACCACTTCAGGCTACAACACGGCACCGGAGTGCTTGGTTAAGATCTGTAAATAAGATGTACCGACGGCATTAACCACCAGGTTAGGCTGAGCAATAGAGCGTAACATCGACCACGATTTTCAATCGTTTCTTAAAAAACTTACAGGCGCGTTTCTTGCTTTTCGGGAACGGCTTCGAGTCCCGTAGGATGAGTGACGAAGTCAAAATATGTCGCTGTTGGGTGCTCGGAACACAAAGTTTCAAAAAATTCCCGCGCCTCTAAAAGTCCGTCGAACGCCTGTTCCGTCAGTAAGACATAGACGCCTTCATGGACGTCCCCTTGGGCAACAGAGACCACGAAGCAACCACGCGCGGCTGTGGCGCAATACGTTTCGTTCTGCGGACCTAAAGCAGCCAGCATGGATGCAGGCACAATATCAATCCGGAGATCTTGGGAGTAAAAATTCTTGATTTTCTTGACCATCATCGCAGGCCTCTTTTCTTGAGGGCACAACGTTACGTTAGGCTAAGAGTGCTTTGGGAGCAAGGATGTGGCGGCGTTTCACCCATCGCGTGGTCCAGTTTGAAGGTTAGAGCATCTGACCTAATGGGATGAACTGCCTTCCCGCCAAACCGCAGCTATTGTTGCGGGCATAGGTGGAGAGAGAGGAGCATTCTGATGGGTATCGAAGTATTAGGCATTGATCTGGGCAATACCGTTTGTAGCCTTGCGGGATTGGACGCAACAGGCGCGGTCGTGTACCGCAAGCGCCTTCAACGGCACCGGTTGCTGGACTTTCTGGAAGGTTTGGAACCCTGCATTGTTGCGATGGAGGCTTGCGGCGGCGCGCATCACATTGGTCGTTTTTGCCTTCAACACGGACATGAGCCTCGGCTCATGTCGCCGCTTTATGTCCGGCCTTACGTCAAGGTTCACAAAAATGATGACCGTGATGCGGAGGCGATCGCCGAGGCCGCGACGCGCCCGACAATGTCATTCGTCGCGATCAAATCGGAAGAGCAGCTTGATCTTCAGGCTCTGCACCGAGCCCGCGAGCGGCTGGTGACCGAAAGGACACGCCTTATCAATCAAGGCCGGGGCTTTCTTATGGAGCGCGGCATTCGGGTCGGAGCAGGCCGCACGTCTTCCATAAAGAGCTAGTCAGATTGGTTGCAACAGGCACCGCTGATCTTTCGCACCGTATCCTGTCGATGTTGTCAGACATGATGTCGGAGCTGGCCACGATCAACGACCGGGTCGAAGCGATCGACACCGAGATCAGGGCAGATGCCGACATGCAGCGCTTGATGGAAATCCCTGGCGTCGGCCCAACGATTGCCAGCGCCCTTGTGGCCGCCGTTGGAACCGGCAGCAGCTTTGCCAAAGGGCGCGATCTTGCTGGTCGGCCGCCAAGGCTCTGAGCGGGCGGCGGTGATTGTAAAACGCCATCCATTTCGCGACTTCCGATCGAGCTTGAAACCCGGTCTCCCAAGCGTGCAGGTGCACGCACTCGTATTTCAGGGGTCGCCATAGACGCTCGATAAAGATGTTGTCGGGGTAGCGGCCCTTGCCATCCATTGAGATGCGGATGCCCGACCGGCGCAGGCGGTCGGTCCAAGCAGGGGTGTAAACTGTGATCCCTCGACGCAATTCATGCTAGAGCACCGACAGGTAATGTGGGGGGACCGGGCCATTCTGATCGTGCTGTGAGCTTCTAAGTCGGCTTAACGCGCCTCTTGGGCTGGAGATGTCATGCCTTACTGTGAGGTCACCCGGCACATATTTGCGGCGTTTAGAAAGTTTTACACCCGGTTTCCACGATAGGTCCCGCTGAGACGCGGTACCCTCTTCTTGGGTTTGCGAACACGGTTTGAAGGTCCGTAAGATTTTCCATGCAGCGGTCGGCCACTTCAGCGTTTCGGGTGCTCCCATCGACATAGATATCTAGCCAAGGATGCCCCTCCCAACCGACATGGCAAGGTCC
>NZ_JBBMQL010000026.1:0-10879 GCF_038900015.1 Sulfitobacter sp. AS92
GATCAACGAACAGCTTGCCAACTTGCAAATTCGGCGAGTTAATGTGACAACACCGAATTGATCTGTCGGGGTGCTTCCGAGAAATCACATCTTGTATGGCTGCTAGTGCAATCGCTTGAATCATGTATTTCCCTCGCGACCTCTCGGACCAACAGTAATCAGCTTAAAAGGATATATTCCCGAATATACTGGTTGATTAGTCAAGTATTAGAAAGTGGATGTGGATCATGATCAGGTGGTAGGTCATACTTCAAGGTCCTTGTAATCGCGCTCCTTGGCAAGCTCCCAGAAAAAGTTACCAGAAGTTACTTCAAAGTATTTGAGATTAGATACCTGGTAGTAACTCCACCGAACCCATTGAATCCGTGGCCCCCAATTCAACGGGGGTGATGAGGCTGGTTTGCGAAAAACAAAACTACTTTGGCTTTCCAAACGTTTAAAATTCCGCTCCCGCCGATCCTGTATGATGGAGGATTTTCCTCAAAGCCCGTTTTTCGCAAAAACCTTTTATAACCAAAAGGTTAGGTTGACGTACTCTTTCAATTCCTTTCTAAATAGTGGCGATTCTTAGATGCGTGAAGGGCGACGGAATGACTTACAAAATACCCTACCGGACCGGCCGGATCGCAGTTTTATCAGATTTGCATATCGACAGCTACATGAGCCCCGGTCGTGATGTGATCACCGCGCTTGGGTTTGAAAGTTTCATTAACGACGACCTCGATGCGCTGATTATTGCGGGAGATCTTAGTGATGGCCCCGTTGCCAGATGGAGTGCTGCCTTAGGTCAGCTGGCGCCACACATCGCGCCCGACAAGATTTACATATTTCCAGGAAATCACGACTATTTCGGCGGCATGCTCGAAGACGACAATTTGCTCGCTCAACAAGCTCAATCTGCCGGCGCACAGTGGGCCCAGAGGCAGGAGTTGTGCCACGGGAACACTCGGTTTCTGTGCTGCACCCTGTGGACAAACTTCGATCTCCTTGGCGACCAAGACAGAGCAATGAATATCGCGCATCGTACAATGCGAGACTACGAGCGGATCCGAAAAGATCGTCCCGCACCCCCCGGTTCCGGGTCACGGTTACAATCCTATATGCCGCTGATCGAACCGTCAGATACGGTGACTATTCATAGCGACCATAAAGCGTGGCTCGAAGAACATTTGATGAGGCCGCACCCCGCAGGGGATGCAGGGCACACTGTAATCGCGACGCATCACGGGCCACATCTTTCCACTGCGGGCCCTGTCGATGGTCTTACACCAGCGTTTCATTCCGACATGACCAACTTAATTGAGAAGTTTGCCCCCGCCGCCTGGTTCTACGGTCATTCGCATCGGCGGCTACGCGGCACCGTCGGGCAAACAGACCTGCGCAATGTGAGCGTCGGGTACTGCAGTGAATTCCATCGGTCAGAGAGCGGAAATTTCATCAAAAATTGCGTCTGGGAGAGTTGAATGGACCCGAACGAAGATGATCTCAATATCCTCGACTCAGCAACGCAAATCAAACCGAATGTGGTTCGGGATGCAGACAGTACCTCTCACGTCCTTGTCGGATCGATCCCACCTGCAGTGCTCGTAGCAGTTGACGCTCTGCCTTCCAGTTTCCCCTCTGTAGAAATCGGAGGATACCCGTGTTTGGCTTGGCTGGATTGGCTTCGGTGCAAAGAGCAACTGACAATCACGCTCATGACGCGGATGACCTTGCGGTCTCTCCGTCTGGGCATGCGTGGCCCCGAGCCATTCGACCTGGCTCAGGCGCCGTTTCTTTCACCGTGGCACCCTATCCGAGATCCTGATTTTGGCGGCGCAATTCTCATTGGAATTCAAACAGGTCACCCAACTTTAGAAGGTCATCTTATTAATAGCTCGCGGCTCTGTGGTATGTGTTCAGAGGGAAGATGGGCGCGCACTGCAACACGTTGGTATCAGCTCGGCGAGCGCGCGAGGCCATCCGATCTGAGGAGACTGTCTCAACAGAATGCATCATGTCTCAGTACTCTGGGGCTCACACTACCGGAAGTCCAACAAGACATCGCAACTGATCGGGTTTCAGCCGGGCTGAGTGATGTTTGACTTCCCCGCTCTCTTGGCTGGCCATTTCTGCTCCGCCCCTCTCAACGACTCTGATCAGGCTGCTTTTGCGATCATCGGCGTAAGTATTTGCGTCGCTGCGCTTCTGGTGGCGAGGCGCGCATATCATCGATCATATAAAGCAACAGAGATTGACGATGAACTTATCAGGCGGTTCGTCGATGCAGCACGGGTGTGGCGCCTAAAGGCCCTTCAGTCCACGGAAGATAAGAGTGCCGACCAACAACTCAGCTCGCAAGATGACGATTAAAAGCAGTCATGAGGCTATTTCCTATCGCGGCATAGACGGCAGCCCCCTGCCCCCAAATGCGTCTCTTTAACGCAGCAGGGTCGACATGAGCCAGCAAAAGACGTCCATTACCGTGGTTTACGAGACCAGAATTTCTTCTGGTTGACATGACGGCGACATCTAAGTCAGCCCGCCTAATTTCTACTATCTCAATATAATAAATTTTTGTCAAAGGATGGGCCGCCCGAGGACGGGCACTTCAACATTTGATCCGTTTAATGACTTTTTGAAACCGCATCACTCATCGCCGAGGGCCTGATAACCTCTCAACCTCAGTCTTCAGCCTCTGAATTTCATCTTGCTGGTCGCCAATGATCCCATGGAGCAGCTCGATCTCTTCCTGAGCATGGGCCTCGAGCAAGTTTGCTTCAAGTGTTACTTCTCTCCACAGACCCGCAAATTCGCTCTCCATCGCAGGTCCATCTTTCCTCTATGCCGCACTTCGCCTAAGGAAAAGCGACCCAGTAAAAAGTTCCTCCAAATCCTTTTGGGTCTTCCGCCCTTAGCGATCGGTATATTGCAGCTCGAAAGCTCAACCCGTTACTTTTTTGCCTAGCTTTGGGTGCAATACAAACATTGGGCTTCTCGGATGATCGGGTTCCTTCCGCGCTTCTTGTTCTGTGGCGAAAATTTCTGACCAGCGAGACCTATTCTCAGCAGCAATCGTGGTCCCAATCCCAGACAATGCCACTTGGCGGAAAGGCAGCTCAATCATGAACCGTGGCAGGCCAAGCGAATAGAGAACCGTCTGCGCGATGGCGATACACAGTGCGCAGTCTTTAGCGATGTCCGTAGTCCACGCCGAATAAGGGAGAATCTTAACACCCCTATCATTCGTAAGGTCAAATGGCAGACCATTGCTCCAAATTATCGTATGCAGTGCGGAAATGCAGAGATCCTCAAGTGCTTTAACCTTCTTTTTAATTGGGATGTCCGAAAGGCAAGATGAGCCTATAGGTAAGAAAAAGACTCTCTCGCCAAATTCATTCCTTTCAATGCTTTGTGGACCTCTCGTCCGAAGGTTTAACCCCTTGCCGCAGTAAAGGGACGTTCCCTCAGAGATAATATATACCCCTGGTGCATTGGGCAGGGAATCTAAGTCGGCAACATCGATCCTGAAAAGAACCTTATTATATCGAAAACAGTCGAATATACGCATCATAAGTGTCCCTTCTTTTCATTCCCTATGGCAGTCATCCCTCCCGTCTGTTTTCTTAGCTCTAAGGCGATGAATTGCCTAAAGTTTGCGCCTCTAATAAATTCAATACAGTCCATTCTTCCAACGGATGGAATTCTCGAAATGTCCCAACGTTTGACATAATTTTGGATCATCCTGATCGCCTCTCATACATGGCAGAACCTTACTTGCGTTTAAGGGCGAATCAGGCCGCACCACAACCCATTAAAGCATTGTTATATATTGCAAAAAAGACGTCTATAATTTTTCGCAACGGGCAAACCCCACTTTATTTAGTCTTATTTAAAATAATTGAAATCTTATTCCATTTTTCGCAAATGGCAATTTGCCTTACATCGCTGCAAGAAATGATTGGGTGAGGGGGCACATGGGTCCGTCAAATCACTACAGGGTGCCATAAATGCCGCCTATAAGAGTAACTATCGAGCCGGGGACCCGGCCGTTGCGTTCGCAAGTCTGCGGAGTTGGACAAGTTGGAAAGAACAGATTAACGAAGCCGGCTTGGCGGTCCTGGTCTTTGCGAATTTACAGGAAATGCGGAAAAGTGATCGAGATGACACCGGAGGATCCGCATTGGGCATTCTCGTATCCTCAGGCTCATGATCTTGCCAAGATTCCCCCCCCGAGAGATCTCGCAGTGGGCTGCAATATGTTTGGACCAGCCCCCGTTTCACCGAACACTTAAGCGGTTTCAGTTTGGACCTTGATGAACTCGCGATCATGAGCATCAAGCAAGAACGCCGTGCGAATAACGTCGCCATTCCAGCAGGTGAACTCCAGCCCATCAGAGCACCAGCGCAGGTTCGACCGCATCATGACGACCTTGCCATCATGGCCGCGTTCGGGTCGGTCGAAGCCGGATCGCTCCAGCAGCAGGTTATTGGCCTTCATAATGCGATAGATGCGCTTGTGGTTTGCCGGGGCAAGACTTTCTGCCCTGAGCTCCCGGTTCAGCACAGCGGTGATCCGGCGGTAGCCATAGGTTGGGCGCTCTGGCACCAGACGCTCGATACGAGGCACCGCGTCTTGAGATTTATAATAGCTCCGACGCGGCTCTGTGCTTCCGCTCTGTCGTTCATGCAGGTTCGAACGGGATACACTAACGTTTGCGCCACCGCCTTCATCAGGAACCGCCCGGTTTGAGCGACTGCGCAAGCAGGGTCGGTTTTTTGACCGGGACTTATCCAACGCTTCGTTCAGAATCTCCATCTCCAGCGTCTTACGTCCCAGCTGGCGCTCAAGTTCCCGGACGCGGACCCGCGTCGACGGAGACCACCATCAGTGATGATTTCTATCTCAGACATAATCACGTGCTTAAGGCTATCCTTAAGCCTCCTTGGTCAAACCACGGTGTCCGGTCGAAATGAGGGCCAGTTCAATGTTGAACAGCTATGAGACCCCCTAGGCAATGATATCTTAAGCCGACTTACCCTCGCCGCGGCGGACCGGCCCGGTTGACCCGCTTGCGAAAAATGAGATGGTTAAGGGAAATCGGCTCGGATCCGGGGCGGTTAAGGGCAGATATGATCAGATGCGGAAATAGTTAAGAACGGTCACGGACTAACTCGGTCGGTTGGTTTATTACCGTTCTTAACCATTCTTACATATACTAACGTTTACAGACAGTTGCGGCGGTGCTCGGAAGCGTTTTTAGCTCACAGGAGCAGATCTTCTGGATCGGAACGACGCGCTGCGACAAGCCGCCCAAATTCACGGCTGACGGCAACGCCGGTCGAGTGGTCATAAAACCCGGTCGTTATCTTCTGAGACTTGTGACCCAGAAGATGGGGGGCCCACCCGGCCCCTTGTTCAATCTCTTCGATACATTCGGTCGCGACGCAGTCGCGAATGCGATGGATCGGAACCCGAGGCCCGAACCGCACCTCTGTCGTATCCCCGAAGACCTGACTCAGGGCGCCGGAAACCAGGGCCTCACCCCGAACCCGAACACTTGGAAACATAGCTGTCCCATCATCGAATATCGGACGGTACCCCTGCGCCCAAACTTGCACAGCATCCCACAGGACATCGCTGGAAACGTACCTTACATAGCGTTCATAGCTCTTGCGGTTCTGCCGCAGCTTGAGGAAATGACCTGCGATGTCTATCCGGATACCGGGCCGCTCTTCCAGACGAAAGCTTGTGGCGAGGTCCAGGCTCGCCAAGGCACGACACCGCAGGGGAATCGCCGCTGCGATCGTCAGCAGAAGACCATTCCTATAAAGGGTCGCTGCCTGAATATTATGACTGGCTCCCGTCTGAGCCTCGGCGATCATATTGAGCCCTGTCCGATAGACCAGACTCGCCGGGACGATCTGCGCGGGCGTTTTCCTGCAGGGGCCCGCTGTTTGCGCACGCCCTTTCAGGTCTCTTAGGACAGTCTGGCAGGCTTTCGAGCAAAATCCCGGTGACAGGATGTGCGTATAGCACATGTAGACCTTGGTGAGGGCCGAGAGCACCCCAGAGACCCAAACCCCTGCATCGTCAAGGTGCGTGGCATACTGGGTCAGCTCTGCCCCTGTGAGGGGGCTCGCGATGTCGCCCTCCCGGAAGCGGGCGAAGGCCACCAGGGCTTCTGCCATGCTCTCAAGCGTGAAAGGACTCAGAACGTCGTCAGGTGGATCGGTTTCACAGCGCGACGCGAAATCGAGGAAAGGCGCGCGCCAGGCGACTGGCAAATGTTCCGCCGCCCCACGGACGACGTCCCATTCAGATTTCAGTATCACCTTGACCCGGGGTTGAATGTCCCGGACATGACGGGTGATCTGTGCTCCAACGTCATCGCCCCAGAGAACCCTAACGGCATCGCGCAGATGCATCGCCACAGCATATCCCCGCTTGGCACCTTTCTCCTGAAAGAGTTGATCCAGGTATTTCTTGCATTCGGCGTCACTCGCAAGACGGCTACCAAATGCGTCTCGGTAACCTCGATAGGCCGTGAGGATAGATACTTTGCGGGGCGCCGGATATCCCGGGTTGCGCTCGGTAAGCCGCTCCCAAAGCCGCGCAGTTTCTGGGTCCAGTTTATGTTTTCTTGCCATCCAAAAACTCCAGCCATTTCGTTAAAACGACGGACTCGTCGATGTCTGCGTAATACTTAATTGTTGTCTCAATGCTCTTGTGCCCGAGCAGCTTTTGTACGGCTGGAAGTTTATCAGGATCCTCCTTTAGCCATATCCAGCCGATCAGATGGCGCCAGAGATGCGGATTGATGCGCACCCCAACGCGTTCATGGACCTCATCCACCAGGCGATCCGGCAAACCGACATAGAAACCACCGATCCTTTGCTTTCCGGTATGAGGGGGAGAAGGAAAGAGGAAGGGGTTCCGGGCATCGTCTGCATGAAGCATCTTGGCCCTCAGACTTTTCAGATACTGGTCAAGAAGCTTGCTCGCTCTTGGATCAAGGGGAATGATCAGGGGGGGATCCTGCTTCTTCCGTGACTTGACGAATGTCGGCGGGATTTCCACAGTCGCGTGTCCTTCTCGCCACCGAATCCACTCCAGACGCAGACCTGCCAGATCCGAGCGCCGTGGGGCCCGTGACAGCATGATGTGCGCTGAAAGCGCCAGCATGACCTGCTTGATCAAGGACTGGTTGAATACGTCAACGGGAAGAGGGAGAACCCCATGCTCCTGCCGATAAGCTTCGCGACGGCGCACCACCTCCTTGTTCACATCCGCCGTGACCCTGTCAGGCATATCGATCAATGCCTGAATACGTGCATCTGTGAATTTTCTAAGAGTTTCCTTGTTTTTAGGAGCGATACCTTCGTGTTTCTTTCCGTATTTTTCCTTTATCTTCTTGATCTTCTCCAGATCGTCTGGGGGACACTGCACGAAATCTTTCGCCATGGTCGTAACGAATGTGAGGATACCGCTCGTGTAAGAGGACTCGGGGTTTTTCTTAGGCCTACGAGCGTGCAGGCCTTTTGCTATGGCTTCGACAATTTCGGGATCCGTCAACTCCTCGATCGTCTCGATGTGGAACTTGCCCGCCTCGTACATGACCTTCGCACAGGTCGCGGAGAGGTCACGGCGGCTCTTGACCGTCGCCAGCTTCCATCTCCGGCTTTCAGGCAGAAACCCTTGCGCGGGCCCACGGGAGATCTGCTCTCCTTGCGCCATCTGACCCTGATATTTCTCACTGGCCTTCCAAGCTCGTTTCTTGTCTGAGGTGGGGGCCGAGGTTTCAGCCGTATCGAGCCGGGCGATGTACTCACCCCACGTCTCGCCCTGATTGGAAACCTCTCCCCGCGCCCATGGGACCACGCGCTTGTCGAATTCCGTCACGAGGGCATCCGAAATGCCTTTTGGGACATCGTATTTGATCGACCTATTGGGTAATGCAATCTCGACAGGCAAAAACCCAAACTCCGCGAAGTCCCCATGCTCCGACATCAGCGAAATATACTTGCCGGCATCTTGTGCGCGCCGGCGGGCGCGCTCTTCCCCAAGCTGTTCTATATTGCAGCAGAACTGATAGTAGGCCGTCAGTGTATCGGTATTGATATCGGACGGTGCCACATCATGGTCATGCAGATACCAGAGCAGAGGCGAACAGCGCCACCGAAATTCTTGGGGCACACCAGAGCGAACAGTCCGGTCGTGGACATCGCGGTAGATACCCTTCATCTGTAAGATGTACCGCCCCTTCCGCACCGGGTCGGCCCGAAGCACGGATAGGATTTCTGACCGGTAGACCCCATATGTGCCGACTGTCACCCCGAACGTGGCGGGCTTGTTCGCGTCGAAAAACTTTGACACCTCCTGAGGCGAGGCCACGGTCGTCTCAGGAGTCCAGTTTGCCTGACGGCACATCCAGATAAGGCGACGCGCAATCCGAGCCCCTTTCCGGGCCTCAGGACTTCCCTTGGTCCAGGAGACGTTCAAGCGATCCGCAATGGCCTGATAAGTCTCCGGCGACGCCGCAACTGTCACGCGCTTATTCATTGAGATCAAGCTCCTCTACGCGCGGGCGTGGCTTGATCTGGAACTCAAAGAACTCCAGCCATTCATTCTTGACGACCCAGCTCTTCCCCAGCTTCGCCGCCTGCAGCCGGATCTTACCGTCTGGGGTTTTGCAGCCATGATTGATCCAATCGCGGATCGTACGGGGAGAGCGCAGAAACCGAGCGGCGATTACTTCAATGTTAAGGTATTTGGCCATGTGACTACTCCAATCTATTTTCATGGAAGGTAGCCTAAGTTGATTCTAAAATCAGCCTTCAAGTGGAGGTTATCCACATATAAGCTATTGTTAGGAAATAGTTTTTCCTAAATTCTCTATGGCTCACATGAAAGATACCTAGTCAATCTCGGCTACAACGTCGGCGGATCCGGAGTGGCCGGAGTAATGGGCTTAATGCAATGCCTGTCCGTTATGTCATTAAGCCCGAGCTCAGCAAACCGCGGCCGGTTGCAAAAAGGGCAAAGTCGAGAAGGAAATTTGAGATTATCGGAGTCATCTGTGGCATATCATCCCGGCTCAGATGGTATCAACGCCGACGCCTCCTTTCGTTTCGTTTTGACTTTTGCAACAACAACGAAGATTGTCCTCAAGTTGTCCTTCTGAATGGTTAGTCAAACATGCGACAGCCGCACTCATGGTTCGCGATACGGATTTCCTGATGCATGGCTGACGATCCTGCCGACGCACGGGTCGAAAACGGTCTCGATATCATCTACAAATCCACGGGTCCGCATCACGGCGAATATGCGAATAGTAGCGTTTGGATATTCTTCTTGGAGAAGTTCCGCGCAGGCGGCAGTCGTTGCACCTTTGGTCAGAACGTCATCGACCAGAGTGATCTGGCCAGGCGGCAAAAGATCCGACCGCACGCGAAAGCTCTCCTTGTGCGTATGAACCAAAGGTCGCTCCCCCACAGCTGAAAAGGCAGATTTCCGAACCGGTGAGATGCGTGTGATCAAAGCTTCAACGCCCGCGCCGTACCCTGCGGCGCACAGAATGTCTGTGACTACTCTAGAAGGCCAAAGTGCATCTTCCTTAATCGGTGCGCTTCGCGGTACTGGCACCAGTATGACGTTCGGATTGAGAAACGGCTCTAGAATCGCGGCGGCCGGCTCCGCTAGGCGTGGGATCATCTGTTCGACCTGAGAAACACGTCCAGCCTTGATGGCAGCGGTGATTATCCGCGACCGCTTTGAGGGTTCAGACGTACCGCGTGGCGAATAGTTGGCGAAAGTACCGTAAGTAAATTCAGAAGGCACTGATGTTCGCTGCTGTGAAATTAGGAATGTCTTCTAGTACGGCGGGGAGGTCTTCTCGGCGCAGGATTTGCGCGCCATAGCCAATCATCTCCTGCGGCCAGCTAAGCGCGGAATTTTCCACGATGCTCTGTAGCAGAAACACCATGCGCCCCAAACGCAGCGCTTCCCAGCCCTGATGACGCGTACCGCTTTTCTCGCTCGCCTCGATAATAATCGTCGCGTCGGAAATGAGCGCCATTGTGCGATTGCGCTGCGGAAAATTGGTGCGGCGCGCGGGCGTGCCTTCGGCAAACTGGGATACAGCCAGATGCTCGGCCTTGATGCGATCCAAAAGCGCACCGTTGCTTTTGGGATAAGCTTCGGTCAGCGGAGTGCCAAGCACGGCAATTGTGCTACCTCCCAGCTCGATTGCGGTTTCATGAGCGACAGTGTCTATCCCGTCGGCCAAACCGCTGACCACAATTATTCCTTGCTCGACCAGAGCGCGCGTCACAGCGCGGGTACGCGCTTGTCCTTCCAAGCTTGGTTTGCGACTGCCGACAACTGACACACGCTTGCCTTCGGAGAGCAACGAGATATTACCGTCGAGATAGAGACCTTCAGGCGCATGCTTGATCTCGAAGCGGTTCATCGCCCCGAAAAGGTCCCGCATGCAGACAGCTTGAGATGTATTTTGAACATGCAACATGCTAATTCTCCTTCTCACAGTCTAGCTGAGCCGAATCCCAAGCACCACTCGTCATTGCAAGAATATCGCAGTCCCAGATCACGAAATAGGACTGGTTGCCATCACCGGGCCGGTCCGGGTCGACTTGGCGGCAAGAGCTCGCCTAAAGTCTGGCCTCTCACGGCCTCCGTACTCAGAGCGAGCTGGCCATTTTAACCTTCGCCATTGTCCTTCGGTTCACGCTTTAAAGCCAGTGTCTGTCGGGTGTCGATTTCCGGGCTGCCCATTGCCTTTTCACTTGTCAAGCGGTGCGGAAGGTTCGGAATATGGCTCTTTGCGGTGTTGTCACATTAACTCGCCGAATTTGCAAGTTGGCAAGCTGTTCGTTGATT
>NZ_JBBMQL010000027.1:0-5702 GCF_038900015.1 Sulfitobacter sp. AS92
AGATCAGACATATCACCGCTCCGTTTTCGGACGGTGAATCATGCGGCTCCACGATAATCAATGGGTCCTGAGCCTAGCATCTGCGCGCTCGTTCAGCCAGCTTTCCACAATCATGGCGGCCCCGGCAAAGCAGAATCCGGAAAGCGCGCGTACTGGAATCCAGACCCATGGTGTGATCAGAACAAGTGAGATCAGCACTGCAATAGCTGCAATCGCACACATTGCCCCAAAGGCGCGAATATGTCCGACACGGGCCACCAATCCCGGTGTGCGCAAGCAGCCCGCAACGTAGCCGACCGCCCAGCCCGTCCCCAGCAAACCCAACGACGCCGCCGTAAAGCCTTCGGCTTCGCCTCGGATCGGCAAGATCAGGCTGTTTACGCCTCCTGCAAACAGGAGAAATGATGATCCCATCAGCAGGGCGGTTAAAGGGAGAAGGTTTCTGATCATAGCGTTTAGATACTCTGTGCGCCCGCGGTTTCAAACTGGTACTATCTAAAGACGTATTTTCGCAATCCGTCCTTGGCGGACTTTTTGGTAGGTTAAGAGCGGTTTACTTTAGGAACCGAGTCCTGTGTCGAGACAAGCTCTGCACGGGCTAAGGCAAATTCATGAGATTCTGATCGGGAGGAACTGCATGGGGGAGAAAGAGAAGGATGAGCGCTCTAACATTGACCTAACCCCGGACACCCGAGGCAATCTACAGCGCGAAATTGATCATCTTAACCATGAACTTCGTGCCTTTGTTGCTGTGGCGATGCGACATGGGCTGCGGGATTTCTGTGAGACGCGGCATCCAAAACTAGTGGCCGAACTCGATCAAACCGATGCGCACTCACAACGCCGCGCAAAACAAAAATATGACAGAGTTCTCGCGAAAATCATAGATGTCCCAGGGCTCTGCGGCAGCACTGGCGATACCGCTGAGCGAACCTATTACCGCAATGCCCAAGACAACGTGGCCTATATCGAGCATGCTCTAAAAAACAAAAGGTTCATCTTAGGTGGCATCTGGGTCGCGCCCCAATACCGGGGCAACGGATGTGCCCATAACATTCTCCGGGTCTTGGTCGAGGCCGCGGACGATGCTGATCTTGGCATTGAGCTGTACCACGAGCCGTTTGGCGAGGAGGGTCTGCGAACAGAGGAGTTGGAAGCTTTCTACAATCGCCATGGCTTTGCGTGGCATGACTCGGCGCCGGGCGGGTTGGTTCGGCTCCCGCGGTCGCCTCTTGATCTGTATACGAGCAGCTAAAGCTGGGCTTGGATTTGCTTTGCTGGGACATCCCGAGATACGCCTCTAATCGGTGGTTGCGCCGCTTAAAGGCGCCGGGTCATGGATATCTCGAGAGGGAAATTTTATTCTAGAATTATCGGTGAATTGCGAGGAAGAATCTGATACAGTCATCGACATCTAACTACGTGAGAGCATCAAAGGATGTGAGCCATGCACGGATATGTTGGAATTCACAGACGGACGGTTCTACAAGCCTATCATCGCTTTCTTGCAGCGGATCGGTCCTTGCAAGAAGCGCGATCAGCGGCGCTGGTTTGGAACTCTGAACGACCACCTCAGAAGACCATGCTCATGGGGAATACCGGTTCTCGCGTAAGGCGGCTATACGAACGCCGTGATCGTGCCCTCGAACGACTGACGCTCCTACGGCAGGCCCTTAATCAAGAGAAAAAAAGGAAGCGTCAAATATTCCGGCGGAGCGTACTCTTGCTTGAAATGCGCCCTATCTTGAAGTGAAAACGGGTTGCGCAGTTTGAAGGTAAGCCGAGGGCCGTTTCGGGAACGGGGTTAAAGATCTGGCAATTAGTGTGAGGAATTGCCGAAAGGGCTGATGTTGCTGTTACGCTTCTGATACTGCCAAAACGCCATCTGGGACATTCACCCCCCCTTCGGCGCAAACCGCGAGCTCTAATAGCACCCGGGCAACAGCTCTTAATGCGAAATCTTTGGAAATATCCGCCATGTATGGTTTGGCTGCTGCCTAGAGACCCCAAAGAATAGCGTAAAGGCCATCCATAACGCGGTGCCCCTCCTCCGCAGAGAGCTGATGCACCGGGTGGAGGTGCCGTAATCGATCCGCCTGTACTGTGAGAGGCATGTGGGTACGGACACGAAAAGGGCTTCCGACAATCGTCACATCCACGGTAAGCTTCGTCAGGGTCGGAAGCGTGTCACTCGGCAAGACCGGAACTAGGACGACCGTATTTAGCTCCAATAGATGATCTGCTTGAACAACGAGGTAAAGATCGCCAGCGATCTCGAAAACGTCAAACTTCTGCATCGGGCCATGGGTGGTTCAAAGCCAAATGAGCACCCGGGACACCGCTATTTTTGACCTGTTCTGCTTCTGCAGCAATTGCGGATCCATTTTCGCGAAACCAAGCAGCAGCACGTTCTTGTGGACTTCCCGCCGCCATATCTGCGGCGACAAGTGCTTTGATGTAATCGGTCGTGCTTGCACCTTTGACCTTTGCCCAAGCCTTCAGCTGAGACTTCTCATCGGGGTCCAATCTAATGGTCAAATTACTCATGCGACCTCCAGCCTTGCAGCGCACTAACAGTGTAGCGCATCTGTAAGTGCGCTGCAAGCCACGAGTCTGTTAGCCAAAATATACATATCTTAGATTGCCGAATGCAATTCTCATGGCGCCTGCAGGGTACCATCAGGTTTGCTGGGGTCATTGGTAATGCGTCCGTTAAAGCCGGTGACCCGAGCGACCATCTGCGCCAGTTTCATGATCGACACATCGATTCCGGTGCCGACGTTGATATGGCTGAGCATCGGTTGTGTGTTGGCGCCATAGGTCTCGCGGTCGCGATCGCGCACGAACGGGCCGGCCTCAGCCCTATCATTATGTAAACTGCTGCGCCGCTGCTTGGTCTCAGAACAGGGCCGCTCGAGATGAGGCGTTATCGGGGGTTTGGGCCGCGCCCCACACATTTGCCGGGCGTAGCATACGAGCGCTATGAATTGGATGATTTCGTCATGGTCCTGATGCTGCACGGAATCTGAGCTTCGGCGCGCCGCCTTTCTCGCCCTTGCAGAAAGTGAGGTATCCAGGGAATTGGAGTAGCGCAACTTGAAGGTGAGCCGAGGGCGCTTCGGGAACGGGGTTATAGGTCTGGCGACTAGTGTGAAGAATCGCCGAAAGGGCTGATATTGCTGTTACGCTCCTGATACGGCCAAAAGGTCCCCTGGGCCATTCACCGCCCCCGCGCGCAAACCGCAAGCTCTAATAGCACCCGGGCAACAGCTCTTAATCCGAAAACTTTCGAAATATCCACCATGCGGGTTCGGCTGCTGCCTAGAGTCCCCAAAGAATAGCGTAAAGGCCATCCATAACGCGATGCCCCTCCTCCGCAGAGAGCTGATGCACCGGGCGGAGGTGCCGTAATCGATCCGCCTGTACTGTGAGAGGCATGTGGGTACGGACACGAAAAGAGCTTCCGGCAATCGTCACATCCACGGTAAGCTTCGTTAGGGTTGGAAGCGTGTCACTCGGCAAGACCGGCACCAGGACGACCGTGTTCAGCTCCAATAGATGATCTGCTTGAACAACGAGGTAAAGATCGCCAGCGATCTCGAAAACGTCAAACTTCTGCATTGGGCCATGGGTGGTTCAAAGCCAAATGAGAGCCCGGGACCCCGCTATTTTTGACCTGTTCTGCTTCCGCAGCGATCGCGGATTCATTTTCGCGAAACCAAGCAGCAGCACGTTCTTGTGGACTTCACGCCGCCGTATCTGCGGCGACAAGGGCTTTAATGTAATCGGTCGTGCTTGCACCTTTGACCTTTGCCCAAGCCTTCAGCTGGGACTTCTCATCGGGGTCCAATCTTATGGTCAAATTACTCATGCGACCTCCAGCATTGCTGCGCACTAACAATGTAGTGCCTCTGTCAGTGCGCTGCAAGCTACGTGTCTGGTAGCCACAATATACATATCTTCGGTTTGCCGAATACAGTTCTCATGGCGCTCGCACAGTGAGCAGCCCGGGGCGCCTCCACCTAAAGGAAAAAGCCCTTCCGTTTCAGGCTATCAGAGCACCCCAACTCGTCGAACGGACGCCCTAAGGGGGAAGAAACCTGGCCGCTGGCAGCAGCTCTAATTCTTCGATTTCGAGGAAGGACCACCCCTAACCGCCGCTGATTGGTCAGAACCCGTTACGGCAAAAAGGGTAGTGGCGCCAAATCTGGTCATCGCTACGCAAGCCGCGGGGGGCCCGACCATTGAACCAACCCCAATTCGAGCAACAGCCCCCACTGACCTGACTAAATGACCAGGTTCAGCTTTGTCGTTCACGTGTGCCATAAAGATGGGATACATGGCACAGTCCGTTGGGCCGAAGCGGTAGGTTGTCGTGCAGCGTCTTGTCCTCGCGCAGGAATTCCGGGCTGAAGATGATCAGATCGCCGCCAATCTGCGTTGAGATTTGAGCGGTGCAGCGTAACCGCGCCATTGGTACCGCAGTTTACGCGGCTTGACTGTTGGCTTCTCGTAGCAACGTCTTCCAGTTCCACGGCAGCAGCTCATCCAGCTTGTTGATTTTGTGGTCGTGGATGCGGTCGAGAACGTCCGCGAGATAGGCCTGTGGTCGAGGCCGTTTAGCTTGGCTGTTTCGATGATGGTCATAGCGCGGGCCAGGGTTTACGCACCTGTATCGGCCCCCGCGAAGAGCCAGTTCTTTCGCCCATTACCGATCGGGCGCAGAGCCCGCTCTGCTGGGTTGTTGTCGATTGCAACCCGACCATCGGTGAGGAACAGGCTGAAGGCACCCCTTCGACTGAGGCCATAGCGGAATGCTTTAGCCAGATCGCTCTTGCCGGGAATGCGCAGGAGTTGCTGTTCGGACCAATCAAAAAAGGCCTCCACCCTTGGTCGGCTCAGCCTTTGACGGGCTGCAAGGCGGGCCTCTGCTGTCTGGCCGTTGATGTCGCGCTCAATATCGTAGAGCTCACCAATCCGGTCGAGCGCCTCGCGCGCGATCTCGGACTTAGTTGAGGCCCAAAAGTCGTGGAAGTCTCGTCGTAGGTGCGCCCAACAGGCCGCCTCGTGCAAACGCGGTGAGCCATCTGATGAGGCTCGTAGAGCTTGGCATAGCCTTTGTAGCCGTCCGCTTGCAGAATGCCGCGGGCATCGGCCAGATGGCTTAGAACGTGCTCTTCTTTCCAGTTGGGGGCAAACCGGTAGACAGCGCCAGGTGGCGCGGCTCCCGCCCACGGGCGCTGGTCACGCACGTAGGCCCAGACTCGGCCTTGCTTCACGCCTTTCCCCAATCCTTTGTCTCTTCTGGAGCGGTCCAATACCCGGATCGGGGTATCGTCCGCATGCAGAAGGTCGCTGCTCAGGATGTCCGCATCGATCCGCTCGATCAGCGGCGATAGTGTCTTCATGGCGCGGCCGCACCAGCCCACAAGTGTGCTTTCGGGGATGTCGGCCCTCATACGCTCGAAGATTTCATGCTGACGGTAGAGAGGCAGATGGTCGTCGAACTTCGAGACCAGCACATGCGCCAGGAGGTTCGGCCCGGCCATGCTGCCCGGGATCGGACGGCTGGGTGCAGGTTCTTGCACCATCCGCTCGCAGCGTCGACAGGATTTCTTGATCCGGGCGATCTGGATTACCTTCATCTGGGCGGCGATCATGTCGAGCAGTTCGCTGACATCCTCGCCCACCACGCGCAGATC
>NZ_JBBMQL010000028.1:0-3161 GCF_038900015.1 Sulfitobacter sp. AS92
TGCGCAAAGCGTGTTCCAAGTCATGTACAACTGATTGTATGTGTATGCTTTTGATTGATAAGTTGAAGTCTTGCTTCTACTGGATCAAATCAAGCCTATCGAGCAATTAGTACCAGTCAACTGAACGTGTTACCACGCTTACATCTCTGGCCTATCGACGAGGTGGTCTACCTCGGCTCTCAGGGATACCTTGTTTTGAGGGGGGCTTCCCGCTTAGATGCCTTCAGCGGTTATCCTGTCCGATCATAGCTACCCAGCACTGCTATTGGCATAACAACTGGTCCACCAGTGGATCGTTCACCCCGGTCCTCTCGTACTAGGGGCAACTCCTCTCAAGTATCCTACACCCACGGAAGATAGGGACCGAACTGTCTCACGACGTTCTAAACCCAGCTCACGTACCTCTTTAAACGGCGAACAGCCGTACCCTTGGGACCTGCTCCAGCCCCAGGATGAGATGAGCCGACATCGAGGTGCCAAACACTGCCGTCGATATGGACTCTTGGGCAGTATCAGCCTGTTATCCCCGGCGTACCTTTTATCCGTTGAGCGATGGCCCTCCCACTTGGGACCACCGGATCACTATGGCCGTCTTTCGACTCTGCTCGACTTGTCAGTCTCGCAGTCAGGCTGGCTTCTGCCATTGCACTCAACGAGCGATTTCCGACCGCTCTGAGCCAACCTTCGCGCGCCTCCGTTACGATTTAGGAGGCGACCGCCCCAGTCAAACTACCCGCCACACAGGGTCCCGGAACCGGATAACGGTCCGCGGTTAGACATCAAGCAGAACAAGGGTGGTATCTCAAGGGAGGCTCCACCGAGACTGGCGTCTCGGTTTCAAAGCCCACCACCTATCCTGCACATGTTCGGCCTAATGCCAGTGTGAAGCTGTAGTAAAGGTGCACGGGGTCTTTCCGTCTAACCGCGGGTAACCGGCATCTTGACCGGTAATTCAATTTCGCTGAGTCTATGTTGGAGACAGCGGGGAAGTCGTTACGCCATTCGTGCAGGTCGGAACTTACCCGACAAGGAATTTCGCTACCTTAGGACCGTTATAGTTACGGCCGCCGTTTACCTGGGCTTCAATTCAGAGCTCTCACCCCTCCTTTTAACCTTCAGGCACCGGGCAGGCGTCAGACCCTATACGTCGTCTTACGACTTCGCAGAGCCCTGTGTTTTTAATAAACAGTCGCCACCCCCTGGTTTGTGCCCCCAGCCTCTAGTTGCCTAGAAACCGGGCCTCCTTCTCGCGAACTTACGGAGGTATTTTGCCGAGTTCCTTCAACATAGTTCTCTCAAGCGCCTTGGTATTCTCTACCTATCCACCTGTGTCGGTTTAGGGTACGATCTAGCGATGGAGCTATTTCCAGGGACCTCTAAGCAGCCCATTCAATCCGATAAGGATGAACTACCCTCGAGATCCGTCACTTCCATCTGGCCCAGGAATATTAACCTGGTTCCCATCGACTACGCCTTTCGGCCTCGCCTTAGGGGTCGGCTTACCCTGCTCAGATTAGCTTTAAGCAGGAACCCTTGGATTTTCGGCGAGAGTGTCTCTCACACTCTTTGTCGCTACTCATGTCATCATTCTCACTAGTGATCTCTCCACCGGATCGCTCACGCGCCAGCTTCACAGAAAGCTCCTTGTGTCCAACTCACCCCGAAGGATGATAAGGACACATGGAACTATGTCACACTACGCTCTGCTACCATGCAATAAATGCATCCTCAGCTTCGGCTCATGGCTTGAGCCCCGTTACATCTTCGCCGCAAGACAACTTATTTAGACCAGTGAGCTGTTACGCTATCTTTAAAGGATGGCTGCTTCTAAGCCAACCTCCTGGTTGTTTTGGTCGTCTCACCTGCTTTCCCACTTAGCCATGAATTAGGGGCCTTAGCTGGAGGTTAGGGTTGTTTCCCTCTTCACGACGGACGTTAGCATTCGCCGTGTGTCTGCCGACTAGTACTCACCGGTATTCGGAGTTTGGTTAGGATCAGTAAGCCTGTGGGGCCCCATTACCCATCCAGTGCTCTACCCCCGGTGGTATTCGGTCGACGCTCTACCTAAATAGATTTCGCAGAGAACCAGCTATCTCCGAGTTTGATTGGCCTTTCACCCCTAGGCACAGCTCATCCCGATCTTTTTCAACAGATGTGGGTTCGGTCCTCCAATAAGTGTTACCTTATCTTCAACCTGGCCATGCCTAGATCACTCGGTTTCGGGTCTGATCCCACGAACTCAACGCCCTATTAAGACTCGCTTTCGCTACGCCTACACCTAACGGCTTAAGCTTGCTCGTGAGACCAAGTCGATGACCCATTATACAAAAGGTACGCTGTCAGGACGCAAGGTCCCTCCAACTGATTGTAGGCGTTCGGTTTCAGGTACTGTTTCACTCCCCTCGTCGGGGTGCTTTTCACCTTTCCCTCACGGTACTGGTTCACTATCGGTCAGTAAGGAGTACTTAGCCTTCGAAGGTGGTCCTCCGATCTTCAGACAGAATTTCACGTGTTCCGCCCTACTTAATACGTCCAATCATGCTTCTTATACGGGACTATCACCCACTCTGGTTGCGCATTCCAACGCATTCTAACCACACTCATGGCTCGGCTGGTCCCCGTTCGCTCGCCGCTACTAGGGGAGTATCATATTGATTTCCTTTCCTCCGGGTACTTAGATGTTTCAGTTCCCCGGGTTTGCCTTTTTAAGCCTATATATTCAGCCTAAAAATACCTGGTTTACCAAGTTATTAGCTGATCCGAAGATCAGTAATAACAAAGTATCAGGTGGGTTGCCCCATTCAGAAATCCATGGATCAAAGCTTATTCTCAGCTCCCCATGGCTTATCGCAGAGTATCACGTCTTTCATCGCCTCTTACTGCCAAGGCATTCACCAAACGCCCTTTTCGCGCTTGATTTGATCCAGAAAAAGCAAGACTTAGCGTCTCGCGCGAAGATCAGAAGCTGGTAAGAAACTGATCCTCTTATCCTGTATCAAAAGCATACTTTTACCCGCCCAGACATTCGTCTGGACAAATGAGCGATGCAGATAGCGAACCGTCCGTGCAGGAGGTCCGCGTCATCGCTCTGGTTAGTGTACTTGACTTGGACAACATATTCGTTTCGATCGCGATATGTCTGATAGGCCGAGGAAACAGCC
>NZ_JBBMQL010000029.1:0-3125 GCF_038900015.1 Sulfitobacter sp. AS92
GCGGCACGCCGCGACCGAAAGAGGTATCCTGAACTAAAAACCAACCATGAAAGGGAAATACCATGAATATCACAATGCAAATATCGGCGCTTTTGCTGTCGCTGCTTCCGGAGGGATTTACGCCGGTTGGAGAAGCGCAGGTCGAAGTGGATGGCCGTGCGGCTATACTCTCCCGAGCCGAACGGAGCGACGGAACAAACCGTGGGATAGGCGGTGAGCATGTTTCGACAGTAGTTAGCGAAGACGGTATCCTTCTGGGCTTCACGCGCATGACCCGAGAAATGGCCGCATCGGCAGAGCTGCCGTCGGACGATGTCGCACGTGATATCGCCATGGATTTTCTCGATCGGCATGCACCGGATTTATTGGACGCACACAAAGTTCACTGGATCGCACCACATAACGAGACCATCACGGTGAATAGGCAGGGGAATGTCGAAAAAATCACACTGACCGGCATGAAGGTGAAGATGCGCTCGACAAACTCCGACCGGCTTTGGTTCTGGGTCATTGTCGGCCCTGATGAAGAGGTCATGGTGTTCGAGCGCGATATTTTCTGGGTCAATATGCCAGGGCATCGTCGGACTGAACACTGGCTGCAAGACAGCTGGCTTTTGCAACAGGATCGGCCGGAAGTGAAAGAGCTGGAAACGGCGGGCAACGGCTAACTCTGTCAAGTGGCAGAAGGTGGATCGCTGGAAAATCGTTCCCAAAAGGACCGATTGTTGAACGGCGTCACCGAAGCCGACATTGGCGCATCCGCAGCGAATGTCTGGAAGGTCCGCTCTGCCGACCTCGGTGCTCTTTACAGCTAACGTCTTCTTCGAGCCCAAACTCACCGATGCTGCGTGATACACGTAGGTCTGCTATCTCGAAAGAGCCAAAAACCTTCAACAATTAGTTGGGTTTTGAAAGGGGTTTTTGGTTGGCCAGTCAAGACCGAGCGTTTTTGGAACACAGGCTTGAGGCTTGATGTCTGCTTAGCCAAACTTTCGTACTACGGTTTGCGCGAGCATTGCTGCGAATGGACCAAGGATAAATATCATCGTCGGCACCAGAACGGTTGTGAGCAGAAATGTCTGCACTGGTAGCGGCATATCTAAGCCTGCCCGCTGGAATCCCACTAATGTGGCCGTGACAGCGGTATAGACGGCGATCCATGCGAAGAGGACCGTCAGAAGCCGCGTCATGGCCGTTTTTCCATAAAACCGGAAATGGTTTCAAAATAGCCGGGTAGGATCGCTGAAAGCATCGACTTGCTTTCGCCGGTCAGGGCCAGATGGTGAGCGCGTGAATCCTCGGGATCGTCTCGGCGCACGAGCAATCCGTCTTTCAGCAGCGAACCCACAGTCCGGTGCAGGACTGGCTTGGAAACATCCAATCGTTGGTTGATTTCGCTTTGACGAAGACTGTCCGTGTCTGGCTCGCGGTCTATTACGATGAGGATATGGAACTTCAACTGTGAAAGGTTATGACTGCCAAAGTAGGCTTCTAAGAGGCGCTCCAGTTGGCTTGCCTCTCGCATCATTGAGAGTGCTTGCGCCACGGTGTCCACGTCACCCACACCTGTCTCCGATACGTAACCGTCGATCATCATTCGTGTCGGTAACTCCTGCAGAAAAAACATGCTACTTCAGGCCATTCAAAGGCAGGATACGGGGTGGTTCCGCGAGCCAGCCCTCGTAAGATTTGAAAACCGCAGCTGTGTAGGGCTGGGCATGATGCTGATCGAGCGCATCCTGATCCTGCCACTCCTCGAAAAGATACAACCTATCCTTATCCGGTGCCTCAAACAGCTCAATGTGCCTGATGCCGCATGGCGTATGAATGTCTGGTTTAGACGCTCTCGATTGCTTCTTCCACGTATGCGTTTTGCGTATGAAGAAGAAACGCTTTTGCCGGGGTTGCCGCGCAAGCCGAATGCCGCATCGCATCGTCTGACACTTCCTGTCCCCGCGTTACGGGCGGACATGGCACGAAAAGGGCATCGTCTTTGCAGCGGTTCAAAATGGCCGCTTCGATACGGCATTTTTGGAAGGCATCTGCGCCATCTGCGTCGAGGTCAGAGGGCCAGCAGTCAGTCACAATCAGATCCGTTCCTTCAATCGCGCGTATGTCGTCAGTCACATCGCATGAGCCACGAACCTGTTCACTGGCCTCAAACCCCTTAGGAGTGACTTGAAGCACATCTATACCAAGCACACGCGCCGCCTCGAACCATGATGAAGCGATGTTGCCAGAAGGCCCGACCATCGCGACCTGAAGTCCGTTCCATGACCCACGAACAGACATTACGTAGGCTAAGTCTCCAAGCACCTCGCAAGGATGGTTGTCGTTCGTTCGTAGGTTCAACGCCGGGGCCTTTAGCGCATCGGCAAAGGACCTCAGCTTGGACAGACGCGGGGTGCGCACTGCCATCAGGTCGAACCAGTTGTCCATGTAGCCGGCAAGATCGTCGACCGTTTCTGCTCCTTCCAACTTCGCGGAGGCGGAAACACAACTGCCGCCCATTGCCGTGACACCAATGGCAAGCGCTGTCGGATTTCGCCAGCCGGGTAATTCCTCAATCATCCCGACACGCCGCCCCTGCAACGTCTGAGGCATTGTTCGATTTTGCCAATGCACTTGAAGCTGACAAGCTCTGGTGGCCAGCTTTTCAATTAACTGGGCGTCGATTTCTACAAGCGATAGAAGATCAAATGGTTTCAATTTTCGCTGCCTCCAATGCGTTCGCGATCAAGCACGACTGCCTATCACTGGGGACGGATATTTGATAGCGCCATCTCATTATCACGGGTGCCGAAGCGGCCATCGCCCTCCCGCAGCGAATTGGCGCTTTGTCCGCGATGCAGCCATCCAACACGTCAAAATGCTGCGCTAAGGGGTCGTGGTGTGTTGATTGTCACCGAGAACTGACCCGGCATTGTCACCGAGACTTGACCCACCCAGTTATTATGTTCTTTGCGTTATGATGGCGTCAATGCCGCTGTCTCCTTTCGTTTCTTTTTGGCTGTCGCGGAGCTGGCCTTGAACCGGTAGCTGTCATTGCCGGTCTCGAGAATGTGGCAACGATGTGTGAGGCGGTCGAGGAGCGCGGTGGTCATCTTTGCACCACCGAACACGCT
>NZ_JBBMQL010000030.1:0-2415 GCF_038900015.1 Sulfitobacter sp. AS92
GCGCTCTACCAGCATGGGACAGAGCGCGCGCAAAGTGGATCGCTCTGGACAAATAGTTAGGATAAACGCGTTATTCACTGAATACGAAGACCCAAAAAAAAACGGGCACGCAGAGCGTGCCCGTTTGAGTTTGTCGAGTTGACTGCTTAGTTTGTGGCAAAGCAGTAAAACAGCCCGTCGCCGCCTGTACCCTGCAAAGCTTCCATGCCACACCCGCGCGACGGATGCGCCGAGTTCCACGCTGTCGGATGATCGCCGCCTCCCGTGCGATCGTGGTGACCGACCATCGCAGAGCCTTCGCCGCTTGTGGTCCAGCCTTCGCAAGCATCGCCAACCAGATTTCCGTCGAGGTCCGAACCGGTCAGGATGTCATGGCGGTTGGGTGTATCGCCGCGGCCATTGATCACTGCACCCGCCTCGGAAATTGCCGTCTCCTTGGTCAGGTTGTTGCTGTCGCTGTGCAGATCCTCGACGCTTTGCGCCACGACCACACCAGCGGCGTTCATCCACGGGCCGGTTCCGATCCGGTCGCGCGCGTTCTGCTCGGCGGAGGACAGGTAGGCGGCCCATGTCTTGCCGGTCACGCCCGCCGCTTCGGCAAGTGTGGTGCAGTAGGCATCTGCGCCTTCCAAACCGCCCAGATCTGCCCCGTTGCCAGGGTTCTCGCTGGTGATGAAAAAGCTCGTATCGGCATCTTGCGCCGATGCGAGAGTCGCGCCCGTCAGAGACAGGGCGGCGGCGACCATTAGTTTGGTGATCATGATGATCTTCCTTTGAGGTTGCGGTTGAAGGTTGTTCAAGGGCGTGGCGGTCGGGCCGTTGCATCACAGACGGCTGTCGGGTCATCCGAGGCACAGCCATATTCTGCGCTCATACAGCCAAGGATCGCGTTCGATCCCGGATCACCAGCATGGTAATGATAGCCCAGGTCGCCCGTCTCATGCCCGTTGCAGCGGTCAAGTTTGGCCGGGGTTGAGCCATCGGTCATGTTTTGCGCAAAGATTTTGTAGCCGTCCATTGCGATGCCGATCTGTCCGCCATGGTCCGACATATCCGAAAGTGTGGTCAGGCAATCAGTCACAGCGTGGTAATGATATCCTGCATGCGGGTTCACATGCCCGCCGCATGTATCAAAGGGGGCGATTGTATAGGCCCCCAAGATCGCGTCAGTCGGGGCGGCAGCAGCCAGAGAAACACCATTGCGCGCGATACCTGCGCCTGCAAATCCGATACTGCGCCCGCGCATAAGCGGCTGGGGCTCAACAGGGATCACATAGGTTTGGGTGGCACCCTCGGGCATGTATTCGACCAAACACTGCACACAGTGATTGGTATAGGCCGGATCGACATCGGGACGCGCGGCGGCAAGGCATGCCTCGAGGCTGTCCGTCACGTTGATTTTGCCTGTCGACGGATCGGATAGCTGCCATTTGTCATCGTCATAGAATGTGGACAGGTTTTGCATGAACGCGCCGTCGGCCACATGGACCTTTCCGTCCTCCAGCCAGATGCCACTTTTGTCCGGCCCATCGGTGATATTGGTCGGACACCACGGGCCTGGGGTATAGCTGGACGGCTCTGCAATCACCGTGATCGAGAAACATGTCGTCTCGGTCCCGCCCGAGAGCGTGCAGTCCACCAACGTTGGGCCCGCAACAATTTGCGCGGCGTCAAAGAAACTTTCAACCTCCGCAAGCGTGCTTTGTGCCTGCACTTGGAACGGGAGTACCAGTACGGCTGCTAAGGTTGTGAGGGCGGTTCGGCGAAGTTGTGGGAAATCCATGCTACTCATCTTTTGATCACTAAATCTTTTATACGGGGATGCCTCCATTTTCCGTCGCTTGAAATCTCGTAAAGTAGTTTGGCGGCAAGACTTTGCCGAATTCGTTCGCCGACGCTCCTACAGTTTTTGGAAAGTTAGAAACGCTACATCGGTATGTGAGCGTGATCAGGGGGAACAGACAGATAGTCCGGCATTTCTGCGGGCGATCTGTTTACTTCGCGCGGGAAGCTTTGGCACTGACCATTGCCAAGGTTATTTGCGCGCATCTCAAACCCTGTGAGAGCCCTGCCGGACAATCAAAACGAAAACTTCAAATCGCTCAAAACAGTTGTGGCGCTATGGCAACCCTGCGGCAACTTTTTTCGCGTCCTTCCTGTGCGAACATGGCGCAGAGAAGGGTCAGCTTGAATGGACCCGTACTGACGTGAAGGAGCCCCCGGCTTGGGGGATTCCGCCGCACCACAGAGCGCTCTGTGTCGCGATCGCGAGCAAATACCGCGTGAGCATTCGCTGCGTAGGCAGAAGGCGGCTCTGTCCGCTCTGCCAATCTTCACCTCCCAAGAATGCTGCACGACGAACGAATGGCCGCTGTGGTGAAGCTGCACCGCAGCGCTCAGCCACGAGGCGAACGG